>NZ_JBITXM010000010.1:0-428401 GCF_044544705.1 Streptomyces sp. NPDC053541
GGGAGACCCCATGCACCGGACGCCGCTCTCCCCCGTAGCCCTCCGGGCACGGGAGGTGCCCCCAGATCCGGCCTGATCGACAAGACACCCCCTAGCGGGCGGCCTCGGCCGGCTGCGGTGCGCGGTCCGCCGTGCGCAGGAGGACCGTCGCGACCGCGCGGGCGCGCAGGGCAGCCTCGGTGGTGCCCTCGCGCAGGGCGGTGACGATGGCACCGTCGCCGAGGAGGGCGAGCTGGCGGGCGAGGGCCTCGTGGTCGCGGTAGCCGCCCTCGGTCAGGAGGGCGTCGAGCCGGGCGATGACCTTCTCCTTGTGCTCGGCCGCCACGTGGTGGGCCGGGCTCTCCGGATCGGCGGCCTCGACCATGGTGTTGATGAAGGCGCAGCCGCGGAAGTCGGCGGCGGCGAAGCGCTCCGCCAGTCCGTCGAAGAGGGCGAGCGGCAGCTCCTCGGGCGTGCGCTCGCTCGCCTCGATGCGGCCCTCCAGCCAGGCCCGCCACATGCCGTCGCGGCGCCTGAGCACCTCGACGACCACGTCGTCCTTGCTGGGGAAGTGCCGGTAGAAGGAGGCCCGGCCCACTCCGGACTCGGACAGGATCCGCTCGATGCCGACGGCCCGGATGCCCTCTTCGTAGAAAAGACGCTCCGCGGCACTGAGGAGTCGTTCTTTCGCGTTCGTGGCCATACCAAACGGTACCACTCGGTTCCATAGCCGGGAACGGAGTCCGCGCCTCCCGTTGCGCCGGATGGAACCGATCGGTACCGTCAGGATGGTACCGATCAGTTCCGTCTTGGTTCGGCTCAAGGAGAGATCCATGCCCCGCCTGCCCCAGCTGACCGTCGAGTCCGCCAACGAGGAGCAGCGCGAGCTGCTCGAGAGCACCCTCAAGCAGCTCGGCAAGCTGCCCAACCTCTACGCCGCCCTCGCCAACGGCCCGGCCGCCCTGCGCGGTTACCTCGCCATGCGCGACGCCCTGGTCGGCGGCAGCTTCAGCGCCCGGCAGCGCGAGCAGCTGGCGCTCTACATCGCCCAGCGCAACGACTGCACCTACTGCGTCTCCGCGCACACCCTGCGCGGCGGCAAGGTCGGCCTGAGCGAGCAGGAGCTGCTCGCCACCCGCAAGGGCCAGGACGCCGGCGACCCGCACATGGACCAGGTCCTGCGGATCACCGGCGCCATCATGGAGAGCGGCGGCCGGGTCAGCGACGCGGCCCTCGCCGACGCCCGCGCCGCCGGCGTCTCCGACGCCGAACTCGCCGAGATCGTCGGCCACGTGGCGCTCAACGTGCTGTCGAACTTCTTCAATCACGTTGCGCAACCGGAACTGGACTTTCCGTTGGTTCCGGCGCAGCTCGCCGAGTAGAGTCCTGCGCTGCCGACAGGGGTGCCGGGAGCGAGGAAGCGTCCGGCACCCCTGTGGTGTGAGAAGACCGACTGGGGCGATCGAACGGGCGGCCTGACCGAGCCGCCCCCGTGTCAGGTGCCGCCGGGGGGCGGCAAGGGGGTTGAACACGTGGACATCGACGCAAGAACCCTGCGAACCTTCCGCGAGGTGACCCTGACCGGGTCCTTCACCCAGGCGGCCCGCCGCCTCGGGTACTCGCAGTCCAGCGTCACGGCGCAGATGCGCGCCCTGGAACGGCAGGTGGGCGAGCCCGTCTTCGAACGGCTCCCCAGCGGCGTACGGCTCACCCGCACCGGGACCGTGCTCTGCGACTACGCCCGGCAGATCCTCGCGCTCGTCGGCGAGATGGAGACCGCCCTGCGCCGCCCGGCCGCCAACCCGCCGCGGATGACCGTCGGCGTGGTGCCCGCGCTCGCCTACGGACAGCAGCTGGCCCGCCTCACCCACATCGGCCGCCGGCTCCTCTCCGGAGTCCAGCTGGCCCTGCGGGTCATGGGCACCGGCGAGGTCCACGACGCCTTCCGGGCCGGCACCATCGACGGCGCGCTCGTCCTCACCGTCGTCGACGCCGACGACCCCGCCGCCCTGCCCGGCACCCTTGCCGACCCGCTGCGCACCCCCGACCGGCCCGACGACCTGACAGAAGTGCGCCTCCAGGAGGTCGAGTTCGTGCCCGTCACCGGAGTCGCCCGGATGCGCGGCGCGGCCGTCGGCCGGCAGGTCGTCATCGCCGACCCCGACTGCCCCTCGCAGCGCTGGCTGCCCGAGTTCCTGCGGCTCCGCTCCGACGGACCGCCCGAGATCCACGAGCTCGGCTCCATGGCCGGGGTCCGCGCCGCCGCCCAGTCCGGGCTCGGCTGCGCCATGCTCCCCAGGGCCCTGGCCGCCTCCCCGCGCGAGGCCGGCGGACTGCGCCCGCTGCCCGGCGTGCCCCGGATGCGCTGGAACGCCTCCCTGATCTCGGTGCGCGGCGACGACCGCCCGGCCCTCGACTGGGAGAACCTCGCCGAGACCCTGCGGCAGGCCACCGCGCTGGCCGGCTCCGTGCCCGGCGACGACCCCGAGGGCGCCGCCGCGGTGTCCGCCCTCGGCCCCGAGGGCCTCGCCGGCTGACCCGCTCCACCCCGCGCCACCCCCGAACCGGTGCCACGGCACGCCCGTCTCTCCCCGGACCCACACCCCCGACCGGGCTCCAGAGGCGACGGGCGCGCCGTGGCACCTCCTCGTTCCCCGGGAGCGCCGGTACGGGACGGGGCCCGGGAACGCCGAAGGGCGGCGGGGCGGGTGCCCCGCCGCCCTCCGGCGGTGTGCGTGCGACGCGGTCCCGGCCGGGGCCGGGGCGGCTCAGGCCGCCGGCGCCGGGAAGGTCGGGTACTCGACGCCCGAGACGTGCTGGACGACCCGGATGACCTGGCAGGAGTAGCCGAACTCGTTGTCGTACCACAGGTACAGGATCGCGTTGTCGCCGTCGACCTTGGTCGCACCGGCGTCGACGATGGACGCGTGGCGCGAGCCGACGAAGTCCATCGAGACGGCGTCGGGCGCCGTGGTGAAGTCGATCTGGCGCTTCAGCGGCGAGTGCAGCGAGACGTCGCGCAGGTACTCCAGGACCTCGTCGCGGGTGGTCTCGCGGCCCAGGCGCAGGCTGAGGATCGCGATCGAGACGTCCGGGACGGGGACGCGGATCGAGCTGCCGGTGATCGGGGCCTTGAGGTCCGGCAGCGCCTTGGCCACGGCGGAGGCGGCGCCCGTCTCCGTGATGACCATGTTCAGCGGCGCGGAACGGCCGCGGCGGTCGGCCTTGTGGTAGTTGTCCAGCAGGTTCTGGTCGTTCGTGAACGAGTGGACCGTCTCCACGTGACCGCGCAGCACGCCGTACTCGTCGTCCATCGCCTTGAGCGGCGGGACGATCGCGTTGGTGGTGCAGGAGGCGCAGGACAGGATCTTCTCGTCCGGCTTCACGGTGTCGTGGTTGACGCCGTGCACGATGTTCGGGACGTCGCCCTTGCCGGGGGCGGTCAGGACGACCTTGTCGATGCCCGGACGCAGGTGCTTCGACAGGCCCTCGCGGTCGCGCCACTTGCCGGTGTTGTCGATCAGGATGGCGTTCTCGATGCCGTACGCCGTGTAGTCGACCTCGGAGGGGTCGTTGGCGTAGATCACCTTGATCGTGTTGCCGTTGGCGACGATCGTGCCGTTGGCCTCGTCGACCGTGATGGTGCCCTGGAACTGGCCGTGGATGGAGTCGCGGCGCAGCAGCGAGGCGCGCTTCACGAGGTCCTGGTCGCCGCCGCCGC
Source organism: Streptomyces sp. NPDC053541 (assembly GCF_044544705.1). Taxonomy (NCBI): domain Bacteria; kingdom Bacillati; phylum Actinomycetota; class Actinomycetes; order Kitasatosporales; family Streptomycetaceae; genus Streptomyces; species Streptomyces sp. NPDC053541. Next base: position 3,701 of record NZ_JBITXM010000010.1, read on the forward strand.
GCACGACGATGGCGCGCAGGCGCAGGCCGTTGCCGGAGCCGGCCTTCTCGATGAGCAGGCGGGCGACGAGCCGGCCGATGCGGCCGAAGCCGTACAGGACGACGTCACGGCCCTCGCCGCGCTCGATCTTGTTGGCACCGGTGGCGCCCGCGACGGCCTGGGCGGTGAACTCCGCCACGGACAGGCCCTTGTCGTCCGCCTTGTAGTCGGCGGCCAGCATGCCGATGTCGATCTGGGACGGGCCCAGGTCGAGCGTGGTGAGCGCCTGCAGGAACGGCATGGTCTCGGTGACCGACAGCTCCTCGCCGTCGATCTGGCGGGCGAATCGGTGGGTCTTGAGAATGCTCACCACCGACTTGTTCACCAGGGAGCGGCTGTGGAGGAGGACGTTGACGTCCTGCTCCCGGTGCAGCTTCCCGATGATCGGGATCATGGACTCCGCGATCTCCTCGCGGTTCTTCCAGTTTGTGAACGAGTCCTCGTTGACAGTCACAGAAAGCATCTCTCGATCGAGCCAGGCAGTGCTCAAATGCTAACCCGCCCCCTCCGATGTGCGGCAGGGGGGTCCCGTGTGGTCCTGGACACGGGGGTGCGGGGGCGGGGTTTCCGGCGGTAACATCCGGGGTGCGAGAAGCTGACGCTCCGTCAACTCCGGAGCGGTGTCCCCCCGTCGACCGCCTCACCGGCGAGACCGGGCGCCGGCACCGCCGCCATCCCCGTTCCCGCCGCCGTCCCCGCCCCCACACCCCGACCGCCGGGAGGCCCGCCGATGCGACGCCCCGCCACCGCCCTCCTCACCCTGCTGATCGCCCTGGCCGCCCTGCTCGCCGGCCCCGGCACGGCACCCGCCCGGGCCGCCACCGCCCACCGGCCCGTGATCCTCGTGCACGGCTACAACGCCGACCCCGGCGTCTGGGGCGGCCTCGACGCGCGGCTCCGCGCCGCCGGATACGCCGAGGGCGAGATCTTCCGCTGGGGCTACGACACCCACCGGTCCGTCAACGAGGTCCTGGCCGGCCGCTTCGCCGCGTACGTGGACGAGGTGCGCCGCACCACCGGCGCCGAGCGCGTCGACGTCGTCGCCCACTCCTTCGGCAGCCTGCCCACCCGCTGGTACGTGAAGTACGGCGGCGGCACCGCCACCGTCGCCCACTGGATCTCCCTGGCCGGACCCAACCACGGCACGAGCGTCGCCTGGGCCTGCGCCCTCTGGGACCAGGCCTGCCGCGACATGACCCCCGGCAGCTGGGTCCAGAACCGCCTCGCCGAGGGCGACGAGACCCCCGGCCCGGTCACCCACACCACCTTCTGGTCCGGCTGCGACGAGGTGATCGACCCCGACACCAGCGTCCCGCTCACCGGCGCGACCAACATCGCGGCCGGCTGCCTCGACCACAACGCGCTGCTCGGGGACGAGGGCGTCGGGCGCGGAGTGGTCGCCGCGCTGACGGGCGCATGAGGATCGCAGGCGATCACCTGACGAGCGCCTGACGCGCGCGCGGGGACCTCTCCGACCGCCCTGACGACCGCCACCTGACGGGCCCCGGCTCAGCCGGGCGGCACCTCCGCGAGGCCGCCGACCTCCACGGACCCGTCCGGGCGGACGGCGGCCGTCACCGTGGCGGGGCTGCCGAGCGCGTCCCCCATGTCGACCGCGATCGAGGCGATCCCGCGCCGCCCGAGCAGCGCGGCGAGACAGGCGGTGCCGTTGGCGTTGGCGATGTCCTCCGGCACGCCGATCGACGGCGCGAACATCCGCGCCGCCAGGGCCCCCTCGGGGCCGGGCGCGGTGTACACGTACGCGCCGAGCAGCCCCGCGCGGTCGCAGGCCGCCCGCAGCCGCACCGGATCCGGCGCCAGACCCCACAGCGCCGCCCGGTCCGGGACCGCCACCAGGGCCCGCTCGCGCCCCACACCGGCGATCCGGACCTCTGCGTCCGCGCGCAGTCCGAGCGCGGCGAGCAGCGGGCCCTGCTCCCCGGGCCCGAGCGCGCGCAGCGCCACCGGGCCCGGGTCGAACGCCGCCGCGACCCGCCCGGGCGCCCCGGGCACGGGCGCGGTGCGGCCGGTGAAGCGCCGTCCGCCCGCGGACAGCGAGACCGGCCCGGGACCCCCGCGGGCGGCGAGCACGGCGAGGGCGGCCACCGTGCCGTGCCCGCAGGCGGGCAGCTCACCGCCCGAGGTGAAGAAGCGCAGCCCGACGGTGTCGCCCGCGCGCCGCACGAACACCGCATGCGAGGTGCCGTACCTCTCCGGCACCCGCTGCCGCGCGGCCTCGCCGGCCTCCGCCGCCTCCCCGGCGTCCTCGCACACGACGGCCGTCGGACTGCCGCCGCCCCCGTCCCCGTCCCTTAGACACGCCCGCACCACCGTCACGTCCGGCCGCACGCCCCCACCTCCCCGTCCCGTGCGCCTTGGTCCGGGGCCAGTGTCCCGCAGCGCGCCGGACCCCTCAGGGCGCGGGCTCCGGGTGCGGGGAGCGGGCGGCCAGGGTCGCGCCGAGGAGCAGGCCGGCGGCGATCGCGACCACCGTCGTGACCAGTTGCAGCAGGTCCCGGAAGCCCGCGATGACGTGCCCGCCCGCCAGCGTGGTCAGGCCGCGCATGCCGAGCGAGCCCACGGTGAGGGTGAAGAAGCCGGGCAGCAGCAGCACCAGCCGCGGCGGCCGGTCGGGCCGCCGGGTCAGCAGGGTCGCCGTCGCCGCGAGGACGGCGGCGGCGACGAAGGTGCCGCCGGTCTCCCCGATCAGCTTGGTGACCAGCGACTGCACGCCGACCGTCAGGTACACCAGGGCCAGCAGCGGCCAGAACAGGCGGGCCGGGACCGCGAAGGCGAGCACCGTCCCGGCCGTGAACACGATCCAGGACAGGAACAGCGCCCAGCGCGGCAGATCGGCCTCCGCCGCCACGTCGAACAGGGCGCGCGCGGGCGTGTCCGTCACGTACAGGCCGAGCAGCACGCCCACGTACAGCTGGACGAGGAGGAAGGCGGAGTAGACGAGCCGGATCGCGCCCGTCGTGAGGCGGCCCGCGCCGAGTTCGGCCGCCGCCGCGCTCAGGTAGTCGCCCGGCACGAAGAAGAACAGCGCGGGCAGCATCAGCAGCACGGGCCCGCCGCGCGCCGGACCGTCGGCGAAGAACACCAGGGTGACGACGGAGACCGCGACGGACACCACCAGCGGCAGCACCCTGGCCAGCCGCGGCAGCCGGTCCGCGGCGACGGCCAGCCCGGCGGCGATCGCCGCGAGCACGCCCGTCGTGCCGATCTCGTACCAGGTCGGCTGCATCAGGGGTGCGAAGCCCAGCGAGAACAGCACGATCCCGAGCAGCTTGAGCGGCCAGGGGTACGGGGCGGGCGCGGCCTCGATCCGGTCGAGCCGCCGCGCCGCCCCGGCGAGCCCGACCCGGCCCGCCGTCAGGTCGGCGACCAGCGCCTTCACGGCCACCACCCGGTCGAGCCGGAACACCTCGGGGAAGGCCCGCACGGTCGTCGTCCGCTCGCCGCCGGTGGTACGGACGGTGAGCACGGCGGCGTCCGGCACGAGCAGCAGGGTCGCCTCGCCGCCGCAGGCGCGGGCGGCCGTCGTCACCGTGCGGTCGACGATCTCGGCGCCCTCCCCGCTGACGCCGAGCAGCACCGTCGTGAGCCGGGCGAGGAAGGCGGTCAGTTCGTCGGGTCCGGCGGCAGCGGGTGGCTTCATCCGCCCCAGGGTGCGGCGCGGCCGGGGGAGCGGCGAGCCGGCGGCGCCCTTACGGGTGAGGCCACGGCCCCGATGCCGTTCCAGCCCCCGCACCCCTCGGGCCCGGGAGCCCCTCAGGCCTCCCGCACCCCTCGCGCCCCGGGTCCGGAGCCCCTCAGGCCCGGGAGCCCCTCCGGCCTCCCGTACCCCTCCGGCCCGGGAGCCCCTCAGGCCCGGGAGCCCCTCAGGCCCGGGAGCCCCTCCGGCCTCCCATGCCCCGCCTCCCGCGCCTCTCCGGCCCTCGGGCCCGGGCCCGGCGGCATCGCTGCCACGCGCCGGCCGTGCCCCGCCCGCGCCCGGCCCGCGTCCCGTTCCGTCCGGATTCCGCAATCCCTTCGAAACCACCCCGCCCGGGCTGGCAGTCTTGCGTCGTGACGTACGTCGTGACCGTGGAAACCTGCATACCCGACGACGCCCCCGACCTCGACGCCCTCGGCAGGTTCGGCGCGGCCGTGCTCCTGGAGCGCGGCTTCGGCTCCGTGGCCGGCGCCGAGGGACCGGACGGCGTGGAGGTGGACGTCCTGGACGTGGACGTGACCCCCTACGCGCGGGGCGCCGAACTGTCCGTGACCGCCCTCGCGCCCTCCCTGGAGAGCGCCGAGGACGCGGTCGGGGCCGTGGTCCAGGAGGTCCTGGACCGGACCGACCTCCTCACCGGCTGGCTCGTGGTCAGCAGCGAGGTGCGGCTGCACACCGACCGCGCCCGGGAGAGCCTGGCCGCCGCCGACGGCCCGGACGTGCCGCCCAGCGACCCGGCCGCCCGGCGGGCCCGCCACACGGCCGGCGGGGCCCGGCGGGAGGACGGCGAGGACGAGGACGGCGTCTGGTCCGAGGTCGTGGAGGACGCGCCCGACCCCGAGACGGAGATCCGCGCGATGGCGGCGCGGCTCCGGTCCTTCGAACCGGCCGTCTTCGGCGCGAGCCCCGACACCGCCGAACTCGCCGCCGGCGCCCTGGTGCACGCCGCCGAGGTGTTCATCGACGAGCTGTACGACGACGTGCAGGCCCTCGCCGACGAGGACACCGACGTGGCCGACTGCCAGGGCCACCTCTGGCACCTCGACCGGCTCCCGGCCCGTCACGCCGCCCGCTACGACGAGCCCTTCGCCCGCCGCTTCCTCGTCACCGCGGTCGCCCTCACCACCCGCTTCACCGACGGCAGCTTCGCCCGCCTCGGCTGCCTGGCCGAGGAACTGGTCCTGCGCTTCCTCCTCGAACAGGCCAGGGCCGCCCTCGAGCTGTACGGCCTGCTCGACGCGGACGTCCTCGCCGCCCTGGAGCGCTTCCGCGCCCACGTGCACGAGGGGGGTGCGGAGGAGGAGCCCCCGCTGCTCGGCTTCGGCACCTGGTTCACCCCGTTCGGCGAGGACCACTACGTCCACCCGTACGCCGCCGACTCCTTCGACGACGAGGAACCCGCCGAACGGACCGAGGGCTCCTAGGCCCTGTCCGGAAAGTCTCACCTGGCTCGCGGCGCCTGGCACGCACTCCCCCGTAGCCCTGCGGGCACGGGAGGTGCCCCCACGCCGCGTTGTCGTCGGTCGCCATGGCAAGCCATGTCTCCGCCCCCTCGGCCTGGCGGCCGGGGAGGTACCCCCACCTCCGCCTTGCGATCGCACGCACCAGACACCGCGAGCCCTGCCCTGCGGGCAGACGACGCCACTTTCCGGACAGGGCCTAGGCGCCCCGCCGGCCGACCGGACCGCGGCGGTAGGCTCGGGCGGTCCGGGGCCGGCGGGCGGTCCGGGGCCGGGAACAGACGAGGAGACGCTGTGTTCGTGAAGGTGTGCGGGCTCGCCACGACGTCCGACATCGACGTGGCCGTCGCGGCCGGGGCCGACGCGGTCGGGCTGGTCGTCAGCGGGACCAGCGTCCGCGGCCTGGCCCGCGAGCAGGCGGCCGCGCTCGCCCGCCACGCCCGCGCCCACACCCCCGAGCGGGTGCTGTCCGTCCTCGTCGTCAACGACACCCCCGCCTCCGAGGCGGCCGAGCTCGCCCGCGCACTCGACGTCGACGCGCTCCAGCTGCACGGCCCGGCCTACGGCGAGGCGGAGTTCGCGGCGGCCGCACGGATCTTCCCCCGGCTGTGGCGCGCCACCTCCCTCAAGGAGCGGCCCGACACCCGGGTCGGCGCCTACGGCGAGGAGGTGCTGCTGCTCGACTCGCCCCGCGCCGGGTCCGGCGCCCGCTGGGACCTGTCCCTGCTGGACGCGGCCCGCCCCGAGGGCCCCTGGCTGCTCGCCGGCGGCCTGGCCCCCGACAACGTCGCCGAGGCCGTCGAGCACGCCCGCCCCTGGGGCGTCGACGTGTCCAGCGGAGTGGAGTCGGCGCCCGGCGTGAAGGACCACGCCCTGATCCGCGCCTTCGTCACGGCCGCCAAGGCGACGGAGGACGCCAACGCGACGGGGGACGAGGAAGGCCGGGCCGGCGTCGCCGGCTGACGCGGGGGCCGTTGTCAGACCCTCCCGGTAGCGTGCGGACGCAGTCTTCACCCCGCAACAGCACCCGCCCGCACTCGCACTCGCGCTTGCACTCGCACTCGCACCGGGAGAACCGCTCGTGGACATTCTGCTCGTCGCCGGTCTGTGGCTCGACGGATCCGCATGGGACGACGTCGTGCCCGAACTCGCCGCACTCGGCCACCGGCCCGTGCCGCTCACCCTGCCCGGCCAGGGCGACGGCGCCGTCGGCGCCACGCTCGACGACCAGGTCGCGGCCGTCGTCGCCGCCGTGGACGCGGCGGCCGGGAAGCCCTTCGTGGTGGGGCACTCCGCCGCGGCCTCCCTGGCCTGGGCGGCCGCCGACGCGCGGCCCGGGCGGATCGCCGGAGTCGCCGTGATCGGCGGCTTCCCCGCCTCCGACGGGCGGCCCTACGCCCCCTTCTTCCCGGTCCGGGACGGGGTCGTGGACTTCCCCGGCTGGGAGCCCTTCGAGGGCCCGGACGCCGCCGACCTGGACGAGGCCGCCCGGGCCCGCCTGGCCTCCGCCGCGCTCCCGGTGCCCGGCGCGGTCGCCGAGGGGATCGTGCGGCTCACCGACCCGCGCCGCTTCGCACTGCCGGTGACGCTGGTGTGCCCCGAGTTCACCCCGGACCAGGCCCGCGAGTGGATCGCGGGCGGGGAGAGCCCGGAGCTCGCCGCCGTGAAGCACCTCTCGTACGTGGACATCGACTCCGGTCACTGGCCGATGACCACCCGCCCCCGCGAACTCGCCCGCATCCTCGCGGAGGCGGCGGAAGCGGCCGAGGCGGCGGAGGCCACGGTGGTGGCCGAGGACTGAAGGGTCACCAGGGCACGGGGCCGCCGTCGTCGAAGAAGCCGCCGGTCGGTCCGTCGTCGGGCAGGGTCGCGAGGCGGATCGCGATCGCCGCGCCCTGCTGCGGGGTGCGCACGCCCCGGAAGCCGTTGAGGTCGGTGGCGGTGAAGCCGGGGCACGCGCAGTTGACGAGGATCCCGGCGGCGCCCAGTTCCTTGGCGTAGTGGACGGTGACGGCGTTGAGGAAGGTCTTCGACGCCGCGTACGCCGCGGGAACCGGGCCCATGTCGGCGCCGGGTGCGGTCTGCAGGGCCAGCGAGCCGAGGCTGCTGGACATGTTCACGATCCGCGGCGACGCCGAGCGGCGCAGCAGGGGCAGCATCGCGTGGGTGACGCGGACGACGCCGAGCACGTTGGTCTCCACAACGGCCCGCACGGTCGAGGCATCGACGGTGCCGGCCGTCTGCGGGAGGCCGCCGGCGATCGCGGCGTTGTTCACCAGGACGTCGAGCCCTCCGGCGCGGTCGGCGAGCAGTTCGGCCGCGGCGGCCGCACTCGCGTCGTCCGTGACGTCGAGCGGCACGCCGAACGCGTCGGCCCCGGCGGCCCGCAGCTTCTCCACCGCGGTGTCGCGGCGGTGCGGGTCCCGCGCGCCCACGCCGACGTGCCAGCCGAGGGCGCCCAGACCGGCCGCGATCTCGTACCCGATTCCCTTGTTCGCGCCGGTCACCAGCGCGATCGTCCGTTCGCTCATGTCCTCCAGCCTGGTGCGCACGGGGGCCCGAGGTCCAAGACCGGCCGGGTGGCCGGCGATACCGCACGGGTATCGGTCCTGGTGGGGCGCCGATAGCATGTGCCGGTGGAGACACGGGAGTTGCGCTACTTCGTCGCCGTCGCGGAGGAGTTGCACTTCGGGCGGGCGGCTCGGCGGCTCGGCATGGCGCAGCCCCCGCTGTCGCGGGCGATCCAGCGGCTCGAACGGCGGCTCGGCGTGCCGCTGTTGCACCGCGGCGCTCGCGCCGTCTCCCTGACCGAGGCCGGAGCGGTGCTGCTGCGGGAGGCCCGGGTCGCGCTCGACGCGGTCGAGGCCGCCGAGCGCCGCACCCGCCGCGCGGCCTGCCCGTCGCACGGCCTGGTGCTGGCCACGAAGGCCGGGGCGGCCGGCGACCTGCTGGCGAAGCTGCTGGACGCCTACGCCGCCGAGCCCGGCGCGGTCGCCGTCGAGGTGCTGCTGTGCGGGCCGGGCGAGCAGGAGCGGCTGCTGCGCGACGGGCACGCCGATGTCGCCCTGCTCCAGCGGCCCTTCGACACGACGGCCGGCCTCGACACGGAGGACCTGCACACCGAACCGCAGATCCTGGTCCTGCCCGCCGGGCACCCCTGGTCCGGCCGCCCGCACGTCACGATGGCCGAGGTCACCGGCCGGCCGGACCTCCCGCTGCCGCGCTGGCCGCGCCCGGGCGGCCGGTACCCGGACGGCCCCGGCCCGCGGGTGCGCGACCACACCCAGCTCTTCCAGCTGATCGCACTGGGCCGGGCCTGCGCGCTCGTACCGGAGTCCCTCCGACCCCAGCTGCGCGAGGCCCACGCGACGGTCGCGGTCCCGGACGCCCCGCCCGTCACGACCGTCATCGCCTGGCCGCCCCACAGCCGCTCCCGCGCCGTCGCCGCCCTGGTCCGCACCGCGACCCGCCTCTAGGGGGGGCGTCTCACCGATCACGCCGGGCTCGCGACTCCCCCCGAGCCCCGCCCGGGCGGGGGCGCCCCCGGGCACCGTGCCGCGCCGCGTTGCCGTCGGTCGCCGATGTCCCCCCTGGGCTTCGCCCGGGGGGTGGGGGTGCCCCGGGCGAAGCCCAGGGGAGTCCTCCGGCATCGCTTCCGCCCCTCGCCCTGGCGGGCCCGGGGAAAGGGCCCCGGCCCTCGGCCCTGGTGGGCCCGGGGAGGCCCCCACGCACCGGCCGCCGCGGCCTGTCCGGCCCTGATCCGCCGGACAGACCCCGGCCGCCCCTCACCGCCGGCCCGGTCGGCCCCCGGCGGCGCCTTTCCCCGTCCTCCGGCTCAGCGGACCGGGCGGTCCAGCCGGACCGTGACCAGGGTGGTCTCCACGCCGCTGTCGACCAGCCGGCCGTCCGCGTCGAAGGCCTGCGGGCCGTCGGTCATGCCGAAGTCGTTGTCGTTGAGCAGCACCAGCGTGTGCCGGCCCGTCACCGCCACGCCCTCGATCTTCCCGGGCACGCCCTCGACCCGGCCGAGGTCCACGACCAGGCGCTTGGCCGGCACGGGCACGCCGGCGGCGGCCGGGTCCGTCAGCTGTTCCAGGGACGGGCTGGTGGCGGGGGAGTCCCAGGCAGAGCCGAGGATGTCCGCGCCGCGGCGCAGCCGGATCTCGTACAGCCGGGCGGCCTTGTCGGTGCGCTCCTGCACGAGGAGGCGGTCGCCGCCGAGCGCGACCAGCGCGGAGATCTTCAGCTCGGAGGTCTTGGTCTGGCCGGGCTCGACCTCGCCGACCGGGTCGAAGCGGTACGCGTACTCGGCGGTGACGGCGCCCTCGCGCGGCGAGAAGCGCAGCAGCCGGGTGGTGCGCGAGTCCTCGCCGCTGTTCTTGTCGGGGTTGAGCAGCGGGCTCTGCAGCGCCATCACCAGGTCGCCGTCCGGGAGCAGGGCGAGGCCCTCGAAGCCGCGGTTGTTCTTGCGGGTGAGGTGGATCGAGGGCAGCGACTCGATCACCGGGTAGTCGGCGCCGGTCAGGTTCAGGCCCTGCGGCACGTGCCGGGCGAGCACCCGGCCGCCCGGGGACACGTGCACGAGCGAGGGACCGTACTCGTCCACCAGCCAGAAGCTTCCGTCCCGGTCGCGGACCAGGCCCTCGGTGTCCAGGCCGTTCGGGTCGTACGCGAGCGGGGTCCGGGCGTCGTAGGAGTACGGCGCCTCGTCGCGGCCCGGCTGGTTGGGCAGGCCGGTGACCGGCTTGCCGGAGGCGGTGGTGAGCGGGATCGCGCGCAGCACCTCGACGCGGTCGCCGGTGGCGCGGATCTTCACGATCGCCGGGTCGAAGCCGGGCACCGGGAAGGTGCGGCGCTTCTCCTTGCCGACGGTGATCTGCCCGTTGGGCCCGCGGTCGGTGACGGTCCAGTACTCGCCGGGCCGCTCGGCCGGGTAGAGGTCGCTGCCGATGCCGCCGAGGTCGACGCCCCGGTCGTCGGCGACCGTGCCGGGCAGCAGGCCGTTGCTGAACCCGGCCAGCGGGATGTCGGGCAGCGTGGCCGTGGCCACCACACGGGCCGCCGGCGCCGACCCGCCCGGTGCTGCTTCGGCCGCCGCGGCCTGCGCCCCCGAGGCCGGCCACGCGAGGCCGGCCAGGACGAGCGCGGCGGACAGCGGGAGGACGGCGGCGGCCGGGCGCCGGAGGGCGAAGGCGAGGGCGTGGGCCGGGGTGGCGGAGGCGGACGGGGAGGCGGCGCGGGTCGCGCGGGAGGCACGGGTCATGGCCGGATCGTGGGCGCCGCCGGTGAGGTCCGGGTGGCGGGCAGGGGGTGACCGGATGAACCGGCGGTGGCGGAACGCTCGTTCACGCGTCCCGCCACCGGCCGGTTCCCCGGCTCTCAGTGCCGCTCGGGCAGGTCGCGCTCGGCCGGGCGGTCCGTCGCGCTCGGCGCCGACTCCAGCGAGCGGACGGCCGGGGCCGAGGACGCGGACGGCGCGGCCGGCTTCGTGGCCGTCGCGGTCTTCGGGGCCCCGCAGAAGGCCGCCTCCAGGACCCCGCCGAGCGCCGTGTTCGCGGCCCCGTGGTTGGAGGTGTTCGCGAGCGCGGCCACGCTGCGGCGCCCGTCGCGGGTGGCGAAGGCGTACGTGTAGAAGCCCTGGACCGTGCCGGTGTGCCCGTAGACCTGGGCGCCGCACGACAGGTCGTAGCGGCGCAGCCCGAGCCCGTAGAAGCGGGTGCGGGCGGTGTCGGTCGGCGTCATCGTCGTCATCGCGTCGAGCATCGCGGGGGAGAGCAGCCGGCCGCGCATCAGGGCGCTCATGAAGGTGTCGAGGTCGGCCGTGGTGGAGATGACCGCGCCCGCCGACTGCGCCCAGGACACGGTCTGCTCGGTCGAGTCGACCAGCGGCGCGCCCGCCTCGTCCGGGTGCAGGTAGCCGTGCACGTGCGGGCCGGCGATGCGGGTGTCCGGGTGCACGTAGGACGTTCCGCGCAGCTTCAGCGGCTTGATGACGCGCCGCTGGTACGCGTCGGCCACCGGCCGGCCGGTCAGCTTCTCGATCAGCATGCCGACGACCACGAAGTTGGTGTTGGAGTACTTGTAGGAGACGCCGGGTTCGGTCGTGCGGGGCAGGGCCAGGGAGAGGTCCACCAGCTCCTGGTAGGTGAACACCCGGTTCCGCACGGCCTCGAAGCCCGGCACGGTCCGCTCGAACATCGGGTCGGTGTAGTCGGCGAGACCGCTGCGGTGGGTGAGCAGATGGCGGACCGTGACGCGCTCGTCGGGCAGCAGGCCCGGCAGGTAGCGGTCGACCGGCGCGTCGAGCTCCAGCCGGCCCTCGTCCACGAGCTGCAGCAGCACGACCGTGGAGAAGGTCTTGCTGACGCTGCCGATCCGGAACCGCGAGCGCACGTCCATCGCCTCGCCCGTCGTGCGGTCCTGCACGCCGGCCGTCCGGCTCCGGACGCCCTCGGGGCCGCTGTACCGGGCCATCGCACCGGGCGCGCCGTTGGCCAGGGCGGCGTTCAGCGCGGCGGTGACGCCCGCCATGTCGGGTGCCGGCGCCGGGTCGGGCGCCTGGGCCTGGGCGGTGGTGCGGGCCGGTGCCTGCGCGGCGGCCGGAGCGGCCGGGACGAGCGTCCCGGCGAGCGCGGCGACCAGCGCGGCGCCCGCGCCCACGGCCAGACGTCGGTGCGGCGAAAGGAGCACGGAATTCCTCGACTTCTCACTCGATGCGGTCGACCCGGACGTTCCGGACGACTCGTCACCGAGCATGAGTGTCGGGGTACGGGAAGGGTTCCCGCCGCCCCCGGCGTGTTCCGGCCATAATCCGCACCCTTCGCCTGGCCGAATCCCGACCACTCGGAGCAGCGCCCCCGTGCCGGGGGAACGGCCCGGGCGCGACCCGGACCCGGGCCCGGACGGGCCGTCCCGCCGCCCGTCCGGGCCCGGGGCCATCGGTGGGTGACTCGCCGGTAGGCGGCCGGGGCCGCGGCACCGAGTGGAACACCTTCCGGGACGTTCGCCCGTACCGGAGGAAGACCGACCTGCCCCCGCTGCCGACCCGACGCGTCGGTCTCGCCGCCGCCGCCATGCCGTGCCCGGTCGGCATCACCGGCAACTGCGTCTACGCGTCCGGCGGCTCGACCACCGCCCTCGGCGACGCCACGGGCATCCTGGAGGCCCTCGACCCGCCGGAACCCGTGCAGCACTGAGCCCCGGCCCGCGCCGCCCGCGCGGGAAGCGACCCGCGAGTAGACTCGCGAGAGCGAAAGGGGACGAAACGGTACGAGGGGGGCGAGCGCCTGCGCCGGAGGTCGTCTTGGTCGGTTCCGCCGGCTCCGCCGGTTCCGCCGGATCCCCGGAGACGCCCCCGGGGGCGTCCGACACCGGGGAGCGGTCCGGGTTCGCGGGCCTGGCCGCCGAGAACCGGCGGCTGCGGGCCGAGCGCGCCCGGGCCCATCTGACCGACCTCGCCACCGGCGTCCTCTCCGCCCAGCTGGGCGTCTCCACCGTCGACGCGGCCGCCCACCTCTCCGCGCTCGCCACCGCCACCGGCCTGTCGCCCGAGGACCTCGCCGCGGACGTCCTGAACTCCGTCTCCGGCCCGGACAGCCGCCCCGCCACCCCGGTCCCGGACCTCGCCGACACCGGGGCCTCGCCCCTCCTCGCCCGCCGCCGGCGCCGCGCCGCGGCCGTCGCCGAGACCTCCGAGGACGTCGGGGCGGCGGCCCGGGCGCTCCTGGAGGACGGGCTCCGGCCGCTCGGCGCCGACAGCGTGTGGCTGTGGCGGCTCGCCGGCGCCGGCTGTCTGCGGCTCGCCGGGCACGCCGGGGCCGGCCACGCCGAGGCCGCCGCCTGGGCGTGGATCCCGCCCGCCCGGCCGGCCGCGATCCGGTCGGCGCTCGACGGGAACGTGCCGGTGTGGTTGCCCGCCGGCCCCGCCGACGGCGTCCTGCCGGGCGGCGGCGCGGACGCCGCCCGGGCCGTGCTCCCGCTGCGCCGGCGCGGGATGACCGAGGGCGTCGCGCTGGTCGGCTGGCCCGGCCCGGTCACCTTCGACCCGGCGCTGCGCCGGGCCGTGCACGGCCTGATGGACGTGGCCGCCGCCCTCCTGGAACGCCCGGACGGACCCGAGGCCGGCGCCCCCGTCCTGGCCGACCTGCTCGACGCGCTCACCCACCCGGCCGTGCTGCTCCGCACCGGGGAGGCGACCGGCACCCCGGTCGTGGAGGTGGAGCACCTCAACGAGGCCGCCGCCACCGCCCTCGGCGGCACCTTCCCCGCCGACGACGGCTCCCTCGCCCGCGCCTTCCCGCACTGCCACGCCGAACTCACCCGGATGGCCCGCCGCGCCCGGCACACCCACCGGCCCGGACACGCCGCCCGGCTGCCCGCCGGGCCGCCGCGCACGCCCGAGGACGGACCGGGCCCGCTGCTCGACGTCCGGGTGCTCCCCGTGGGCCCCCGCCGCGTCGTCGTCCTGTGGCACACCACCGGCGACCCCGGCCTGGCCACCGGCCGCGCCGTCGCCCGGCTGCAGAGCGTCGCCACCTTCCAGGACAGCCTGACCGGCGGCGACACGGTGTGGTCGGAGCAGGCGTACGCCATCTTCGGCATGGCCCGCGACGAGCCGCCGCTGCCGCTGCTCGCGCTGCGCGCCCGCATCCACGAGGAGGACGGCGAGTCCCTGACCGCGCTGCTCCGGACGCTCACCGAGCGCCGTTCGGGCGCCCAGACCGTGCTGCGGACGGTGCTGCCCGACGGCTCCGTGCGGCACGTCCGGGTCGCCGCCGAACCGCTCCTCGACGGCGACACCGTCACCGGCTTCGTCGGCGCCTACCAGGACGTCTCCGCGACCCGCCGCACCGAGCTCGCCCTCACCGCCACCTTCGACCGGCTCACCGCCGTCCGCGACCGGGCCGAACTGCGCCATCAGGTCGCCCTCCAGCTCCAGCAGGCGATCGTCCCCGAGGCGACCGCCCTGCGCGAGCTCCCCGGCGGCCTCACCGTCGCGGCCCGCTACCGCCCGGCCGCCGAGGAGTACCAGGTCGGCGGCGACTGGTACGACGTGCTGCCGCTGCCCGGCGGCAAGGTGCTGCTCGCCGTCGGCGACATCGCCGGGCACGGCATCGACTCGGTCACCGGCATGGTCTCGCTGCGCAACGCCCAGCGCGCCCTCGCCTTCACCGGCCGCCCGCCGCACCGTCTGATGGGCTGGCTCAACGAGGTCACCCTGCGCACCGGCGACGGCTCCACCGCCACCGCGGTCTGCGCGCTGTACGACCCCGAGGACGGCGGGCTCGTCTGGTCCAGCGCCGGCCACCTGCCGCTGCTGCTGATCCGCGACGGCCGGGCCCGGCTCCTGGAGCCGCCGCAGGACGTGCTGCTCGGCGCGGTGCCCGGCTACGCGTACCAGGAACGCCGCACCGCCCTGCACCCCGGCGACACCCTGCTGCTCTACACCGACGGCCTGGTGGAGCGCCGTCACGAGGGCCTGGGGCCGGGGCTCGCGCGGCTGCTGGCGGTCGCGACCCGGGTGGCCGGCCGGGAGAGCCCGGAACTCCTCGTGGACGCGCTGCTCGGGATGGCGCTCGGGGACACGGACGACGACACCAGCGTGGTCGCGGTCCGGGTGCGGCGCCCGGACGAGACGGGCGGCGGGACGGTCAGTCCTCCAGCCGGCGCCGGATCCTGACGAGCAGCTCGTCCTCGTCGACCGGCTTGGCGAGGTAGTCGTCGGCGCCCGCCTCCAGGGCCCGGGCCCGGTCGCCCGGCATGGCCTTCGCGGTGACCACGATGACGGGCAGTGCGGCGCGGCCGGGCATCCGCCGGATCTCCTCGATGGCCCGGTAGCCGTCCATGCCGGCCATCATCACGTCCATCAGGACCAGCCGGACCTCGTCGTGCACGGCGAGCAGCTCGACGGCCCGCCGGCCCCCGTCGGCGGTCAGCACCCGCAGCCCGTGGGCCTCCAGGACCTGGGTGAGCGCGAAGACGTTCCGGTCGTCGTCGTCCACGACGAGCACCGTCGTCGCCGGTTCGGCGCCCGCCCCGGCCGGGGCCTCCTCCCCGGTGTCCTCGGTGCCGCCCGCGAGCCCCGCGCCGTCCGCGTCCCCCGTGCCCCCGGTGGCCCCCGGGACTCCCGCGTCCCCGGCATGCCCGGCGTGCCCGACGTGCCCGGTGTCCTCGTCCGGCCCTGCGGCTTCGGCGTCGGCCGGGTCCGCCGGGGCGGGCCGCTCCGGCAGGTGGAAGGTGAAGCGGCTGCCCTTGCCCGGGCTGCTCTCCACCTCGATGGTGCCGCCGAGCAGCGTGGCCACCTCGCGGCTGATGGAGAGCCCGAGACCGGTCCCGCCGTACTCGCGCGCGGTCGTCCCGTCCCCCTGCTGGAAGGCCTCGAAGATGTGCCGCAGCCGGTCCGCCGGGATGCCCACGCCGGTGTCCGTGACCCGGAAGGCGAGCACCGGCCGCCCGTCCCGCAGACCCGCCGGGACCTCGTCGGCCGGGGTGTGCTCGACGGTCAGCGACACCTCGCCCACCTCGGTGAACTTCAGCGCGTTGGACAGCAGGTTGCGCAGCACCTGCCGCAGCCGCGCCTCGTCCGTGGTCAGCCGCTCCGGTACGCCGGGGCCGACGGTGACGGCGAAGTCCAGGCCCTGCTGGTCGGCCACCGGGGCGAACGTGGCCTCCAGGGACTCCAGGAGCTGGGACAGCGCGAAGGGCTCGCGCCGCACCTCCATCTTGCCCGCCTCCACCTTCGACAGGTCGAGGATGTCGTTGATGAGCTGGAGCAGGTCGGATCCGGCCGAGTGGATGACCTCCGCGTAGTCGACCTGCTTCTCCGTCAGGTTCCCCTCCGGGTTCTGCGCGAGCAGCCGGGCCAGGATCAGCAGGCTGTTGAGCGGGGTGCGCAGCTCGTGGCTCATGTTGGCCAGGAACTCCGACTTGTACATGGAGGTGCGCGACAACTGCTGGGCGCGCGCCTCCAGTTCCTGCCGGGCCTGCTCGATGACCCGGTTCTTCGACTCGATGTCCTGGTTGCGTTCGGCGAGCAGCTCCGCCTGCTCCTGCAACTCGGCGTTGGAGCGCTGCAGCTCGCGCTGCCGGGCCTGCAACTCCAGGGTGCGGGAGCGCAGTTCGTCGGCGAGGCTGCGGGACTGGGCGAGCAGCTCGTCGGTGCGGAGGTTGGCCACCAGCGAGCTGAGCACGGCGCCCGCGCTCACCACGAACCGGTCCAGGAAGTCCCGCTGGAGCGCGCCGAAGGGCTGGAGCGAGGCCAGTTCGACGGCGCCGAGCACCTGGTCCTCGACCACGATCGGCAGGACGATCAGCGCGGCCGGCTCGCCGGTGCCGACGGCCGAGGACACCGTCGCGTACCCCTTGGGCACCGGGTCGACGAGCAGCACCCGCCGGTTCCGGGCGGCCTGCCCGACCAGTCCCTCGCCGGTGCGGAACCGGCGCGGCGGACCGCCGTCGGCGACCGGCAGGCCGTACGCGGCGGCCAGCACCAGGTCCGGGCCCGGCACCGGCCGGACGGGCGGCGGCGCACCGGCCGGCCCGCCGGCCTCCCCGTCGGGGCTCGCGCCCGGCTCGCCGCCCGGCACCGCCCCGGGGCCCCGGCCCGGCCCGGGTTCGGGCTCGGCGGCCAGGAAGAACGCGCCGTACTGTGCCGAGACCAGCGGCGGCACCTCGGCCATGATCAGCTCGGCGATCTCCGGCAGCCCCCGGGTGCCCTGGAGCAGCGCCGTGATCCGGGCCAGGTTGGTCTGCAGCCAGTCCTGTTCCTCGTTGGCCCGCGTGGTCGCGCGCAGCGACTCGACCATGGCGTTGATGTTGTCCCGCAGCTCGCCCACCTCGCCCGGCGCCTCCACGGCGATGGAGCGGGTGAGGTCGCCCTCGGCGACCGCGCTCGTCACCTCGGCGATGGCCCGGACCTGCCGGGTCAGGTTCCCGGCCAGTTCGTTGACGTTCTCGGTGAGCCGCATCCAGGTGCCCGAGACGCCCTCGACCTCCGCCTGGCCGCCCAGCTTGCCCTCCGTGCCGACCTCGCGGGCCACCCGGGTCACCTCGGCCGCGAACGAGGACAGCTGGTCGACCATCGTGTTGATGGTGGTCTTGAGCTCCAGGATCTCCCCGCGCGCCGACACGTCGATCCGGCTGGTCAGATCGCCCTGGGCGACGGCGGTGGTCACCTGCGCGATGTTGCGGACCTGGTTGGTCAGGTTGTCCGCCATCGAGTTGACGTTGTCCGTGAGGTCCTTCCAGGTGCCCGACACCCCGCGCACCCGGGCCTGGCCGCCCAGCTTGCCCTCGGTGCCGACCTCGCGGGCCACCCGGGTGACCTCCTCGGCGAAGGAGGAGAGCCGGTCGACCATCGTGTTGATGGTCTCCTTCAGCTCCAGGATCTCCCCGCGCGCGTCCACCCGGATCTTCTGCGTGAGGTCGCCGCGCGCCACGGCGGTCGCGACCTGGGCGATGGACCGCACCTGGGAGGTGAGGTTGTCGGCCATCGTGTTCACGCCGGTGCTGAGCTCCCGCCACACCCCGCTCGCCCGCGGCGCGCCCGCCCGCCCGCCGAGCAGGCCCTGCCCGCCGACCTCGTCGGCCACCCGGGTCACCTCGGCGGTCAGCAGGGACAGCCGGTCGACCATGTCGTTGTAGACGCCCGCGATCTCGCCCTGGACACCGTCCGTGCCCTCCGGAAGGCGTACGGACAGATCCCCGTCCCGTACGGCGGTCAGCCCCGCGAGCAGCCCCCGCAAGCCCTCGTCGGCGGCCCCGCGCGTGCTCTCCGCCGGGGCCGCGGCCCCGGACGCCTCGCCGTCGCGCGTCACGGACGCGTCCCGCTCGCGGCGGCGCTTGTCCCGCTTGCCGTCGCGCTTTTCCTGGTGCTTGCCGTGGGATGCTGGTGTGCGCTCTGCCATGAGGCCCTGCCCGGACGGGGTCGGACGCCCCGCCCATCCACTCTAGGCCCAGTCCGTGAGGTTTCGCCCGGCTCGCGGAGCCGGGCACGCGCCCTCCGGACACCCCGGGCCCGGCCGGACACCCGGTCGGGGGACATCCGTCCGACGGGAGCGGCCGGCCGGCCCGCCGCCGCAGGACGGCCCGACCCGGCCGGCGCCCGCCCTGGCCCGTGTGCGCCGCGAGCACCCGGCGGTGGCGATCGACGCCGGCCTCGCGGATCCCGACGACGCGCTGGCGGAGGTGTACGAGGGCGACGCCGACCTGGCCCTGGTCGTCCGGCCGCCGGCCGACGCCTCCCGGCAGGGCGTCCGGGGCGTGCACCTCCTCGACGACCCCTACCGGGCCGTGCTGCCCACCGGCCACCCGCTCGCCGCCCGGCGCGTGCTCGACCTCACCGACCTCGCCGGCGAACCCTGGGTGCGGAGCGAGCCCCCAGGACCCTGTCTCACCCCGGTCACCGACGCCTGCGCCGCGGCGGGTTTCAGCCCGGACTTCGCGGCCACGTCACAGGAGTACGCCACCGCGCAGGGCTTCGTCGCCGCCGGCCTCGGCGTCAGCCTCGTCCCCCTGCTCGGACTGAGCACCCGTCACCCCGGCGTCGCCGTCCGCCGCGTCCGGCACCCGGAGCCGATCAGGCCGATCCACGCCGTGGTCCGCTCCGGTTCCCTGGACCAGCCGGTCCTGCGCACACTCCTCGACGCCCTCCGCGAGTCCGCCGGTACGGGCCGGCCGGCGAAGGACGGCGCCGCCCGCGAGACCCGGAGCTAGGACCCGTCGCCCCGGGAAGCGTCCGGGAGTACGTCCACCTGGAACCAGACCGTCTTCCCGGCCGGGCCGCGGGGCACCGTGCCCCAGCGCGCGGCCAGGCGTTCGAGCAGGTAGAGGCCGTGCCCGGAGGCGCGGCGGGCGCGGTGCGGGCCGTGCGGGCGGGGAGGTTCCGGGCTGGTGTCGCTGACCTGCACCCACAGCGCGCGGTCGGTGCCGTCCAGGCGCAGCTCGCTCGGCGTCCCGCCGTGCCGGTGCGCGTTCGTGACGACCTCCGAGACCAGCAGCAGCGCGTCCGCCGCCGCCCGCTCCTCCGGCGCGCCGGCCCGCCCGAACCAGGTCCGCAGCGCCCGCCGGGTCACCTCCCGGCACTCCGCGACCACGCCCGGACCGAGCGGCGCCCCCGTCAGGTCGTACCGCAGGGAGCGGCCGCTGACCCGGATCTCCTTCCCGTGCGCGAGCGTCATAGGCGGCGGCTTTCCGCCTCCCGGGAGCCGTAAACCGCCGACCGGCGCCCCCCGCCGGTGCTCAGTCCCGGCCGCGGGTCCGCCACCACGGGGGCTGCGACGGGCGGGCGATCTCGGCCCAGACGACCTTGCCGGGGGCGCCGTCCGGCTTCGGCTCCGCGCCCCAGGCCCCGGCCAGCCGGTTCAGGACCATCAGCCCGTGCCCGCCCGGCAGCGCGGGGGAGCGCGGCGCGTTCGGACGGGGCGGCTCCGGGCTGCCGTCGGCCACTTCGAGGCGCAGCAGGCCGCCGGCGTGCCGCAGCACCAGCTCCTCGGGCCCGGCGGTGTGCAGACAGGCGTTGGTGACGACCTCCGAGACCATCAGGAGCACGTCCTCGGCCCGCTCGCGTCCCTCCGGGGTGTCCGCCGGCAGCCAGCCCCAGTCGCGCAGAGCCACCGCCGTGAACTCGCGGCAGCGGGTCACGGCCCCGGCGGAGCCGTCGAGCAGGAGCCGCCTGACCTGGGCGCCGGGGAAGGGCCCGGGCTCGGGGGCGGCGGCCGCGTCCGGTGGCCGGTCGTCCTCGTCGCCCGGCCCGTCGCTCCCCGGCGTGCCGGGCCTCATGACTCCTCCGGGGCCGGGGCGTCCGCGAGGGCGCTCGCGGCGGTCTCGTACACCCGGAAGACGGAGCGCGCCCCGGTGATCTCGAACATGCGGTCGACCGGTGGCCGTAGGCCCGCGAGGTCGAGCCGGCCGCCGTTCCGGGTGAGCCGCAGCCGGGCGCGGAGCAGCACGTTCAGCCCCGTGGAGTCACAGAAGCCGAGTCCTGAGCAGTCGACGACGATCCGCTCGCCGTCCGTGCCGTGGGCCGCGAGGGCGTCCCGCAAGGGTCCCGCGGTGTCGTGGTCGAGTTCGCCCGAGAGGGCGAGGACGACGGTGCCGGGGCGCCGTCCGCTCTGTTCCCGGACGTCGAGCCGTCCGGTCACGTCTCCCGGCCGATCCATGGCCTCCATGCGCGGGCGGCCTCCTTCCGCTCCGGTCCGGCCCCGCCGGACCACCCTCCCCCGCTCCTGCCGTCCCCTGCCTCATGCCCATGATCAGGCGAAGCCGAGCACCGCGCGATCCTGGACGATCGTGAACAGGCGCAGTGTGCCCGTCATCGTGAACAACTGCTTCAGCTGCCGCGGCAGCGGCCCGGTGAGGACCAGGGAGCCGTTCGCGAAGTGCGCGGTCACCAGTTCGTGCAGGAACGAGGAGTCGCCGAAGCCGATCTGCGAGACGTCGAGCACGGTCCGCCGGCAGCCCGAGTGCCGGGCGTCGGCCAGCGCCCGGCGCAGGCAGTCCACGGTGTCCACGTCGAACTCGCCGGTCGCCGAGAGCACCACCGTGTCCCCGTCCGGGGCCTCCTCGCAGACCACCCGGGCCGTGCCCGAGGGCGTGCGGTAGGTCCGCGGCTCCCGGCCCTCGGGGGCCGGTCCGCGCTCCCCGCCCTGGGACGACACGTGATCCACCGGGACCATGGCGACACCTCCACTGCGCGCCTGCCCCCGTCCGGGCCGCCCATGCGGCCCGGACCGGCGCGGCCGGCCCGGGCGGTGTCGGTGCCGGGCCCCGGGCGGTCAGGGGGACAGCGGCGCGCTCAGCTCCACGGCCCGCAGGGCGGCCGCGAGGGACGGCCCGTCGGGGAAGTCCAGGGCGGTGTCGGTCAGCTTGATCACGTGTTCGTCGCCGTGCGCCAGGGCCCGTTCCATGACCTCCCCGGGAGTGAGCCGACCGGGCGGCGGTACGAGGGGAACGCCCTCGGCCGGCGCGTACATCGCGGTCACCGCCGCCGAGGCCGCCCACGCGGCGTGCAGGCTCGGCACCCACAGGGTGCGGGGCAGCGCGGGGAGGGCGCGCAGCACGGCGTTCGGCGCGGTGGCGGCGTGCACCAGCATGGTCTCCTCGCCGTGCCCGTGGGTGGCGTAGCGGTGGGTGGCGGCCCGGACCAGCTCCGCCAGCCGCTCGTACGCCGTGTCCGGACCGGTCACCGCCGTCGCCCAGACCGGCAGCCGCCGCACCCGGCCGAGCCGGTCGGGGAAGCCGCCCTCCTGCCCGGCGATGCGCGGCACCGCGTCCAGCGCGGCGGAGGCGGCCGCCTCCTCGGTGCCGGGCAGCGCGGTGACACCGGTGACCGGGCGGTGCCGGGCGGCCCAGTAGCCGAGCCCGTGCGCCAGCTCGGCCAGCCGCGGGGCGGTGGTGGCGTCGCCGTCCGCGAGCAGGGTGCGCACGGCGTGCCCGACCCGGATCACGGGGTGCGTCGATCCGCCGTACAGACCGGGCAGCAGCCGCGGCCACCACTCCGCGAGCACCTCCCGCCAGGGGCGCCCCTCCAGCTCGCGCCCGAAGTGGACGATCCAGTCGGCGGCCCGCCGCGGGTCGCCCAGGGCCTCCGGCCAGTTCGCGGCGGTGACCGGGGCGAGCCCGGTCGGGAAGTCCTCCAGCTTCGGCGCGTAGCGGTCGAGCCACCGGTGTACCGCCCGCTCCTGCCCGTGCGCGGCGAGCGCCTCGACGGCCATCGGCGCGTGGTTGGTGAGCCGCCCGAGCCGCTCGGGCCCGCTGGAGTGCAGCCGCTCCAGCGCCTCGTCGAGAATCCCGGCGGTGCCGCGCGCGGGGGTGTACGCCCGCGGGTCCGTTCCTGTCGTCTCCATGGGGGCGACGGTAGGCCGGGCCGCGGGGGCGGCGGAACGGGCCCGGGGCGGAGGACGGCGGGACCGTCCGGCCTAGGCCGGACCTAGGCCCTGTCCGGAAAGTTTCGCCTGGCTCGCGGCGCCTGGCACGCACTCCCCCGTAGCCCTGCGGGCACGGGAGGTGCCCCCACGCCGCGTTGTCGTCGGTCGCCATGGCAAGCCATGTCTCCGCCCCCTCGGCCTGGCGGCCGGGGAGGTACCCCCACCTCCGCCTTGCGATCGCACGCACCAGACACCGCGAGCCCTGCCCTGCGGGCAGACGACGCCACTTTCCGGACAGGACCTAGGCCCTGTCCGTCTCTTCCGGATCTTGCCGGGCTCTCGGCTCCCCCAGAGCTTCGCCTGGGTGGGGGCGCCCCCGGCGGAGCCTGGGGGAGTACCCCCACCGCATCGCTTGCGCCCCCTCCGCCTCGTGGCCCGGGAGGTGCCCCCACCTCCCCGGCCACCAGGCCGAGGGGGCGGGGAGGTGCCCCCACCTCCGCCTTGCGATCCTTCCCCTGGGCCCTGGCGGGCCCGGGGAGACCCCAACCCTCGGCCCTGGCGGGCCTGGGGAGACCCCAACCCTCGGCCCTGGCGGGCCTGGGGAGACCCCAACCCTCGGCCCTGGCGGGCCTGGGGAGACCCCATGCACCGGATGCCGCTCTCCCCCGTAGCCCTCCGGGCACGGGAGGTGCCCCCGGATCCGGCCTGATCCGAAAGAAACGGCCCAGGACCGCCCCGCCGGGCGGTCTGAACACGCGTGCACCGCCCCGCTGGTGTGTGCGAAGGAACTCCCCGTGCGGGTGGTGTGCCGGGCGAAAAGCCCGTCGCGGGCCCCGCCCCGGGCCGGCACTCGCGATCATGCCGGGGTGATCAATTCCGTACCCCCACAGGAACCCAACCGCCCCGCCCCGCGCCGCACTTCGCGCCGTCGCGCACTGCTCGTCGCCGCGCTCTGCCTGCTGCCCGCCGCCGTCGCCGCTCCGGCCGGCCAGGCGAGCGCCGCCCCCGGCGCCCCCGGCGGGTCCGCGGCCGCGCCGCGGCCGGTGGCGACGGCCGGAGAGGCGGTGGCCGCCGCCCGGCTCGCCGCGATCCGCAACGACCCGGCCGCGCTCCAGAACTTCTTCCGGGCCCTGCCCAAGGGCGGCGAGCTGCACAACCACCTGTCCGGCGCGGTCACCACCGAGTACCTGATCGAGCTCGCCGCCGAGGACGGGCTCTGCGTCGACACGAAGACCATGACCGCCGTCACCCCGCCGTGCGGCCCGGGCACCCGGCCCGCCGCCGACGCGCGCACCGACACCGCCTTCCGCGACGCGCTGGTGCGCGCCTGGTCGATGCAGGACTTCCCGGCCGGCGGCAACGGGCACGACCACTTCTTCGACACCTTCGGCAAGTTCGGCGAGGTGACCTGGCGGCACCGCGGCAAGCTGCTCGCCGAGGTCGCCGATTCCGTGGCCGAGCAGAACCAGTTCTATCTGGAGACCATGGTCAGCCCGGCCTCCGAGAGCGCGAAGAAGCTCGCCGCCGAGGTCGGCTGGGACGCCGACCTGGCCCGGATGCACGACAAGCTGGTCGCCGGCGGCAAGCTCGACAAGGTCGTCGCCGAGGCCCGCAAGGAGGCCGACGACGGCGACGCCGAGTTCCGCACCGCCGCCCGCTGCGCCACCGACACGCCCCGCCCCGGCTGCGAGCTGACCGTGCGCTGGATCTCCCAGGTCTCGCGCGGCAGTTCCAACGAGCGGGTCTTCACGCAGATGGCGCTCGGCATGCGGCTCGCCGAGGCCGACCCGCGCTTCGTCGCCGTCAACCTGGTCCAGCCCGAGGACTGGGACACCTCGCTGGCCAACTACCGCACCCAGATGCGGATGCTCCAGTACCTGCGCGGCGTCTACCCGAAGGCGCACGTCACCCTGCACGCGGGCGAGCTGTGGCCCGGCCTGGTCAAGCCCGAGCACCTCACCTTCCACATCGGCGAGGCCGTGAACACCGCCCGCGCCGAGCGCATCGGGCACGGCGTCGACCTCGTCCACGAGGACGACTGGCAGCGGGTCGCCGACACCATGGCCGCGCGCCGGATCGCCGTCGAGGTGCCGTTCACCAGCAACGCCCAGATCCTCGGCGTCAAGGGCGCCGACCACCCCTTCGAGACGTACCGCGCGCACGGCGTCCCGGTCGTCCTCGCCACCGACGACCCGGGCGTCTCGCGGATCGACATCACGCACGAGTACCGCTACGCGAGCGAGACCTACGACCTCGGCTACCGCGAGCTGAAGGACCTGGCCCGCGCCTCCCTCGAGTACGCCTTCCTGCCCGGCGCGAGCATCTGGCAGGGCAACCCCACCCGTGACGGCTACCGGCTCGCCGGCGCCTGCCGCCACGACGAGCCGGGCTCCGAGCGGCTGCGCCCCGCCTGCCGCCGGCTCCTCGACGCCAGCCCCAAGGCCGCCGTCGAGTGGCGCCAGGAGGCGGCCTTCGACGCCTTCGAGCGGCGCATCGCCCTGGGGACCGTGGGCGGCTGATCCCCGTCCGTCCCGTGCGCGGCCCCGCCGCCCGCCCCTCCCGGGCGGGCGGCGGGGCCGTGTCGTGCCCGGGGCCCGTCAGGCAGGGGAGGGGGAGGAGGGGGACGAGGACGGGTACGGGGCCGGTGCGGGGCCGAGCGGGATCGCGGCCGACAGGACCGTGCCCTCCCCGGGCGCCGACTCCACCGTCAGGGTGCCGCCGAGCTGGGCGGCCCGGGTGCGGATCGCGGGCAGGCCGTGGCCCCGAACGCCGCCGGTGTCCGCGAGCGCGGCCGCCGGGTCGAAGCCCCGCCCGTCGTCGGCCACGTCCAGGACGACCTGGTCGTCGAGATAGGTGAGGGTCAGCGCGGCCGTGCCCGCGCCCGAGTGCTCCCGCACGTTCGCCAGGGCGCCCTGCGCGATCCGCACCAGCGCCGACTCGACCCGGCCCGGCAGCGGCCGGTCCGGCGCGCCGTCCACGTGGCAGCGCACGTCGAGCCCGCCGGTGCTCTCCCGCGCGGCGAGCGCCCGCAGCGCCTCCTCAACGCCGCCGCCCTGGGCGAGGTCGGCGGGCGCCAGGTCGTGCACGAACCGGCGGGCCTCGGCGAGATTGTGCTCGGCGATCGCCGTCGCCGCCCGCACGTGCCGGCGGGCGGTCTCCGGCTCCCCGTCCCACACCCGGTCGGCCGCCTGGAGCAGCATCTGCTGGCTGGACAGGCCCTGCGCGAGGGTGTCGTGGATCTCCATGGAGAGCCGCTGGCGCTCGGCGAGGGTGCCCTCGCGGCGCTCGGTCGCCGCCAGCTCCCGCCGGGTGCGCACCAGATCGGCGATCAGCCGCCGCTGCCGCTGGGTCTGCCGGTCCATCTGGACGAAGACGGCCACGGCGATCGCCGAGACCGCGGGCGGTGCCAGCAGCAGGTCCAGGTCGAACCGGCCGGCGAGCCGCAGCTGCGCCACCACCGCCACCGCTGTGAGCAGTGTGATCAGCGCCGCGGCGGCCGGCGGGCGCAGGGTGCGCAGGCTCAGGTAGAACAGCGGGATCGAGCACCAGGCGAAGCTGGGCGCCAGGAACACCAGGGCGATCCAGACCGCGACCACCGCGCCCAGCCATACCCGGCGGCTGCTGCCGGTACGGGTGCGGGGTGCCGTCTCGGCGACGTACAGGGCGGCGAGCAGCAGGGCGAGGGCGACCACCCAGGGCGCCCGGCCGTCGTCGGTGTGCCGCATCAGGAAGCGGGTCAGCGAGGAGCCGAGCAGCAGGAAGAAGCCGGCGTAGAGCAGCACCCGGAACCAGCGCTCCTCCGCCTCCGGCGCCGGCGGGCCCCACACTCCGCCCGCCGCGCCGTCACCCGCGTACCGGACGTCCCCGTCCCGCCCGTCCCGCACCCCGTCCGTCCCCGCCATCCCGCGTGCCCTTCTCCTGCCGGCCGTCACCGCCCCAGTAAATCCGGAAAGCACCGGGAATGCCCCATCCGGCCCGGTGGCCGGCCCCCGGCGTCCACGGAACCCCCTCCGGGACCTCGGTCACGCCCGGGGTCAGCCGATCGGCCGACCCCGGGGTCGGCCGGGCGGGGCCGGGAGAGGGGCCGGCGGGCGGACCGGGCAGGGCCGGGGGCGGCACCAGGATGGAAGGCGGAGCGGGACGGCGAGCGCCTCCCGGGCAGCGACCACCACCACGAGGAGTCATCCACCATGAAGAAGATCTCGATGCGGGCCCGTGTCCTGACCGGCGGCGCCACCCTCGTCGTCCTCGGCGCCGGTGCCTTCGGCGCCGTCTCCGCGAACGCCGCCACGCCCGCCGCCGCCCCGGCCGCCGCGGTCGCCAAGGCCGACGTGAAGAACAAGAACACCACGCGGAGCACGCACCTGACGATCGAGGCCGCGACGAAGGCCGCGCAGGCGACTCTGAAGGCCGCCGAGAAGGAGAACCAGAGGGTCTCCGTCGCGGTGGTGGACCGCAACGGCAACACCCTCGTGACCCTGCGCGGGGACGGCGCGGGCCCGCAGTCCTACGAGTCGGCCGTGAAGAAGGCGTACACCGCCGTCTCCTGGAACGCCCCCACCTCCGAGCTGGTCAAGCGCCTCACCAACGCGCCGACCCTGAAGGACATCCCGGGCACCCTCTTCCTCGCCGGCGGCGCCCCCGTCACCGCCAAGGGCGCCCCGATCGCGGGCATCGGCGTCGCGGGCGCCCCGTCCGGCGACCTGGACGAGAAGTTCGCCCGGGCCGGCGTCGCCTCCCTGAGCTGATCTCGATCAACTCGCGGACGGAGAAGGCGTGCTCGTGAGAATCACGAGCTGCCGGGTCGCCCGGGTCATCGCCACGTAGCGGTCGACCGCGCCGGCCACGCCGGTGCCGAAGCGCTCGGGGTCGACCAGGACCACCAGGTCGAACTCCAGGCCCTTCGACAGCTCCGGGGTGAGCGAGGACACCCGCTCCCTGCCCCGCACCACGGGACCGCCGATGACACAGGCGGTCCCTTCGGCGTGCTCGGCCAGCCAGGCGTCCAGGACCGCGTCCAGGTCGTCGGCCCGGCCGTGCACCACCGGGACGCCGGAGCGGCGCACCGAGGTCGGCACGTTGGCGTCCGGCAGCGCGGCCCGGATCGCGGGCTCCGCCTCCGCCATCACCTCTTCCGGCGTGCGGTAGTTGATGCCCAGCGAGGCCGTCTCGACCCGGTCGAGGCCGACCCGCTCCAGGCGCTCCCGCCACGACTCGGCGAAGCCGTGCCGGGCCTGCGCGCGGTCGCCGACCACCGTGAAGGACCGGGACGGGCAGCGCAGCAGCAGCATCTGCCACTCCGCGTCGGTGAGTTCCTGCGCCTCGTCGACCACGATGTGCGCGAACGGCCCGGCGAGCGCGTCCCGTTCGGCGCCGGGCAGCCCGCTCTCGTCGACCAGGCTGACCTCGGCGTCCGCGCCGCGCAGCATCCGCACCAGACCCTCGCCGTCGTCCCCGTCCGCGCCGGAGTCGACCGCCGCCGCGATCAGGTTGTCGACCACCGCCGACATCTCCCGGCGCTGGGCGGCGAGCGCCTGCTCGTAACGGCGCTGCCGCAGCCCCGCCTCCGGGTCGCCGAGCCGCTGCCGCGCCGCGTCGAGCAGCGGCAGGTCGGCCACCGTCCAGGCCCGGGGCTCGGCGCGCTGCAACAGCCGCACCTCGTCCGGCCCCAGCCACGGCGCGCACAGGCGCAGATAGGCGGGTACGGACCAGAGGTCGCCCACCACGTCGGCCGGGTCGAGCACCGGCCAGGCCCCGTGCAGCGTCTCGACCAGCTCCCGGTCGGCGCGCAGCGCCCGACGGAAGGCCTCCTCGGGCACCTCGGCGTCCGCGTCCAGCTTCTCCAGGAGCAGGCTGCCGAGCTCCTCCCAGATGCGTTCGCGGGCCTCGTTGTGCGGCACGCCGTCGGCGGCCTCGAAGGCCTCCGCCCAGTCGTCGGCGGTCAGCCGCAGCTCGGCCCATGGGGTGCTCACGGTGAGCGCCCGGGTCGGTGCCTCCTCGTAGAAGCGCACCGCCAGCTCGATCGAACGGACCATCGAGGCCGAGGACTTCAGGCGGGCCACCTCCGGGTCGCGCTCGGGCCCCGCCGTCGCGCCCTCCGGGACCAGGTCGCGCAGGGTGCAGGTGCGCACGCCCTCCTCGCCGAGGCTGGGCAGCACGTCGGAGACGTAGGCCAGGTACGGGCGGCTGGGCCCGACGAAGAGGACGCCGCCGCGCCGGTGGCCGAGCCGGGGGTCGGCGTAGAGCAGGTGGGCGGTGCGGTGCAGGGCGACCACGGTCTTGCCGGTGCCCGGGCCGCCGTCGACGACCAGGGTGCCGCGCGAGCCGGCCCGGATGATCGCGTCCTGGTCGGCCTGGAGGGTGGCGAGCACGTCCCGCATGCGCTCCGAGCGGGTGCCGCCGAGGCTGGCGAGGAACGCGGACTGGTCGTCGAGGGCCGCGTGTCCTTCGAGGCCGTCGGCGGTGAACACCTCGTCCCAGTAGTCGTGGATCCGGCCGTCGGTCCACTGGTAGCGGCGCCGGCTGGCCAGGCCCATCGGGCGGGCGTGGGTCGCGGCGAAGAAGGGCTCGGCGGCCGGCGAGCGCCAGTCGACGAGCAGCCGCCGGCCGGCGGCGTCGGTGAGGCCGAGCCGGCCGATGTAGACCGGCTCGTCCGCGCCCTCGGGCACGATCCGGCCCAGGCACAGGTCGAGGCCGAAGCGGCGCAGGGTGCGCAGCCGGCCGGTCAGCCGGTGGATCTCGTGGTCCCGCTCCATCGCCTCCCGGCCGATGCCGCCGGGCGCCCGGCGCAGCACGGTGAGCCGCTCCGTGAGCTCGGCGACCGACTCCTCCAGGCTCTCGGCGATCGCGGTGAAGTGCCGTTCGTCGGCGCCGATCAGTGCCGGGTCGGCCTTGGCGGAGTGGCGGTCGGACAGATTGAACGCGGACGTATGCGTACGCACGTGGTGAAGCTCCCATTTCCGCAGGTTCCGGCGTCAGGGGAGCGATTGTGCGGCACAAGGGGGGCCTTGCGGCAAGGCCCCCCATCCGCTATAAGTTAAGAGTGGCGAGGAGAGCGTTCCTCGCCTCTTCTGTTGTCCGGGCCCTTTCGCACGGGCCCTTTTCGCCCGGGTCGGTGGTCCGAGCCCGGTGCCGGGATCACGCCGCCGGTTCCGCCGGGTCGGTCGCGAGCAGCGCCCACACCTCCAGGTCCTGGCGCGCGCCGTTGAAGGAGAACACCTCGCGCAGGGTGCCCTCGTACCGCATGCCGAGGCGCTTCGCGACGGCGATGCTGCGCTCGTTCGCGGGCGTCACGCGCCATTCCACCCGATGCATTCCGCGCACCTTCAGCGCCCAGTCCGCGAGATGCCGGGCGGCACGCGTGACAAGGCCCTTTCCCTGGGCGTCCGGGGAAAGCCAGACCCCCATTTCGCACACACCGGTGGGCACGTCGAAGATACGGAAGAGCGCCCCGCCCTCCATTTTTCCGTCGACCCAGATGCCGAAAATCCGGCCGCCGTCCTGGCTCTGCGTGTCGGCATACCGCTGGAGGAAATTCCGTGCGGAATCCGGGTCCACGACGAAGTGCGCCCACGGCAGCCACGGGGCCAGATGCGGTCGCACCCGGTCCACGTACTCGGCGAATTCTCCCGCCTGCCACGGCTCCAGTGGGCGCAGCTGGGCGGAGTCTGTCAGGTCGTGGCCGAAGAGGGTCACGCAAGCCTCCCTGGGCGTCGTATCCGGTTGCTGCGGACGGCCGGTGACGGGCGTTCGCACACCTGGTGAACGCCGCCCACGATAGGCGAGCGCCCGCCGGCGCGCCCACCGCGCCCGTCGGCGATGTCCGTTTCGTCCCTCCGCATGAACGTGCGCCGCACAGGCGTGCGCGCGCCATTTCTTGATCCCCGCTCCCCGTTCGCCACACGATGTGGACGTCGGAAAGCGAACGCGGCCGGTGAATATCGACGGCCGTCGACCGAAACGGAGAGAGATGCTTACCAACCGGTTCGTCAAGTCCGCCGGAATGGCCTTCACGGCCCTTTTCCTCGCGGCCGCTCCGGTCGCCTCGGGCGAACTCCTGGCGGGTGCGGGCGACGCCGCCGGTGCGACGCAGCGGATCACGGCGGACCACGGCTGGGGAAAGAACGCCGCCACCTTCGATGAGGGTTCCGCCGACGGTCTCCTCGTCCTCGCCGGCGAGGCCGGCGACCACGGCTGGGGCTGAGCACCCACCGCCCGCGCCGCACCGCGTCACACGCAGTTCATCAGGGATCAAGGGGAGGGGTAGACATGGCGGCAGTCAGCGTGCACGAGGTCGTGGCACGGTGGGTCGAGCGACAGCCTGAGGCCTGTGCCGTACGCGATCCGGCGAAGGGCCGGTCGCTCTCGTACCGGGAGCTCTGGCAGCGCGCCGGCTGGCTGGCCGCCGAGCTCGCGCACCGGGGCGTCCGCCCGGGCGACCTGGTGCCGGTCGCCCAGGACCGCTCGGCCGACCTGGTCGTCACCTTCCTCGGCATCCTGCGCTGCGGTGCCGCCTACCTCCCCCTCGACGGGCTCGCCCCGACGAGCCGGCTCGCCGACATCGTCGGCGAGTCCGGCTCGCGGGTGATCGTCCGGGCCCCGGGCGCCACCGGACGCTGGGCGGACCTCGCGACCTGGCTGCCCGAGGGCGTCGAGCCGCTCGACCTGCCGGAGCGCGACCCCGGCCGCCCGGTCCCCGCCCCCGCCGGCGACCGGGACGCCCCGGCGTACGTGAACTTCACCTCGGGGTCCACCGGGCGCCCCAAGGGCGTCGTCGTCCCCCACCGGGCCGTGCTGCGGCTCGCCCTCGGCGCCCTGTTCTGCACGGTCGAGCCCGGCGACCGGGTGGCGAGCTCCGCCAACCCGGCCTTCGACGCCACCACCTTCGAGCTGTGGAACGCGCTGTGCGGCGGCGCGACCGTCGTGGTCTTCCCGTCCGTGACCGAGCTGGCCATGGACGAGTGGACGGCGTTGCTGCGGGCCGAGCGGATCGACCACATGTTCCTCACCACCTCCCTCTTCCACACCGTGGCGCGGGAGAGCGCGGACGCCTTCGCGGGCGTCGGCACCGTCGTGGTCGGCGGCGAGCAGCTGGAGCTGGGCGCGGTCCGCCGGGTGCTCGCGGCCACCCCGCCCGGGCGGCTGGTCAACGGCTACGGGCCGACCGAGACCACCACCTTCGCCGCCTACTTCGACTGCACGGACGCCTCGCTCGACGGCCTCGACCGGGTGCCGGTCGGCTTCCCGCTCCAGGAGACCACCCTCCACCTCCTGGACGCGGAGCTGAACGAGGTGCCGGCGGGGGAGACCGGCGAGCTGTGCGTCGGCGGCCCGGGCGTGGCGCTCGGCTACCTGGCCCGCCCCGAGCTCACGGCGGAACGTTTCATCACCCATCCGGGCACCGGCGAGCGGATCTACCGCACCGGTGACACCGGCCGGCTGCTGCCGAGCGGCGCCGTCGAGCTCTTCGGCCGCACCGACCGCCAGGTCAAGCTGCGCGGCTTCCGGATCGAGCTGGAGGAGATCGAGCGCGCCGCGATGGCCTGCGGGCTCGCCGACTCCGCCTTCGTCGAGAAGGTCGGCGAGGGCCCGGCCGCCTCCCTGGTCGGCTTCGTCCTGCCCGCCGCCGAGGCCGGGACCGGCCCCTCGGCCGACGGTTCCGGCGTCCCCCGCGCCGAGCTGCCCGCCGCCCTCAACCGGCGCCTCGGCGAGACCCTGCCCAGCTACATGCTGCCCACCCGCTGGCTGGTGCTCGACCGGGTCCCCTTCGGGTCCACCGGCAAGGCCGACCGCGCCCAGCTGCTCCGCATGCTCGACGCCCCCGCCGCACCGGCCGGAGCCCCTGCCCCCGCCCCGGACGCCGGTCCCCCCTCCGACGTCGCGTCCGACGCCCCGTCCGGCGCCTCCGTACTCGCCGCCCTCCAGGAGATCTGGCAGGACGTGCTCGGCGTCCCCGCCGTCGAGCCGGAGGCCAACTTCATCGACCTCGGCGGCAATTCGATCCTCGCCATGCAGATCGCCACCCGGGTGCGGCAGCGCCTCGACGTCCGCATCGACGCCGGTGCCGTGCTGCTCACCGACAGCCTCGACGAGCTGGCCGCGCACGTGGCCTCGACACCCCTGGCGGCCGCCTCGTGACCGGAAACCAGCCCGCGCCGCTCTCCTTCGCGCAGGAGCGCCTGTGGTTCGCCGACGCCGCCGCTCCCGGCAACCCCACCTACAACGTCCCGCTGTTCTTCCGGACCGCGGAGCCCCTCGACCCCAAGGCGCTCTCCCTCGCCCTGGAGGCGGTCACCACCCGTCACGAACCGCTCCGCACCGTCTACCGGCTCGTCGACGACCGCCTCGAACAGCACGTCCTCGCTCCCGAACCGGTGCCCGTCGAGGTCGTCGACCTCACCGGCGCGCCCGAGGCCGCCGCCCGCGCCGAACGGGACGCCGCGGAGCGCGGCCGCGCCCCCTTCGACCTGGCCCGCGGCCCGCTGCTGCGCTGCACCCTGTGGCAGGGCCTGCCCGGCGGCGACGCCGTCCTGCTCACCGTCCACCACATCGCCGTGGACGGCTGGTCCCTCGCCCCGCTCTTCGACGACCTGGCCCGCGCCTACGCGACGGCCCTCGCCGGCGACCCCGTGGACCTGCCCGAACTCCCCGCCCGGTACGCGGAGTTCGCCGTCCAGGAGCGGGCCGCCGCCGAGGACCCGGCCGCCGTCCGGGCCCTCGACGAGCGCGCCGCCGAACTGCTCCGGGTCGCCCCCGGCCTGCGCCTGGCCGGCCGCGCCGACCGCCCGGCCGGCCCCGACGGCAGCCGCGCCGGCGCCCGTCACGAGCTGCTCGTGCCGCCGCCGGTGCGCGCCGGGATCGACGCGCTCGCCGCCGGGCTGCGCGTCACCCCGTACGTCGTCCTCACCGCCGCCGTGCAGACCCTGCTGCACCGCTGGTCCGGCCGGAGCGAGTTCCTGCTCGGCACCATGACCGCCAACCGGGACCACCCCGGCCTGGAGGAGGCCGTCGGCTTCTTCGTCAACACCGTGCCGCTGCACGCCCGGGTCGACGCCGCCGACACCTTCCGCGCGCTGTGCAAGGCCGCCCGCAAGGAGGCCTTCCGGGCGCTGTCCGCCCAGCGGATCCCCTTCGACCGGCTCACCGCCGCCGTCGGCGCCGCGCGCGGCACCGGCCGCACCCCGCTGGTCGAGGTCGGCTTCGTCTACCAGAACGCGCCCGTGGTCCGGGCCGGCGGCGCCGGCTGGACCGTGCCCGTGGTCCTCGGCACCGGCACCGCCAAGTTCGACCTGCTGCTGATCCTGGAGGACGGCCCCGAGGGCCTGTCCGTCACGATCGAGTACGACACCGAGCTGTACGGCCCCGAGGGCGCGCGGGCCCTCGCCGAGGGCCTGGCCGCCCTGCTCGACGCGGCCGTCGCCGACCCCGACCGGCCCCTCGCCGCGCTGCCGGAGCTGCCCGGCCAGCCGGCCGCCGACGCGCTGCCGCCCGTGCCCGAGGTCCCGGCACTCCCGGCACTCCCGGCCGACGGGTCCCGGAAGGCCGCGGCACCGCACGGCGCCGCCCTGCGCGGCAGCGAGGCCGAGGCGGCGGAGCTCTTCGTCGCCGCCCTCTCCGGGCGCGGCGGCCTCGGCCCCGCCCCGGCCGTCGCCGAACTCGCCCCGGGCTCCGACTTCTTCGCGCTCGGCGGACACTCGCTGCTCGCCGTCACGATGCTCGCCGAGGCCAAGCGCCGGCACGAACTGACCGTGTCGCCGCGCGACTTCCTGCCGGACCCGACGGTCGCCGGACTCGCCCGGCTGCTCGACCGGGCCCGCGCCACCGCCGCCGCCGAGGCGGCGGAGGCCGCCGCGCAGCCGGCCGCGCCCGCGCCGGTCGCCGCGAGCGCCGAGCGCCCCGGCACGGCCGCCGCCGACCAGGAGGCCCACCCGGCCTCGCCCGTACAGCAGCGCTTCTGGTTCCTCGACCGGCTGCCCTCGCTGCGCGCCGCCTACCTCATCCCCACCCTCGTCGAGTACACCGGGGACGTCGACCACGACGTGCTGCGCCGCGCCGTCGACCTGGTGCTCGGCCGGCACCCCGCGCTGTCCTCGGTGTTCTGCCTCGACCGGCGCAAGCGGCACGTCTGCTACCGCACCACCGCCACCCCGCCGCCCACGCCCGTCACCGACGCCGCCGACTGGCACCCCGACACCCTGCGCAACCGCCTGTCCCGGCTGTGCTGGGCGCCCGTGGACCTCGGCAAGGAGGCCCCGGCCCGCGCCGAGATCCTGGTCCTCGGGCCCGGCCGGACCGTGCTCGCCCTGGTCGTCCACCACATCGTCGCCGACGGCTGGTCCCGGGACCTGCTGCTCGACGAGATCGGCACGGCCTACCGCGCCCTGGCCGCCGGCGCCGAGCCGGTGCTCGCCGCCCCCGTCCACCCGGCGAGCCTCGCCCCGGCCGCGCCCGCCGCCCCGGCGCAGGAGGCCGAGCACGCCGCCGCCCTCCTGGACCACCTGCGCGGCGCGCCCAACGACATCGAGCTGCCCCACGACTGGCCGCGCACCGAACTCCAGTCCACCGAGGCCACGCTGCTCACCGCCGAGCTGCCCGCCGCCACCGCCGCCCGGCTGCGCGCCGTCGCCGCCGACGTCGTCGGCTGCACCCTCTTCATGACCACGGCGGCCCTGCTCGCCGTGGCCCTGGCCCGGCGCGGCACCCAGCGCGACTTCCTCTTCGCCTTTCCCTGGGCCGGCCGCGAGGACCCGGCCGCCGGCGAGGCCGTCGGGATGTTCGTCAACACCCTGGTCCTCCGGATCGACCTGCGCGGCGAACCGACCTGGCGGGAACTCCTCGGCCGGGTCCGGGAGAGCTGTTCCGTCTCCTACCGGCACGCCGACGTGGCGCTCGACGTCCTCGCCACCGAGCTGCACAGCGACCGCGACCTGAGCCGCCCCGCCCTCACCCCGGTCTTCCTCAGCGCCCAGAGCGGCGCCCAGGGCCCCGCCGGACTGGCCGCCGGGACCACCGCCCGGCTCCTCCCGCTCGAACCGCTCCACATCAAGTACGAGCTCGAACTCGTCGCCGAAGAGGCGGCGGACGAGCGGCTCGACCTCCGCCTGGCCTACGCCGTCAACCTCTTCACCCGGGACACGGCCGAGGCCCTGCTCACCGACGTGGTCACCGCCGCCGAAGACCTCGCGGCCGACCCCGACTCCCACCCCATCACCAGGAGCACTTCGTGAACAACACCGTGGCCACGACCCCGCTCACCGAGACCGAACTGCTCGCCCGGGTCCGCCAGGCCTGGGCCGACGTCCTGGACCTGGACGCCGTCGAGCAGGTACCCGACGAGGTCAACTTCCTGGAGGCGGGCGGCAGTTCGCTGCTCCTCATCATGCTGTGGGAGGAGCTGGACCCGCTGACCGAGCGGACCCTGAAGGTCTCCGACCTCTTCCAGCACAGCACCGTCAAGGCCCAGGTGGCCCTGCTCGGCGACGCCTCCGGCACCGAGGAGCAGCTGACCGAGCTCGGCGCCCGCAACCGCGGCGGCCTCATCGGCCGCGCGCGCCGCGACCAGTCCGCGTCCGCGTGAACGGGGGAACCGCGACCATGACCAGCAGCACCGACATCGCCGTCGTCGGCATCGGCCTGCGCTACCCCGACGCCACCACCCCGGCGGAGTTCTGGCGCAACATCGACCGCGGCGTCGTCTCCATGCGCGAGATGTCCCCCGAGCAGCTCAAGGCCGCCGGCGTCACCGACGAGATGCTCGCCGACCCCTCCTTCGTCCGGGTCGCCACCTCGCTGCCCGGCGTCGAGGAGTTCGCCTCCGAGTTCTTCGGCTACCCGCCGCGCGAGGCCGAGACCATCGACCCGCAGCAGCGCATCTTCCTGGAGGCCTGCTGGGAGGCCCTGGAGGCGGCCGGCCACCCCGCCCGCAAGGACGCCACCGACGGCCCGGTCATCGGCGTCTTCGCCGGCAGCGCCGCCGGCAACTACTCCGCCGCCCTGCTCGCCGCCAAGGCCCGCGAGTCCGGCCTGCGCGCCGCCGTCGACGACCTGGAGCTCACGGTCGGCGGCCAGGCCGACTTCATGACCTCCCGCGCCGCCTACAAGCTCGGCCTGCGCGGCCCCGCCCTGAGCATCCAGACCGGCTGCTCCTCCTCGCTGTACGGCGTCCACTACGCCACCCTCAGCCTGCTCTCCGGCGAGTGCGACATCGCCCTGGCCGGCGGCGCCACCGTCCTGGAGCCCTTCCGCGGCTACCGCCACCAGCCCGGCGGCGTGCTCTCCGAGGACGGCTACTGCCGCTCCTTCGACGCGAGCTCCACCGGCACCACGTACAGCTCCGGCATCGGTGTCGTCGCCCTGCGCCGCCTCGACGACGCCCTCGCGGACGGCGACACCGTGCTCGCCGTGATCCGCGGCAGCGCCGTCGGCAACGACGGCGGCGACCGCCTCGGCTTCGTCGCCCCCAGCCCGCGCGGCGTCGCCGACGTCATCGCCGCCGCCCTCGGCACCGCCGGCGTCACCGCTGACAAGCTGCGCTACGTCGAGGCGCACGGCACCGCGACCCCGGTCGGCGACAACATCGAACTCCTCGCGCTCAACCGGGCCTTCCGCGCCACCACCGACAAGACCGCCTACTGCGCGCTCGGTTCGGTCATGTCCAACATCGGGCACACCGGCCCCGCCGCCGGCATCGCCGGCTTCATCAAGGCCGTGCACGTCGCCCGCACCGGCAAGATCCCGCCGCACCCCACCTTCGAGAGCCCCCGCGACCCCGACATCCTCGACGAGAGCCCCTTCTTCGTCACCACCGCCGGCGAGGACTGCGCCGACGCCGACCGGCACGTCCTGGTCAACTCCATGGGCGTCGGCGGCACCAACGCCGCCGTCGTGCTCGCCGCCCCGCCCGAGCCGGTCCGCCCCGCCGCCCCGCGCCGCGCCACCGTCCGCCTCGTGCTGTCCGCCCGCACCCGCGCCGAGCTCGACCAGAGCTGCCGCCGGCTCGCCGACGCCCTCGACGAGGGCGGCCTCGACGCCGAGGACGTCGCCCACACCCTGCGGGTCGGCCGCGCCTCCTTCGACGAGCGCCGGGTCGTCACCGCGCCCCGCGAGCGCCTCGCCGCCGCCCTGCGGCTGCCCCGGCCGCCGGCCGTCCGCACCGAGCGCTCCACCGGCCGCCGCCCCGTGCTCGTACTGCCCGCCGACGGCGCCCCGCAGCCCCCGGCCGCCCTCCTCGCCGGACTGCGCGCCGCGCTCCCCGGCCTCGGCGAGCCCCTGACCGGCCCCCAGGACACCCGGCCCGAGGGACGCTTCCCGCTGTACGTGGGCCACGGCGAGCCGGGCCGCGACCGGCACGTCCTCGCCCTCCCCGCGCCGGACGCCCCGCTCGACGCCGAGGCCCTGGCCGAGCTGCTCGACGACGCCGTCACCACCGCCTGGCTGCACGGCGCCGAGGTCGACTGGACCGCCCTCGACGGCGCCCGCGGCCGCCGCGTCACCCTCCCCACGTACCCCTTCACCCGCAAGCGGCACTGGGCCCTCGACCGGCTGACCTACGACGGCCCGGTCGCCGCCGCGCCCGCCGCCCCCGGCACCGGCGGCACCTCCACCGCCGCCGAGGGCAGCGTCGAGGCCGGCATGGTCCAGCTGTGGAAGGACCTCTTCGGGCACGAGACCATCGGCCTCGACGACGAGTTCGCCGCGCTCGGCGGCACCTCGCTGCTCTCCGTCCAGCTCGTCCTGGAGATCCAGCAGCGCTTCGGCGTCCTGGTCAACATCCACCGCGCCGGCGGCAGCCAGGCCACCGTCCGCCGGCTCACCCAGATCGTCGAGGGCCTGCAGAACGGCGCCGGCCTCGGCGACGAGGAGGTCGACCCGGCCGCCGACGGCGACGGCGCCCTCGTCGACGCCGACCTCCAGATCGCCCTCGAACCGCTCGCCAAGAAGACCGCGCCCGGCAAGGACGTGCTGCTCACCGGCGCCACCGGCTACCTCGGCGCCTTCCTCCTCGACGAGCTGGTCCGCGCCTCCAAGGGCCGGGTCTACTGCGTGGTCCGCGCCGCCGACGAGGCCGAGGGCATGGCCCGGCTCAAGGCCACCGCCGCCAAGTTCGGGCTGCCCGAGCCCGACCCGGAGCGCGTGCACGCCGTCCCCGGCGACCTCCGGAACATCGCCGAGGTCTGCGCGTCCTACCGCGACGGCGAGCTCGCCGGCCGCATCGGGCACGTGCTGCACTGCGCCGCGAAGGTCGTCTTCACCGAGCCGTACCGGATGCTCCGCGAGGACAACATCCTGCCGCTCGTCGGCCTGCTCAACTGGATGCGCCCGCTCGGCATCCGCGACATCAGCTTCATCTCCACCGTCGCCGCCACCGCGCCCGCCGGCGCCGACGGGCGCCTCATGGAGACCCGCGAGCAGCCGCTCGACCCGCAGCTCGGCGGCTACGGCGTCAGCAAGTGGGTCGGCGAGCGCATCCTGGAGCGGGCCGACCAGGACGGCATGCGGGTCCGGGTCTTCCGCCCCGGCCTCATCATGGCCTCCAGCAAGACCGGCGCCTGCAACGACAAGGACCTCATCTGGTTCCTGCTCGCCAGCGGCCTCGTCGTCGGCGCCCGCCCGGTCGACGACCGCGGCATGCCGGTCTCCCCGGTCGACGTCCTCGCCCGCGCCGTCGCCGAACTCGCCCTCTCCGGCAAGTCCGTGGGCCGCGCCTACCACCTCGTGGACGAGATCTCGCCCAGCCTGGAGGACCTCTTCGAGGCCCTGCAGAGCGCGGGACTGCCCACCCGCACCGTCCCGCTGACCGAGTGGCAGCGCCTCGTCGCCGAGCGCGCCACCGCCACCGGCAGCAAGGTCCTGTCCGCCACCGCCCTCTACGAGATGGAGGGCCACGAGCTCGACGAGGCCGGCGTGCAGGCCCGCGCCTGGCAGCCCTGGCTGCGCAAGACCGGCCTGTCCCCGCTGGTCACCGGCGAGCAGCTGCGCAGCGGACTGGCCTTCCTGGCCCACCGTACCGAGGACATCGGCTCGCTCCTCCCGGCCCTCAAGGCCGAGGGCGCGGCCGCCGCCACCCAGGGAGAACAGCAGTGACCGACCAGCACACCGACCCCATCGCGGACGCCGGCACGCCCCGCCACCGGCTCGCCGTCATCGGCGCCGGCGTCATGGGAACCGGCATCACCACCCTGGCCCTCGGCCGCGGCGTCGACGTGATCCTGGTGGACGTCTCCGAGGAGATCCTCGACAAGGCCCGTACCGCCGCCACCGGCCAGCTGCGGCTCGCCCGCATGATGGGCAAGCTGCCCCGCGAGGGCGCCACCGGCGAGCTCGTCACCACCACCCGGATCGCCGACGTCGCCGACGCCACCGCCGTCGTCGAGGCCGTCACCGAACTCGCCCCGCTCAAGGCCAAGGTGCTCGCCGAGGTGTCCGCCGTGGTCGCCCCCGGCACCCTGCTGATCTCCAACACCTCGGCCGTGCCGATCGACGAGCAGGCCGACTCCGTCGCCCGGCCCGAGGACCTGGTCGGCATCCACTTCATGAACCCGCCCTACCTGATCCACACCGCGGAGCTGATCCGCGGCCCGCGCAGCGGGGAGAAGGCCGTCGCCGACGCCCGCGCCCTGCTCGAAGCCCTCGGCCAGCACGGCGTGGTCGTGGGCGACGGACCCGGCTTCGTCATCAACCGGATCCTCCAGCGCATGATCAACGAGGCCGCCCGGATCGTCGCCGACGGCATCGCCGACCCGGCCTCCGTCGACGCCGCCTTCGAGGGCTGCCTGGGCCACACCACCGGCCCGCTCGCCACCGCCGACCTCATCGGCCTCGACAACGTGGTCGACTCCCTGCGGGTCCTGCACGAACGCACCGGGGACGCGGGCTACGAACCCTGCGCCCTGCTCCTGGAGAAGGTCGCCGCCGGCGATTACGGCCGCAAGACCGGCCGCGGATTTTTCGAATACGGAGGAAGCACGAAGTGAGCACCCCCACCACCCAGCAGGACACCGCCGCCATCCGCGAGACGCTGACCGCCTTCCTGGAGCAGCGCACCAAGGCCGCCGTCGCCGCCGACGTCGACCTGTTCTCCACCGGCCTGGTCACCTCCCTGTTCGCCATGGAGCTCCTGGTGCACGTCGAGCAGTCCTTCGGCGTCCAGGTCGGCGGCGCCGACCTCACCCTGGACAACTTCCGCAGCGTCGACGCCATGACCGCCCTCGTGCTGCGCCTGCGGGGCGCCGGCGATGAGTGAGGCGACCGTACGCCGCTCCGCCCGCGCCGAGGCGGAGCAGCTGGCCGGCGAGCTGATCGGCGACCGCGCCGACGCCTGGGACCGGGCCGGCGAACTGCCCCTGGACCTGCTGCGCGAACTGGGCGGCAAGGGCGTGCTGTGCGCCCAGGTGCCCGCCCCGTACGGCGGTCTCGGCCTCAGCAGTGCCGACAACGGCGAGCTGACCGCGCACGTCGGCGCGCTGTGCTCCTCCGTCCGCAGCGTCATGACCTCCCAGGGCATGGCCGCCTGGACGATCGAGCGGCTCGGCGGCGACGAGCAGAAGGCCGTCCACCTGGCCGAGCTGACCTCCGGGAAGCTCGCCGGGGTCGCCTTCAGCGAGCCCGGCGCCGGCAGCGACCTCGGCGCCATGAGCACCACCATCCGCGCCGAGGGCGACAGCGTCGTCCTCGACGGCCGCAAGTCCTGGATCACCGTGGGCGCCTACGCCGACCTGCTCGTCGTCTTCGGCCGGTACGGCGAGGGCGCGGGCGCCGTGGTCGTGCCCACCGACGCGCCCGGCGTACGCGTCGAGCGGGTCCCGGACCCGATGGGCTGCCGGGCCGCCGGCCACGCGAACGTCACCCTCGACGGGGTGCGGCTGCCCGCCGACCGGCTCCTCGGCGGCGCCGGACTCCCGGTGGACTGGCTGGTCACCTCCGCGCTCACCTTCGGCCGGGTCTCCGTGGCCTGGGGCTGCGTCGGCATCCTGCGGGCCTGCCTGCGGGCCGCCGCCGCGCACGCCGCCTCCCGCGAGCAGTTCGGCGTCCCGCTCGCCGACCACCAGCTGGTCGCCCGGCACCTCGCCGAACTGCACGTCGCCCAGGAGGCCTCCGCCCGCTGCTGCGAGCAGGCCAGCCGCTGCTGGGACGAGAACAGCCCCGAGCTCGTCACCGCCGCCGTCACGGCCAAGCACCTCGCCGCCGGGCAGGCCGCCCGCGGCGCGGCCGCCGCCGTCCAGGTGCTCGCCTCCGCGGGCGCCCGGGACGGCGGGCCGGTGGCCCGCGCCTACCGGGATGCCAAGCTGATGGAGATCATCGAGGGCAGCAACGAGATCAGCCAGCTGCTGCTCGGCAAGCACGCCCTGGCGGTGTGGTCATGAGCCACGACACCTCCGTCGGCATCGGCCTGGTGCACACCGTCCTGCCCACCGAGCGCACGCCCCTCGAACAGCTCCCCGAGTTCCCCGGACTCGCCCCCGAGGAAGCCGAGTTCGCCCGCGGCAGCGGCATCGCGACCGTCGGCGTCCTGGAGGACACCACCGCCGGCGACCTCGCGGTCCGCGCGGTCCAGGGCCTCCTGGAGCGGCTCGACGCCGGCGAGGGCTCCGGCGAGGGCGGCACCGCCCGGCCCGACACCCTGGTGCTCGTCGGGCCCCGCGCCCCCGACGTGCTGCTCGGCTCGGACGCCTGCCGCGTCCAGGCCGAGGCCAAGCTCGACGGCGCCTTCGCCTTCACCCTCGACGGCCTCGGCTGCACCGGCTCCAGCGCCGCCTGGGCACTGGCCCGGGACCTGCTGCTCGCCGACCCGTCCCGCCACAGCGTCCTCGTCGCCCACGGCAGCCGCCCCACCGGCTACGACCGGGTCCGCCACCCGGTCACCGTGATCGGCGACGGCGCCTACGCGATGACCCTGGTCCGCGGCGGCCGGCCGGTGCTGCGCGCCCACCGCCAGGAGACCGACGGCACCTTCCACGACCTGTTCCGCGTGGACTACAAGCAGGTGCCGTCCTACGAGTGGCGTGAGGAGTGCGCCTCGCCCGACCGCTACCGGTTCGAGCTCGCCATGAACAGCCGCATGCGGCTGTCCCGGATGGTCGACGAGGTGCTCGCCGACGCCGGCGTCGACAAGGGCGCCGTCGCGACCACCCTCATGCAGAACGTCACCGCGAGCGCCTACCAGTTCTACGAGACGCTCCTCGGCCTGCCCATCCACCCCGTCTGCGGCGAACACCTCGCCGCCTACGGCCACCTGGGCGCCATGGACGTCGTGCTCAACCTCGACCGGCTCCTCGCGGCCGGCGAACTCGCCCCGGGCGACCTCGTGCTCGTCCTCAACAACAGCCCGGTCGCCGCCTGGGCCGTGACCCTGTGGGAGGTATGACCATGACGGAGACCGTGCAGGACGTCACGCACGTCAAGTGCCTGGTGTGGGACCTCGACAACACCCTGTGGCAGGGCACCCTGCTGGAGGACGGCGAGGTCCGGCTCCCCGACGAGATCCGCGAGGTGATCACCACGCTCGACGAGCGGGGCATCCTCCAGGCCGTGGCCAGCAAGAACGACCACGACCACGCCTGGGGACAGCTGGAGAAGCTGGGCGTCGCCGAGTACTTCGTGCACCCCCGGATCGGCTGGAACCCCAAGTCCGGCTCCGTCCGCGACATCGCCGAACAGCTCAACTTCGCCCTGAAGACCATCGCCTTCATCGACGACCAGCCCGCCGAGCGCGCCGAGGTCGCCCACCACCTCCCCGAGGTGCGCTGCTACCGCGCCGAGGAGGCCCTGGAGCTCACCGGCCGCCCCGAGTTCAGCCCCGTCACCACCGCCGACTCGCGCCGCCGCCGCGAGATGTACCAGGCCGGCTTCCGCCGCGAGGCCGCCCGCCAGGACTTCACCGGCGCCGACGAGGACTTCCTGCGCACCCTCGACCTCGTCATGACCATCCGGCGGGCCGCCGAGGAGGACCTCGCCCGGGTCGAGGAACTCACCCTGCGCACCAGCCAGATGAACGCCACGGGCGTCCACTACGGAGACGCCGAACTGCGCGCCCTGCTCGCCGATCCCGGCCACGAGGTCCTGGTCATCTCCCTCGCCGACCGCTTCGGCGACCACGGCGCCGTCGGCATCGTGCTCCTCCAGCGCCTCCCCGGCGTCTGGCACCTCAAGCTGCTCGCCACCTCCTGCCGGGTCGTCTCCTTCGGCGCCGGCGCGGTCATCCTGCGCTGGCTCACCGACGGGGCCGCCGCCGCGGGCGTGCACCTCGCCGCCGACTTCCGGCGCACCGAGCGCAACCGCATGATGGAGGTCGCCTACCGCTTCGCCGGCTTCACCGACGACGCCTGCCCCTGCGCCGCCGCCGTCACCGGACCGGACCGCGAGGGCATCGAGCTGCTGCACATCGAGCCCGCACGCCAGGAGCCGCCGACCACCATGCGGCTGGACGCGCCCGACCTGACCGTGCCCGCCGGCGAGGTGTCGCATGGCTGACCCGCGGCTCCCCGCCACCCTGTACGCGTGGTTCGACCGGACCGCCGAGCGGCACCCGGACGAGCCGGCCCTGGAGGCGGGCGGGGCCACCCTGAGCTACCGCGAGCTGCGCCGGGCCGCCGAGCACGTCGCCGCCCGCATCGTGGACGCGCACGGCACCGCGCCCCGGCGGATCTCCGTCATGGCCACCCGCTCCGTCGCCGTCCTCGCCGCCTACCTCGCGGGCCAGCGGCTCGGCGCGACCGTCACCCCGGTCAACCCAGGCTTCCCGGTGGCCCGCAACCGGATGATCGTCGAACTGTCCGGCGCCGAGGTGCTCGTCGTGGACGCCGCCGACGCGAGCCAGCTCGACGGCGAGCTCGCCGGCGCGGCCGCCACCGAACTGCGCCTGGACGCCGCGGAGGTGGCCGGAGCGGGGCGCGCGGCGGACCTGCCCGCGCCCGGGCTCCCGCCGTACACCACCGGGCCGGACGACGTGGCCTACGTGCTGTTCACCTCCGGCTCCACCGGCCGCCCCAAGGGCGTGCCGATCCGGCACCGCAACCTCACGCCGTACCTCGCGCACAACATCGCCCGGTACGGCATCGGCCCCGGCTGCCGCACCTCGCACACCTTCGACCTCACCTTCGACCCCTCCGTCTTCGACCTGTTCGTGACCTGGGGCGGCGGCGGCACCCTCGTGGTGCCCGGCCGGGCCGAACTCCTCTCGCCCGTCGACTACATCGCGGACAACGGCATCACCCACTGGTTCTCGGTGCCGTCCGTGGTGTCCGTCAGCGCCC
The DNA here is from genome assembly GCF_044544705.1 of Streptomyces sp. NPDC053541. Lineage (NCBI taxonomy): Bacteria > Bacillati > Actinomycetota > Actinomycetes > Kitasatosporales > Streptomycetaceae > Streptomyces > Streptomyces sp. NPDC053541. The sequence goes on from NZ_JBITXM010000010.1 coordinate 48,033, forward strand.
AGCTGGACAACCTGCCCACCGGGCTCGCCACCAGCCTGCGCTCCAGCGTCTTCATCGGCGAGCAGCTGTCCTACGACCAGGCCCGCGCCTGGCACGCGGTGGCCCCGCACGCCGCCCTGGAGAACGTCTACGGTCCGACCGAACTCACCGTCGCCTGCACCGAGTTCGCGCTGCCCGCCGACCCGGCCGACTGGCCCGCCACCTCCAACGACACCGTGCCGATCGGGCCCGTCTACGACTTCCTCGACCACCTCATCCTGGACGAGGACGGCCGGCCCGCCCAGGAGGGCGAGCTGGTCGTGCGCGGCCCGCAGCGCTTCGACGGCTACCTCGACCCGGCCGACAACCGGGGCCGCTTCCTCGCCCACGACGCGGAGCACGGCGTCACCCCGTACGAGGGCGAGGGCCCGCTCACCCCCGCGCACTACTACCGGACCGGCGACCGGGTGCGCTGGGAGGACGGGCGGCTCGTGCACCTCGGCCGCCTCGACAACCAGGTCAAGGTGCGCGGCTACCGCATCGAACTCGGCGAGATCGAGGCCGCGATGCGCCGCCACCCCGACATCGCCGAGGCCGTCGTCATCGCCCTGCGCGACGGCGACGACGTCGAACTCGTCGGCTGCCACACCGGCACCCCCGTCGAACCCCAGCCGCTCGCCCGCTGGCTGCGCAAGCGCGTACCGGTCCACATGGTGCCCCGGCGATTCCGGCACCTGGACAGCCTGCCGCTCAACCCCAACGGCAAGGTCGACCGGCCGCGCATCGCCCGCGAGCTCCAGACCCCCCACGACCTCGCCGCGGCCGGACCGGCCGGCGGCCACGGAGGCCACCATGGCGCTACTCGATGACATCGTCCCGCCGCCCGGCATCGTCCGCACCCTCTGCCTGAGCAACTTCGCCAAGACCGCGGGCCACGGTGTGCTCATGGCCGTCAGCGTGCTCTTCTTCACCCGCACCGTCGGCATCCCCGCCGAGCAGGTCGGCCTCGCGCTCAGCATCGGCGCCGCCATGGCGATGGCCGCCAGCATCCCGGCCGGCCGGCTCGCCGACGTCGTCGGCCCCCGCAACACCACCGTCGGCTTCCTGCTGCTGCTCGGCGTGTTCGTCGGCGCCTACGCCTTCGTGGAGAGCTTCGCCGCCCTCGTCGTCGTCACCAGCCTCGCCCTGATGGCCGAGTCCTCCACCGACGCCGCCCGCGGCGCCCTGATCGCCGGCCTCATCCCGCAGGAGGAACGGGTCCGCGCCTGGTCCTACATGCGGGCCGTGTCCAACCTCGGCGTCACCCTCGGCGCCGCGGCCGGCGCCGTCGCCCTCTGGTTCGACAGCCGCCCCGCCTACGTGGGCCTGCTCATCGCCGGCGGCGCCATGTTCCTGATCGCCGGCGCCGCCTACCTCACCGTGCCGTCCGTCGACCCGGCCCCCAAGGAGCGGACCGGCCCCAAGTGGGTCGTGCTGCGCGACCTGCCGTACGCGGCCGTCGCCCTGCTCAACTCGGTCCTGGTGATGAACGTCGCCATCCTCACCGTCGCCCTGCCGATCTGGATCACCGGCCACACCGAGGCCCCCAAGTGGCTCTACTCGGCCATCCTGATCCTCAACACGATCATGGTCGTGCTGTTCCAGGTGCGGGCCGGCAAGGGCAGCGAGACCGTCCGCGGCGGCGCCCGTACCCTGCGCCGCTGCGGCGTCTTCCTCGCCCTGTGCTGCGGACTCTTCGCGCTCGCCGCCGACCGCCCGGTGTGGGTCGCCGTCGCCGCGCTGCTCGCCGGCGCCGTCGTCCACGTCATCGGCGAGATGCTCTACAGCGCCGGCTCCTGGTCGCTCGCCTTCGGCCTCGCCCCCGACCACGCCCAGGGCCAGTACCAGGGCATGTTCGGCATGTCGACCCAGCTCGGCTCCATGGTCACCCCCGCGCTCGCCACCCTGCTCATCGTGAAGCTCGGCTGGCCCGCCTGGGTGGTCTTCGCCGCCCTGCTGCTCGCCGCGGGCCTCGCCGCCCCGGCCGTGGCGTCCTGGGCCGAACGCACCCGCAAGCCGGCCCCCGAGGCGGGCGCCGAACCGGCCGTGGCCTGACCGCCGCCCCAACGGAGAAAGCCCACCATGGACTTCAGCCTCTTCTACTTCGCCAACGACAGCACCGAGGCCACCGGCGACCGCTACCGACTCCTCATGGAAGGCGCCACGTTCGCCGACCGCAACGGCTTCAGCGCGGTGTGGACCCCCGAACGGCACTTCCACCCCTTCGGCGGCCTCTACCCCAACCCCTCCGTCACCGGAGCCGCCGTCGCCGCCGTCACCGAACGCATCGGCATCCGGGCCGGCAGCGTCGTCGCCCCGCTCCACCACCCGCTGCGCATCGCCGAGGAGTGGTCGGTCGTCGACAACCTGTCGAACGGCAGGGTCGGCCTCTCCTTCGCCTCCGGCTGGCACGCCACCGACTTCGCCCTGCGCCCCGAGAACTACGCCGACCGCCGCACGATCCTGCTCGAACAGGTCGAGCAGGTCCGCGCACTGTGGCGCGGCGAGAAGATCACCGTCACCGACGGCGTCGGCACCGAGCAGCGGCTCGGCGTCTACCCGCCGCCCGTCCAGCCCGAACTCCCGGTCTGGGTCACCAGCGCCGGCGGCGTCGAGACCTTCCGCAACGCCGGCCGCTCCGGCGCCGGACTGCTCACCCACCTGCTCGGCCAGGACCTCGACGACCTCGCCCACAAGATCGGCGAGTACCGCAAGGCCGTCGCCGAACTCGGCCGCCCCGACGGCTGGACCGGCCACGTCGCCCTCATGGTGCACGCCTTCCTCGGCGAGGACGAGGACGCCGTACGCGACACCGTCCGCGCCCCGCTCGGCGCCTATCTGCGCAGCTCGCTCGGCCTGCTGCTCGGCTCGCAGCTCGACGGGCGCCGGATCGACGCCTCCAGACTCGCCCCCGAGGACGTCGACTTCATCGTCGCCCGCTCCTTCGACCGCTACTTCGACGACGGCGGCCTGCTCGGCACCGTCGACAAGGCCGAGCGGATGGTCGAGCGCTTCCGCGCCATCGGCGTCGACGAGGTCGCCTGCCTGATCGACTTCGGCCTGCCCACCCCGGCCGTCCTCGCCGGCCTCGAGCACCTGAACCGGCTCCGCGAGCGGACGGCGGCCTGACATGACCGACGCACCGCACACCCTCCCGGCCCCGGGCGGCATCGTCGACTTCGAGGTCGTGCTGCCCTCCTCCACGGTGGAGGTGGCCGAACTGCACGCCGCCTCCGGCGTGCCCGTCGCCGACATCCTCGCCATCACCCACACCGCGGAGTTCCCCGCCCTCGACGAGGACGAGGCCGCCTGGGAGCTGGCCGCGGCCGCCGGCCGCACCGTCCTGGAGCGCACCGGCGTCGACCCCGACGCCATCGGCCTCGTCGTCTACGCCGGCTCGGGCGAGTGGGACCTGCCCTTCTGGTCGCCCGCCGCCAAGGTCGCCGACGACCTCGGCATCGGCAACGCCCACTGCTACGAGGTCACCAACTTCTGCAACGGCGCGATGACCGCGATCCGCACGGCGCTCGCCGAACTCGCCCTGAACCGCGCCCGGTACGCCCTCGTCCTCATCGGCGACCGGCTCAGCCGGCTGGTCGACCACGAGGACGCCGAGTCCAAGCACCTGTTCAACTTCGGCGACGCCCCGGCGGCGGTCCTCCTCGGCCGCGAGAACACCCTCCTCGACGTGCTGACCTCCGCCACCCGCACCGACCCCTCCTGGGCCGACTACTACTCCGGCGACGTCGAGGACGACCGCGTCCTGATGCGCCGCCGGGGCCGCCGGCCCGGACTCGGCGACGCCTACCTGGAGAACTTCCCGGCCCGGGTCCACGACGTCCTGGACACCCTGGGCCGGCGGATCGACGACGTCGACTGGTTCCTCGTCAACCAAGGGGACAAGGGCATGCACGAGAAGCTGCTCGCCAAGCTCGGCATCCCGGCCGGCAAGAGCGTCTTCAACTACCACCGCTACGGCCACATGGGCGGCTCCGACCCGTTCCTCGCCCTGCGCGACCTGATCGGCGAGGACCGCATGACGCCCGGGGACCTGGTCCTCGTCGCCTCCAGCGGCATGGGCTTCAGCTGGGGCGTGACGGCGCTGGAGTACCGAGGCCGATGACCGCCCCCGTACGCCCGTACGCGGGCTGGAAGGACCTGCGGCGCCACCTCGCCCCCGTGGCGGAGCCGCCCGCCGGCCCGGCGGCGGGGGAGCCGTTCACGCTGCTCCTCACCCACCACGCGGGCGGCTCGGCCGCCGCCTTCGCGCCGCTGCTGCGCCACCTGCCCGCGGACTGGCGGCTGCTCGCCGTCGACCTCCCCGGCCGGCTGATGGCGATGGGGGAGGGCGGCTGCCGCACCACCACCGAGGCGGTGGAGTGGCTGGCCCCGCTCACCCGGCGGGTGCTCGACGGTCCCCGCGGCCCCTACGGCGTCTTCGGGCACAGCATGGGCGCCCTCATCGCGTACGAACTCTCCCGGGCGCTCTCCCGGGACGGCCGCCCGCCCGTCTGGGTCGGCCTGTCCGGCGCGCCCGCCCCCGGCCACCGGCCCGAGCGCGCCCAGCGCCACCTGTGGACCCGGGAGCGGCTGACCGCCTTCCTGCGCGAGCTGGGCGGCACGCCGGAGGAGGTGCTCCAGGTCCCCGACCTGGTCGGCCCGATGGTCGAGGCGCTGCGCGGCGACCTGTCGATCGTCGACACGTACGAGGAGCACCCCGGCCCGCCGCTGGGCGTCCCGCTCTCGCTGTTCACCGGCGAGGACGACCCGGTCGCCCACCCCGGCATCGCCGCGCCCTGGGCCGGGCACACCACCGGCCCCACCGCCCGGCACTCCTGGCCCGGCGGCCACTTCTTCCTCTTCGAGCACGCGGCGGAGGTCTGCGCGCGGATCGCCCGTGACGTGGCCGCCGCCCGCCGCACCCGTCCCGTGAGTCCTTCTTCCTCTCCTTCGGAGGCACGCTCATGACCCGTCGACTGTTCACCTCGGAGTCGGTCACCGAGGGCCATCCCGACAAGATCGCCGACCAGATCAGCGACACCATTCTGGACGCCCTGCTCGCCCAGGACCCGGCCGCGCGCGTCGCGGTGGAGACCCTGATCACCACCGGCCAGGTGCACGTGGCCGGCGAGGTGTCGACCAGCGCGTACGCGCCGATCGCGCAGCTGGTCCGGGACCGGGTCCTGGCGATCGGCTACGACTCCTCGGCCAAGGGCTTCGACGGCGCCTCGTGCGGGGTGTCGGTGTCCATCGGCGCGCAGTCCCCGGACATCGCGCAGGGCGTGGACACGGCCTACGAGTCCCGGGTGGAGGGTTCGGGCGCGGACGACGAGCTGGCCGCGCAGGGCGCCGGCGACCAGGGCCTGATGTTCGGCTACGCGTGCGACGAGACGGCCGAGCTGATGCCGCTGCCGATCGCGCTGGCGCACCGCCTCTCGCGGCGGCTGACCGAGGTGCGCAAGGACGGGACGATGCCGTACCTGCGCCCGGACGGCAAGACGCAGGTGACCATCGAGTACGAGGGCGACCGGCCGGTCCGGCTCGACACGGTGGTGGTCTCCTCGCAGCACGCCTCGGACGTCGACCTGGACTCGCTCCTCGCGCCGGACGTCCGCCGGCACGTCGTCGAGCACGTCCTGGAGGCGCTCGCCGCGGACGGCATCAAGCTGGAGACGGCCGGCTACCGGCTCCTTGTGAACCCGACCGGGCGCTTCGAGATCGGCGGCCCGATGGGCGACGCCGGCCTCACCGGCCGGAAGATCATCATCGACACGTACGGCGGCATGGCCCGGCACGGCGGCGGCGCCTTCTCCGGCAAGGACCCGTCGAAGGTGGACCGTTCGGCCGCCTACGCGATGCGCTGGGTCGCCAAGAACGTCGTCGCCGCCGGGCTCGCCTCCCGCTGTGAGGTCCAGGTCGCGTACGCCATCGGCAAGGCCGAGCCGGTCGGCCTCTTCATCGAGACCTTCGGCACCGAGCGGGCGCCGGTGGAGTCGATCGAGCGGGCCGTACGGGAGGTCTTCGACCTCCGCCCGGCGGCGATCATCCGCGACCTGGACCTGCTCCGCCCGATCTACTCGCTGACCGCCGCCTACGGGCACTTCGGCCGCGAGCTGCCGGAGTTCACCTGGGAGCGCACCGACCGGGCCGAGGCACTGACCGCGGCCGTGGCGGCCGTGGCGGCCGACACGGCCGACACGGCGGAGACGGCGGAGACGGCGGAGACGGCCGGTTCGGCCACCGCGGCCGGCTGACCGGATCCGGCCATCGGGACCGCCGTGGCCGCCGGGCCGTCAGGGATCGCAGGGGCGCTCGTTCTCCGGCTCCGGGAGCAGCCCCTTGGTCGCGATCAGATAGCCGAGCTGGGCCCGGCTCACGCTGCCGAGCCGCCGGGATATCCGGCTGATGTACTCGGCCACGGTGCGCCGGCTGATGCCGAGGCCGCGGGCGATCTTCTCTTCGGTGTGCCCGGCGACCAGAAAGCGCACGATGCTCTGTTCCAGCTCCGAAACGACGATTTCCGGCCGTTTTCCGGCGGCCGGATCGACCGGGGTGCCGCGGGCCCACGCGTACTCGAAGACATTCGCCAGATAGCGGACGATGCTGGGGTCCCGGACCTCCAGCGCCTCGTCGGGAGAATCGGAAAGGGTCGGAATGAATGCGACCGTGCGGTCGCAGATGATGACCCGGTCGAACATCTCGTCCACGGTCCGGACACTTCCGCCGGCTTCCGCGACGGTCCGGATGTATTCCGCGGTCGGCGGATGGTTCCATACCGCATGCTGATAAAGGGTGCGTTGCGAGACGCCCCGTGACAGGAGTTCGAGATTGCGCCGCACCACCGTTTCCAGGATCTCCGGGGGCCGGCGGCCGCCCGGCTGGGCGGTCAGCAGCTCGGCCTTGCAGAGCCCGACCGCCACGTCGATCGTCGCCGCGATCTCACCGGCGCCCTTGAGCACCGTCGAGCACTGCGTCCCGCTCTGCCGGGCCTCGAAGTACACGGCCTCGGCCGTCTCGAAGGACTTGGTCAGGGCGTCGAGCCGGCGCCGGCCCTCCGCGAGCGTCCGCTCCAGGGGAGCCATGGTGCGGCCCGCGGCGATGGCCGGGGTGACCGGGGAGAGCAGTCCGGGCTCCCCGGCCGCCGGCACCAGAAGACCGAGTGCCGTCGCACAGTGCACCGGCGGCTCGGCCGGTGCCGATCCCGCGGCGACGGCGCTTTCGTAACGACGTAGACCGGGCTCGCACAGTCCTGGTCCACATGGCGTGCTATCACATCCTGTTTGCGACATTTGCCCCCCTGCGTGATCATGCGCTGCGCATACATGTTAGGTCAGGGCGTTGTTGCGGCAACCGCGCGCCGGAAACCATGAGTGAACCCTCTCCGACTCGGTTCGAACCGCATTTACCAAGGGATGGAAATGGCACCCTCAATTCAGAGCGAAGAGTTCCGTGCGGCGGTTTCCCGGCTCTCCGTGCCGGGAATGGGCACCGAAGTCGTCGGCCCGCTCCTCGCGAACCTCGTCCAGCTCCTCCGCCCGAGTCGCGTCCTGGAAGTGGGAATGGGCTACACCACCCCCTTCCTCGCTGCCGCGCTCGCCGAGGCGGAGGAGACGGTCGCCGCCGAGTCCCTCGCCCTGGCCGAGAAGACCCGCGCGCATCTGGACAGCGGCCGCGCGCTCGACGACGAGTGGCTGCTCGCCGAGCCGCCGCTCGTCACCCCGGCGCTCCACCTGGAGCCCTACCGTCCGCGCCTGGCCGCCGTCGACAACCTCTCGATCGCCGAGTCCTCGGCCGGCCGCTGCCAGGAGGTGCTGACCGAACTCGGCCTGGCGGACCGGGTCACGGTCGTCAACGCCGACCTGAAGGACTCCCTCGACAAGCTCCCCGAGGAGTTCACCCCCATCGACTTCGCCTGGGTCGACGCCTGGGAGTGCCTGTGGTTCTTCGACCACTTCTGGCCGCTGATCAACCCGGACGGCGGGCTCGTCGTCATGCACTACCTGATGACCTACCCCGAGGGCGACGCCGTCCGCCGCTACATCGCCAAGTTCCAGGAGCGCCACCCCGGCGAGCTGGAGGTGGTCAGCCTCCTGGAGTCGCAGAAGCTGATGCAGAACAGCGTCACCGTCCTGCGCCGCACCTCCGGCGCGAAGAAGCTGCGGTACGCCGGACCGGGCGGCGCCATCGACTACTCGGACCAGCTGCACGAGGACGCCCGTGAGCACCTGCGCCGGGTCGCCGACGCCCGCGCGGCCGACCTCCGGTCCGCGTGAGGGACCGGGACGAGCCGTGAGGACCGCCGTGACCTCCCCTGCCACCGCCCCGCGCACGCTCGATCCGGTACGCGGCCGGAGCTTCGTCTTCGTCCTGGGCAGCCCCCGCGGCGGCGGGAACACCGAGACCCTGGCCCGGTACGCGGCCGAGGGCCTCCCGCCGCACAGCACCGGCAGCTGGCTCAGCCTGAGCGAACTCGCCCTCCCCGCCGAGCCCTCCGGCCCGCTGCCGGACGGCCCGGAGAAGGTGCTGCTCGACGCGACGCTCGACAGCACCGACCTCGTCATCGCCTCGCCGCTGCACTGGTACAGCGTCTCCGCGGCGACCAAGCTCTACCTGGACTACTGGGCGCGCTGGCTCGCCCTGCCGGACCTCGACTTCCGCGCGCGGATGCGCGGCAAGAACCTGTGGGCGGTGACGGCCTACGCCCGCGGCGAGGACGCCGACACCGACCCCCTCACCGGGATGCTCAGCCGCACCGCCGGCTACCTCGGCATGCGCTGGTGCGGCGCCCTGCTCGCGCGCGCCCACCGCCCCGGCGACCTGGAGGCGGACCCGGCGGCGCTGGCGCGGGCGGCCGCGTTCTTCGCGCCGGAGCGCTGAGCGGGGCGACGGCCGAACGGGCCGGGCGGGGTCGCACGACCCCGCCCGGCCCCTTCGCGTGCCCGGAGACCCGTGCCCGGATTCCCCCTGCCTGGAATTCCCGTACTACCAGGAGGACTTGGTGACCCCGGGCAGGAAGCCGGCGTGCGCCAGCTCCCGGGTGCGCACCCGGGAGAGGCCGAAGCGGCGCAGATGACCGCGCGGACGCCCGTCCACGGCGTCGCGGTTGCGCACCCGAGTGGCGCTGGCGTCGCGCGGCTGGCGGCTCAGTTCGGCGTGGGCGGCGGCGCGTTCGGCCGGGGTGGAGCCCGGCCGGCGCAGGATCTCCTTGAGCTCCGCCCGGCGGGCGGCGTACCGCTCGACCGTGCGCCGGCGCTGCTCGTTCTTCGCGATCTTGCTCTTCTTGGCCATCAGACCTTCCCTCCCCGCGCGCGGATCCGGGCCACGGCGGCCTCGATGCCGATCGAGTCGACCGTACGGATCGCGCGGGCGCTCAGGGTCAGCCGGACGTAGCGGCCCTCGCTCGGCAGCCAGTAGCGCTTGCGCTGCACGTTCGGGTCGAAGCGGCGCGCGGTGCGCCGGTGGGAGTGGGAGATGGTGTTGCCGAATCCGGGCTTGGCGCCGGTCAGTTGGCAGTGGGCGGACATGGGTGGGGCTACCCCTCTCGACGGGAAGCGTTATCGGTAATGAAAACCATTGTCGTATACTAGCGCCCATGGCACGCAACGAGATCCGTCCCGTCATCAAGCTCCGCTCCACCGCCGGCACCGGCTTCACCTACGTCACCCGCAAGAACCGCCGCAACGACCCCGACCGCCTGGTCCTGCGCAAGTACGACCCCGTCGCCGGCCGCCACGTCGACTTCCGCGAAGAGCGCTGACCCCCGCCCCGCCCACCCGCCCCGCACCACGAAAGGCCCAGGCCCTGCCATGAAGCCCGGAATCCACCCCGCCTACGGTCCCGTCGTCTTCCGCGACTCCGCCTCCGGCACCGCCTTCCTCACCCGCTCCACCATGAGCAGCGACAAGACGATCGAGTGGGAGGACGGCAACACCTACCCCCTCGTCGACGTCGAGATCTCCTCGGCGAGCCACCCCTTCTACACCGGCACCGCCCGCGTCCTCGACACCGCCGGCCGGGTCGAACGCTTCGAGCGCCGCTACGGAGCCCGCTGATGCGCCCGCCGTACGCCGAGCAGATGCCCGTCGTGCTCGTCGCCGGGCTCCACGCCGACGCCCGCAAGGAGGTCGTCGAGCGGCTGCTGCGCACCGTGCCCGGGAGCGTGGCCCTCCACCACGACCTCGGCCGTGCCGTCGACGGCACCGTGCTCCGCACCGTCCGCGACGCCGACGGCCCGCTCTCCTCCGGCGAGACCCCGCTCGTCGACGACTGCGCCTGCTGTGCGCTGCGCGAGGACCTGGTCCCCGAACTGACGCGGCTCGCCGAGGCCGGGCTCACCCGGCTCGCCGTCGTCGAGCTGTGGGACTCGGTCGAACCCCGCACCATGGCCGAGGTCGTCGCCGCGCACGGCGGCGACCGGATCGCCCTGACCGGCGTCCTCACCGCCGTCGACCCGGCGCTCGTGCTGCCCTGCCTGGGCAACGGCGACGACCTGGCCGAGGCCGGCCTCGCCGCCGCCCCCACCGATCGGCGCACCGTCGGCGACACCTTCGCCCGCCAGCTGGAGTACGCCCCCGTGCTCGCGCTCGTCGACAGCCCGGACGCCGACGCCGAGGACCACGCTCTCCTCGCCCAACTCCACCCCACCGCGCGCCGGTTGCCCGTCGGCTCGCCCGACCTCGCCCGCGCCGCCCTGGCCGGCTTCGACGTCGAGGCCGCCGCGGCCGCCCAGCACCCCGCCTGCGCCCTGCTCCCGCAGGACGCCGACGAGGCCGGCGTCACCACCCTGGTCTGGCGCCGCCACCGCCCCTTCCACCCCGGGCGGCTCTACGACGCCCTGGAGGAGCTCTGCTGCGCGGCGCCCCGCAGCCGTGGCCGCTTCTGGCTCGCCGACCGCCCCGACACCCTCCTCGCCTGGGACGCCGCCGGCGGCGCCCTCTGCGTGGAGAGCGCCGGCCCCTGGCTGTCCTCCCTGCCCGACGCGGCCTGGGACCTCGTCCCCCCGGTCCGCCGCGCGGCCGCCGCCCTGGACTGGCACCCCGAACACGGCGACCGCTGCCAGCACCTCGTCTTCACGTCCCCCGGCCTCGACCGCGAGTCCCTGGAACGCCTGCTGGACTCGTGCCTCCTGGACGACGCCGAATACGCCTCGGGCCGCGAGGCCTGGCAACACTTCCCGGCCACCTTCGCCCCCTTCCTCGACCCGGCCTGACCCCCCTTCGGGCCCCTGGCGGCCCCGGGCTCCGCGGGAGGAGCCCGGGGCCGAAGAGGTGTCCATCCACGCCCGACCGTCGCCGGTGCGCATGACTCTCAATGGCGCATTTGCGGTCTGGTGGTTCCCCGAATTCACCAAGAGGATGCCCGCCGTAGCAGTGAACGGGGGACGGCGTGGAGCAAGGCTGGGCGGACGTGCGGGAGCACTCTGAGCAGGAGAAGTGGAACGGGCCTGCGGTGCCGAGGCAAGGCGGCCCTCCCGTCGGAGAGAAGGCCGTCGAGGCGGTGGATCCGACCGCCTCCGAGGTGACCCGGCTGCTCTGCCAGGCGCTCCATGAACGGGTCGACCGGGTGCGACTGGTCAAGGAGTGGTGGAGAAACCTCCGGGGGAGAGGGCGCCGGCCGGCGAAGCCCCGGCGCAGCACGAGGCGCCGTATCTTCCTCGAAGGTAGCGACGACTGCCCGCCACTGGGCGAACCCATGGCGCAGTGGGTCGTGGACCACGTGCTGCGCGGTCCACGATTGCCGGTCCCCGCCTACGGCTTCGACCTGCTACCCGTGGTCGTCCACAGCCTGCGGGCCAGGCGGCAGCGGCGCATCCGGCGAACGGCGGTACTGCTCGGCATCGCCCTGATCGCCGCCGTGGCACCTGCTTCGGCTGCTGTGTGGGCGGCGGCACTTCTCGTGACGCTTCTGCTCTGGTGGGCAGCGTTCCGGGCCGTGCGCAAGGGAAAGGTGCCGAAGTCACGGCTGGCGCGCTCGCCGCGTCTGATTCTCCTCGTTCTGTGCCTGCCATGGCTGATCGCGACGGTGCCGTTCGAGGAGTCTTCCGGCGATCTCGTATCCACGCGTGTCGCCCTGGTGTGCCTACCGTTCGCATGGCTCACCTGGACGGCAATCGTCTGCGTGATCGACCGGATCGGCGCGCGTGCGGCGGTGTCGAGGATCGCCAGGGATGGCGTGACGGCCGTGCGTTTCCCCCGGGCCACTGTCAAGGGCAGGAACCGGCTGCAGCCTCTCAAAGAGGGACAGCTCAGGCAGGAACTACCGTACGACGATCCCGAGCGGTTCGTCGGGGCCGGTCGCGATGTGTGGGGAACGGCGGACATCACGATTCCGCTGAAGTCCAAGGACCCGAAAGCCCAAGTCGAGCTGCCGGGCGAGTCGGAGCTGCTCGATGGTATCGGCACCGCCCTGAAGGAGTTGGGAGGTGGCGACAGCCAGGGCACCGATGCCCTTCCGGGCTTCTCCGTCCAGCGGGTCGTCGGGCTCCCGTCAGCCCTGTGGCTGGCGCGGACTCAGTTCGGCAAGCCGTCCGCGCCGGACCTCCGGGGCAGGGGGCGCCGCTCGCCGTCCAGCGTGCCGGACCGCCTCTACCTGCGCGCCCAGTGCGTCAGCTGGAGCGGGCAGATCGTGGTGACCGTGTTCGTCCATGCCGCTTTCGAAGCCGGCGAACTGAGGCTGACCGTCCGTCCGCACGTGATGACGCCCCTCTACAGCGAGCTGTTGGTGGCGGGCTGGCCGTCGCGTGGTCAGCGGCTGCGGTTCTTCGGCCGGACGGGCGTGCACGGGCTGCTGGACGCGGCTGACGCGCCTCTCGCCCTGTTCAGGTTCGTCAAGCGGCTGGCCCTCAAGGAGCAGGCGTCCGTGGGCCGGAGGGAGGAGAAGGACCCGGTCAGCCTGCGCGACCGCTATGCGAGGGAGGAAGTCACCGACATGCACCAGAGCGACGACGCCAAGCGGCATGTCGTTCTGATGCAGACCTGTGTCTTCCGTGCGGTGGCCGAGCACCTCAAACAACTCGGGATCGACACCACGGGCTACGAGGAGCAGGTGTCCATGGTCATCAACAACATTCAGGTTTACGGAGACAACAACGCGCCCATTCAGAACGTCGTCGGCAGCGGCATCAGCAACGTCGGCCAGGGCACCTGAGAACGAGGGGAGAACGAACGATGTGGGGACGTCGGCGCGAGGAGACCGGGAACGAGCGGGGCTCGGGGGTTCATATCGGTCGGGACAACATCGCGGCCGTGCAGAACGTCGTGGGGAACAACATCTCGAACGTCCATCAGACGACGGCCGTCCAGGCCACCCCGGTCGATGCCGCGAGTCTGCGCGTGCTGCTTGAGGCCTTCCGGGCGGATGTAGCCGAGCACGAGGCGGAGTTGTCGGTCGTCGCATCGAGCCTGCACGGAATGGCGGACACCGTCGGCGCGACGCTGGACTCCGGCGACCCGCAGGCGCGCCGAGCCCTGACCGGAGTCGTGACCGCCCTGCCGGCACTGGTGGCGGGTACGGCCGTGCAGCAGGCCGGAGAGGCCCTCGCCCACGCCGTCGCAGGATGGGTGGGCTGATTCCCCGGACACGATCGATCACCCGATGGGGTGGACTCCCCGCCCCCCGCGCCCCTCCGCCGGCCTGCGGGGGCGCGGTGAGGGCGCGGCGCGCGGCGCGCGGGGTGGAAAAGGGGCGCGGGGGGCGCGCCTAGACTCCGCGGCCATGTCCCTCTGGCTGCTCAACCACTTCAGCACCTTCACCCTCGCCGTCGTCGCCGTCGGCGGAACCGTCCTCCTCTCCGTCACCGGGAGCGTGCTGCTGCGCCGCAGGTATCCGTCGCTCGCGGGCGGCGAGCACAACGACATGGTCGGGGTCACGCTGGGGATGTTCGGCGCGATCTACGGGATCATCCTCGCCTTCGTCATCGTCACCCTCTGGACGCAGCTGGACAGCACCCAGACCATCGTCGCCAGCGAGGCCACCGACACCGCGCTCATCGCCCGCGACGCCGCCGCGTTCCCGCCGCCGGTGCGGGCCGACCTCGACCGGGCGCTCAGCGGGTACGTGCACGCCGTCGTCGAGGACCAGTGGCCGCGGATGCGGGCCGGGCAGCCGTCGTACGGGGCGACCGAGGCGCACCTGCGGTCCGCGTTCGAGGTGCTCCAGGCCTACGACCCGAGGACCCCGCGCGAGGAGGTCTTCTACGAGCAGGCCGTCGGCCACCTCAACGACGTCGCCGCCCAGCGGCGCGCCCGCATCACCATGGCCGAGCAGGAACTCCCGCCGCTGCTCCAGGTGCTGGCCTTCGGCGGCGCCGTCGTCCTCATCCCGCTGACCTTCCTCTACGGCATGCGCAAGCTGCGCATCCAGCTGCTCTTCGTCGCCTCCGTCGCCGCCCTCGTCGGCTTCAGCCTGCTCCTCGTCCTGGTCCTCGACCGCCCCTTCGCCGGCGAACTCAGCGTGAGCCCCGCCCCGTACCGGGAGGGCGCCCTCGCGCGGTACTGGACGCCGTGAGCCGTCTCAGCCCCTCCGCGCCGGGCCCGCGCAGCGGGGTCCGTCTTCACTCCGCCGACGGGAGCGCCTGCGTCGCCCAGATCGTCTTGCCCCGGGCGGCGAACCGGGTGCCCCAGCGGTCGGCCAGGTGCATCACCAGGAACAGCCCCCGCCCGCCCTCGTCGGTGGGCTCCGCGAGCCGCATGTGCGGGGTGGTGCTGCTGCCGTCCGTGACCTCGCAGATCAGCTCCCGGTCGCGCAGCAGCCGCAGGCTCAGCGGCGGCAGCCCGTAACGGACCGCGTTCGTGACGAGCTCGCTGACGATCAGTTCGGTGACGTCGGCGAGCCCGTCCAGACCCCACTGAGCCAGCTGCCGCACCGCCAGCGCCCGCGCCTGCGCGACCACCTCCGGGTCGTGCCGCAGCGGCCACTCGGCGATCCGGTCCGCGCCCAGCCGACCGGTGCGCACCAGCAGCAGGCTCGCGTCGTCCACGGTGCGCGGATCGTGCCGCTCGCCCAGCGCGTACACGACGTCGTCGCACAGCTCCGCCGGCGTCCGGCCCGGCCGGCCGAGCACCGACCGCAGGGTCTCCCGGCCCTCGGCGGCCGAGCGGCCCCGGCCGAGCACCAGACCGGAGGAGTAGAGCGCGAGCAGGCTGCCCTCGGGGAGCTCCGCGCTCGCGACGGAGAAGCCGCCGCCCTCGCCGAGCGGCGGCCCCGGCCGGATCGCCGGCCCCTCGCTCGATCCGTCCGGGGCGACCACCAGGGGCACCGGATGCCCGGCGCTCGCGCCCCGGCAGTGCCCGGTCACCGGGTCGTACACCAGATAGAGGCAGGTCGCGGACAGGGGAGCGGCCGCCGCCGGCGCGCCCTCGCCCTCCGCGCCGACCTCCCGCGCGAGCCGTACGGTCACCTCGTCGAGCCCGGCGATCAGCTCGTCCGGGGCCGCGTCGCGGGCGGCGAGGGCCCGCGCGGCGGTGCGCAACTGGCCCATGGTGGCGGCCGCCTCGATGCCCCGTCCGGCGACCGTGCCGACGGTCAGCCCGACCCGCGCCCCCGACAGCGAGATGACGTCGAACCAGTCGGCGCCGTCGTCGCCGGGCAGATGGACGTGCGCCGCCTCCACCCCGGTCAGCCGCGGCGGGGCGGACGGCAGCAGCCGGCGCTGCAGCGCGGTGGCGACCGTGCGTTCGCGGGTGTACGCGTGCGCCTTGTCGAGACCGTGCGCGGTGAGCGTGGCGAGCTGCTCGGCGAGCTGGAGGTCGTCCTCGTCGAAGGGCTCGGGGCGCCCGGTGCGCAGGAAGACCGCGATCCCGAGGGCCGTGCCGTGCACCACCAGCGGCGCCGCGATCAGCGAGTGCGCCCCGCGTGCGACGGCCCTCGGCCCCACGTCGTCGGCGCCGAGGCGGGGGACGAGCCGCGGGCGCAGATCGGCGAGGGCCTGGGAACACGGGGTGGGGAAGGGGAGTTCGACCAGCGTGCCCGTGGGAACCTCCCCGGGCGAGCCGTCGGCGGAGCCGAACGCGGCACGGCGCAGCGGGCTGCCCGGCCCGACCCGGCCGGGCCGCAACCGGCGCCCCTGCGACACCTCGCCGAGCACGTCGACGATCACGACGTCGGCGAGGTCCGGCACCGCCACCGCCGTCAGCTCCTCGGCCGTGACGGTCTCGTCGAGGCTCGTGCCGATGCGGCGGTGCGCCCGGTGCAGGATCTCCAGGCGCTCCAGGGCCCGCTCCCGGTCGGTGACGTCCTCGGCGAGCGCGGCGAGGCCGAGGACCCGCCCGGCGGGGTCGGTGAGCCGGAAGAGGGAGGCGGACACGGCGATCTCCTCGCCGTCGCCGTGTCCCGGCCCGGCGGGCCGGCGGCCGCGCAGCAGCACGCCGAGCGCGGGCTCGCCGGTCTCCAGGACGCGCCGTGCGGTCGCGAGCAGCTCGTCGGTGGCGAGACCCGGCGCGAAGCCGCCGATCCGGTGCCCGAGCACCCGTTCCGCGGGCACCTGGCGCAGTCCGCGCGCGGCGTGGTTGAAGCGGGTCACCCGCAGCTCCGGGTCGACCAGGAACAGGCCCACCGGCGCCTGGGTGAAGAGGGCGTCCAGCAGCGCCGCCTCGGCCGCCCGGTCCTCGGCCCCGCGCTCCGCCTCGCCCACGGTCGCCACCACCTCCGCTCGACGGGCCGCCGTGTGCCCCGCAGACCACGATGGCAGCCACGGCGCCCGCGGCAAGTCGGGACGGTGCGCGGGAGCGGTACGGGGAGGGGCGCTGGACGCGGTACGGGGAGGGGCGCGGTACGGGGGCGGGGCGGCCCGCACCCTCGCACCCGCCCGGCCCCGCCGGGCCCCGCCCGGCTCGGCCCGGCACAGTCCGGCACAGTCCGGCTCCGCCTGGTCCCGCCTGGTCCCGCCGGGCTCCGCCGGGCTCCGCCTGGTCCCGCCGGGCTCCGCCTGGTCCCGCCGGGCTCCGCCGGGCTCCGCCGGGCTCCGCCTGGTCCCGCCGGGCTCCGCCGGGCTCCGCCGGGCTCCGCCTGGTCCCGCCGGGCTCCGCCTGGTCCCGCCGCGCCCCGCCCGGCCCAGTCCGGCTCCGCCTGGTCCCGCCTGGTCCCGCCGGGCTCCGCCTGGTCCCGCCGGGCTCCGCCGGGCTCCGCCTGGTCCCGCCGGGCTCCGCCCGGCTCCGCCGGGCCCCGCGGGTCCCGTCCGGACCGCCTCACCCGTTCGGGCGAGCGCCCCCGTCCGCGGAGCCCAGCGCGCCGAGGATCCGCTCCGCGGCCAGCGTCGCCGTCAGCTCGCCGTCCCGGACCCGCCGCTCCACCTCGGGGGTGAGGGCGCGGACCGCCGGGTCGGCGTGCAGCCGGTTCAGGAGCTCGTCGCGGACCATCGACCAGGTCCAGTCGACCTGCTGGTCCCGGCGGCGGGCGTCGAGCCGCCCGGTCGCGTCCAGGAGCGCGCGGTGCTTCTCCAGGCGCTCCCACACCTCGTCGAGGCCGGTGGACTCGCGGGCGCTGCAACTGAGCACCGGCGGCGTCCAGAAGGCCTCCCTGCCGTGCATGAGCCGCAGGGCGCCGGCGAGTTCACGGGCGGCGGAGCGGGCGTCGGCGGCGTGCGGGCCGTCCGCCTTGTTGATCGCGACCACGTCGGCCAGTTCCAGGACGCCCTTCTTGATGCCCTGGAGCTGGTCGCCGGTGCGGGCCAGGGAGAGCAGCAGGAAGGAGTCGACCATGTTCGCCACGGTCGTCTCCGACTGCCCGACGCCGACGGTCTCGACCAGCACGACGTCGTACCCGGCGGCCTCCATCACCACCATCGACTCGCGGGTGGCCTTGGCGACGCCGCCGAGCGTGCCCGCGCTCGGCGAGGGGCGCACGAAGGCCGCCGGATCGACCGCCAGCCGCTCCATCCGGGTCTTGTCGCCCAGGATGGAGCCGCCGGTGCGGGTCGAGGACGGGTCGACGGCGAGCACCGCCACCCGGTGTCCGAGCCCGGTCAGCATCGTGCCGAAGGCGTCGATGAAGGTCGACTTGCCGACCCCGGGCACCCCGCTGATGCCGATCCGCCGGGCCCGGCCGCTGTGCGGCAGCAGCCGGGTCAGCAGCTCCTGGGCCAGCGCCCGGTGCTGTGGCCGGGTGGACTCGACGAGGGTGATGGCGCGCGCCACGAGGGCGCGCCTGCCGTCCCGTACGCCCTTCTCGTACGTGTCGATGTCGATGCCCATGGGTCAGGCGCCGTCTCCCGGGCCGGCGTCGTGCCCCAGGTCGGCGGCGAGCCGGCGCACCAGGTCCGCGGCGGCGTCCGGGATCACCGTGCCGGGCGGGAACACCGCGGCGGCGCCCATCTCCAGGAGCGTGGGCACGTCCTGGGGCGGGATGACCCCGCCGACCACGATCATGATGTCCTCGCGGCCCTCCGCCGCCAGCTCGTCCCGCAGCGCGGGGACGAGCGTGAGGTGACCGGCCGCGAGGGACGACACGCCCACGATGTGGACGTCCGCCTCCACGGCCTGCCGGGCCACCTCGGCCGGCGTCTGGAACAGCGGGCCGACGTCGACGTCGAAGCCCAGGTCGGCGAAGGCGGTCGCGATCACCTTCTGGCCGCGGTCGTGCCCGTCCTGGCCCATCTTGGCCACCAGGATGCGGGGACGCCGGCCCTCGTTCTCCTCGAAGGCGTCGACCAGCGCACGGGTGCCGTCCACGGACGGGGACTCGCCTGCTTCGTTGCGGTACACGCCGGAGATCGTACGGATCTGGCCCGCGTGCCGCCCGTACACCTTCTCCAGGGCGTCCGAGATCTCGCCGACGGTCGCCTTCGCGCGGGCCGCCCGCACGGCCAGTTCGAGCAGGTTGCCCTCGCCGCCGGCGGCCCGGGTGAGGTCGTCGAGCGCGTCCCGGCAGGCCCGCTCGTCGCGCTCGGCGCGCAGCCGGCGCAGCTTCTCGATCTGCTGGGCGCGGACCGAGGAGTTGTCGACCTTGAGGACCTCGATCTGTTCGTCGCCGTCCACCCGGTACTTGTTGACGCCGATGACCGGCTGCCGGCCGGAGTCGATCCGGGCCTGGGTGCGGGCCGCGGCCTCCTCGACGCGCAGCTTCGGGATGCCCGCGTCGATGGCCTGCGCCATGCCGCCGGCCGCCTCGACCTCCTGGATGTGCTGCCAGGCCTTGCGCGCCAGGTCGTAGGTGAGGCGCTCGACGTAGGCGCTGCCGCCCCACGGGTCGATGACCCGGGTGGTGCCCGACTCCTGCTGGATGAGCAGCTGGGTGTTGCGGGCGATGCGCGCGGAGAAGTCGGTCGGCAGGGCGAGCGCCTCGTCGAGCGCGTTGGTGTGCAGCGACTGGGTGTGGCCCTGGGTCGCCGCCATCGCCTCCACGCAGGTGCGGGTGACGTTGTTGAAGACGTCCTGGGCGGTGAGCGACCAGCCGGAGGTCTGCGAATGCGTCCGCAGGGACAGGGACTTGGGGTTCTTCGGGTCGAACTGCTTGACCAGCTTGGCCCACAGGAGGCGGGCCGCGCGCAGCTTGGCGACCTCCATGAAGAAGTTCATGCCGATCGCCCAGAAGAACGACAGGCGCGGTGCGAACGCGTCCACGTCCAGGCCCGCCTCGCGGCCCGCCCGCAGGTACTCCACGCCGTCCGCGAGCGTGTACGCCAGCTCCAGGTCGGCCGTGGCCCCGGCCTCCTGGATGTGGTAGCCCGAGATGGAGATGGAGTTGTAGCGGGGCATGTGCTTCGAGGTGAAGGCGAAGATGTCGGAGATGATCCGCATCGACGGCTTCGGCGGGTAGATGTAGGTGTTGCGGACCATGAACTCCTTGAGGATGTCGTTCTGGATGGTCCCCGCCAGCTTCTCGGCCGGCACGCCCTGCTCCTCGGCGGCCACGATGTACAGCGCGAGCACGGGCAGCACCGCGCCGTTCATCGTCATCGACACCGACATCCGGTCCAGCGGGATGCCGTCGAACAGGGTCCGCATGTCGTAGATCGAGTCGATGGCGACGCCCGCCATGCCGACGTCGCCGGTGACGCGCGGGTGGTCGCTGTCGTAGCCGCGGTGGGTCGGCAGGTCGAAGGCGACCGACAGGCCCTTCTGACCGGCCGCCAGGTTGCGCCGGTAGAAGGCGTTCGACTCCTCGGCGGTGGAGAAGCCGGCGTACTGCCGGATCGTCCACGGCTGGTTGACGTACATCGTCGGGTACGGGCCGCGCAGGTACGGCGTGACGCCCGGGTAGGTGCCGAGGAAGTCGACGTCCTCCAGGTCGCGGCCGGTGTAGAGCGGCTTGACCCCGATGCCCTCGGGCGTCTCCCACAGCAGGTCGTCGCCGCCCGACGCGCGCTTGACCGCGTCACGCCAGTCGTCGGCGCTGCCCGCCGGGGCGGGGGATCCGAGGTCGATCCCGGTGAAGTCGGGGATTCCCATCAGGACACTCCCATGCGGTCGAGGGTGGCGGAGAGCACGGCGACGGCGTCGCACCCCGCGAAGACGTACGAGTCGGCGTCCGGGTACGCGGCGGGGCGCCCGGCCAGCACGACGTGCCCGGCACCGGCGGCGCGGAACGCGGCGGCCTCCTCGGCGGCCCGCTCCTCGTACACCGCGTCGCTGGAGCACAGGCAGACCTCGGTGGCGCCGCTGTCCGCGAAGCCGCCCTCGGTGACCGGCTCGATGCCGCCGGCCTGGAAGAGGTTGGCGGCGAAGGTGAGGCGCGCGGTGTGCGCGGCGGCCGGGCCGAGCGCGGCGAGGTAGATCCGCGGCCGGGCGCCGGTCGCGGCCAGGTGCGCGTCGGAGCGGGCGCGCAGCGCCTCGAAGGCCTCGTCGCGGCGGACCCGCGGCAGACCACCGGAGGGCTCGGCGGGCGCGGGCTCGCGCACCACCGGCTTCTCCGCCAGGTGCGGGAACTCGCTGACGCCGGTGACCGGTTCGCGGCGCTTGGCGAGCGCCTTCGAGCGCTCGGCCCAGGTCGCGCTCAGCCGCTGCTCGACCCAACCGGAGCGGAGCACCGCGGCCTGGCCGCCCTCGCGCTCGATCTCCTGGAAGAAGTCCCAGGCCGCGTGCGCGAGTTCGTCGGTCAGCGTCTCCACGTACCAGGAGCCGCCGGCCGGGTCGATGACCCGGGACAGGTGGGACTCCTCGATGAGGATCGTGGAGGTGTTGCGGGCGATCCGGCGGGCGAACGCGTCCGGCAGACCGAGCGCGTGGTCGAAGGGGTGCACGGTCACCGAGTCCGCGCCGCCCACTCCGGCGGCCAGCGTGGCGACCGTGGTGCGCAGCATGTTCACCCACGGGTCGCGGGCCGTCATCATCACCGGCGAGGTGACCGCGTGCTGGAGCTGCGCCCCGGCCTCCGGTGCCCCGGACGCCTCGGCGACCCGGGCCCACAGCCGGCGCGCGGCGCGCAGCTTGGCGATGGTGAGGAACTGGTCGGCGGTGGCCGCGTAGCGGAACTCCAGCTGGCCGAGGGCCGCTTCGAGCCCGACACCGGCGTCGGTGAGGGCGCGGAGGTAGGCCACGCCGGTGGCGAGCGAGGCGCCGAGCTCCTGCGCCGCGGAGCCGCCGGCCTCGTGGTACGGCAGGGCGTCGACGGTCAGCGCCCGCAGACCCGGGTACGCGTCGGCGCAGCGCCGGGCCAGCGCGACGGCGCCCGGGAAGCCCTCGGGGTCGTACGCGGTGCCGGTGCGGGCCTCGGTGCCGAGCGGGTCGGCGCCCAGGTTGCCGCGCACGGAGTCGGCGGCGACGCCCCGGCGCTCGTACACCGCGAACAGCTCCCGCGCGGCGGCGTCGGTGTCGGCGCCGGCCTCCAGGACGACCGGCGCGAGGTCGAGGTAGACGCCCTCCAGGACCCGGCCGAGCGCGTCCACCGGGATGCCTCCGGTGCCGACGGCCAGCCACAGCGAGGTGACGCCGTTCTCCAGGTCGGTGAGGACGGCCTCGGGATCCGCGGTGCGGTGGCGCTGGCGCACGTCCCAGCCGCCGGCCGTGTTGCCCTCGGCGCGGCCGGCGCGCACGAAGGGGGCGAAGCCGGGGAACCCGGGATCGGGCACCGCGTCGGCGGCCGTGTACAGCGGCCGGGCCCGCAGGCCGTCCTCCAGCGGGGTGGAGAGCGCGTCCTCGGCCTCGGTCTCGGGAACGTCCTTGCCCGACCTGCTCAGTACGCCCGCCACGAGGCGCTGCCACTGCGCATGGGTCGCTGCGGGGAACTCGGCGGCCAGCGAGAGGCCGTCGTCAGGCAGCACAGTCATGCCCCGGACTTTAGGCCGCCGCACATTCGGGCCGCATCGTCAAGAGCTGTGACCTTGACCTCCACGGATTTCCCTTGATCCCTGGTGGCGGTCGTGCTGGGCCCGTGAGAGAGGGCTGCCGAGGGGGCCGTACGGGGTGGTGCGGGGTGGTGCGAGGGGGTGTGCGGGTCGTGGGGGTCAGTCCCGCGGGGCCGCGCCGGTGAGCTCGGCCGGGAGGTCGCGGGCGCCCAGGCGCAGGTGCTCGACGTGGTAGAGCGCCTGGTCGAGGAGTTCGGCCACGTGGTCGTCGTGGAGCGCGTAGACGATCGAGCGCCCGTGCCGCTCGCCGGTGACCAGACCGAGGTTGCGCAGCAGCCGCAGCTGGTGGGAGCAGGCCGAGGGCTCCATCCCGACGGCGGCGGCGAGTTCGCCGACCGCGCAGGGGCCCTCCTGGAGCCTGGCCAGGATGTAGAGCCGCGAGGGCGTGGCGAGGGCCTGGAGGGTGGTGGCGACCTCGCTCGCGCCCACCGCGTCGAGGCGTTCGCGGCTGGTGGCGCCGCTGCCGGCGTTCATTCGGTGGCCCATGGGTCCATGATACGGAATACATGTGAAGACCTATTCAGGTGTTCTTGTAAGCTGGGCGTGTTGCCCCCGGTCCGCCCGAGAAGGGTTGATTCGTCATGTCCTCCGCCCCGCCCGCCCTCCAGGCCGGGCCCGCCCCGGCCGCCCCCGGACCCACCCCCGCCCCGCGCCGCCGCACCCGGGTCCTGGCGCTGCCCGAGGCCCGCTGGGCGCTCGCCGCCCTGCTGCTCTTCCTGCTTGCGCTCCCGCCGTACCTGCTCGGCGCGCCCGCCTGGACCTGGGGCCCGCTCCTCGCCGCCACCTATGTCACCGGCGGCTGGGAGCCCGGCTGGGAGGGCCTGAAGGCGCTGCGCGAGCGCACCCTCGACGTGGACCTGCTCATGGTCGTCGCCGCGCTCGGCGCCGCCGCCATCGGCCAGGTCCTCGACGGCGCCCTGCTCGTCGTCATCTTCGCCACCTCCGGAGCCCTGGAGGCCGTCGCCACCGCCCGTACCGCCGACTCCGTGCGCGGACTGCTCGACCTCGCGCCGGACACCGCGACCCGGATCACCGCCGACGGCGCCGAGGAGACCGTCCCGGCCGTCGAGCTCGCCGTCGGCGACCTCGTCCTGGTCCGCCCGGGGGAGCGGATCGGCGCCGACGGACGGGTCGTCGACGGGGCGAGCGACGTCGACCAGGCCACCATCACCGGCGAACCGCTGCCCGTCGCCAAGCACCCCGGCGACGAGGTCTTCGCCGGCACCCTCAACGGCTCCGGCGCCCTGCGGATCGAGGTCGCGCGCGACCCCTCCGAGTCGGTCGTCGCCCGGATCGTCGCCATGGTCGAGGAGGCCGCCCGCACCAAGGCCCCCACCCAGCTCCTCATCGAGAAGGTCGAGCAGCGCTACAGCCTCGGCATGGTCGCCGCCACCCTCCTCGTCTTCGCCGTCCCGCTGTTCCTCGGCGAGGCACTGCAGCCCGCGCTGCTGCGGGCCATGACCTTCATGATCGTGGCCTCGCCCTGCGCCGTCGTCCTCGCCACCATGCCGCCGCTGCTCTCGGCGATGGCCAACGCCGGCCGCCACGGCGTCCTCGTCAAGTCCGCCGTCGTCATGGAACGCCTGGCCGAGGTCGACGCCGTCGCCCTCGACAAGACCGGCACCCTCACCGAGGGCACCCCGCGCCTCACCGACCTGCGCCCGCTGCCCGGTACCGGGGACCCCGCCCGGGACGCCGGCCTCGACGAGGACGCGCTGCTCCGGCTCGCCGCCGCCGCCGAGCACCCCAGCGAACACCCCCTCGCCCGCGCCGTGGTCGAGGCCGCCCGGGCCCGGGGCCTCGACCTGCCGGCCGCCCGCGACTTCACCGCCACCCCCGGCCGCGGCGTCACCGCGAGCGTCGAGGGCCGCACCGTGACCGTCGGCGTCCCCGAGGGCCCGCCGCCCGCCGTCCTCACCGCACTGGAGGAGACCGGCCGCACCGCCGTCCTCGTCACCGTCGACGGCCACCCCACCGGGGTCCTCGGCCTCACCGACCGGCTCCGCCCCGGCGCCGCCGACGCCACCCGCGCACTGCGCGCCCTCACCGGCCGCGCACCCGTCCTGCTGACCGGCGACAACCCGCGCGCCGCGGCCCGGCTCGCCGCCGAGGCCGGCCTCACCGAGGTACGGGCCGGGCTGCTGCCCCAGGACAAGGTGACCGCCGTCGAGGCCCTCCAGGCCACCGGGGCCAAGGTCCTGGCCGTCGGCGACGGCGTCAACGACGCCCCCGCCCTGGCCACCGCCCACACCGGTCTCGCCATGGGCCGGGCCGGCTCCGACCTCACCCTGCGCACCGCCGACGCGATCGTGGTCCGCGACGAACTCGCCGCGATCCCCGCCGCGGTGGCCCTCGCCCGGCGCGCCCGCGCCCTGGTCGTGCAGAACCTGCTCATCGCCGGCACGTTCATCGCCGTCCTGGTCGTCTGGGACCTGGCCGGCACCCTGCCGCTGCCGCTCGGCGTCGCCGGCCACGAGGGCTCCACCGTCCTCGTCGGCCTCAACGGGCTGCGCCTGCTCGCGGACCGGGCCTGGCGCCGGGCCGCAGCCGGGCACTGACCCGGGACCGTCCGCCGCACACCGCCGGGCCGCGCGTGCAACCCAGTGGCCCGGCCGACCGTCCTCCTCTCGGGGGCCGGGACGATCGGCACCGGACGATCGAGGACGTGAGCATGACTGCCAACCACCACACCACGCGCCGGCGCCGCGGCGGACGCATGATCGCGGGCGCGCTGTCGCTGCTCGTGCTGGCCGCCTCCGGCGTCGGCTGGATCTACCTCGAACTCGACGGCAACATCGCCACGTTCGGCGCCGACGGACTCTCCGACAACCGGCCCGCCGCCTCCGCCGCCGGACAGAACGTCCTCGTCATCGGCTCCGACACCCGCACCGACGGCAACGACGCCTTCGGCGGCGGCGACGCGCACGACATCGGACGCTCCGACACCGCCTTCCTGCTGCACGTCTACCGCGACGGCCGGCACGCCGTCGCCGTGTCCTTCCCGCGCGACACCCTCGTGGACATCCCGCCCTGTCGGCTCCCCGACGGAAGCTGGAGCCGGCCGCGCACGCGCGTGATGTTCAACTCCGCCTTCAGCACCGGCGAGACCGCCAAGGGCAACCCCGCCTGCACCCAGAACACCGTGGAGAAGCTCACCGGACTGCGCGTCGACCACACCATGGTCGTCGACTTCAAGGGCTTCGCCGCCCTGACGGAGGTCGTCGGCGGCGTCCGGGTCTGCCTGCCCGGCGAGGTCTACCAGAAGGACCTCAACCCCAAGCGCGCCACCCGCGGCGACCTCCTCTTCCCCAAGGGCGAGCAGACCGTCTCCGGACAGCGCGCCCTCGACTACGTCCGACTGCGGCACGGCATCGGCGACGGCTCCGACATCGGCCGCATCAAGCGCCAACAGGCCTTCGTCAGCGCCCTGTTCAAGCAGGTCAAGGACGAGGGTCTGACCCCGACCAAGCTGCTGCCGCTCGCCCGGGCGGCGACCGACTCCCTCACCGTCGACCCCGGACTCGGCTCCGCCGACAAGCTGATCGACTTCGCGATGTCCCTCAAGGACATCGACCTGCACGACACCACCTTCGTGACCCTGCCCTGGCGGTACGAGGGCGCCCGCGTCGCGATCGTCGAGCCCGAGGCCGCCGCCCTCTGGGCCGCCCTGCGGGCAGACCGCCCGCTCGGCGCCGCCCCCGCCCCGGACGCGAGCCCCACCGCCGGCGCCTCACCGGCCTCCGGCGCCGGCATCTCCGTCGCCGTCCGCAACGGCACCCGCACCCGCGGACTCGCCGCCCGCGCCGCCGAACGGCTCGGCGCGGCCGGCTTCACCGTCACGGACACCGCCACCGCTCCCGACCAGACCCACCCGCGCACCGTGATCGCCTACGGCCCCGGGCAGCGGGCCGGCGCCGAGGCCGTCGCCACCCACTTCCCGGACGCCGAACTCACCGCCTCCACCACCCCCGGCATCACCGTCACCCTCGGCCGCTCCTACGCCGACGCCCCCTCGACGACCGCGCCCACGCCCTCGGCCGGCGCCCCGACCGGCGCCCCCACGGCGACGGTCCCGCCCGCCGACACCCGCGCGGCGGACGCGGACCCCTGCGCGGACCTCTCGTACGGCTGAGGCGGGCCCGGGGCGGCCCGGGACCGGACCGGGACGACCGGACGGGCGACGCGGGCGCCCGCTTCGGACGGATCGCGACGTACCCGCCCTAAGCTCCCCGTATCGAACGCCCGCACCCCTTCGAAGGGAGCACGTGGTGGCATCCCGCCTCAACCCGTACATCAACTTCAACGGCGAAGCCCGGCAGGCCCTGGAGTTCTACCGGAGCGTCCTCGGCGGCGACCTGAGCCTCAACGGCTACGGGGACTTCACGCCCGAGGCCCCACCCGGCTACGAGGACAAGATCATGCACGGCATGCTGGAGACCGACGGCGGCTTCACGCTCATGGCGGCCGACGTGCCGCCCGGGATGGAGCACAGGCCCGGCAACAACTTCTCGGTCAGCCTGAGCGGCGACGACGCCGACGAGCTGCGCGGCTACTGGGAGAAGCTGTCCGCGGACGGCGACGTCGCCGTCCCGCTGGAGAAGCAGATGTGGGGCGACGTCTTCGGCATGTGCACGGACAAGTTCGGCATCACCTGGATGGTCAACATCAACCAGCAGGGCTGAGCGGCAGCCCCGGATCCGGACGCGGGAGCGGGCCCCGCCCCCCGCGGCCGGGCCGGCGTCCCGGGCGGCCTCAGGCCCGGTGGGCGGCGATCAGCTCGCGGTACCACGCGAAGCTCTCCCGGGGCATGCGCGTCCCGGTCGCGAAGTCCACCTCGACCAGGCCGAAGCGCTGGTGATAGCCCTCCGCCCACTCGAAGTTGTCCAGCAGCGACCAGGTGAAGTAGCCGCGCACGTCCACGCCCGACGCGATCGCCCGCGCGAGCGCGTCGAGATGCCCCGCGAGGTAGGCGATCCGCGCCCCGTCCCGCAGCCCGGCCGGCTGCGAGCAGCCGTTCTCGGTGATCCACACCGGCGGCAGCGCGCTCCCGTAGCGGGAGGCCAGCCCGGTGAGCAGCTCCGTGAGCCCCTCCGGCACCACCGGCCAGCCGAACGCCGTGCGCTCGTAGGCCTCTTCGGGCTCGGCGAGGTCGAAGGGCAGCCCCGCCGAGGGCTCCGCCGGAGCCGTCACCCAGGTCGGGTTGTAGTAGTTGACGCCCAGCCCGTCCAACGGGGCGCCGATCAGGTCGAGATCACCCTCGCGCACCACTCCGCCCCAGGCCGGATCGGGCGTGCCGTAGGCCGACAGGTCGGGGTAACGCCCCAGCAGCAGCGGGTCGTTGAAGAGCCGGTTGTGCAGGACGTCGTACGCCTCCACCGCCGCCCGGTCCGCCGTGCCGCGCGCGTCGGCGCGCAGCCGCACCGGCGTGCAGTTGTTGGCCACGAGCAGCTCCGCGCCCGGCACGGCCGCCCGCAGCGCCGCCGCCGCGAGGCCGTGGCCCAGGAGCTGGTGGTGGGCGACGGGCAGCGCGTCGAGGAGCAGCGCGCGGCCCGGGGCGTGCACCCCGAAGCCGTAGCCGAACGACATGTGCACGAACGGCTCGTTGAGGGTGATCCACCGTCCCACCCGGTCGCCGAGCCGCTCCGCGACCACGGCCGCGTACTCCCCGAAGCGGTACGCCGTCTCGCGGTCCAGCCAGCCGCCCCGGTCCTCCAGGGCCTGCGGCAGGTCCCAGTGGAACAGCGTCGGTGTCGGCTCGATCCCCGCGCCGAGCAGGGCGTCGACCAGCCGGTCGTAGAAGTCGAGTCCGCGCGGCTCGACCCGGCCGGCCCCGGCCGGCAGCACGCGCGGCCAGGAGACCGAGAAGCGGTACGCGCCGAGACCGAGCCGGCGCATCAGGGCGACGTCCTCGTCGAGCCGGTGGTAGTGGTCGCAGGCCACGTCACCGGTGTGTCCGTCGCGGACGGCGCCGGGCCGCCGGACGAAGGTGTCCCAGACCGACGGGCCCTTGCCGTCCTCCTCGGCCGCGCCCTCGATCTGGTACGCGGCGGTCGACGCGCCCCACACGAAACCGGCCGGGAAGCGGGCCGGGAGGCCGCCGGGGATCCCGTTCGGAGCGGGGGAGGGACGGGTGGGGCGTGCGGTCACGGGCACCTGCCTCGGTCGGGGCCGCGTCGGGAGACGTGAGGGTCCTCACGGCCGCCGCACCGTAACATGAACCTTGTTCACGTTCTACGGCCGGCGCTCTGAACTCCCGTCCGCGCTCCGACGCTTGACATGAGAGGCATGCACCTGACAGGTGTGGTCCCCTTGCGTCAGCGTCAGGCCGACCGGAGGGGGCGATCAGGGCATGACCGGGTCCGAGAGCGCGGGAGACGCGCACGAGCAGGGGCGCGAGCACGGGGAGGTCCAGGGGGAGGTCCGGGCGGGCGAGGGCGGACAGGGGAGCGGGGGCGAGGGCGCGGAGGCCCGCGTCTCCTCGTACGACGTCGTGATCAGCGGCGCGAGCCTCGCCGGCAGCGCGGCGGCGGTCCTGCTCGCCCGGCAGGGCGCGCGCGTGGCCCTGCTCGAACGCCGCTCGGACCCCGAGGCGTACAAGGTGCTCTGCACCCACTCCATCACGGCGAACGCGCGTCCCGTCCTCGACGAGCTCGGTCTCGTCCCGGCCCTGGAGAAGGCCGGAGCGCTGCGCAACGACGCGCGCTGGTACACCCGTTGGGGCTGGATCGAGCCGCGCGCGGCGGCCGGCGGGTCCGCGCTGCCGTACGGCTACAACGTGCGGCGCAGCACCCTCGACCCGATGCTCCGGGCCCGCGCGGCCGAGACCCCCGGCGTCGACCTGCTGCTCGGCCACAAGGTGACCGGGGTCGTCCGGGACGACGGCGGGCGTGTCGCCGGGGTGCGGGTCTCGGCCCCGGACGGCACCCGGGAGATCCGGGCCCGCCTCGTGGTCGGGGCCGACGGCAAGGACTCGGCGGTGGCCGGGTTCGCCGGCGTGCCCACCCGGCGGCACGAGAACACCCGGTTCGGCTACCTCGCGCACTTCCGCGACCTCCCGCTGCGCGGCGGCATCGGCCAGACCTGGTTCCTGGAACCGGACATGGCCTACGCGTTCCCCAACGACGACGGGATCACCGTCCTCGCCGTCCTCCCCGACAAGAAGCGCCTGCCGGCCTTCCGCGAGGACCTGGAGGGCAGCTTCCTCGCGTTCGTCCGCGGCCTGCCCGAGGCCCCGCCCGTCGACTCCGCCGAACGCGTCTCGAAGATCATCGGCACCGTCGACCACCCGCTGATCAGCCGCCGCCCCACCGCGCCCGGCCTCGCCCTGATCGGCGACGCGGCCCTCACCGGCGACCCGCTGTGGGGCGTCGGATGCGGCTGGGCGCTCCAGACCGCCCACTGGCTCGCCCGGGCCGTCGGCCCGGCTGCCGCAGGCCGCGGCGACCTCGACCGGTCCCTCGCCCGCTACGCCCGCCGCCACCGCACCCTGCGCGGCCACCAGCGCCTCGCCGCCGACTTCGCCAAGGCCCGCCCCTTCAACCCGGGCGAGAGCCTGATGTTCGCGGCGGCGGCCCGCGACGAGGCGATGGCCCGCCACATGTACCTCTTCGCCGCCCGTCTGATCGGCCCGCTCCGCTTCCTCAACCCCCTGGCCCTGACGAAGGCGGTGGCCGTCAACCTGCGCCACCGGGCGAGGCGGAGGGCCTGACGGCCGGGGCCGGGGGCCGGGCCGGGGTCACTTCCGGCCGCCCGGAGTCACTTGTGACCCGGGGTCACTTGCGGCCCGGGGTCCACTTCATGCCGAGGCGGTACGCCCGGGAGATCACGTCCTGCACACCGGGGCCGTCCGCGGGGGTGAACCAGCGCACCTCGCGGCTGATCACGAGCTCGCCCTTCTGCCGCTTGATCAGGGCGATGGCGCAGGCGTGCGCCTGGGGCGGGCAGTCGTCCAGCTCGACCCGGAAGCGGTCGCCCCGGTCGGAGGTGAGGGTCACCACGGCGTCGAGTCCGCGGAAGTCGCCGGAGCCCTCGTAGATGTAGACGAAGAGCAGCAGCTTCTGGAACTCGGCCTGGTGGTCCAGGTTGATGACAAGGTTCTCGCCGGCTTCCGCGGCGCCGGTCCGGTCGTCCGCGTCCAGGGCCACGTACGGGAAGTCGTGCACCGAGCCGAAGGCGTTGCCCAGGGCCTGGACGACGGTCTTGCCGCCGTCCGTGCAGCGGATCATGCAGCCCAGGTCGAGGTCGACGCTCCTGGCCGAGGCCCCGCGCAGCGAGGCCCGGATCCGGCCGATCAGCCCGCGGGCCTCGCCGGCCGCCCGCGCGGCCGCGGCCTGCGGCGAGGTCCAGTTCAGATTGACCCTGATCAGGCCCGAGGTCACCCCGTGCTTGTCCAGGGAGACCAGCGGTGCCGCTTTGGTCAGGCTGACGGTGGCGGGTGGGGTCATGTCACACCTTCCTCGTGGGGGCGGCGGCCTCGTGCGGGTCCTCGACGTCGACCCCGTAGGAACGGGCCAGGCCCGCGAGGTCGTGGTCGTAGCCCTGGCCGACGGCGCGGAAGCGCCAGAGCGGGCCGCGGCGGTAGACCTCGGCGAGCAGCAGGGTGCGTTCGCTGGTGGCGGCGTCGAGGGTGGCCTGGGCCACGGCGCCGGCGTCCGCGCCCGGGGCGAGGGTGATCTGCACGGCGCCGACGTCCCCGAAGGTGGCGGCCCCGTCGATCGCGGCGGCGACGGCGATCCGCCGGACCGCGGGCGACAGGGCCGCGAGGTCCAGGGCGACGGTCTGCTCGGTCGGCCCGTCGCAGCAGAGCAGGGCGGCTCCGTCGGGGCTCTCCGGGGCGCCGTAGAAGACGAAGTCCCCGTCGCCGGAGACCTGCTCGTCCTCGTCGAGGACGAACGCGACGACGTCGATCTCGCAGCCCTCCTGCCGGGCCCAGGAGGCACCGACGTGCCAGCGGCCGCCGGCCGGGAGGCCGGGCAGGTCGATGACCCCGCCGCGGGGCAGCACCTCGGCCCCCGGGACGGCCGGTGCGGCGGGACCCCCGGGCACGGGTGTCTCGAAGACCGGCTCGTGGAAGGTGGGCGAGGCGAGCCAGGCCGGCTCGCGGACCGGCAGCCCCATCGCGCCCACGCGGCCCATCCGGCGGTCCCGTTCGCCGCCGGCGAGGACCACGACGTCGGTGACGCTCGCGGAGAGACGGATCGCCGCGGACCCGCCCAGGTCCACCACCCGGCTGCGGGCGGCGGCCGCCTCCTCGTGGGTGCCGCCCAGGACCAGGACCCGCCGCCGGCCGAACGGCCGGAACGGGGGCGTCGCGCGCGGCTCCGCCGCCGTCCGCGGCGGCGCGGGACGGCGGGGCGCGGGCACGGCGGGAGCCGCCGGCCCGACCGGGGGAGGAGGGGACGGAGCGTCGGCCGCCGCGGGCGGCTCGGGGGACGGGGCGGGTGCGCCGGGCACGGGGAGCTCGTGGGCCCGCTCCTCGCGGACCCGTTCCTGACCGCCCCCGCCCCCGCCCTCGCCGGCCCGGCCCTCGTGCGGGCTGCCCGGGCGCACGTCCTTCAGGAGGGCGAGGAAGGCCTCCTCGTCGAGGACCGGGACGCCCTCGGCGAGCGCGCGGCGGGCCTTCGTCGAGCCGGACGCGCCGTCGTTGGCGACCAGCACGCTGGTGTGCCGGCTGACCGAGCCCATCACGTTGAGCCCGGCCGCGGTGGCCAGCAGCGTCAACTCGGCCCGGGACATGCCCGTCTCGCCCGTGATCGCGACCTTCATGCCCTGGACGAGCGGACCGTCCGGGGCGAGCCGGCCCGGATTCCGGTAGGCGCAGGGGACCTTCGGCGGCTTGGGCGCGAACCGCGGGTCCTGGCGCGGCGGGCACGCCACGAGGGGCAGCGCCAGGTCGAGCCGTACCGCCTCGGCGAGGGAGGCGCGGAAGACGCCCGCGAGGACGCGGGTGTCGTCCAGCGCGTCATGGGCCCTGGTCTGCGGCACGCCGTAGTGCGCGGCGAGCGAGGCCAGGCCGAGGTCGCCGGTCGGCGGATCCACCCGCCGGTTCAGGGCCAGGGTGCACAGCCGGCGCGTGACGGGCAGGTGGAGCCCGGCGCGCGCGAACTCGTGGGCGAGGAAGTCGTAGTCGAACCGCGCGTTGTGGGCGACCATGACCCGCCCCCGCAGCAGCTCGGCCACGCGCTCCGCGACCCGCTCGAAGGCCGGTGCGCCGCGCAGGCGTTGCAGGGTGAGCCCGTGGACGTGCACGGGCCCGGGGTCGCAGCCGGGATCGACCAGGGTGCTGAACTCCCCGGTCTGCGTGCCGTCCGGCCCGAAGGTCAGCACCGCGAGCGACAGGATCCGGTCGCGCCGGGCGACGAGCCCGGAGGTCTCGACGTCGACGAGCGCCCAGTCGTGCGCGTAGCCGGGGAGGTGGGACACGTCGAGCGTGGCAAGTGCGGGAGGCATGACGGCAAGGATGATCCGGACGCGACGGCCGATTCAACCCGAACGCCGATTTGTCCCTGGATGAACGCCGAACTCCCGCCTTCCGTCACGAGGGGCCGCTACGCCTCCGAACGGCCCGCCGTCGCGGCGAGGTTGGTCAGCAGCCGCAGGCTGTCCGCGTCCGCGCCGTCCGGCTCGGGGGTCAGGGTGATCAGCTCCTGGCCCGAGCCGTCCGGCAGGACGAACCGCTCCTGGTGCAGCGTCAGCACGCCGATCAGCGGGTGCCGGAAGCGCTTGGGGCCGTGGCTGCGCACCCGGACGTGGGCGGCGCCCCAGAGCTCGCTGAATCGGCGGCTCCGGATCGACAACTCGCCGACGAGCGCCGCCAGTTCGGCGTCATCGGGAAACTCGCCCGCCGCGTGCCGGAGATGGGCCACGGTGTCGGCGCGGCAGGAGGCCCCGTCGAAGTAGGTCTGGCAGCGCTCCGCGTCCAGGAACACCATCCGGGCGAGGTTGCGCTCCGCCGCGGGCATCGAGTCCAGGTCGCAGTAGAGCAGCCCGGCCGGCTTGTTGTACGCCAGCATGTCCATCCGGTGGTTGAGGATCAGCGCCGGGAAGTCGGGCATCGCGTCGAGGATCTGGCGCAGCTGCGGACGCACCTCGCTCGGGTAGTGGGACAGCGGCGGGCGGCGGTTGCCGAGCCGGGCCAGCCGGTGCAGGTGGTCGCGGGCCGGCTCGTCGAGCCGCAGGGCGCGCGCCAGCGCGTCCAGGACCTGCTCCGAGGGCTGCGTGGCCCGGCCCTGTTCGAGCCGCGTGTAGTAGTCGACGCTCACCCCGGCCAGCTGCGCCAGCTCCTCGCGCCGCAGCCCCGACACCCTGCGGCGGGCGCCCACGGGCACGCCGACCGAGGCGGGCGTCACCTGCGCCCGGCGGGACTGGAGGAAGGCACCGAGATCGCCGAGATCGTCCATGCACCCCAGTATGGGCGGCCGTCGCGCGCGCGGCGGGCGTCGAGGGTGGCCCTGCCAGTCCTAGGAACGCGGAACCGGCGGACAGCCGGGTCTCTGGTCCCGCCGCGGCGACCGGCCGAGGCTGATCGGCATGAAGACACTCATCGTCACCGCGCACCCCGACCCCCGCTCGCTCACCCACTCCCTCCAGGACGTCGCCGTACGGACCCTGCGCGAGCAGGGCCACGAGGTCGAGATCAGCGACCTGTACGCCATGAAGTGGAAGTCCGAGGCCGACTTCGACGACTTCGCCGGATTCGCCGGTGACGAGGTGCGCACCGGCCCCGACGGGCGCCCCGGCCCGGACTTCATGCGCGCCTCCGGCGAGGCCTTCGCCTCCGGCCGGCTCGGCGAGGACATCCGCGCCGAGCAGCGCAAGCTCCTGGAGGCCGACCTGGTGCTGCTGCACTATCCGCTGTGGTGGTTCACCATGCCGGCCATCCTCAAGGGCTGGTTCGACCGCGTCTTCACCGCCGGCTTCGCCTACGGGCCCGGGCTGCCGCGCTACGGCGAGGGGCCGTTCACCGGCAAGCGCGCGATGGTCGTCACCACCACCGGCGGGCGGGAGAGCAACTACACCGCCCGGGGCGTGAACGGCCCCATGGACGACCTGCTGTTCCCGGTCAATCACGGCCTCCTGTGGTTCACCGGCTTCCAGGTGCTGCCGCCCTTCGTGGCCCACCGGGCCGTCGACCTCACCGAGGAGCAGTTCGCCGAGATGGCCGACCGCTACCGCGAGCGCCTGGCCGGCATCGAGACCGCCGAGCCCCTCCCGTACCGCCCGGAACGGGGCGGCGACTACGACGCCGACCTCCAGCTGCTGCCGGGGCGCGAGGCGGCGGGGGCCACCGGTTTCGGCCTCCACCGGGTCCACCGGGAAGAGCGCGCCTGAGCCTGCGCTCGGTCTGGACGGGCCCTGTTCAGGCCCAGGCGTTGCGCAGGGCCTCCCGG
Organism: Streptomyces sp. NPDC053541; assembly: GCF_044544705.1. Lineage (NCBI taxonomy): Bacteria > Bacillati > Actinomycetota > Actinomycetes > Kitasatosporales > Streptomycetaceae > Streptomyces > Streptomyces sp. NPDC053541. The sequence continues at coordinate 82,719 of NZ_JBITXM010000010.1, forward strand.
TGTGCGGCGAGCCAGGTGGAGAAGTCCTGGAGCGCGGGGTCGATGCGGCGCACGGCGTCGAGGTCCCGCGCGCCGGTGAAGCGCCGCTCGCAGTCGGCGTAGTACTGGAACATGTTCCCCGACTCGTCCGCCCCCGGGAATCCCTGGGCCCGCCACTCGTCCGCGCTCAGCGGGCGGTAGCGCACCGGCCGGTCGACCGCGTCGGTGAGGGCCGCCGCCATGTCGGCGACCGGCAGGTGCTCCCCGGCGATGCTGATCGTGGCGGCGACCACGGACGCGCCCTGCCGGAAGAGCGCCAGCGCGGTCTTGCCGATGTCCTCGGCGGCCATCCCGGAGAGCCGGCTCTCGCCCATCGGAAACCTCAGCCACAGCGCCCCGTCGTCGCCGGGCTGCGGCGCGAAGGGACCGAGCAGGTTCTCCCAGAAGAAGGTGGTGCGCAGGAAGGTGGTCGGCACGCCCTCGTCGGTGAAGAGGTGGTCGGCCTCCGCCTTGCCGTCGAAGTGCGGCACCTTGTAGCGCTCCTGGAGGACCGGCATCCGGGGGTCGTCCAGCGGGACGCACTCCCGGGTGTCCTCCAGGGTCGACCAGATGGCGTGCTGGACCCCCGCGTGCGCCGCCGCCCGCGCCATGGCCCCGGCCTGGGCGATCTCGCGCTCGGCGGACATGTGCTCCCAGAAGTTCGTCACACAGAACGCCCCGTACGCATGTTCGAAAGCGGCCGTCAGGCTCTCCTCGTCGTCCAGGTCGGCCCGGACGATCTCGGCGCCGAGCCGCTCCAGCTCCCGGGCCGGCTCCCCGTCCGGGTGCCGGGTGACCGCGCGTACGGAGAACTCGGCGTCGTCGCCGCGCTCGGCGAGGATCGCCCGGGCCAGGCCGCCGCCCTGGCGGCCGGTGGCGCCGACAACGGTGATGATCTTCTTTCCGGTCATGACGTGGTGTGCCTCCCGCCCACTCGCCTCCCGACGACTCCTCCCGGCGCGTTCCCGGGCCCGCCCGATCCATGCGCCGGTACGTGCCCCGGCGGGGCCGGATCCCGGGCGGGCGAGCGTGAGCCGGGCATCGGTGGGCAGGCGACAGGGTGGAAGCCCTCGATCCGTATCCCCGAGCGGGCGGAGTGACCATGAGGAGAAGCAGCCTGACCGGACCCGCCACGGACGGGTCGGTCGGTACCGGACCGCCTCCGAACGACCCGGTGCCGCCCAGCCCCACCCCCGCGCCGGGCCCGGGACCCGGGCCACAGCCGGGCCCGGTTCCGGGGCCGGTGCCCGCGCCGGGCCCCGACCCGGTGCCCCCGGCGCCACCGCGCCCCGGCCCTGACCCGGAACCGGGTGGCCCGCCCCCGGAGCCGGGCCCGCACCCGGGCCCTCTGCCCGGCCCCGTCCCGGCACCGGAGCCCGTGACCCGGAGCCGGTACACGTGACCCGGCCTCGGAACCCGTGATCCGATCTCGGCCCACGCATCCCGGCCCCGCCCGGTGATCCGACCCCGGCCCACGTGATCCACGACTCGCCCCGGAATCCGCGACCACCCGGAATCCGTGACCACCGCGGAGTCGGTGCCCACCCGGATTCCGTGACCGAAGGGACCCCGCCATGAGCACGCCCGCCATGAGCACGCCCGCCATGAACCCCCAGGCCACGCCCCAGCCCGGCACGCCGCCCCCCGGCGCGACCACCCCGGGCACGAGCAGCCCCGTGATGAGCAGCCCCATGAGGGACGATCCCGCTCCCGATCCCGGTCCGGCCGTGCGGGACCCGGCCGCACCGGACCGGCCGGGGCGGCGCGTCGTCGTCGGCGTCGACGGTTCCCCGGCCTCGCACGACGCCCTGCGCTGGGCCGTCCGGCAGGCCCGGCTGACCGGCGCGACGGTGGAGGCCGTGGCCGCGTACGACCTTCCCGGCTCCGTCGGCTGGTCCGCGCCGGCCGTGGACGCGGCCTTCGACGCGGAGGCGGCAAGCAGCGCCCTGACCGACGAACTGCGGGACGAACTCGCCCAGGTGTCGGACGTCCCGCTGGAGGAGCACGTGGTCCGCGGGAATCCCGCCCAGGTGCTGATCGAGGCGTCGAACGGCGCCGAGCTGCTGGTCGTCGGCAGCCGGGGCCGGGGCGGCTTCTCCAGCCTGCTGCTCGGGTCCGTCAGCCAGCAGTGCGCCGTGCACGCCTCCTGCCCGGTGGTGATCGTCCGCAGCGGCATGACGGGCGGGACGGATGCGGAGGCGGCGTGAGGTGGACCGTGCGAGGGGGTGTGACGGACGGAGGGCCGCCTGATCGGGCGGCCCTCCGTCCACGTGTCCCGCGCGGGATGCGCGGGACACGTGGGACACGCGGGTTCACGACTGCGCGCGCTCCCGCGTGGCGGTCAGACGGCTGTCGAGCGTGCGGACGAGGGCCTCGTTGAACGCGTCCAGGTCGCCCGGGCGGCGCGAGGTGATCAGCGGGAAGCCGCCGCTGGTGTCGACGACGACCTGCTCGTCGCGCCAGGTCCCGCCGCCGTTCTCGATGTCGGTGCGCAGCGAGGGGTACGAGGTCAGTTCGCGGCCCCGCGCCACCTCGCTGTTCACCAGGAGCCACGGTCCGTGACAGATCGAGGCCACCGGTTTGCCGGCCTTGGCGAAGGCGCCGACCAGCCGCTGTGCGTCCCGGTCGGTGCGCAGCCGGTCGGCGTTGAGCGTCCCGCCGGGAACGACGACCGCGTCGAACTCCTGGGCCATCACGTCGCCCATGGCGGCGTCCGCGCCGACGACGGTGCCCGGCCGCCGGTCCGAGACCAGGGTCAGGACCGGCGCGGCCCGTTGCGCGGCGACGACGACCTCGGCGCCGGCCTCGCGCAGGGCCGCCATGGGGCGGGTGAGTTCGTCCTGCTCGACTCCGTAGTTGGTGGTGAGGACGAGGACGTGCATTCCGTCGAGGGTCACGGTGGTCCTCCTTCGACGCCCGGAGGGCCTCAGTGGCCCAGGGAGCGCTTGAGTTCGGCCTTGTTCATGTTCGAGCGCCCGTGGATGTTGCGGCGCTGCGCCTCGGCGTACAGCTGGTCGTAGGTCGGCCCCTCCGACCCGCTGTGCGAGCGCTTCCCGCCGCGCTTGGAGGACGACATGTCCTGGGTGGAGCTCTTGCTCGCCGTCTTGGACTCCCCGGACCGCGCCCGTTCCTTGTTCACCGTGCGGGCCGCGATCTCCTTGGCGCGCTTCTCGCTCTCGCCCCGGTCCCGGGCGCTCTCCTTGATGTGCTCGTACTGTCGCTCGCGCTTGGGGCTCGATCCGCGGGGCATGATCCACTCCTCTCGTCCGCGCGCACGTCCGTTCGTGCCACGTGCGCCGCCGCAAGTGCTCTCGCCCGGCCGCTGCCCCTGCCGCGAGGGTTCATGCGGCCCACTCGCGAACTCGTCGGGCCGATGTCGCCCTGGATCGCGATACGCGTCCTGTCCGGCGCCGGGGAAATGCCGGCGGGGTCCCGGCCCCGGCTGGGCACGCTTTTCGGTGCGGTACCATCCCGTATGGCGTAAGGGACATGAACGCCTGTGCAGCATCGTGCAGTTGGACCACGAGCCGCCGGTGTCTGCAGTGCCCGCTCGAGCCGCGCCCATTCACGCACGATGGTCCGACGGCTCCTTTCTGGAGACCACGTGAAAATCCTCCCCGAAATCTCTCGTACGCTGAGTGAATACCTCCTCATCCCCGGCCTGACGACAGAGGACTGCACGCCGGACAACGTGGATCTCGGGGCGCCCCTGGTGCGTCACCGGGTGGGCGAGGAGCCGGGGATCAGGATCGCGACGCCCATGGTGAGCGCGATCATGCAGGCGGTGTCGTCGCCGACCCTCGCGGTGGCGCTGGCGCAGCTCGGCGGGCTGTCATTCATCCACCAGAACCAGCGGATCGAGGAGCAGGCCGCGGACGTGCTGGCGGTGAAGCGGCACAAGGCCGGTTTCCGGACCAGCGAGGTCACGGTGGCGCCGGAGACCACGCTCGGCGAGGTCACCCGGCGTCTGTCCGAGGCCGAGCAGGGCGTGGCCGTGGTCACGCGGGGCGGCGAGCCGGACGGCGAGTTCCTCGGGATCATCAGCCTCGACGACTTCCACCTGGAGCGGCACGGCGCCGACGAGACCGCCGGCAACCGGATGCGCGGGCGCGACGGCCTGGTCACCGCGCCCGCCACGGTCACTCTCTCCGAGGCGAACGAGCTGATCTGGCGGCACCACCTCGACGTGCTTCCGGTCCTTGAGGACGGGCGGGTCTCCTCCCTCGTCCTCAAGCGCGACTACCAGGCCCACAAGACCTTCCACCGGGCGACGGTGGACGCCGAAAAGCGCCTGCGGGTCGGCGCCGGAATCAACTCCCGCGACTACGAGGACCGCATTCCGGCCCTCGTCGAGGCCGGCGCCGACGTGCTGTGCCTGGACTCCTCCGACGGTTATTCCGTTTACCAGGCGAAGACCATCGCATTCGCCCGCGAGAAGTTCGGGGACGAGGTTTTCGTCGGCGCCGGAAATGTCGTCGACGAGCGGGCCTTCCGTTATCTCGCCGACGCGGGCGCGGCCTTCGTGAAGGTCGGCATCGGCGGCGGCGCCATTTGCACCACGCGGGAGCAGAAGGGCATCGGCCGCGGCCAGGCCTCCGCCCTCCTCGACGTGGTCCAGGCGCGCGACGCCTACGCCCAGGAGACCGGCGTGTACGTGCCGCTGTGTTGCGACGGCGGCCTGCTCAACGACTCCCACATGGCCATGGCGCTCGCCATGGGCGCCGACTTCATCATGCTCGGCCGCTACTTCGCCCGCCTCGACGAGAGCCCCTCGCGCAAGCTCCAGATCGGCGGCCAGTGGTACAAGGAGTACTGGGGCGAGGGCTCGCGCCGCGCCCAGAACGCGGCCCGCTACGGGCAGCGCGGCCAGATGGTGTTCGAGGAGGGCGTCGACGGCTACGTCCCCTACGCCGGCAGCATGTACGACAACGTGGAGCGCACCCGCGCGAAGATCATCTCCACGATGATCAGCTGCGGCTCGACCAACCTCCGCGACTTCACCCGCGACGCCGTCCTGGTCCCGGTCTCCTCGGAGTCCTTCAAGCAGACCGGCGCCGAGATCGAAGTCCGCCGCCCCGCCATCGCCGCCGGCGAATGACCCCTCCGGCCCCGCTCCGGCCGCCCGGAACGCCGGGCGGCCGGAGCGGGGCCGCGGGCCGCGGCCCCTGGGCCGCACCCCGTATGCCGCAGGGTGCGGGACCAACGGCGCGCCCCCGCGGCCGCTTCTCGCGGACACTCCCTGTCCGCGATGCTCGCTAGCCTGCGCCCATGGCCCCGAAGACGACGTCCCCGGTCCTCTCCCCCCGCGCCCTCAACCGCGCCACCCTCGACCGGCAGCTGCTGCTGCGCCGTGCCCCGCTCACCGCCGAACAGGCCGTCCACCACCTCGTCGGGCTGCAGGCGCAGAACACCAAGCCGCCGTACTACGCCCTCGCCGCCCGGCTCGACGGGTTCCGGCCCGAGGAGTTGTCCGGGCTCATGGAGGCGCGGCGGGTCGGGCGGATCGTTTCGCTGCGGTCCACCGTGCACACCCACACCGCCGCCGACGCCGTTGCGCTGCGCCGGCTCGTCCAGGACGGGGCGATCGAGCGCGAGTTGCGGATGTTCGCCAAGGGGCTCGCCGGGGTGGACCTCGACCGGCTCACCGCGCTGACCGCCGACGCGGTGGACGAACGGCCGCGCACCCCGAAGGAGCTGCGCGAGCGGCTGCTCCAGGAGTGGCCGGAGGCCGACCCGCAGTCCCTCGGCATCGCCGCCCGCTGTCTGCTGCCCATGGTCCAGGTGACGCCCCGCGGGCTCTGGGGCCGCAGCGGCCGGGTGGCGCTCGCCCGCGCCACCCGGTGGTTCGGAGAGGTCGACGACCGGGCCGCCGACCTCGACGAGACCGTCCTGCGCTACCTCGGCGCCTTCGGACCCGCCTCCGTCAAGGACATGCAGACCTGGTGCGGGCTCACCCGGCTCCGGCCCGCCTTCGAGCGGCTCCGTCCCCGGCTCCTGGTCCTCCGCGACGAGCGGGGCACCGAACTCTTCGACCTCCCCGACGCGCCCCGGCCCGACGAGGACACGCCCGCGCCGCCCCGGCTGCTGCCCGAGTTCGACAACCTGCTGCTCTCGCACGCCGACCGCACCCGCGTGGTCCCCGCCGCGCACCGCACCCGCACCTGGACCGGCAACCAGGCCCACCGGACCTTCCTCCTCGACGGTTTCCTCGCCGGGATCTGGCACCTGGACGAGGGCAAGGACCGCACCCTCCTGACCATCGAGCCCTTCGTCCGCACCACCCGGGCGCAGCGCGAGGCGCTCACCGCCGAGGCCGAGCGCACCCTGCGCCTGCTCGGCCCCGCCGGCCTCCCGTACGACATCCGGTACGGCGCCTGAGGCCCCGCGGGCGGACGCCCTACACCAGGACGCCCGCCCGGCGCGCCGCCACCACCGCCTCCAGGCGGGTGTGCGCGCCGAGCTTGCGCATCGCCGAGCGGAGGTAGCCCTTCACCGTCTCCGGACGTAGCCCCAGCCGCTCCGCCACCGCTGCGTTCGTCGCACCCGAGGCCACCGCCGACAAGACGTCCGTCTCACGCGGGGTCAGGGACACCTCGGGGTCCGACCCCGGGACGACGCTGCCCGCCGAGGCGTTCTCCAGACGCCCGCACACCGCCCACAGGCGCTCGCGCACCTCGGGGTCGGCCACCCGGGACGCCAGCTCGCGCAGCTCCCCGTAGGCCTGCCGCAGCTCCTCCCGCTCGGCCACCAGCCGGCGCGCCTCGTCCTGGACGGCCAGTGCCTGCTCGACGTCGCGGGCGGCGGCGACCGCCGCGTCGAAGACCCGCTCCCCGATGGGGAGGGCGTCGCGCAGCGCCCCGTACAGCACGCCCCGCACCCTGCGGCGGACCACCAGGGGGACGGCGATCACCGAGCGCAGGCCCTCCGCCGACACCGGTCCGTCGTACTCGTGGGTGATGTGGCGCGCCGAGGGGTAGTCGGTGACCGCGCACGGCCGGGACAGTGCCAGGCACTTGCCGCCGAGGCCGGAGCCGGTGGAGACGGCCAGGCCGCGCAGGGCCGGGGTCACGGCGCCGTGCAGCTCCTCGATCCGCACCGCCGAGCCGTCGTGGAGCAGACCGCCGAAGGCCACCTGCAGGCCCGTGGCGCGCCGCAGCCGCAGCAGCGCCTCGCGCAGCCCGGCCGTCTCGGCCGGGGCCGTGCCCCTGACGCCCCCGACGCCCTCGTCCCTGATGCCCGCGCCCGGCTCGCCCCGCTCGACCCCCTCGACCCGCTCCGGCACGTTGTTCTCCTTCGTCGCGGCCATCACCCCCGAACGGGGGTAGTGAGACCTGGGTCACTGATTACACGATGTCGGAGGCCGGTCCCGCAACGGACCGGTGTGCCGCCACGAGGAGGACGAGGACGCATGACCACGACGAGTGCGACGGAGGCCACGGAGAGGTTCCGGGCCGCCCGGGACTTCCTGCTCCAGCACCGGGAGGACTACGAGACGGCGTACGCCGGCTTCGCCTGGCCCCGCCCCGACCGGTTCAACTGGGCGCTCGAATGGTTCGACGTCATCGCCGAGGGCAACGACCGGACGGCGCTCCACATCGTCGAGGAGGACGGCACCGAGACGAAGCTGAGCTTCGCCGAGATGGCACGCCGCTCGAACCAGGTGGCGAACTGGCTGGGCGCGCAGGGCGTCCGGGCCGGCGACCGCATGATCGTCATGCTGGGCAACCAGGCGGAGCTGTGGGAGACCATGCTCGCCGCGATGAAGCTGCGCGCGGTCGTCATCCCGGCCACGCCGCTGCTCGGCCCCGCCGACCTGCGCGACCGGGTGGAGCGCGGCCGGGCGCGGCACGTGCTCGTACGGGCCGAGGACACCGCCAAGTTCGACGAGGTGCCGGGGGACTACACCCGCATCGCGGTCGGCGGGGACGGGGTGGGCTGGCTCGGTTACGAGGAGGCGTACGGCGCGTCCGCGGAGTTCACGCCCGGCGGCGCGACCCGCGCGGACGACACGCTGATGCTCTACTTCACCTCCGGCACCACCGCCCGCCCCAAGCTGGTCGAGCACACCCACACCTCGTACCCGGTGGGCCACCTCGCGACGATGTACTGGATCGGGCTCCGGCCCGGCGACGTGCACCTCAACATCTCCTCGCCGGGCTGGGCCAAGCACGCCTGGTCCAACCTCTTCGCCCCGTGGAACGCGGAAGCGACCGTCTTCATCCACAACTACACGCGCTTCGACCCGGCCCGGCTGATGGACGAGATGGAGCGGCACGGCGTCACCAGCTTCTGCGCCCCGCCCACGGTGTGGCGGATGCTGATCCAGTCCGACCTGAGCCGGCTGAGCACCCCGCCCCGCGAGGTCGTCGCGGCCGGCGAGCCGCTCAACCCGGAGGTCATCGAGACCGTCCGGCGCGCCTGGGGCGTCACCATCCGGGACGGCTTCGGCCAGACCGAGACCGCCGTCCAGGTGTCGAACAGCCCCGGCCAGCCCCTCAAGGAGGGCTCGATGGGCCGGCCGAGCCCCGGCTTCCGGATCACCCTGGTCGACCCGGTCAGCGGCGAGCCGGACGTGGCGGAGGGCGAGATCTGCGTCGACCTCGCCACCGACCCGGTGGGCCTGATGACCGGGTACCACGGGGACCCGGAGCGCACGGCCGAGGCGATGGCCGGGGGGTACTACCGCACGGGTGACATCGGCGCGCGGGACGCCGAGGGCTACATCACGTACGTGGGCCGCGCGGACGACGTCTTCAAGGCGAGCGACTACAAGATCAGCCCCTTCGAGCTGGAGAGCGCGCTGCTCGAACACGAGGCGGTGGCCGAGGCCGCCGTGGTCCCGGCCCCCGACCCGCTGCGGCTCGCCGTCCCCAAGGCGTACGTGGTCCTCGCGGCGGGCTGGGAGCCGGGGCCCGACACGGCGAAGGCGCTCTTCGCGCACTCGCGCGAGGTGCTCGCCCCGTACAAGCGGATCCGCCGGATCGAGTTCGCCGACCTGCCGAAGACCGTCTCCGGCAAGATCCGCCGCGTCGAGCTGCGCAAGCTCACGGCGGAGGGGAACACGGGCACGGAGTACACGGAAGGGGACCTCGCATGACCGGCACGGCCGGCCCCACCGGCAACACGCCCAGCACGGCCAGTCCCACCGGCACGGCCGCCACGACCAGCCCGGCCGGCGCGGCCGACTCCCTCTCCTACGCCCACGGGACCGGCACCACGCCCCTCCTCGGCGACACCATCGGTGCCAACCTCGACCGGGCCGTCGCCGCCTGGCCCGACCGCGAGGCCCTCGTCGACGTGCCGACCGGCCGCCGCTGGACGTACGCGCGGTTCGGCGCCGACGTCGACCGGCTGGCGGACGCGCTGCTCGGCAGCGGGGTGACGAAGGGCGACCGGGTCGGCATCTGGGCGGTCAACTGCGCGGAGTGGGTGCTCGTGCAGTACGCCACGGCACGCATCGGCGCCATCATGGTCAACATCAACCCGGCCTACCGGGCGCACGAGTTGGAGTACGTCCTCAACCAGGCCGGCGTCTCGCTGCTGTTCGCCTCGCTCACCCACAAGACCAGCGACTACCGGGCCATGGTGGAGGAGGTCCGGGGCGCCTGCCCGGCGCTGCGCGAGACGGTCTACTTCGGCGACCCCAGCTGGGACGAGCTCCTCGCCCGCACCGCCCCGGAGGGCGTCCGTCCGGCCCCCCTGTCCTGCGACGAGCCGGTCAACATCCAGTACACCTCGGGAACCACCGGCTTCCCGAAGGGCGCCACCCTCTCCCACCACAACATCCTCAACAACGGCTATTTCGTGGGCGAGATGATCGCCTACACCGAGCAGGACCGGATCTGCATCCCGGTGCCCTTCTACCACTGCTTCGGCATGGTCATGGGCAACCTCGCGGCCACCTCGCACGGCGCCTGCATGGTGATCCCGGCCCCGTCCTTCGATCCGGCCGCCACGCTGCGCGCGGTGCAGGAGGAGCGCTGCACCTCGCTCTACGGGGTGCCGACGATGTTCATCGCCGAGCTCAACCTGCCGGACTTCGCCTCGTACGACCTCTCGACCCTGCGCACCGGCATCATGGCGGGCTCGCCGTGCCCGGTGGAGGTCATGAAGCGGGTGGTCGCCGAGATGAACATGGCGGAGGTGTCCATCTGTTACGGCATGACGGAGACCTCGCCGGTCTCCACCCAGACCCGTCGCGACGACGACCTGGAGCGGCGCACCGGCACCGTCGGCCGGGTCATGCCGCACGTCGAGGTGAAGATCGTCGACCCGGCCACCGGCCTCACCGTCCCGCGCGGCACCCCGGGCGAGCTGTGCACCCGGGGCTACAGCGTGATGCTGGGGTACTGGGAGGAGCCGGAGAAGACCGCCGAGGCGATCGACGCGGGCCGCTGGATGCACACCGGCGACCTCGCCGTGCTCCGCGAGGACGGCTACGTGCAGATCGTCGGCCGCATCAAGGACATGATCATCCGCGGCGGGGAGAACGTGTATCCGCGCGAGATCGAGGAGTTCCTGTACGGGCACGCCAAGATCGCCGACGTGCAGGTGGTGGGCGTGCCGGACGAGCGGTACGGGGAGGAGATCCTCGCCTGTGTGATCCCGCGCGACCCGGCCGACCCGCCCACCCTGGAGGAGGTCACGGCCTTCTGCCGGGACCGCCTCGCCCACTACAAGATCCCGCGCCGGGTGGAGATCCTGGCCGAGTTCCCGATGACGGTCAGCGGGAAGGTGCGGAAGGTGGAGCTGCGGGAACGGTACGGGGCTGGCTGACCGCCCCGGCGGGCCCGCCGGCACCCACGGTGAGCTCCCTGCGCATGCACACCCGGGGCCAGGCCGCCAGCCCGTGCGCGGCCTCGGCGGCGCTGATCGCCCGCAGGCCCTCGGTGAGCGCGGGGTCGCCGGCGTCGAGGCGGCGGAAGCCGAGCCGGGTGTAGTAGGGAGCGTTCCACGGGACCTCGGCGAAGGTCGTCAGGGTCAGGGCCGTCAGGCCCTGCTCCCGGGCGGCCCGCGCCAGGTGCTCGATCAGCGCCCGCCCGACGCCCCGCCGGGCGGCGGCCGGGTGCACCGAGACCTGCTCGATGTGGGCGGCCCCGTCAACGGTGTCGGTGAGCAGATACGCGACCGGACGGTCGCCGGCGTCCACCGCCACCCACGCCCGTCCGTCGCACTGGTAGCCCTGCAGGACGTCCAGCGGCAGGGGGTCGTCGTCTGCGATCTCTCCCATGCCGAGGGGCCGGAAGGCCTCACCCGCGGCGCGTTCGATGTCCTGGAGAAGAAGGAGTTCGGCCGGTGCGGCCGCTCGGATGCGCATACGCCAGTATGGCGCGCCGGAACCGGGGACGGCGCCCGCAGGGGGTTCCACCGGTCCGGCCCGGCCGTCCGGACGCCCCTGGCGGCACACCCGTCACACCCGCCCCACCACTCCCGCTCGGCTCACCCGCCTTGCGCGCCCCACGCCGGCCCCAACCGCACCCCCGCCCCCTCAGTCCGGTGTCACGCTGCCGCAGGTGAACGGGGCGTCCGTGGTGCCCCGGCCCAGGGCATAGGGGTCGTCGCGGGAGGAGTGCCCGGAGAGGAGGCCGCCGTCGCGGGAGAAGTGGGGGAGGAAGAGGGTGAGGGCCGGGTCGCCGTAGAGGGCGACGTAGAGCAGGACGTCGCGGGCGTCGGTGACCTCGCGACGGTGGGCCGGCAGCGGGTGGCGGGCGCGCAGGGCGGCGAGGAGGCGGCGGGCCGCGCGGGTGGTCGGCGGGACGCAGAGCAGCCCCAGGGCCGCGAGGACGGGCAGCGCGCCCAGGGCGAGGGCCGGCGCCGACACCCCGGTCGCGGCGAGACCGACGGCCACCGTCGGCGGGACGCACACCAGCAGCGCCCGGGCCGCCCGGTGCCGGCCGGGCGGGCGGAGAAGGCCGGTCCGGCCCAGTTCCGCGCGGAGCGCGTCGAGCGCCTGCCGGGCCTTGGGCCGGGTGGCGAGCAGCCGCACGGTGAGCGCGCGGTGCAGCGAGCGGTGCACGCCGAGCTGGAGCGGGTCGCGGGTGCGCCCGGCGCCGCCGTTGGCGCGAATCGTGCCCCGGCGCCCGGCCGCCACCGCCCCGCGCTGGTGCAGGGCGACCAGCGCCACCACGACCGCCGCGCGCGGTCCGCCGCGCAGCAGCGCGAGCGCCTGCGGCGGCAGTTCCGGGCGCTCCTGGCTGCGGGCACGCAACAGCAGTGCCGCGAGAGCGAGTTGTGCCACGGCGGCTCCCAGGAACCACCACATCCCCGTTGTCATGACGTCCACCCCCACAGGTGTTGTGCCCGGGGGAGTGCCCGTCCTCACGTACGAATGGCCGAAACCATCAGGGTGCGCCGGAGGCCACCAGCGCGCTCGCGGGGGTGTTGACGGGCTGGGGCGTGCCGGTGAGGTCGAGCACGAAGAGCGGGATGCCGAGGCCGTCCGCCCGCTCGTGCGCCTCGGGCGTGTAGCCGGCCAGGGAGAAGCAGACGCTCAGCGCGGCGCTGCCGAGGCCGTTGAGCCAGAGGCACTCGACCGCCCGCAGCCCGGTCGGCCGGGTGCTCGGGTCGACCTGGGCGACCAGTCCGGGCCCGCGCAGGTCGACCCCGGGGGTGGCGCGCTCCTCGGGCTGGACCACGTCGCGGAAGCCCAGCCAGCGCAGATAGCCGGCGGAGGCGGCGACCGCGTCCCGGGCGGTCCTGATGGTCACCGGCCGGAAGGAGGGGCGCGCGGCCTCGGGCATCGGCCGGCCGGGCGCGGTGGCGGGCGCCGCGGGCGAGGGGTGGCGCAGCGCGAAGGGCGGGGGAGTGCCGGGCGCCCGGTAGCGGGGGGCGCCGCCGTCCCCGGGCGGCCCGCCGGCCGTCCGGTGGCCGCGCGTCCCGGGCGCTGCGGGCGGCTCCGGCCGCGCCCCGCGCCCGCCCGCCGGCTGCGGGGGCACGCGGCCCTCGCCGGAGTCGCCGTCCGGAGCCCGTACGGGCACCCGCAGCACCGCGCCGCAGGCGCAGCCCACCTCGGGGTGCGGCCAGTCGGAGCGGCGGGTGCAGGCGGGGCACCGGACGGTGACCCACTCGTCGGACCAGTTGCGGCGGGTGACGGGTACGGCCTCGGCGCCGGCGATCACCGGGGGAGCGAGCGGTCTGCCGCAGGAGCACGGGAAGGCGGGCGCCGCGTAGCGCAGCGCCCGGAGGCATTCCGGACAGCGCACTTCCACCGACTCGGCCACGGACGTACCCCCTCTGCGACGTGCGTCCCCATCGTGCCCCCTTTCGGCCGTCCGGGGGAGCGACTTCGGCCAACGCGCGTGATCGAGGGGCGGGACGTCTCTTGACGCCTCTCGTCCGGCCCACCTACATTGCTTCCGTATAGCAGAACAGTACTTCCGCATTATGGAAACAGGCCCTCGGGGCTCCCGCCGGAGCCGCCGCGCCTGCGTCCCCCTGGCCGAAGCAGGAGCACTCCCATGCCTCGTATGACCGCCGCCGCAGCGGCCGTTGAGATCCTCAAGCGCGAAGGCGTCACCAACGCGTTCGGTGTGCCCGGCGCGGCGATCAACCCCTTCTACCGCGAGCTCAAGAACGTCGGCGGGATCAGCCACACGCTGGCCCGCCACGTCGAGGGCGCCTCCCACATGGCCGAGGGCTACACCCGCGCCAAGGCCGGCAACATCGGCGTCTGCATCGGTACCTCCGGCCCCGCCGGCACCGACATGATCACCGGCCTGTACTCGGCGATCGCCGACTCCATCCCGATCCTCTGCATCACCGGCCAGGCCCCGACCTCCAAGCTCCACAAGGAGGACTTCCAGGCGGTCGACATCGCCTCGATCGCCAAGCCGGTGACCAAGGCCGCCACGACCGTCCTGGAGCCCGCGCAGGTCCCGGGCGTCTTCCAGCAGGCCTTCCACCTCATGCGCTCCGGCCGCCCCGGCCCGGTCCTCATCGACCTGCCGCTCGACGTCCAGCTGGCCGAGATCGACTTCGACCCGGAGACCTACGAGCCGCTGCCGGTCTACAAGCCGTCCGCGACCCGCGCCCAGGCCGAGAAGGCGCTCGGCTTCCTCCTGGAGTCCGAGCGCCCGCTGATCGTCGCCGGCGGCGGCATCATCAACGCCGACGCCTCCGACCTGCTCGTCGAGTTCGCCGAGCTCACCAACGTCCCGGTCATCTCCACCCTGATGGGCTGGGGCACCATCCCGGACGACCACGAGCTCGCCGCCGGCATGGTCGGCGTCCAGACCGCGCACCGCTACGGCAACGCGACCTTCCTGGAGTCCGACTTCGTCCTCGGCATCGGCAACCGCTGGGCCAACCGCCACACCGGTTACAACATGGACGCCTACACCGCGGGCCGGAAGTTCGTCCACGTCGACATCGAGCCCACCCAGATCGGCAAGATCTTCGCCCCGGACTACGGCATCGCCTCCGACGCCAAGGTCGCCCTGGAGCTCTTCGTCGAGATCGCCAAGGAGTGGAAGGCCGCCGGCAAGCTGCCCGACTTCTCCGCCTGGGCCGCCTCCGCGCAGGAGCGCAAGGCCACCCTCCAGCGCCGCACGCACTTCGACGACATCCCGATGAAGCCGCAGCGCGTCTACGAGGAGATGAACAAGGCCTTCGGACCGGAGACCCGCTACGTCACCACCATCGGCCTCTCCCAGATCGCCGCCGCGCAGTTCCTGCACGTCTACAAGCCGCGCCACTGGATCAACTGCGGCCAGGCCGGCCCGCTCGGCTGGACCATCCCGGCCGCCATCGGCGCCGCCACCGCCGACCCGGAGACCCCGGTCGTCGCGCTCTCCGGCGACTACGACTTCCAGTTCATGATCGAGGAGCTGGCGGTCGCCGCCCAGCACAAGGTCCCCTACGTCCACGTCCTCGTGAACAACGCCTACCTCGGCCTCATCCGGCAGGCGCAGGGCAACCTCGGCATCAACTTCGAGGTCAACCTCGAGTTCGAGAACATCAACACCCCGGAGATCGGCGTCTACGGCGTCGACCACGTCAAGGTCGCCGAGGGCCTCGGCGTCAAGGCCATCCGCGTCGAGGACCCGAGCAAGCTCGGCGAGGCCCTGGAGCAGGCCAAGAAGACGGCCGTCGAGTACCAGGTCCCGGTCGTCGTCGAGGCCATCCTGGAGCGCATCACCAACATCTCCATGAGCCCCAACGTCGACATGAGCAACGTCAAGGAGTTCGAGGAGCTGGCCACCGAGCCCGGCCACGCCCCCACCGCGATCAAGGCCCTCAAGGTCTGATCCACCGCGCGCCCGACGGCCCCCGCCCCGCTGAGCACCGGGACGGGGGCCGCCCCGCGTCCAGGGCCGTCAGCCTCCCTGACCCTCCGTCAGGCCCCTTCCCGCGCCGCCCGGACCAGGACCGTGCCCGCCTCCGTACGGTCGTAGAGCACCGAGCGGCCCGCCCGCCGCCGCCGTACCAGACCGGCGTCGAGCAGCACCTTCAGATGCCGCCCCACCGACCCGAGCCCCTGCCCGGTCAGCGCCACCAACTGGCTGGTCGACGCCGGGGATTCGAGCCGTACGAGCACCCCGGCACGGGCCCGGCCGAGCAGCGCCGCCAGCGCCTGGGGCGCGCCCGGCCCCGACACGTCCGCCAGCGCGCCCTGGCACGCGTACGTCACCGCGTACCGCTCCGTGCCCGCCCAGGAGCACCAGCCCTTCGCCGGCGTCACCGGCACGAACAGCAGCCGCGCCCCCTCCACCGAACGCGGCGGATAGTCACGGGTGTTGATCTGCAGCCGTCCGTCGCCCAGCCAGCGCATCTTCCCCGGACACAGCTCGTCGAGCGCCGCCGCCCAGCCGCCCCGGCCGAGCAGCGCCGTCCGCGCCACCACGTCGGCCTCCAGGACCCGCCGTCGGCGCGGCCACTCCGGCAGCACCGTCTCGCGCCACACCCACTCCAGGATCCCCGCCATCCGCCGCGGCAGATCGGGCGCCCGGCGCAGCGGCTCCGGCACGGGGCCGCCGACCGCCACCTCCAACTGCGGTACCGCGTCGCCCGGTTCGGCTTCCCGGACGGCCGCGACCTCCTCCTCGAAGGACGGCTCGCCCTCGCCCAGCGGCGTCGGCGTCAGGAAGTCCGCGTTCCACGTCCGGCCGATCGCCGCCCGCACCAGCAGCGCGTCCACCGGATCGGCGGCGAGCCGCGCCCGGTACGCCGGCAGCCGGGCCGCCAGCCACGCCCGCTCACCCGGATGCGCGCCCCGGCCCGCGTGCAGGGTCATCAGCGCCGCACAGGCCTCGGCCAGCGGCGACACCACGAACCGGCTGCTCGCCAGCGCGTCCGTACCGATGTGCCACCAGCCCATGGAAGGCCCCCCGCCCCGATCGTTTCGCCACCGCGCGAAACAATAACGCCGTCCCCCGGGCTCCCCCAGACTCCGCGGCATGCCCCGCTACCGCGACGTCTTCCGCATCCCCGAGTTCACCCCGCTCTTCCTCAGCGGCTCGGCGCAGTCCGCCGCCCAGAACGTGGCCGGCCTGGGCCTCGCCACCCTCGTCTACCGGTCCACCGGCTCGCCGCTGCTCTCCGCGCTCGCCCTGTTCGGCCCCGCCCTCGCCCAGCTCGTCGGCGCCACCACCCTGCTGTCCGCCGCCGACCGGCTGCCGCCGCGCGCGGCCCTCGGCGGCGTCGCGCTGCTCTTCGCGGCCGTCACCGCCGCCCAGGCACTGCCCGGACTCCCGGTCGCCGCGGCCTTCGCGCTGCTCTTCCTCCAGGGCCTGGCCGGCTCCCTGGTCGGCGGCGTGCGCTACGGCCTGCTGAACGAGATCCTGCCCCGGGAGAGCTTCCTGCTCGGGCGCTCCGTGCTCAACATGTCCGTGGGCGTCTGCCAGATCGCCGGCTTCGCCACCGGCGGCGTGCTGCTGGCCTGGCTGTCCCCGCGCGGCGCGCTGCTCGCCGGCGCCGCGCTCTACCTGGCCGGGGCGCTGCTCGCGTACCGCGGCCTGTCCGCGCGCGTCCCGCGCGCCGCCGGCCGGCCCTCGCCCGCCGAGACCTGGCGGACCAACGCCCGGCTGTGGTCCTCGCCCGCCCGGCGCCGGGTGTATCTGTCCCTGTGGGTGCCCAACGGGCTGATCGTGGGCTGCGAGTCGCTGTTCGTGCCGTACGCCCCCGAGCGCGCCGGGCTGCTGTTCAGCTGCGCGGCCGTGGGCATGCTGGCCGGGGACACCGTCGTCGGGCGCTTCGTGCCGCCCGCCTGGCGGGCCCGGCTCGCGGCGCCCCTGCAGGCCCTGCTGGCCGCCCCGTACCTGCTCTTCGTGCTCCGGCCGGGGCTGCCGCTCGCGGTGCTCGCCATCACCGTCTCGGCCGTCGGGTACGCGGCGAGCCTGCTGTACCAGGAGCGTCTGACGCGGCTGGTGCCGGACGAGCTGAGCGGGCACGCGCTCGGTCTGCACGCCTCCGGCATGCTCGCGCTCCAGGGCCTGAGCGCGGCCCTGGCCGGCGGTCTGGCCCAGCTCTCCTCGCCCGCCACGGCGATGACGCTCCTCGCGTGCGGCTCGCTCGCGGTGACCGCGTCCCTGGCGGCCCGGGAGCGGCGCACGCGCAAGAGCGCGGAACCAGGGACCGTAAACCTGGTTCCGCGCTCTCGTTGGTGACCGCCCGACGGTGCGAGGCTGGCGCGACAGGACGTTCGCGCCGCCGGGCGGAGTCTGGCCCCCTTCCGTGCGAGAAGGGGGTGCGTCGGACCGCGGTGGCGCCGACGGGTGCCGCGTCCGGTCCCTTCCTTCAGGTCAAGAAGGGGGCTCGCGGTCCCTTACCACCGCACTGGCTCGGAGCCACCGCGGTCCTCACGCTGTCCGGAACGCCGACCACCCCTCATCCGGGCCGGTGATCCGGACCGCGTACGGCTCTGACCTCCCGTCAGGAGCCGTACGCAGTCTGGGTGTCGAGGCTCAGTCCTCGCGCAGGGCGCGGACGGCCTCCTCGACGCGCCGGCCGTACTCGGCGTCGGCGGCGGCGAAGTGGGCGATGTTCTTCTCGATGATGTCCTCGCGGGCGACCTGGGAGAGGCTGCCGGCGATGTTGGCCACCAGGCGGGACTTCTCGTCCTCGGACATCAGGCGGTAGAGCTCACCGGCCTGGAAGAAGTCGTCGTCCTTGACGTGGGCCGGGGCCGCGTGGGTGCCGGTCCAGCCGTGGATCGCGAGCGGCGCGGACAGCGGGGCGTCGGTCTGCGCCGGGCCCTGGTACGAGTTGGGCTCGTAGTTCTTGTCGTGGCGCGAGCCGTTGCGGGTGGCCATGAAGCCGTCGCGGCCGTAGTTGTCGGCCACGGTGGCCTTCGGCGCGTTGACCGGCAGCTGGGTGTGGTTGACGCCGAGGCGGTAGCGGTGGGCGTCCGCGTAGGCGAAGAGGCGGCCCTGGAGCATCTTGTCCGGCGACGGGCCGATGCCCGGGACGAAGTTGTTCGGGGAGAACGCGGCCTGCTCGACCTCGGCGAAGACGTTGTCCGGGTTGCGGTCGAGGACCAGCCGGCCCACGCGCTGCAGCGGGTAGTCCGCGTGCGGCCACACCTTGGTGAGGTCGAAGGGGTTGAAGCGGTAGTCCGCGGCCTCGGCGGCCGGCATGACCTGCACGTAGAGGGTCCAGGACGGGCACACACCGCGCTCGATGGACTGCAGCAGGTCGGTCTGGTGCGAGTTGGCGTCCTTGCCGACCAGCTCGGCGGCCTGCTCGGCGGAGAGGCTGCGCACGCCCTGGTTCGTCTTGAAGTGGTACTTGACGAAGAAGGCCTCGCCCGCCTCGTTGGTCCACTGGTAGGTGTGCGAGCCGTAGCCGTTCATGTGGCGGTACGAGGCGGGGATGCCGCGGTCGCCGAACAGCCAGGTCACCTGGTGGGTCGCCTCGGGGGCGTGGGCCCAGAAGTCCCAGACGTTGTCCGCCTCCTGCTTGCCCGTGAAGGGGTCGCGCTTCTGGGAGTGGATGAAGTCGGGGAACTTGATCGGGTCCTTGATGAAGAACACCGGGGTGTTGTTGCCGACGAGGTCGTAGTTGCCCTCCTCGGTGTAGAACTTCACCGCGAAGCCGCGCGGGTCGCGGACCGCGTCCGCGCCGCCGAGCGAGTCGGCCACGGTGGAGAAGCGCAGGAACAGCTCGGTCTTCTTGCCGACCTCGGAGAGGAAGGCCGCCTTGGTCCAGGCCGTGACGTCGTCCGTCACCTCGAAGTAGCCGTACGCGCCGGAGCCGCGGGCGTGGACGACGCGCTCCGGGATCCGCTCACGGTTGAAGCGGGCGAGCTTCTCGAGGAGGTGCTGGTCCTGGAGCAGGATGGGGCCACCGACGCCGGCGGTGGCGGAGTTCTGGTTGTCGGCGACGGGGGCGCCGGACTCGGTCGTAAGCACGCGCTTGGCCATCTTGTCGGGTCGGACCTTCCGTGAGCTGCACTGCTGGCGGGTGAAGTGCCTGGAGCGTAGGTACGCCCGGCAAAAAACGTCAACAGTTTGTTGAAAATGAAGTGTGGTGTTCCGGGCGGCGGCGGCGCCTGGGCGCGACAGGACAGGTTGTCAGCGCCGCCGCCGCCCGGAAATCTGGGTCAGACCTGCTGGCCGGAGAGGCGCTCGACGGCGCGCAGCAGGGCCGAGTGGTCCAGGCCGCCGTCGCCCTGGGCGCGCAGCGAGGCGACCAGCTGGGCGACCACGGCGCCGACCGGGAGGGCCGCACCGACGTTGCGGGCGGCGTCGGTGACGATGCCCATGTCCTTGTGGTGCAGGTCGATCCGGAAGCCGGGCTTGAAGTCCCGGTTCAGGAAGTTGTCCTTCTTGCGGGTCAGGACCGTGGAGCCGGCCAGACCGCCGTTGAGGACGTCGAGGGCGGCGTTGAGGTCCACGCCGGACTTCTCCAGGAAGACCACGGCCTCGGCGCACGCCTGGATGTTGACGGCGACGATGAGCTGGTTGGCCGCCTTCACCGTCTGGCCGGAGCCGTGCGGGCCGCACAGGACGATGGTCTTGCCGAGGGCCTCGAGGATCGGCAGGGCCGCGTCGAAGTCGGCCTGCTCGCCGCCCACCATGATCGACAGGACGGCCTCGATGGCGCCGGCCTCGCCGCCGGAGACGGGGGCGTCGATGACGCGGATGCCCTTCTCCTTGGCGTTCTTGGCCAGGTCGACGGAGGTCTGCGGGGTGATCGACGACATGTCGATGATCAGCGCACCCTGCTTCGCGTTCTCCAGGATGCCCTCGGGGCCGTAGGAGATGGCCTCGACCTGCGGCGAGGCGGGCACCATCGTGATGATCACGTCGGCGTCCTTGACGGCCTCGGCGATCGAGCCGGCCGCGGTGCCGCCGGCGGCGGCCAGGCGGTCCAGCTTGTCCTGCTCCAGGGTGTAACCGGTGACCGAGTAGCCGGCCTTGATCAGGTTCTCGGACATGGGGGAGCCCATGATGCCGAGGCCGATCCACGCAATCGTCGGGCGGGTGGGCTGGGAGGAGTCAGCGAGGTTGCTCATCGTGAGGGTCCTTCTCTGAAGCTTCGTACGAAAACGTCGGGGGTCGCCTGGCGGAACGCCCGGACTTACTTGGCGGCGCGCGCCTCGGCGGGCAACCATCCGAAGGAGGCGGCGGCGTCGGCGGCCTTGTACTCCAGGCCGACCCAGCCGTCGTAACCGGCCTTCCTCAGCTCGTCGAGCAGCTGCTCCAGCGGGAGCTCGCCGGTGCCCGGGGCGCCACGGCCCGGCATGTCGGCGATCTGCACGTGGCCGGTCTTGTCGGCGTACTGCGCGATGACCGTGCTGACGTCCTCGCCGTTCATGGCCAGGTGGTAGACGTCGAGAAGGAACTTGGCGTTGCCGAGGCCGGTGGCCGCGTTCACCTTGTCCACGACCTCGATCGCCGAGGGGGCGCTCACCAGCGGGTAGAGCGGCGACTCGGGCTTGTTGAGGGTCTCGATCAGGAGGATCGCGCCCACCCGGTCGGCGGCGCGGGCGGCCAGCACCAGGTTCTCCAGGGCGAGCTCGTCCTGGACGGCCGGGTCCACGCCCTCGACGCGGTTGCCGTACAGCGCGTTGAGCGCCTTGCAGCCGACCGAGGCCGCGAAGTCCGCGGCGACGTCGATGTTGGCCTTGAACCGGTCCGACTCCTGGCCGGGCACCGAGACCGCGCCGCGGTCCGGGCCGGGCAGCTGTCCGGCGTAGAAGTTCAGGCCCACCAGCTGGGTGCCGGCGTCGTCGAGCGCCTTCTTCAGGGCGTCGAGCTCACTCTGCTCGGGGGTGGCGGTGTCGATCCAGGGCCACCACAGCTCGACCGCCGTGAAGCCCGCCGCGGCGGCGGCCGCGGGGCGCTCCAGGAGCGGGAGTTCCGTGAAGAGGATCGACAGGTTCACATCGAAGCGCTGGTCCGGGTATCCCATGAGGGGTCGGCGCTCCTTCCGTATTGCGGAAGTAACTTTCTGTCTGGTGGAAGGTTGCAGGGCGGGCGCCCCTCTTGTCAAGAGGTCCCCGCAGGTCCGGGGCTCCCGCGGGCCGGAAAGGGGCCTTAGCGTGGGGGCATGGTGCGTTTGAGAGTGGAGTTCACGACCGAGCCGTTCGACCTCGACGAGGCGCCGGCGCACGCGGTCGTGGCACGTGAGGTCATCCAGTCGGCCGAACTGGACGCGGTGGACGTGGGGCCCTTCGGCAACACGGCCGAGGGCGGCGCCGACGCCGTCCTCACCGCCGTCGACGAGCTGCTGCGCAAGGCGCTCGGTGCCGGTGCCACCCGGGTCTCGCTCCAGGTCAATGTGATCGGCGAGGGCGGGGAGGACGCGAAGTGACCGAGCATCCCTTGGCGGCGGCGGTGAAGCCGCTGGTCGACGCGATGGGCGCGGAAGTGCTGGAGCCGGCGCAGGCCGAGGTCGACGACATCGTGCTGTCCTGGGAGGGCGAGGAGGTCCTCGCCGTACGGCTGCCGCAGCTGTCGGACTCCCTGGAGCGCATCCTCGCGGCGATGGAGCGCCGGCACGGGATGCCGTTGTCCGAGCTCGACCGCAAGGCCAAGCAGGAGGTGGTGCGGCTCCTGGAGGCGCGGGGGGCCTTCTCCGTGCGGCACGGGGTGGAGACGGTGGCCGGTGCACTCGGTGTCAGCCGCTTCACCGTGTACAACTACCTGAACAGGGAGAATGCCTCCAAGAACGCCTAGTTGATCAAGGGTTGCCACAAGCCGTCGTCCGCATGTCGGGACGACGGCTTTTGTAACGCCGAGTTTTCAACAAAGTGTTGACGTCGTCTTGTCGAGGGCGTTAGCTATCCGCAGCCCGTCCGACGCACAGCGAAAAACAGCCACGGAGGCATCCCGTGACTTCTGGTACGACTCCGGGTCTCGCCCGGTTCAACACTTCGGCGGAGGGCGACGCGCTCGCCGCGCTGCACGAGGTGTGCACGAGTTCGGCATGGGCGAGCAAGCTCCTCGCCCAGCGCCCGTACGCCACGGTCGAGGCCCTCTTCCAGGCCAGCGACGTCGCCATGGCCGAGCTGACCGCCGAGGACCTCGCCGAGGCGATGGCGGGCCACCCGCCGATCGGTCGTCCCAAGGAAGGGGACCCGACCTCCTCCCGCGAGCAGAGCGGGATGGCCGGCGCCTCCGCGCAGCTCAAGGCCGAGATGCTCGAACTGAACCTGGCCTACCAGGACACCTTCGGGCACGTCTTCCTCATCTGCGCCACCGGCAAGACCGGCGAGCAGATGCGCGACGCCCTCCGCGAGCGGATCGGCAACTCGCCCGAGCAGGAGCGGGAGATCGTCCGCACCGAACTGGGCAAGATCAACCGCATCCGTCTGAACCGTCTCGTCGAGACCACCGAGGAAGAGAACCGATGAGCACCGACACCACCGCATCGGTGTCCACCCACATCCTGGACACCAGCGTCGGCCGGCCGGCCGAGGGCGTGGCCATCGCGCTCGCGGCCCGCGCCGGCTCCGACGCCGCCTGGGTGGCCCTGGGCGGCTCCGCCACCGACGCGGACGGGCGCTGCAAGGACCTCCCGGCCCTGCCGGAGGGCACGACCCACGTACGCCTCGACTTCCAGACCGAGTCGTACTTCCTGAGCAAGCAGAACAAGCAAGCCGAGGCGCAGCAGGACGCCCCCGCGAATCGGGACAGTGGCGCGAGCGGTGTGTTCTTCCCGGAGGTGGCGATCACGTTCGCCGTCGTCCCGGGCGAGCACTACCACGTGCCGCTGCTGCTCAACCCGTTCGGCTACTCCGTTTACCGAGGGAGCTAGCAGACATGCCCACGATTCTCGGCCAGAACCAGTACGGCAAAGCAGAGAACCGCGTCGTCAAGATCACGCGCGACGGCGGCACGCACCACATCAAGGACCTGAACGTCTCCGTCGCCCTCTCCGGCGACCTCGACGACGTCCACCTCACCGGCTCCAACGCCCACTGCCTCCCCACCGACACGACGAAGAACACCGTCTTCGCGTTCGCCAAGGAGTACGGCATCGAGTCCGCCGAGCAGTTCGGCATCCACCTCGCCCGCCACTTCGTGTCGAGCCAGGAGCCGATCCACCGGGCCCGGATCCGGATCGAGGAGTACGCCTGGGAGCGGATCGCCAGCTCCGACGCCAACTCCAAGTTCATCGGCGCCGACGAGGTCAACCACTCCTTCGTCCGCAAGGGCCAGGAGACCCGCGTCACCCAGATCACCTACGACGGCACGAAGTGGGAGGTCATCTCCGGCCTCAAGGACCTCGTCGTCATGAACTCCACCAACTCGGAGTTCTGGGGCTACATCAAGGACAAGTACACCACCCTCCAGGAGGCGTACGACCGGATCCTCGCCACCCAGGTGTCGGGCCGCTGGCGGTTCAACTGGACCGACGACGACCAGCGCATGCCCAACTGGGAGCGGTCCTACGAGCAGACCAAGAAGCACATGCTCGAGGCCTTCGCGGAGACCTACTCGTACTCCCTGCAGCAGACGCTGTACCAGATGGCCACGCGGATCATCAACAACCGCGCGGAGATCGACGAGGTGCGCTTCTCGCTCCCGAACAAGCACCACTTCCTGGTCGACCTCGAGCCCTTCGGCCTGAAGAACGACAACGAGGTCTACTACGCCGCGGACCGCATGTACGGCCTGATCGAGGCCACGGTCCTGCGGGACGGCGCCACGGCGCAGATCCCGGTCGACATGACCAATCTCTGAGCGGCACTGAGTGACCCGGTCCCCGCCCGCCCGCAGTCGGGCGGGGACCGGCACCAGACCGGAGGGAACCCAGCATGGCACTGCCCGCAAAGGGGCCGGCGTCCGCCGAAGGCCCGTGTTCCACCCCGTCCACCACGGCTCCGTCCTCGGCCCCGTCCCCGGCCGACTGCCACCCCGTGGACGAGAAGCTCCCCGCCTCGCGGCTCGTCCCCGCGGCGCTCCAGCACATCGCCGCCATGTACGCCGGCGTCGTCACCCCTCCGCTCATCATCGGCCAGGCCGTCGGCCTGGACGCCGCCGGCATGACCCGGCTCATCGCCGCCAGCCTGCTCATCGCCGGCTGCGCCACCATCCTGCAGACGATCGGCCTCGGCGGCTTCGCCGGAAACCGGCTGCCCTTCGTCAACGCCGCCTCCTCGGCCGGCATCGCGCCCATGCTCGCCATCGCCGAGACCAGCGCCAAGGGCCACCAACTCCCCGCCATCTACGGCGCGGTCATGGTCGCCGGAGTCTTCTGCCTCGCCGTCGGCCCCTTCTTCGGGCGGCTGCTGCGCTTCTTCCCGCCGCTCGTCACCGGCGTCGTCATCACCCTCATCGGGGTCACCCTGATGCCCGTCCCGGTGGGCTGGGCGCAGGGCGGCGACAAGAACGCCGCCGACTTCGGCTCCATGAAGTACCTGGCGCTCGCCGCCTTCACCCTGGTCGTCATCCTCCTCTTCCAGCGCTTCGGCAAGGGCTTCGTCAAGCAGATCGCCCTCCTGCTCGGCCTGTTCATCGGCACGCTCGCCGCGATCCCCTTCGGCATGGCGGACTTCACCGCCCTGCGCGAGGCGCCGGTCGCCGCGCTGCCCGCCCCCTTCGCCTTCGGCGCCCCCGAGTTCCAGCCCGCTGCGATCCTCTCCCTGTGCATCGTCATGCTGGTCCTGATGACCGAGTCCAGCGCCGGCATGCTCGCCCTCGGCGAGATCTGCGAGCGGCGCAGCGACGGGCGGACCATCACCCGCGGCCTGCGCACCGACGGCATCGCCACCCTGATCGGCCCCGTCTTCGGCGGCTTCCCCACCTCGGCCTTCGCCCAGAACGTCGGCGTCGTCTCGCTGACCCGGGTGCGCAGCCGCTACGTGGTCGCCGTCGCCGGCGGCGCCCTGCTGGTCCTCGGCGCCTTCCCGGTCCTCGGCGCGGTCGTCTCGCTGGTCCCCATGCCGGTCCTCGGCGGCGCGGGCATCGTCCTCTTCGGCTCGATCGCGGTCAGCGGCATCCGCACCCTGTCCGAGGCCGGCCTCGACGACAGCTCCAACATCATCCTGGTGGCCGTCGCGCTCGGCGCGGGCATCATCCCGCTCGCCGCACCCACCTTCTACGCCGGATTCCCCGCCTGGGCACAGACCGTGCTCGGGTCCGGCATCAGCGCCGGCGCGCTCGTCGCCGTCCTGCTGAACCTGTTCTTCCACCATCTCGGCACCCGGAGCCGTCAGGCGGCCCCGGCACTCAAATCCTCCTAGGGTCCTGCCGTGCCCTCCCCCCGCGACCCCGTCACGGGGGGACCCCCACCCCTTAGGAATGAAGGAAGCACCGCCATGGCAGCACCTTCGGCAGCCCCGCAGCGCATCGTCGTCGAGAACGCGGCGATCGCGACCGTGGACGCGCACGACACCGAGTACGCCACCGGCCACCTCGTCGTCGCGGGCAACAAGATCGAGTCCCTCGGCGCCGGCCGCGCGCCCGAGGGCCTGGAGAACGTGGTCCGGCGGATCGACGCCACCGGCCACCTGATCACGCCGGGTCTGGTCAACACCCACCACCACTTCTACCAGTGGATCACCCGGGGTCTCGCGACCGACCACAACCTCTTCAACTGGCTGGTCGCGCTCTACCCGACGTGGGCGCGGATCGACGAGTCGATGGTCCGCACGGCCGCGCAGGGCTCGCTCGCCATGATGGCCCGCGGCGGTGTCACCACCGCCATGGACCACCACTACGTCTACCCGCAGGGCTCCGGCGACCTGTCCGGCGCCATCATCGGCGCCGCCGCCGACATGGGCGTCCGCTTCACCCTCGCCCGCGGCTCCATGGACCGCAGCGAGAAGGACGGCGGCCTGCCGCCGGACTTCGCCGTCGAGACCACCGAGGGCGCGCTCACCGCGACCGAGGAGACGGTGCGCAAGTACCACGACGCCTCCTTCGACGCGATGACCCAGGTCGCCGTCGCCCCCTGCTCGCCCTTCTCCATCTCCACCGAGCTGCTGCGCGAGGGCGCGGCCCTCGGCCGCCGGCTCGGCGTGCGCATGCACACCCACGGCTCGGAGACCGTGGAGGAGGAGAAGTTCTGCCACGAGCTGTTCGGCATGGGCCCGACCGACTACTTCGAGTCCACCGGCTTCCTCGGCGAGGACGTGTGGATGGCGCACTGCGTCCACATGAACGACTCCGACATCGCCGCCTTCGCCCGCACGAAGACGGGTGTCGCCCACTGCCCGTCCTCCAACGCGCGCCTCGCCGCCGGCATCGCCCGCGTCCCCGACATGCTGAAGGCGGGCGTCCCGGTCGGCCTCGGCGTCGACGGCACCGCCTCCAACGAGTCGGGCGAGCTGCACACCGAGCTGCGCAACGCGCTCCTCATCAACCGCCTCGGCGCGCACCGCGAGGCCGCGCTCAACGCCCGCCAGGCGCTGCGCCTCGGCACCTACGGCGGCGCGCAGGTCCTCGGCCGCGCCGACAGCATCGGCTCCCTGGAGCCGGGCAAGCTCGCCGACTTCGTCCTCTGGAAGATCGACGGCCTCGGCCACTCCTCGATCGCCGACCCGGTCACCGCCATCGTCTTCGGTGCCGCGGCCCCGGTCACCGCCTCCTTCGTCAACGGCCGGCAGATCGTGGAGAACAACCGCCTGCTGACCGCCGACGAGGACGCCATCGCGCGCGACGCGCGCGCGGAGGCGCAGCGCCTGGCCCGCATCGCGGCCCAGGGCTGATCCCTCCCCAAGGAGTCCGACCGAGGGGGACGGCCCTCGGTCGGTCACCGCGGACCCGAGCGGGGTCCGCGGCTGCCGGACCGGGGGGTGTGCACACGCACCAGTCGTGCGCCACCCCCCGGAACGGTGCACCCGCGTCCGCACCCCCACCGGACGTCCGTCCCGCGCGGCAGCCCCTCGGCCGACGCACCGCTCCACCCCGCACCGAGCCGCACCTCCTGCACCCCGCACCGCATCGCACCACCTCCCTGACACCCGCGTCCCCGCCGACGTGTACCCGACCGGAGGAACCGCCGTGGCCGCCAAGCCCCAGGTTCGCAATGCACAAGACGCAGGCAGCGCCCCCGCCGGCGACCGGACGAAGCATCCGGTCGACGAGACCCTGCCCCCAGCGAAAATGCTCACCAGCGGTCTGCAGCACGTGGCCGCCATGTACGCCGGGGTCGTCGCCCCGCCGTTGATCGTCGGAGCGGCCGTGGGCCTCTCCGGGACCGAACTGACGTTCCTCACCGGCGCCAGTCTCTTCACCGCCGGACTCGCCACCTTCCTCCAGACCCTCGGCGTCTGGAAGATCGGTGCCAGGCTCCCCTTCGTCAACGGCGTCACCTTCGCCGGTGTCGCCCCGATGCTCGCCATCATCGACACCACGAAGGACAAGGCCGACGCCCTCCCGGTGATCTTCGGCGCGATCATCGTCGCCGGACTGCTCGGCTTCATCGCCGCCCCCTGGTTCTCCCGCCTCGTGCGGTTCTTCCCGCCGGTCGTGACCGGCTCCGTCATCACCCTGATCGGCGTCTCGCTGCTGCCGGTCGCCTTCGGCTGGGCCCAGGGCCCCAACCCCAAGGCCACCGACTACGGCTCGACCACCTATCTCTCGCTGGCCGGCATCACCCTGGTCGTCGTGCTCCTGCTGCGCCGCTTCACCCGCGGCTTCCTCAAGCAGATCGCCGTCCTGGTCGGCCTGGTGCTCGGCACCCTCATCGCGATCCCGTTCGGCGTCGCCGACTTCAGCCCGGTGACCGAGGCGGACATCGTCGGCTTCCCCACCCCGTTCCACTTCGGCGCCCCGCAGTTCGCGCTCGCCGCGATCATCTCCATGTGCGTCGTCATGCTGGTCTCCATGACCGAGTCGACCGCCGACATGCTGGCGCTCGGCGAGATCGTCGACCGGCCGGCCGACGAGAAGACCATCGCGGCCGGACTGCGCGCCGACACCCTCGGCTCGGCGCTCAGCCCGCTCTTCAACGGCTTCATGTGCAGCGCCTTCGCGCAGAACATCGGCCTGGTCGCGATGACCCGGATCCGCAGCCGCTTCGTGGTCGCCTGCGGCGGCGGCTTCCTGGTCCTCATGGGCCTCTCGCCGGTGGCCGCCTCGCTGATCTCGGTCGTGCCGCGACCGGTGCTCGGCGGCGCGGGCGTCGTCCTCTTCGGCTCGGTCGCCGCGAGCGGCATCCAGACCCTGGTCAAGGCCGGCCTGGAGAAGGACAACAACGTGCTGATCGTCGCCGTCTCGCTCGCGGTCGGCATCATCCCGATCACCAAGCCGGAGTTCTACCACGCCTTCCCCGAGACGGCGAAGATCATCCTGGACTCGGGCATCTCCACCGGCTGTGTGGCCGCCGTGCTGCTCAACCTGGTCTTCAACCACCTCGGCAAGAACCGCGACGCCGACACGGTGACCGCGCCGATGGAGCCGGGCGAGGAGATCTCCGAGACGGCCTCCGCGAAGGCGGTCCACGCCCACTGAACCGCCCGCACCCCCGCCCGTCCGCCCCGGTCCCCGCGCACGCCGCGGAGCCCGGGGCGCCGGGCGTGGTCCTGGTCAACCCCAACACCTCGGCCGCCACCACCCGGATGATGACCGGCATCGCCCGCCGCGCCCTCGCCGGCACCGGCCTGCGGGTCCGGGGCGTCACGGTCGCCGCCGGGCCGCCGATGCTCACCGACCCGGCCGCCCTGAGCGCCGCCGTCCCGCACGTCCTCGCCGCCGCCCGCCGGGCCCTGGCCGCCGGCGACTGCGCCGCCCTGATCGTCGCCGCCTTCGGCGACCCGGGTGTGCCCGAACTGCGCGAGGATCGGGGCCCGTTGGGCGCGCCCGGCCGGGCGCCCGGGCCCGAGCACTTTCCCGCCCTCGTTCCCGTATCCGCCTTCGGTGACCCCGGTGTGCCCGAACTGCGCGAGGATCCGGGCCCCTTGGGCGCGCCCGGCCGGGCGTCCGGGCCCGAGCACGTTCCCGTCCTCGTTCCCGTTCCCGTCGTCCCCGTATCCGTTCCCGTTCCCGTCGTCGGCATCGGCGAGGCGGCCCTGGCCGAGGCGGCCGCGGGCGGTCGGCGCTTCGGCATCGCGACGACCACTCCGCTGCTCGCCGCCTCGATCGACACCCTGGTCACCCGGCTCGGTCTCACCGCCGGGTACACCGGAGCCCGCTTCACCGCCGGTGCGCCCGAACGTCTCTCCGCCCACCCCGCGGTCCTGCTCGCCGCCCTGGAGACGGCCGCCCGCGCCTGTGTCGTACGGGACGGGGCCGAGGTCGTGGTCATCGGCGGGGGCCCGCTGGGCGACGCCGCCGAGGCCCTCCGGTCGCGGCTCACCGTGCCGGTCGTCGCCCCGGTCCCGGCCGCCTGCCGCCGGATCGCCCGGGTGCTCGGCCGGGCCTGACACGCCCTCACCGCTCCACCTCCATGCGCCGCGCGCACTCCCGGGCCAGGTGCGGATAGGTCGCCGCGATCGCCTCGTACACCCGGCGGCGCAGCAGCCGCTCGGCCTCGGCCCGGCCTGTGTCCCCGTACAGGCCGTCGAGCAGCGTGTCGTACCGGGACAGGGCGTGCCGCAGATAGCCCACCTGCCAGCGGACCATCGCGCCCGCCGTCACCCCGCCCGGACCGCGGGCGCCCAGCAGGTGCCGGTGCCGCACCGCGCGCCGCTCCAGCTCGGCGGAGGACAGCCGGGGCACCGTGATCGGCTCGGCGCGGATCGCCGCGAGCACCGCCCGCCGGCGCCGCTCGGCCTGCGCGCCGGCCGCCGCCGAGCCGCGCCCGGCGAGGGCCGCGGCCCGCAGGAACTCCGGCGTGCGCTCCACCGCCTCGACCCGCGCGAGGAGGTAGAGGAGCACCGGCGCGAGCGACCAGCGCCGCGGGTCGCGCCCCCGCACATCGGGCTGCCCGAGCAGCTCGCCGACCATCGCGTCGCTCCACCCGCGCCCGCGCAGCCCGGCCAGGGTCACATACGTCGTACGGTCCGTCACGATTCCCCCAGATTCGACTACGGAGAGTGATGGAACCAGTGAAGCGCACCCCACTGACAACGCCACCGCGACCGCCCCCTTGCCCCCGTCCCGGCCGCCGTGCGATACAGGTCCAGACCTTTCACCGGAACCCCCCCCGGACGGAGGCACCCCCCATGCAACGCCCCCACGCCGCAACCCTGTTGGCGCTCGCCACCCTGCTCACCGGCTGCGCCGGCGCCGCCGCGACCCCCGAGGACACCCGCGCCCCGGTCCCGCCCACCGGCGTCACCGCCACCGCGGGCAGCGCCACCACCGTCCACGTCATGTGGAGCCCCGCCACCGACGACCGCGCCGTCACCGGCTACGCCGTCTACCGCCAGGGCCGCAAGCTCAAGGACCTGCCCGCCGAGACCCTGATGACCGACGTCACCGGCCTCGCCCCCGCCACCGCCCACACCTTCACCGTCCGTGCCCGCGACGCCGCCGGCAACGTCTCCCCGGACAGCGCCGCCGTCACCGCCACCACCCCCGCCGCCGGCGTCGAGGACCGCACCGCCCCCACCCGCCCCACCGCCCTGCGGCTCACCCCCGCCGGGCCCGACGCCGCCGTGCTCGCCTGGCGCCCCGCCCGGGACGACACCCGCGTCACCGCCTACGACGTCTACCAGTCCGGCTCCCGCGTCCACACCGTCCCCGGCACCGCGACCGAGACCCGCGTCACCGGCCTGCGCCCGGCCACCGCCTACCTCTTCACCGTGCGCGCCCGCGACGCCGCCGAGAACTCCTCCCCGGACAGCAACGCCGTCCCGCTCACCACCCCCGCCGCCCCCGGCCGCCGCCCCGCCACCGCACCCACCGGCGTCACCGTCCGCGCCACCCGGGGCTCCCTCACCGTCACCTGGACCCCGCCCCGCACCACCGGCCCCGTCAGGGAGCACCAGCTGCACCTCAACGGACGCTTCGCCACCACCATCGTCTGGGGCGCCGACCCCGCCCCCGGCCCGGTGAACTACACCCTCGCCGTCCCCACCACCCCCGGCCTCCGCTACGCCCTCACCCTGCGCGCCCGCCTCCCCGACGGCACCTGGGGCGACTTCTCGGCACCCGTCACGGCGGTCACCCCCTGACCGCCCCTCGCCGCCCGCCCCGCGGCCCAACTCCCTGAAAAAACCCGGAAACCGGCGCCCGCCGGTGCCAGACTGAGACCATGATCGACAACCTTCCCGCGGGCCTCACCGCCCGCCACCCCACCACCGACGACCACCCGCGCGTCCTCGCCGTCCTCGACGCGTGGTGGGGCGACCTCAAGGGCGAGGCGGGGGCGATGGAGCGCGCCCTGCTCCTGCCCCGGCTGTACTTCCAGCACTTCACCACCACCAGCCTCGTGGTGGAGCACCCGGACGGCGCACTCGCCGCGTTCCTCGTCGGCTTCCTGTCGCAGACCGACCCCGACACCGCCTACGTGCACTTCGTCGGCGTCGATCCGGCCCTCCACGGACGGGGCGTCGGCCAGGCCCTCTACCGGGCCTTCTTCGACCTCGCCCGGGCACACGGCCGCACCGCCGTACACTGCGTCACCAGCCCCGAGAACACCGCCTCGCAGGCCTTCCACACCCGGCTCGGCTTCACCGCCTCCGCCCCGCTCGCCGACTACGACGGCCCCGGACTCGCCCGGGTGGCCTTCACCCTCGCCCTGGCCGAGACCCCGGCCCGCTGACACCGGGCCGCCCCACGGACGCCCCGTCGTTCCGCCCGCCGCGTCCCGAACGCGTTCCGCCGCCCCCCGAACTACGCTGGGAAGCGTGGCCGAGATCGTTCTCACCAACACCGGTGTTGACGCGTTCCTGGCAGCGCACCCCGAGTTCCGCGGGTCCGGCGCGGCCCGGGCCGTGGACGCCGTGCTCGGGCTGCTCGCCCTGCGCGGCGCGGAGCGGGCCGGCGGGATGCCGGAGCCCACGCCCGCGCTGATCCGACGGCTCCTCCTGGAGGACCTGCCGGCGTTCGTGGGCGCCGCCCCCGCCGAGCTGGACGTCTACCCGGCCGTGCTGCGGGCCCTGGTCGCCGGGCTCGACGGAGACCGCCGACAGCGCGCCGAGGCCGCGCTCGCCGAGGCCGAGCCCGACTTCGCCCGCGCCATGGGCGACCCCGGCAACCTCACCTGGCACCGCTGGTACGCCCAGCGGCTGCGCGCCGACGGCACCGACCCCGGAGACCCCGGAGCCGTACGCGACTGGCTCGCCCGGCTCGACGGGCCGCCGCTGCCCGACGGCATGCGCCGGGCCGACCTGATGGGCCGCACCGCGCTCGCCGACGTCCTCCTCGCCGAGGTCCTGACCAGGGCCTACGTCCGCGACGCCGAGCACCCGCCGGCCGCCGGGCCGCTGCTCGGCGACCACGACGTGGCCCAGGGCATCGGGACCGTCGCCCAGGCCCTGCTCGACCGGTGGACCGCCGCCGGACTCGCCGAGGGCCTGGCCGGCCCCTACGCCCACCTCGCGCCCGGCCCCGACGACTTCCCCCACCTCGTCCTCGCCGACGCCCTGCTCGACGAGCACCTCGACTACTACGGCGACCCCGCCGTGCCGCTCCCGCCGCCGGAGAGCGGCGCCACCACGGGGGCCGGGCCGGCCGGGGGCGCGGACGTCGAGGCCGACGCCGACCTGCTCGCCGCCGCCGTCGACGCCCTCGCCGGCCCGGACGGGGAGGACTCCGGACCGTACGGCGGCGAGGCCGCCCACCTGCTCTACACGCTCTACCAGCGCGGCTGCTCCGCCGAGTCGGTCGCCCGCCGCGCCGCCGAGTTCGAGGACTGGACCGTCGACCCCGACCTGGAGGACGCGCCCGTCCCCGTACCGCCGCCCGGCTCGCCCGCGTACACCACCCCGGACCCCGGCGAACTCGCCCGGCTGCTCGGCACGCCCGGCCTCACCGACGCCGACCGGGCCCGGCTCGACAAGCCCGCCCGCGAACTCGCCGCCGTCGTCGACCGGCTCGCCGCCACCGGACTGGTCTTCCGCCACGGGGACGCCTTCGGGCTCACCGCGCGCGGCTGCGCCGCGGTGCGCTATCTGCTCGCGGTGCGCCGGGTCCAGGTCCCCGACGCCGCCGAGGCCGCCGCCTGGCCGGCCGCCACCCTGGTGGCCGCCGCCGAGGGCTGGCCGCCCGCCCCCGCCGGCCGGGTGCTCGGTGCCTGGCTGGCCGCCCGGGACGGCGCCGATGCGGCCTGGAGCGAGCTGTTCGACGCCGTCGGCACCGTCAACGCCGGAACCTCCGACGCCGCCTCGACCCGCGCGCTGCTCGCGCTGCTCGACTGGTCGGCGGTGCCCTCCGGGGCCCTGCACGCGGCCCTCGCCGACCCGGTGGCGGGGGCCAGGGCCGCGGCCGAGCTGACCGCGCGCGGCGAGCCCGTGGACCCGGGCGCGGTGCCGGCGGCGGCCCGCGCGCTCGCCGTGCTCGACGCGCTCCCGGCGAAGAAGGGCCCGCTGGAGGCCCGCCGGACCGCCTTCGACACGGCGGCGGCCCGCTGGCCCGGCGGGTCGGCGGCCCTGGTCGCCGCGATGGCGGCCGCCGACCCGCACGAGACCGCGCGGGTGCTGCGCCCGCTCGGCGTCACCCTGCCGTGACGGCGGCCCCAGGGGGTGTCTCGCCGGTCCCGCCGGGCCCTCGACGCCCGGTCGCTGATCCGGCCTGATCGACAAGACGCCCCCCGGGGCCGGTGCTCAGCCGGTGGTGAGGTACATCCCCGAGGCGCCGCTGCCCGCCGTGTTCCGGCAGGCGAAGTTGCCGGTCGGCCGGGCGTTGATCAGCGCCAGACAGCGGCCCAGCGCCAGCTGGCCGTAGTAGTTGGGGTGCATGTTCTCCTGGAGCGGGCCCTGGGTCTGGTTCTGGTCGATCCAGCGGGCCCACTCGCTGGTGCTCGCCGAGGCCGGCACCGTCGACGACACCTGCTTGCTCGCCTTCGCGCACACCTCGCGCCCCTGGAGCATGTCGCGCAGGTCGAGGAACTGCGCGCCCTTCGCCGTCGCCACCCCCTTCAGGCGGTTCGCGATCTGCGGCACCAGCGAGTCGCGGGCCCAGTTCGAGTCCAGGTCCCAGAAGGGGCAGCCGCCCGTGTTCGTCCGGCTCCAGCCGCTCTCCGAGTAGCGGTTCTCGGTCGCGCGGGGGATGGGGGAGGGGTAGGACTGGAGCACGATCCGGTAGTCGGAGGCGCCGTAGCCGGCGCCCGACATCACCGCCCGGATCTCGTCGACGGCCTTGCCGACGTTCGCCATCACCCCGTCGATCTTGGCGTCGACGGCGGCCTGCTGGTCGTCGTGGCAGTAGGAGTACCAGACGATGTAGTCGGTGGCGCAGGTGCTGATGATGTCGGCGAAGCCCAGGTCGTTGCCGCCGATGGAGAGCGCGATCAGCTTCACGTCTCGGCTCGCGGCGACGGCGGCGAGCCGGTCGGCCTGCGGGGCCTCGCCCTTGTAGGAGACACCGCCGGAGACGCTCCGGAAGACGTTCTGGGTGGTGGCGCCGGAGCAGGCGAGGTTGATCCGCTCGTCGGTGAGCGCGCCCGCGCTGTTCACCTCGGCCGAGTCGGAGCGGTGGCAGCCGTTGGCCTCGGTGCTGCCGTAGACCCGGCTCGGGTCGTACGTGCTGCCGGTCCAGGCGCGGTCGGTGCCGGACCGGCTGCCGCTGGTGGTCAGGCTGTTGCCCTGCCAGCGGCCGGCCTCGCCGGAGATGTAGCTGTCGCCCATCGTGACGACGGCGGTGGGGCCGCTGCCGGGGGAGGCGAGGGCGGGGGAGGGCGCCAGGGTGACGAGTCCGGCGGCCAGGCACAGGGGGAGCAGTCCGCGCAGTGCGCGGTGGCGGTACGAAGGCATGGCTGTGCTCCTGCGGGATGCGGTGCGCAGTGAGTGGGGGACGTCCGCCGGCCGGTGGCATGGCGGAATTTCGCACGCGCCGCCTTGTTACCGCTAGGTAGTTGCGTATTTCGGTTGCGTCACGTGACTTGTGAAACGCCATGGAGCGAAAACCGGCCGTTTCTCCCGCAAAGGCCTCCGGGCCGAAAAGAGACCCCGCCCCCGGTGCTGTGCGAGCACCGGGGGCGGGGTCGGGTCCTGCCTGCCCCTCAGGGGCGTGGACGGCTGTTGTGCGGTCAGCCGACCAGCTGGTCGTAGGCGGGGAGGGTGAGGAAGTCCGCGTAGTCGGCGTCCAGGGAGACGTGCAGCAGGAGGTCGTGCGCCTGCTGCCACTTCCCGGCCGCGAAGGCCTCCTCGCCGATCTCGGCGCGGATCGCGGCGAGCTCCTCGGCGGCGACCTGGCGGGCCAGCTCGGGGGTGGCCTTCGCGCCGCTCTCGAACTCGACCCCGGCGTTGATCCACTGCCAGATCTGCGAGCGCGAGATCTCGGCGGTGGCGGCGTCCTCCATCAGGTTGAAGATGGCGACGGCGCCCAGGCCGCGCAGCCAGGCCTCGATGTAGCGGATGCCGACCTGGACGGCGTTGCGCAGGCCCTCGTAGGTGGGCCGGGCGTCCAGCGAGGCGATGTCGATCAGCTCGGGTCCGGCCACGTGCACGTCCTCGCGCAGCCGGTCCTTCTGGTTGGGCTTGTCGCCGAGGACGGCGTCGAAGGAGGCCATGGCGATCGGCACCAGGTCGGGGTGGGCGACCCAGGAGCCGTCGAAGCCGTCGCCGGCCTCGCGGTCCTTGTCGGCCTTGACCTTCTCGAAGGCGACCTTGTTGACCTCGGCGTCGCGCCGGGACGGGATGAAGGCCGCCATGCCGCCGATCGCGTGCGCGCCGCGCTTGTGGCAGGTGCGCACGAGCAGCTCGGTGTACGCGCGCATGAACGGGGCGGTCATGGTGACCGCGTTGCGGTCCGGCAGCACGAACTTCGGCCCGCCGTCACGGAAGTTCTTGACGATGGAGAAGAGGTAGTCCCAGCGGCCGGCGTTCAACCCGGCGGCGTGGTCGCGCAGTTCGTAGAGGATCTCCTCCATCTCGTACGCGGCCGTGATGGTCTCGATGAGGACCGTGGCGCGGACGGTGCCCTGCGGGATGCCCACGTAGTCCTGGGCGAAGACGAAGATCTCGTTCCAGAGGCGGGCCTCCAGGTGCGACTCCGTCTTCGGCAGGTAGAAGTACGGGCCCTTGCCGAGGTCGATCAGGCGCTGGGCGTTGTGGAAGAAGTAGAGGCCGAAGTCGACGAGCGCGCCGGGGACCGGGCGCCCGTCCACGGTGAGGTGGCGCTCCTCCAGGTGCCAGCCGCGCGGGCGCATGACGACCGTGGCGAGCTCCTCGGCCGGCTTGAGGGCGTAGGACTTGCCCGACTTCGGGTCGGTGAAGTCGATGTTCCGGGTGTAGGCGTCGATCAGGTTGACCTGGCCGAGGACCACGTTCTCCCAGGTGGGCGCCGAGGCGTCCTCGAAGTCCGCGAGCCAGACCTTCGCGCCCGAGTTCAGCGCGTTGATCGTCATCTTGCGGTCGGTCGGGCCGGTGATCTCCACCCGCCGGTCGTTCAGCGCCGCCGGGGCGGGCGCGACCTTCCACGAGTCGTCGGCGCGGACCGCCGCCGTCTCGGGCAGGAAGTCCAGGGTGGACGTGCGGGCGATCTCGGCGCGGCGCTCGGCACGGCGGGCGAGCAGCTCGTCCCGGCGCGGGGTGAACCGGCGGTGCAGCTCGGCCACGAAGGCGAGGGCCGCGTCGGTGAGCACCTCCTCCTGGCGCGGCAGGGGCTCGGCTTCGACGACGACCAGGGAGGACGGCGCTGGTGCGGACATGAACTGTCACTTCCTTCAGCGGACTTCACGGGCGGTGCCAGCCCGGCCGCCGGGCGTCGTCATGCGGCACGCAGTGCCACAGGCGCCGGGATACGGCCGGGAGCGCCGTCTCGGGGGATCAGGCGCTTCTGAACAGTGGATACTAGTTTCCTCATGGTGGAAGTTCAATGGTTTGTTGATGTCGAGATTCTTTGGGTCGACAGAACGTGGCGCACGGTGCCACGCCCCTCACTCCCGGTGCCTCACTCCAGCCGGTCCAGATCCGCCTCCGTGTCGATGTCGTACGGCTCGGCCACATCCGAACAGTCCACCAGCGTGATCGCATCCCGGTGCGCCGCCAGGTAGTCCCGCGCACCCCGGTCCCCGACCGCCCCCGCCGCGATCCCGGCCCAGCGGTCCGCGCCGAACAGCACCGGATGCCCCCGCCTGCCCTGGTACGAGGCCGCCGCCAGCGCCCGCCGCCCGTCGTACGCCCCGCGCACCCGGGCCACCGCCGCCGCGCCGATCCCCGGCTGGTCCACCAGCGACACCAGCGCCGCGTCCACCGGCGGCGCCGCCGCCCGCAGCGAGCCGAGACCCACCCGCAGCGAGGACCCCATGCCCTCGGCCCAGTCCGGGTTGTCCACCAGCACGCAGCCCGGCAGCTCGGCCTCCGCCCGCACCCGCTCCGCCGCCGCACCCAGCACCACGTGCACCACCTCGCAGCCGCCCTCGCGCAGCGTCCGCACCGCGTGCTCCACCAGCGGACGCCCGCGATGGGGGAGCAGCGCCTTCGGCCGGCCGCCGAGCCGGCGCCCACCGCCCGCGGCCAGCAGCAGCCCGGCGACCAGGGGTTCCTCAGTCTCATGCGTCATGGGGACTGCATACCGCATCGGGCCCCGCCGACCCGACCAAAGGACCCCGCCACCCGGACGCCTGAAATCGCGTCATGCCGCTGGCGCGCCGGGCGCACTGAGGTGTTGACTGACCCGCGACCCCCGGCGCCTGACCACCGTCCGACGGGTCGGTGCGACATCGTACGAGGGGGCCATGGTGCGGAGCGTGGGGCAGAGGCGAGTGACCGGGCGAGTGACCGCGGACGGCGTGGACCCGAGGGTGTCCGCGCTGCGCGCCGCCGTGTCCCGGCTCCGCCGGGAACTCGCCGGACACCCCAGGGAGTTCGCCGACCGGGGCATCGCCGAGGACGAGCTCGCCGCACTCGACGCGATGGCCGCCGGCGGCGCCCCGGAGGTCTGGCGGCTGCGCCGCTCCCTGCTCCTGGTCGCCGGCGCCCTCGGCTCGGTCAGCGCCCTCGCCGAGGCCCTCGCCCAGGTCCGCCACGCCGTCGACCTCTTCGGCCCGCCGTCGGTGCCCCCGGCCCGCGACGGGCGCGATCCGGAGGCCTGAGACGCCCCCTTTCCGTTCCGAGTACCCCAGCGGGGTTCCGCCTCGGCCTGCCGTTGTGCCGGAACCTCGCCAGACTGGGAGGAGGCCGGGCCCCGAGCCCGGACACGGCCACCGCGTCCACGAGCGCCGGCAGCGGCGCCCCTCCCGGCACACGGACCCGGGAGGGAGGAAAGGAGAACCGAGATGGCCACCACCCACGCTTCGACGCGCACCACCCGCAGCCCGGCGACCTACGCCTGGGCCGAAGGGCTGACGGCCTTCGCCGCCGTCATGCTGGCCCTCGCGGGGCTGCTCGCCGTCTTCCGCGGCATCAGCGCGATCGCCGAGGACGAGGTCTTCGTCACCACACCGAAGTACGTCTTCCAGTTCGACCTCACCGGATGGGGCTGGGTCCATCTCGCGCTCGGCGTCGTCGCCGTCCTGGTGAGCATCGGGCTGTTCATGACGGCGACCTGGGCACGGGTCACCGGCGTGGCCATCGCCGGCCTGGTGATCATCGCCAACTTCCTCTCGCTGCCGTACTACCCGGTGTGGTCGGTCGTCATGATCGCGATGTCCGGCTTCATCATCTGGGCCCTGTGCGTCACCCGGAAGGAAGACGGCGCCGCCGCCGGCACCGGCGGGAGGACCTCGTGAACGACCTGAAGTTCGAGCAGAAGCGCGCGCTCGGCCACGCGGAGGCCGCGGAGCTGCTCGCCTCGCTCGCCAAGGCGTTCAAGAAGGGCGGTGAGGCCGAGCTGCCCTTCGGTGGCGGCACGCTCAGCCTCAAGGTCCCCGAGGGCTTCCGCACCGAGGTCGAGGTCGAGGTGGACGGCGACGAGATCGAGATGGAGATCGAGCTGAAGTGGCGCACCGGCGACGGCGCCCGCGAGCCGATCCCCCTCCCGCCGGCCACCGAGCCGGCGGACCCCGACACGAAGGCGCGCGCCAAGCCCGCCGAGCCCGACACCAAGGACAAGGCCACCGAGCCCGACGCCAAGGCCGCCAAGCCCAAGGACAAGGCCCCGAAGCCGAAGCCCGGCTCGGCGAAACCGAAGAGCTCCTCCGCCAAGCCCAAGGGCAAACGCGCCAAACGCCGCGCCAAGCGCGCCCGCGCCAAGCACTGAGCCCACCGCCCGGCGGCGACCCGGCGGCGACCGTCCGACGCCCCGCCCTACCGGCGGATCAGCCGCCGGGCCGTCGCCGCCGCCACCGCCGCCGTGCGGGAGTCCACGCCGAGCTTGGCGAAGATGTGCACCAGGTGGGACTTCACCGTCGCCTGGCTCAGGAACAGCGCCTTGCTGATCTGCTGGTTCGACAGACCCTCGCCGACCAGCTGGAGCACCTCCAGCTCGCGCCGGGTCAGCGCCTCCGCCGGGGTGCGCATCCGGTCCATCAGGCGGTGCGCCACCGCCGGGGCGAGCGCCGACTGGCCGGCCGCCGCCGTGCGTACCGCCGCCGCCAGCTCCTCCGGCGGGGCGTCCTTCAGGAGGTAGCCCGAGGCCCCCGCCTCCACCGCCGCCAGGATGTCGGCGTCCGAGTCGTACGTGGTCAGCACCAGGACCCGGGGACCGCCCGGTACGGCGGTGATCGCCGCCGTCGCCTCCGAACCGTGCATCCCCGCACCGAACTGGAGGTCCATCAGGACCACGTCCACGCCTCCGGCGGCGGCCAGCTCCACCGCCCGCTCGGCGGTCGCCGCCTCCGCGACCACGGAGAACCCGGGCTCCGTGTCGAGCACGGCGCGCAGCCCGGCCCGTACGACGGGATGGTCGTCGGCCAGCAGCAGTCGGACGGTCATGCCTCGGCTCCAGCGGGGAGGGGAAGGGAGACGGCCACGGCGGTGCCCTGGCCGGGGGCGGACTCGACGGTGAAGGAGCCGCCGAGCGACTCGGCGCGCGAGCGCATCGCCGGAAGGCCGAACCCGCCCTCCGCCGAGGACGGGCGCACGGACCCCGGGTCGAAGCCGGCGCCGTCGTCCACCACGTCCAGGGTGACCGAGCCGCCCATGAAGGACAGTGTGATCCCGACCCGGGAGGCCCCGGCGTGCCGGACCGTGTTGGCGAGCGAGGACTGCGCGATCCGCAGCAGCGCCACCTCGTACGGGGTGGGCAGCTCCACCGGTGTGCCGCTCACCGCGAAGCGCACCCGGGGACCGTCCGGACCGGCCGCCCCGCACAGCCGCTCCAGGGCCCCGGCCAGCGAACCGTGCTCCAGGTCCGGCGGGGCCAGCGCCCGTACGAAACGGCGCGCCTCCGCCAG
Organism: Streptomyces sp. NPDC053541; assembly: GCF_044544705.1. Taxonomy (NCBI): domain Bacteria; kingdom Bacillati; phylum Actinomycetota; class Actinomycetes; order Kitasatosporales; family Streptomycetaceae; genus Streptomyces; species Streptomyces sp. NPDC053541. Next base: position 123,453 of record NZ_JBITXM010000010.1, read on the forward strand.
GTTGTCCTGGGCGGCCCGGCGGGCCGCGTCGATGTGCCCGGCGGCCGGCGAGTCCGCCGGCAGCGCCCGCTCCGCGGCCCGCAGCAGCAGCTGGATCGAGGACAGGCCCTGGGCCAGGGTGTCGTGGATCTCCCGGGCCAGCCGCTCCCGCTCGGCGAGCGTCCCCGCGTGCCGCTCGGCCGCGGCCAGCTCGGCCCGGGTGGCGATCAGCTCCTCGACCATCCGCCGGCGCCGCTCGCTCTCCCGGTACAGCGCCTGGTAGCCCAGCACCGTCGCCACCGCGACCGCCGCGCCGAGCAGCGGCCCGATGAAGACCCCGGGGTTGAGCGCGGCCCCGTGCCGCACGTACGACAGGATCGCCGCGCCCGCGGTCAGCCCCACGGCCGGCAGCGACCAGCGCACCGGCAGCAGGTGCAGCTGGAGGAAGTACAGCGGGAAGGCGATCCACAGCCCCTCGGGCGTCACCCAGAGCAGCACCAGCCACGCCAGGCACAGCGCCCCCAGCCACACCGCCGCCGCCCGCTGGGACTCCCGCACCGCCGGCAGGACCGAGCCCGCCGCGTACACCGCCCCGGTGACGACGGCCGCCACCACACCGGCGGCGGAGTGCGAACGCAGCGCGGCGAGCACCAGCAGCCCCGCCACCAACAGGTGCAGGCAGAGGCGCACGGCGCGCAGGGCGGGGGTGAGCGAACGGGGATCCATGACCCGTCCAGGGTAGGCGGGCCGCGCGAGTGGTCCGGACAATCCGGACTCAACCGAAAGTTGGAAATCGGCGGCTCGGCGAGGGCCTCAGGCGCCGGGGTCCAGGGTGCGCCAGCCCCGGGTGATCTCCTCGTGCACGGAGCGCGCCACGGGCACCGTGTGTCCGGGGCCCCCGGTGAGGCGGGCGAGGAGGGCCGCGCCGTCGGCGGGGCGGTCCTCGGGACGCGTGCTCAGGGCCTCGCGGACGACCGCGGCGAGGTCCGGGGCGATGCCGTCGACGGCGGCGAGCGCGGCGGGGTCCGGCAGGCCCTCCGTGATGCGGCGGTACGCGGCGCCGATGCCGGTCGCGGCGAAGGGGCTGTCTCCGTGCGCGGCGCAGACGACGCAGCAGGCCCAGGCCCACACGTCGGCGGCCGGTCCGGTCGGGGCGTCCTCGAACTGCTCGGGTGCCATGTAGCCGAGGGTGCCGGGCCCGCCGCCGGTGGCGGTGAGCCGGGTGCGGTCGACGATCGTCGCGATGCCGAAGTCGAGCAGGCGCGGCCCGGCACTGGTGAGCATGATGTTGCCCGGCTTGAGGTCGCGGTGGACGAGTCCGAGGCGGTGGACGGCGGCGAGCGCCGCGGCGAGCGCCAGGGCGAGGGCGCGGAGCGCCTCGGGGGCCCGCAGCGGGCCCAGCTCACGGAGGTGGCGGTCGAGCGGCCGGCCGTCGAGGAGTTCCATGGCGAGGTACGGCCGTCCGGAGTCCACGCCCGCGTCCAGCACGCGGGCGGTGTAGGCACCGGAGACCATGGACAGCACCTCGGCCTCGCGCTCGAAGCGGCTCAGCAGTTCGGCGTTCCCGAGCAGCTCGGGGTGGAGGGTCTTGAGGGCGACCTGGGTGGCGGAGCCGTCCCGCCGGGCGAGGTAGACGGTGCCCATGCCGCCGGCCCCGATCCTGCCGAGGAGCCGGTACGTGCCGATGGTCCGCGGTTCGTGCGCGCCGAGGTCGTGCGCGGCGACGGGCACGTCGAGCGCCCCCGGTGCGGGACGGGCGGACGGCACGACCCCCGCGGCCGGCGCGGCGGCGTGCGCCGGTGCGGCGTGCGCCGCGGGGGACCGCGGTGCGTCCGCGGGCATCGTCGGTACGGGCGCGCGGGTCGGGCCGGCCGTGGCGACGGGCGGGTGCCGGCGGCTCGTCACGAGCGCGACGGCGTGGAACACCAGGAACACGGCCGTCGCCGCGACCGGCAGCAGGACCACCAGCAGCACCGCTTGCAGCAGGAATCCGGCGATGAACCGCAGGCGGGTCCGGGACGACGGCCACAGCCCCTCGGGCATGCCGGCGGTGAGCAGGCCCTTCTGCGTCAGGACCCACAGGACGGTGGACAGGACGGCGAAGGCGGCCCCCACCCACCAGGCGTCGACGGGCAGGCTGCCGCCGTCCGCGTTCGCCATCGAGAGGACCACGCTGCCGAGGTCGACCGGATTGCCCCCGCCCTGCGGCCAGAGGGCGGCCGACACGTCGTCCCGGAAGTGGACGGGCTCGTCGACGTTGGCGAGGAAGGCCAGGAGACCGATGCCGAGCAGGACGGCCAGCGTCCGCTCGAAGAACGGCGCCGCCCACTCGGCGTCACCGGACCGGACGCCGGAGAAGGCCGCCGCCTCCCGCTGTCTGACGGCACGCTGCGTGCGCACCAGCAGGGGCAGCGACACCAGCCGTACGACCAGGGCGCTGATCAGGAGGACGAGCCAGGCCACCCCGAGGGTCGACTGTGCCTCCGCGGCCTCGAGCATGTCTCCCCCAACCGACGGCTCCGCGACGCGCTGGAGTATAGGTGACGCCCCTGTCGTGATCCCCTCCTCACCGGGAAGTCCGGCCGGGTGACCGCGCTGCGCCGCATCAACCGAAAGTTTGACGGCGGAGCCATCCGTGGCGCGATGCCCGCGGCGGCCCCCGCCGAGCAGTCTGGGTGCCATGTTCGTGGCATGGAGAGACCTGAGATTCGCCAAGGGGCGTTTCACCCTGATGGGCACCGTGATCGTGCTGATCACGCTGCTCGTCGGACTGCTGTCGGGGCTGACCGCCGGGCTCGCGCGGGAGAACATCTCCGCGATCACCGGCCTGCCCGCGGACCGGCTGGCCTTCGCGGCCCCGCCCGCCGGGCAGTCGGTCTCCTTCACCAACTCGACCGTCACCGCCGACCAGTGGCGCGGCTGGGCCGCCCGGCCCGGCGTCGACGGCGCCGAGCCGCTCGGCATCCGCACCCTCAACGCGTCGGCCGGCGACCGCACCGCCGCCCTCTCCGCCTTCGGTACGCGGCCGGGCTCGGGCCTCGCGCCCGAGAGCGGGCGGCTCGGGCCGGGCAAGGCCGTCCTGTCGCGCTCGGCCGCCGAAGAGCTGGGCGTCGGGGCCGGGGACGCGGTGCGGCTCGGGCCGGTGGACGCCACCGTCGTCGCGGTCGCCGGGGACGCCTCGTACAGCCACACGCCCGTCGTCTGGACCTCCCTCGGCGACTGGCAGCGGCTGGGCCGCAGCGGCACCGGTGCCGAGGAGCAGGCCACCGTCATCGCCCTGACCGGCTCCGGCGCCGACTGGGCCGCCGGGGACGCGGCCCTGAAGACCTCGGCGAAGAGCGTCGACGAGGCGCTCGGCGCCATAGGGTCCTACCAGGCCGAGAACGGCTCGCTCCAGCTGATGCGCGGCTTCCTCTTCGCCATCTCCGCGCTGGTCATAGGAGCCTTCTTCACCGTCTGGACCATTCAGCGCAGCGCCGACGTGGCCGTCCTCAAGGCGCTCGGCGCCTCCACCCCGTACCTCCTGAAGGACGCCCTCGGGCAGGCCGTCGTCATGCTCGCGGCGGGCACCCTGCTCGGCACCGGGCTCGCCGTCGGCTTCGGCGCCCTGATCAGCGGCGGCGACGTGCCCTTCGTCCTCCAGCCGCTCACCGTGCTCGGCCCGGCCGCCGTGATGATCGTGCTCGGTGTGCTCGGCGCGGCCCTGTCCATCCGGCGGATCACCGCCGTCGACCCCCTGACCGCCCTCGGGAGCGCCCGATGAGCCTGCTGCTCGACCACGTCACCCTGACCTACCCCGACGGCGACGGCCGGCTCACCGCACTCGACGCGGTCTGTCTGGACGTCCCCGCGGGCCGGCTCGCCGCCGTCGTCGGCCCCTCCGGCTCCGGCAAGTCCAGCCTGCTCGCCGTCGCCGCCACCCTGGTCACCCCGGACAGCGGCGGGGTCGTCGTGGCCGGCACCGACACCGGCCCGCTCACCCCGGCGGCCCGGGCGGAGCTGCGCCGGGAGAAGATCGGCATCGTCTTCCAGCAGCCCAATCTGCTGCCCTCGCTCACCGCCCTCGAACAACTCCAGGTGATGGCGCACCTGTCCGGCCGGCCGGCCCGGGCGGTACGGGAGCGGGCTGCGGACCTGCTCGACGCCGTGGACCTCGGCGCGCAGGCGCACCGGCGCCCACACCAGCTCTCCGGCGGCCAGCGCCAGCGCGTCAACATCGCCCGGGCCCTGATGAACGAGCCCTCCGTGCTCCTCGTCGACGAGCCGACCAGCGCCCTGGACCACGAGCGCGGCGCGGCCGTCATGGAGCTGCTCGCCGGACTGACCGCCGAGCGCGGCACGGCCACGGTGCTGGTCACCCACGACCGCACGCACCTGGGACGGGCGGACCGGGTGGTGACGGTGCGGGACGGGCGCCTGACGGAGGAGTCGCCCGCGGCGGTCTGAGCCACCGGACCCGGCATGCGGAAGGGCGCCCGGAGCATCGCTGCTCCGGGCGCCCTTCTCGTACGTCCGCGGCTCAGGCCTGGCCGTTGCCCGCCGTGTTCACCAGGGCCGCCGACAGCTCCTGGGCGACCTGCTGGAGGATCGGGACGATCTTCTCGGTGGCGGCCTCGGTGACCCGGCCGGCCGGGCCCGAGATGGAGATGGCCGCCGCGGTGGGGGAGTTCGGCACCGGCACCGCGAGGCAGCGGACTCCTATCTCCTGCTCGTTGTCGTCGACCGCGTACCCCGTCTCGCGGACCGCCGCCAGCGCCTCCAGGAAGCCCTCGGGCGTGGTGATGGTCTTCTCGGTGGCGGCGGGCATGCCGGTACGGGCGAGCAGCGCGCGCACCTCGTCGGCCGGGGCGTCGGCGAGCAGCGCCTTGCCGACACCGGTGGAGTGCGGCAGGACCCGGCGGCCGACCTCGGTGAACATGCGCATCGAGTGCTTGGACGGCACCTGGGCGACGTAGACGATCTCGTCGCCGTCGAGCAGCGCCATGTTCGCCGTCTCGCCGGTCTCCTCCACGAGCCGCGCCAGATAGGGCCGGGCCCAGGTGCCGAGCAGCCGGGAGGCGGACTCGCCGAGGCGGATCAGGCGCGGGCCGAGGGCGTAGCGGCGGTTGGGCTGCTGGCGCACGTAGCCGCAGGCGACCAGGGTGCGCATCAGGCGGTGGATGGTGGGCAGCGGCAGGCCGCTGCTGGCGGAGAGCTCGCTCAGCCCGACCTCGCCGCCTGCGTCGGCCATCCGCTCCAGGAGGTCGAAGGCACGCTCGAGGGACTGGACGCCACCGCTCGCGGCGGCGGGCTTCGCGGCGTCGGTGGTGCTGGCGCTGGACGTCGGCACGGCAACGGTCCTTTCGGGGCAGGCGGGCAAGGCAGCAGCCTACCGGGCCGCCGGGCCGGGCACACGGCCCAGGTCGCGGCGTCCGGGCCGGTCAGGGGGGTGTTTGTCCCATGTCGGCGGCTGCCCTGAGGGGTCCTGGTCCACCCCGCATGTGCGGAGCTACGTTCTACTGTACGAAATTGTCATTCCACTTCATGGAAACGTCCAATCGGCCCTCGCGAGGACCGGGCGGACGGGGTGATCCTGAAAAAGCACCCTTGACGACATGTCGCCCCGCGCGCAGACTCCTTCAACAGTTCGTTGAATTTCTGCTTCGCGGAAGAAGAAGGGGTACGGGTGGACGTCAACCTGGTCCTGCGCTCGACGCGTGTCATCACTCCGGAGGGGATGCGTGCGGCGTCGGTCGCCGTGTCCGGCGGGTCGATCGTGGCGGTGTGGCCGCATGACGCCGAGGTCCCGGCCGGGGCGCGGCTTGAGGACGTCGGTGACGACGTGGTCCTGCCCGGTCTGGTCGACACCCACGTGCACGTGAACGATCCCGGCCGCACGGAGTGGGAGGGTTTCTGGACCGCGACCCGGGCCGCCGCGGCCGGGGGCATCACCACCCTGCTCGACATGCCGCTGAACTCGCTGCCGCCGACCACGACGGTCGAGCACCTGCGGATCAAGCAGGACACCGCCCGCCCCAAGGCCCACGTCGACACCGGTTTCTGGGGCGGCGCGCTGCCCGACAACGTCAAGGACCTGCGCCCCCTGCACGACGCCGGCGTCTTCGGCTTCAAGTGCTTCCTGTCCCCCTCCGGCGTGGAGGAGTTCCCGCAGCTCGACCAGGACCAGCTCGCCGCCTCGCTCGCCGAGATCGCCGGCTTCGACGGGCTGATGATCGTCCACGCCGAGGACCCCCACGAACTCGACGCCGCCCCGCAGAAGCCGGGCGCGAAGTACGCCGACTTCCTCGCCTCCCGGCCCCGCACCGCCGAGAACACCGCGATCCAGAACCTGATCGACCAGGCCCGCCGGCTCTCGGCCCGCGTCCACGTGCTGCACCTGTCGTCCTCCGACGCGCTGCCGCTCATCGCCGCCGCCAAGGCCGAGGGCGTGAAGATCACCGTGGAGACCTGCCCGCACTTCCTCACCCTGACCGCCGAGGAAGTCCCCGACGGCGCCACCGAGTTCAAGTGCTGCCCGCCGATCCGCGAGGCCGCCAACCAGGACCTGCTCTGGCAGGGCCTGGCCGACGGCACCATCGACTGCATCGTCTCCGACCACTCGCCCTCCACCGCCGACCTCAAGACCGGCGACTTCGCCTCCGCCTGGGGCGGCATCTCCTCCCTCCAGCTCGGCCTGCCCGCGATCTGGACCGAGGCCCGCCGCCGCGGCCACGACCTCACCGACCTCGCCCGCTGGATGTCCACCGCCCCCGCCCGCCTCGCCGGACTCCACCACAAGGGCGCCATCGCACCCGGCCGCGACGCCGACTTCGCGATCCTCGACCCCGACGCCACCTTCACCGTCGACCCCGCCCACCTCCAGCACCGCAACCGCGTCACCGCCTACGCCGGAAAGACCCTCCACGGCGTCGTCACCGCCACCTGGCTCCGCGGCGAACGCATCAACGACCACGGCACCCTGACCGAACCCACCGGCCGCCTGCTCGAAAGGAACAACTGACGTGTCCGCCATACCCTCCTTCACCGGCGACGCGAGCCCCTACGGCGGCGGTGACCCGTACGCCGACTACCGCACGGCCGACTTCCCCTTCACCCAGTACGCCGACCTCGCCGACCGCCGCCTCGGCGCGGGCGTCATCGCCGCCAACGACGAGTTCTTCGCCGAGCGCGAGAACCTGCTCAAGCCCGAGGCCGCCGAATTCGACCCCGAGCACTTCGGCCACAAGGGCAAGATCATGGACGGCTGGGAGACCCGCCGCCGCCGCGGCGTCTCCGCCGAGCAGCCCCACCCCACCGAGGACGACCACGACTGGGCCCTCGTCCGCCTCGGCGCCCCCGGCGTCATCCGCGGCATCGTCGTCGACACCGCCCACTTCCGAGGCAACTACCCGCAGGCCGTCTCCGTCGAGGCCACCTCCGTCGCCGGCTCCCCCTCGCCCGAGGACCTCCTCGCCGACGACGTCAAGTGGACCACCCTCGTCCCGCGCACCGCCATCGGCGGCCACGCCGCCAACGGCTTCGCCGTCGACGTCGAACAGCGCTTCACCCACCTCCGCGTCAACCAGCACCCCGACGGCGGCATCGCCCGCCTCCGCGTGTACGGCGAAGTCGCCCCCGACCCGCGGTGGCTCGGCGTGCTCGGCACCTTCGACCTCGCCGCCCTCGAGAACGGCGGCCAGGTCGAGGACGCCTCCGACCGCTTCTACTCCCCGGCCACCAACACCATCCAGCCCGGCCGCTCCCGCAAGATGGACGACGGCTGGGAAACCCGCCGCCGCCGCGACAAGGGCAACGACTGGATCCGCTACAGCCTCGCCGCCGAGGCCGAGATCCGCGCCGTCGAGATCGACACCGCCTACCTCAAGGGCAACAGCGCCGGCTGGGCCGCGCTCTCCGTCGCCGCCGAAGGCTCCGAGGACTGGACCGAGATCCTGCCCCGCACCCGCCTCCAGCCCGACACCAACCACCGGTTCGTCCTCGACACCCCGGCCGTCGGCTCCCGCGTCCGCATCGACATCTATCCCGACGGCGGCATCTCCCGCCTGCGCCTCTTCGGCTCGCTCACCGAAGCGGGCACGGCGCGGCTGACGGCCCGCCACCAGGAGCTCGGCGGCTGACCGGCTCCCCCTGAACTGGGCGGGCAACGACACCCCGCCCGGCCCGCGAGGGCGCACCGACCCGACAGCACCGGTGCGCCCTCCTGTGTTTTTCGGGGCTCGGTTCGCCTCCGGGCGCTGAGTGCCGGGCTCACGACCCCGACCGTGCTCGCCCCCTCGTTCCTCGGGGGCTGCGCGCGGCCGGGGTCGTTCCCCCGGCGCGCCCTTCGGCTCACTCGCCGAGGTCCGACGGGTGGCGGGTCGGGGCTCGTCGGGGTGAAGGACCCCGGTCCGGGTAGGGCTACGGCTCAGGCCGCGTGGCCGCCGTCGACCGAGAACTCGGCGCCCGTCACGTACGCCGCGTCCGGGCCGGACAGGAAGGCGACCGCCGCGGCGACCTCGGCGGCCGTGCCGTAGCGGCCGAGGGCCGTCATGGCCGCCTGGTCCGCGGCGAACGGGCCGGCCGCCGGGTTCATGTCGGTGTCCGTGGGGCCCGGGTGGACGATGTTCGCGGTGATGCCGCGCCCGCCCAGCTCACGGGCCAGTGCCTTCGTGAGCCCCACGAGCGCCGTCTTGCTCATCGCGTACAGCGTGCCGCCCGGCCCCGGCACCCGCTGCGTCATGCAGGTGCCGATCGTGACGATCCGGCCGCCCGCCGTCATGCGGGCGGCCGCCGCCTGCGAGGCCAGGAAGGTCGCGCGGACGTTCACCGCCAGCACCCGGTCCACCTCGGCGAGCGTCAGCGACTCCAGCGGGGCGATCACGCCGACGCCCGCGTTGTTCACCAGGACGTCGAGCCCGCCCAGCGCGTCCGCCGCCCACTCCACCGCGCCCGCCGCGTCCCCGGCGTCGGCCGCGTCCGCGCGCAGCGGCAGCGCCTTGCCGCCGGCCGCCTCGATCCGGGCCGCGACCTCGCGGGCCCGCTCCTCCTCCCGTACGTACGTGAAGGCGACGTGCGCGCCCTCCTCGGCAAGGCGGACGGCGATCGCCGCGCCGATGCCCCGGCTGCCGCCGGTGACCAGGACCGCCTTGTCGCGCATCGTGGACATCTCGAACTCCTCGTGTCTCGCTGGTGCTTCGACCCTTTGTCGTTGCGGGTTCAATCAAACGGGGAGCGGGTGGGTCGTGCTGGCGGGAAACGGACACCGAGCCGGAGGAGCGGGGGCGCGGGAAAGGTGTAGCCACCACCGGCCCCTCGCCGGTACGGTGATCACCCTCTCCCGTGTGCGAGCCGCCGAAGTCTCCACCGCACCCCCCGAGTCGGAGACGAGATGTCGTCGCTTGCCGCCCCCCTGCCCCTCGGCGCCCCGCGCCGCGCCTGGCTCACCGACCTGCCGGTCCTGCTCGTCGCCGTGGTCTGGGGCGCCAGTTACCTCGCCGCGAAGGGCGTCACCACCGCGCACACCGTGCTCGCCGTGCTCGTCCTGCGCTTCGCGATCGTGCTGCCCGTCCTGGTCGCGGCGGGATGGCGCAGGCTGCGGGCCCTCGACGCGGCTCAGTGGCGCGGGGCCGCCGTCCTCGGCCTGATCCTCGCCGGGATCTTCCTCCTGGAGACGTACGGCGTCGTCCACACCTCCGCCACCAACGCGGGGCTGATCATCAGCCTCACCATGATCTTCACGCCGCTCGCGGAGGCCGCCGTCACCCGCGTCCGGCCGCCCCGCGCCTTCCTGGCCGCCGCCGCGCTCTCGGTGACCGGCGTGATCCTGCTGACCCAGGGCGGGGGCTTCACCGCCCCGTCCCTCGGCGACCTGCTGATGCTGCTCGCGGCCCTCGCCCGTACCGTCCACGTGCTCGCCATGTCCCGGATCAAGGCCGTGCGGAGCGCCGACTCGCTCTCCCTCACCACGGTCCAGCTCGGCTCCGCTGTCGCCGTCTTCGCCCTGCTGTGCGCCGTGCCCGGCACCGGCGCCACGCCCTGGGCGGCGGCCGCGGACTTCGGGCCGGGGGAGTGGGCGGGCCTGCTCTTCCTCTCGGTCTTCTGCACGCTCTTCGCCTTCTTCGTGCAGATGTGGGCCGTACGCCGCACCTCGCCGTCCCGGGTCAGCCTGCTGCTCGGCACCGAACCCCTGTGGGCCGCGGCCGCCGGCATCGCGCTCGCCGGCGACCGCCCCGGCACCCTCGGGCTCGCCGGCGGGGTGCTGGTCCTCGCCGGCACCGCATGGGGCCGCCGGGCCGCCGACAAGGCCGAGGTCTGACCGGCCCCCTACCGATCGGTGCTACCCGGCGGTAATCTGCGGGCCGTCCGCGGCCGCCCGGGCCGCGACAGGCCCGGGGGAGTGGTCATGGGCACCGACAGCACCAGGGGCACCACCGGCACCGACGGCGGCCACGATCCGGCCGTCGAGCACGAGAGGACCCGCGCGGCCCTGGCGGACGTGAACGCCCGGCTCGTCCGCCTCCTCGGGGACGTGCCCGACCCGGACGCGCCCTCCGGCCTGCCCGGCTGGAGCGTCGGCGACGCCGGGGCCCACCTCGCCGCCGCCCACCTGGCGTTCTGCTCCATCGTCACCGACGAGCCCATGGACTGGGACGCCCTGCTGCCCGCCGGCGCGCCCACCTTCGCCGCACGCATCCGGGACCTCAACGCCACCTCGATCGCCCTCTTCGGCCCCGAGGAGCGGGCCCGGCTCGGCGAGGTCGTCGCCGAACGCGGCGCGACCTTCCTGCGCGCCACCCGCGGCCTCGCCCCCGACACCCCGGTCCTCGCGCCCTGGTACGGGGAGGGCGCGGAACTCACCCTCGCCACCGCCACCGGGCTGCTGCTCAGCGAGAGCCTGGTGCACGGCCTCGACATCGCCCGCGGCGCCCGGCTGCCCTGGCGCATCGGCCCCGACGAGGCCCGGCTGGTGCTCGGACAGGCGATGCCGACCGTGATGCCGCTGGCCCTGGACCCGGTCCGGGCGCGCGGCGTCGACCTCGCCTTCGACCTCGCCCTCACCGGCGGACCCCGCCTCGCGGTCGTCGTCGCCGACGGGCGGGCCACCGTCACCCGGGACGCCCCGCCCCGGCGCTACGACTGCCGCATCACCGCCGACCCCGCCACCTTCCTGCTCGTCTCCTTCCGGCGGACGCCGATCTGGCGGGCGGTCGCCCTCGGCCGGCTCCGGGCCGGCGGCCGCAGGCCCTGGCTGGCCCACCGCCTCGGCCGGCTCATCGCCAGCCCCTGACGAGCCGCGGCCCCGGGGCTCACTTCCGGACCCGGTCCGACATCACCATCAGGGCGAAACCGAGCGCGGTGACCACGATGTTCGCGAACAGCGCGTGCTCCGCCAGGAACCACACGTTCTCGGTCAGGAAGCGGGTCACCCCCATCAGCCGGAACCAGCCGTCGGTCAGCTCGCGGATCACCCCGCACACCCCGAAGACCGTCAACAGAAAACCCGTGACCTCCAGAAACCTCTTCATGCCCCGAGCATGATCCACCGGCGCCCCGCCCCGCGTCGGCCGCGGGTATCCCCTCCGGAACCTCCCGTACGACCTGAGTCGCGCGCCGCCCGACCTTGGTATCGGGCGGCGCTCCCCGGCCCGCGCCCCGGCGCCCGCCTGCGTACATTTCCGGTATGACACCCGCGGCCCGCCCGGAGCGGCACACCTGGCTGCTCCCCTCCCATCTGGTCCAGGCCTCCCGCGACGGCGGCCGGGACCGGCCGGCGGAGCGGCCCCGGCGCACCGTGCGCGACTGGGTCGTGGACACGGTGATGTTCCTGCTCGCCGCGCTCGTCGGCCTGCTCGCCGCAGAGACCAGCGCGCAGTACAACAGCGAGGCCGTCGCCCTCGCCGACCAGGTCGTCGGCGGCCTCGCCTGCGTCGCGGTCTGGCTGCGCCGCCGCCTGCCCGTCGGCCTCGCCGTCGCCCTCAGCCTGGTCACCGTGGTCGCGCCGACCGCGGGCGGCGCGCTGCTCGCGAGCCTGTTCAGCGTGGCCGTGCGCCGCCCGTTCCGGCAGGTGGCCTGGATCGGGCTGCTCGCCATGGCCGCCTCCACCGTCCAGGTCTTCGCCCGCCCCGACCCCGGCACCGCCACCGCCCTCAACATCGGCGTCGGCGTCGTCCTCGTGCTGCTCGTCACCGCCTGGGGCATGCTCGTGCGCTCCCGCCGCCTCCTCGTCGAGGCGCTGCGTGACCGCGCCCTGCGCGCCGAGGCCGAGGCCGAACTGCGCGCCAAGGAGGCCCAGCGGCTCGCCCGCGAGGCCATCGCCCGCGAGATGCACGACGTGCTCGCGCACCGGCTGACCCTGCTCAGCGTGCACGCCGGCGCCCTGGAGTTCCGGCCCGACGCCCCGCCCGAGCAGGTCGCCCGCGCCGCCGGCGTCATCCGGGACAGCGCCCACGAGGCCCTCCAGGACCTGCGCGAGATCATCGGCGTGCTGCGCTCCCCGGGCGAGGGCGCCGAGGACCGCCCGCAGCCCACCCTGGCCACCCTCGGCACCCTGGTCGACGAGGTCCGCGAGGCCGGCATGAAGGTGGTCCTCGACTCCACCGTCACCGACCCCGACCGGGTGCCCGCCGCCACCGGCCGCACCGTCTACCGGATCGCGCAGGAAGCCCTCACCAACGCCCGCAAGCACGCCCCCGGCACCGAGGTCACCCTCACCCTGCGCGGCCGCCCCGGCGACGGACTCACCGTCGAGGTGCGCAACCCCGCGCCCGAGGGACCCGTCCCGCCCGTCCCCGGCTCCGGGCAGGGCCTCATCGGGCTCACCGAACGCGCCACCCTCGCCGGCGGCCGGCTGACGCACGGACCGGCCCCCGACGGCGGCTTCGCGCTGCGCGCCTGGCTACCGTGGCCCGCATGACCATCCGGCTGATCGTCGTCGACGACGACCCCCTGGTCCGCGCGGGCCTCTCCCTCATGCTCGGCGGCGCCGAGGACATCGAGATCGTCGGGGAGGCCGCCGACGGCGCCGAGGTGCCCGCGCTCGTCGACCGCCACGCCCCCGACGTCGTCCTCATGGACATCCGCATGCCCGGCGTCGACGGCCTCACCGCCACCGAACGGCTGCGCGCCCGGCCCGGCGCCCCCGAGGTCGTCGTGCTCACCACCTTCCACGCCGACGAGCAGGTGCTGCGCGCCCTGCGTGCCGGGGCGGCCGGCTTCGTCCTCAAGGACACCCCGCCCGCCGAGATCGTCACCGCCGTCCGCCGTGTCGCCGCCGGCGACCCCGTGCTCTCCCCGGCCGTCACCCGCCGCCTGATGAGCCACGTCGCCGGCCGCCCCGAGGAACCGCCCCGCCGCACCAGGGCCCGCGAGCGCCTCGGCCTCCTCGCCGAACGCGAGCGGGAGGTCGCCGTCGGCGTCGGCCGCGGCCACTCCAACGCCGAGATCGGCGCCGCCCTGTACCTGAGCGTGCCGACCGTCAAGACCCACGTCTCGCGCGTTCTGGCCAAACTCGGCCTCAACAACCGTGTCCAGATCGCGCTGCTGGTCCACGACGCCGGCCTGCTCGACCCCCCGGACGGCGAGGCCGCCGACTAGGGTGACCGGATGTCGGTCACCGATCTGCGGCAGTACGGCGCGGACTTCACCGCGAACCCGTACCCCGCCTACGCCCAGCTCCGCGCCTCCGGCCCGGTCCACGAGATCGTCACCCCGGAGGGGGTGCCCGCCTGGCTGGTCGTCGGGTACGAGGAGGCCCGCGCCGCCCTCGCCGACCAGCGGTTCGTCAAGGACCCCACCGCCGTCCTGGACTTCGTGCCGCTGGACGTCGAGGTCATCGGCCCGAACCTCCTGACCGTCGACCCACCGGACCACACCCGGCTGCGCCGGCTCGTCGCGGGCGAGTTCACCGCCCGCCGGGTGGCGGCGCTGCGTCCCAGGATCCAGCAGCTCACCGACGAACTCCTCGACGCGATGGCCCCGGCCGGCCGCGCCGACCTGGTCGACGCCTTCGCCTTCCCGCTGCCGATCACCGTCATCTGCGAACTCCTCGGCGTCCCCGCCGCCGACCGCGACTCCTTCCGTGCCTGGTCGAACGAACTCGTCGCCCCCACGGGAGCGTTGACCGAACGCGAGGCCGTCGACGGCTTCGGCGGCTACCTCGACGAGCTCATCGAGGACAAGCGTGCCGGCGGCCCTCAGGACGACCTGCTGTCCGCGCTCATCGCCGCGCGCGCCGAGGACGGCGACCGGCTCTCGCTCCCGGAACTCCGCGCACTCGCCTATCTGTTGCTCATCGCCGGCCACGAGACCACGGTGAACCTGATCGCCGGCACCGTACGGCTGCTGCTCACCCACCCCGACCAGTCGGCCGCGCTGCGCGCCGACCCCGGCCTCGTCGACGCGGCGATCGAGGAGGGCCTGCGCTTCGACGGGCCGGTCGAGGCGGCCACGTACCGCTTCGCGCGCGAGGACGTGGAGCTCGCCGGGACGGTGATACCCGCCGGCTCCGTGGTGCTCGTCGGTCTCGCCGCCGCGGACCGCGACGCCGACCGCTTCGCCGACCCCGACCGCTTCGACGTCCACCGCGACCCGCGCGGCCACCTCGCCTTCGGCCACGGCATCCACTACTGCCTGGGCGCCCCGTTGGCCCGCCTGGAGGGCAAGATCGCCATCCGGTCGCTGCTGGAGCGCTTCCCGCGGCTGGAACTCGACCCCGAAGCGGGCCCGTTGGAGTGGCTGCCCGGTCTGCTGATCCGCGGCACGCGGCGCCTCCCGGTCGTATGGTGACCCCCATGACCTCCGTGCCCGCCGAACTCGACCTCGACCTCGCCCGCAAGGTCCTCGACGCCCAGCCCTTCAGCCGTCTCCTCGGCGCCCGCATCACCGCCTTCGGCGACGGCGCGGCGACCCTGGAGCTCGACCTCCGGGAGGAGCACCGCCAGCAGAACGGATACGTGCACGGCGGCGTGCTCTCGTACGCGGCCGACAACGCGCTCACCTTCGCGGCGGGCGCGGCGCTCGGCCCCTCCGTGCTGACCGCCGGTTTCTCCATCCAGTACGTGCGCCCCGCCGTCGGCGCGGTGCTGCGCGCCCGCGCGAGCGTCGTGCACGCCGGGCGGCGGCAGGCGGTGGTGCGCTGCGAGGTGTTCTGCGCGGACGCGGAGGGCACCGAGACGCTGTGCGCGGTCGCCCAGGGGACGGTGCTCAACTCCGCCTGATCCGCGGTCAGTCCGCCGGGACCTCCGCCAACGGCACCGGGCGGTGCTCCCGGCGGGACAGCTCGCAGGCCTCCGCGATCCGCAGCGCCGCCAGCGCCTCCCGCCCGTCGCAGGGGTTCACGCCCTCGCCGCGCACCAGCCGTACGAAGGCGTCCAGTTCCGCCTCGTACGCCGGCGCGAACCGCTCCAGGAAACCGGGCCACGGCTTCGCGGGCGGCGGCGGGCCCATCGGCTCGACCGACTCCAGCGGGCTGCGCTCGTCCAGGCCCACCGCGAGCTGGGCGAGCTCCCCGGCCAGCTCCATCCGCACGTCGTACCCGGCGCCGTTGCAGCGGGTCGCGGTCGCCGTCACCAGCGTGCCGTCGTCCAGGGTGAGCAGCGCGGCCGCCGTGTCCACGTCGTCCGCCGCGCGGAACATCTCCGGACCGGCGTCCGAGCCACGCGCGTACACCTCCACGACCTCCCGGCCGGTCACCCAGCGCACGATGTCGAAGTCGTGCACCATGCAGTCCCGGAACAGCCCGCCCGACAGCGGCAGATACGCGGCGGGCGGCGGCGCCGGGTCGGAGGACGCCGTCCGCACGGTGTGCAGCCGGCCGAGCCGCCCCTCGGCGACGGCCCGGCGGGCCGCCCCGTACCCGGCGTCGAAGCGCCGCATGAAGCCCAGCTGCAGCTCGGTCCCGGCCTCCGCGACGGCCCGCAGCGCCCCGAGCGTCCCCGGTATGCCGAGCGCGATCGGCTTCTCGCAGAACGCCGGCAGCCCGGCCGCCGCGGCCCGCCCGATCAGCTCCGCGTGCGCCGCCGTCGCCGAGGCGATCACCACCGCGTCGAGCGCGTGTCGCGCGAACAGCGCCTCGACGTCCGGCGCCGCCTCCGCGCCCAGCGCGCCCGCGACCCGCGCGGCCCGCGCCGCGTCGGCGTCCGCCAGGACCAGCGCCTCGACCTCCGGGTGCCGCGCGAGCACCCCCGCGTGGAAACCGCCGATCCGCCCCGTTCCGACCAGTCCGATCCGCATGGCCCCAAGGTCGTGCCCCTCGCCCCGGGTGTCAAGGAAGCCCCCGGCCAACCGCACCGGGCCCCCGCGGACCCGGCCGCACCGGGCCCTCCGCCACCGCTCCCGTGCTTCCCCGGGCTCACCCGTGGGTAGGCCGTCCGCCTGGGACCGGGCCCCGCTGAAGATCGGCGCGCCCCCCATGACCGATACTGCAATGCACGCAGAAGGACACAAAGGAGGGCACGGCCTCGTGACCAGGGTTCCTACAGGAGGGGTACGCGCGGCCGTCGGCGCCGTGCTCGCGGTGGCGCTGACCGCCGCGCTCGCCGGATGCAGCAGCACCGGCGGCAAGCGCGCGGAGGACGCCCGCAAGGCGGCCGCCGCCCAGGGCAGGGCGGCCGTGAACACCCCCCGGTGGACCTTCGCCATGGTCACCCACTCGGGCGACGGCGACACCTTCTGGGACATCGTCCAGAACGGCGCCAAGCAGGCCGCCGTCAAGGACAACATCAACTTCCTCTACGCCCACAGCGACGAGGCGCAGCAGCAGGCCCAGCTCATCGACTCGTACGTGGCGAAGAAGGTCGACGGGATCATCGTCACCCTCGCCAAGCCCGACGCGATGAAGGCCTCCGTCGAGAAGGCCGTGAAGGCCGGCATCCCGGTGATCACCGTGAACTCCGGCGCCGACCAGTCCAAGGCCTTCGGCGCCCTCACCCACATCGGCCAGGACGAGACCGTGGCCGGCGAGGCCGTCGGCGAGGAGCTCGACCGGCGCGGCCGCAAGAAGGCCCTGTGCGTCTTGCACGAGCAGGGCAACGTCGGGCACGAGCAGCGCTGCGCCGGCGCGAAGAAGACCTTCGGCGGCGAGCTGCAGAACCTCTACGTCGACGGCACCAACATGCCCGACGTCCAGGCCTCCATCCTCGCCAAGCTCCAGTCCGACCCGTCCGTCGACGCCGTCGTGACCCTCGGCGCGCCCTTCGCGGACGCCGCCGTCCAGGCGCGGAAGAGCGCCGGCAGCAAGGCCGAGGTCGACACCTTCGACCTCAACGCCAAGGTCGCCACCGCCCTGGAGGCCGGCACCCTCGGCTTCGCCGTCGACCAGCAGCCGTACCTCCAGGGCTACCAGGCCGTCGACCTGCTCTGGCTCTACCGCTACAACGCCGACGTCCTCGGCGGCGGCAAGCCCGTGCTCACCGGCCCGCAGATCATCACCAAGGACCAGGCCGGCGCGCTGAAGGACTACACCGAGCGGGGCACCCGATGAGCGCCGCCTCCCCGCCCACCGACGGCCTCGACCACGTCGACGAGCGCCTGCTGCGCACTTCGCCGGTGAAGAAGCTGCTGGCCCGCCCCGAGCTGGGCTCGGTGGTCGGCGCCGTCGCCGTCTTCGCCTTCTTCGCGATCGTCGCGGACAGCTTCCTGCGCGCCTCCAGCCTGGGCACGGTGCTGTACGCGGCCTCCACCATCGGCATCATGGCCGTGCCGGTCGCGCTGCTCATGATCGGCGGCGAGTTCGACCTCTCGGCAGGCGTCCTCGTCACCAGCTCGGCGCTGATCTCCTCGATGTTCAGCTACCAGATGACCGCGAACGTCTGGGTCGGCGTCGGCGTCTCGCTGCTCGCCACCCTCGCCATCGGCGCGTTCAACGGCTTCATGCTGACCCGCACCAAGCTGCCCAGCTTCATCATCACGCTGGGCACCTTCCTCATGCTGACCGGCCTGAACCTCGGCTTCACCAAGCTGATCAGCGGCACCGTCTCCACCAAGTCGATCGCCGACATGGAGGGCTTCCCCTCCGCCCGCAAGCTCTTCGCCTCCACCTGGACGGTCGGCGGGGTCGAGCTCAAGGTCACCATCCTGTGGTGGTTCGCCCTGGTCGCCGTCGCCACCTGGATCCTGCTCCGCACCCGCTTCGGCAACTGGATCTTCGCCGTCGGCGGCGGCGCCGACGCCGCCCGCGCGGTCGGCGTCCCGGTCTACAAGACCAAGATCGGCCTCTACATGGGCGTCGCCCTGTGCGCCTGGATCTCCGGCCAGCACCTGCTCTTCTCGTTCGACGTCGTCCAGTCCGGCGAGGGCGTCGGCAACGAGCTGATCTACATCATCGCGGCCGTCATCGGCGGCTGTCTGATCACCGGCGGCTACGGCTCCGCCATCGGCTCCGCGGTCGGCGCCCTCATCTTCGGCATGACCGGCAAGGGCATCGTGTACGCGGAGTGGAACCCCGACTGGTTCAAGTTCTTCCTGGGCGCCATGCTGCTGCTCGCGACCCTCCTGAACGCCTGGATCCGCAAGCGCGTGGAGGCGGCCAAGTGACGACCGAGACCGTGCCCGAGACCGGCGCCAGCCCGCTCGTCGAGCTCGACGCCGTCAGCAAGTACTACGGCAACATCCGCGCCCTCGAAGGGGTCTCCCTGGAGGTGAACGCGGGGGAGATCTCCTGCGTCCTCGGCGACAACGGCGCCGGCAAGTCCACCCTCATCAAGATCGTCGCCGGCCTGCACCGGCACGACGCCGGCAGCTTCCGCATCGAGGGCGAGGAGGTCACCCTCGCCAACCCGCGCGACGCCCTCGACCGCGGCATCGCCACCGTCTACCAGGACCTCGCCGTGGTCCCGCTGATGCCCGTCTGGCGCAACTTCTTCCTCGGCTCCGAGCCCACCCTCGGCAAGGGCCCCTTCAAGCGCCTCGACGTCGCGACCATGCGGGAGACCACCCGTACGGCTCTGCTGCGCATGGGCATCGACCTGCGCGACGTCGACCAGCCCATCGGCACCCTCTCCGGCGGCGAGCGCCAGTGCGTGGCCATCGCCCGCGCCGTGCACTTCGGCGCCAAGGTCCTGGTCCTCGACGAGCCGACCGCCGCCCTCGGCGTCAAGCAGTCCGGCGTGGTCCTCAAGTACGTCGCGGCCGCACGTGACCAGGGCCTCGGCGTGGTCCTCATCACCCACAACCCGCACCACGCCTACCTCGTCGGCGACCGCTTCGTCCTCCTGAAGCGCGGCGTCATGGCGGGCAGCCACACCAAGGACTCCATCACCCTCGACGAGTTGACCCGCCAGATGGCCGGCGGCAGCGAGCTCGAGGACCTCCGCCACGAACTGGAACGGCCCTCCGGTTCGTAACGCGCCCCTCACACCCCACCTGGCAGAATCGAGCCGATGAGTACCTACCGTGACCTGACGCTCAGGGGCGCCTCCCGCGGCACCGTCCTGCGGACCGTCGGCACCCGGGAGCGGCGCTCGCACCTCACCGCGCCCCGCGTGCCGACCGTCGGCATCGACATCGGCGGTACGAAGGTGATGGCCGGGGTCGTCGACGCCGACGGCAACATCCTGGAGAAGGTCCGCACCGAGACCCCCGACAAGTCCAAGAGCCCCAAGGTCGTCGAGGACACCATCGTCGAGCTGGTCCTGGACCTCTCCGACCGGCACGACGTGCACGCCGTCGGCATCGGCGCGGCCGGCTGGGTCGACGCCGACCGGGCCCGGGTGCTCTTCGCCCCCCACCTCGCCTGGCGCAACGAGCCGCTCCGGGACGCCCTCCAGGACCGGCTCGCCGTCCCCGTCATGGTGGACAACGACGCCAACACCGCCGCCTGGGCCGAGTGGCGCTTCGGCGCCGGCCGCGGCGAGGACCACCTCGTCATGATCACCCTCGGCACCGGCATCGGCGGCGCCATCCTGGAGGACGGGCAGGTCAAGCGCGGCAAGTACGGCGTGGCCGGCGAGTTCGGCCACATGCAGGTCGTCCCCGGCGGCCACCGCTGCCCGTGCGGCAACCGCGGCTGCTGGGAGCAGTACAGCTCCGGCAACGCGCTGGTCCGCGAGGCCCGCGAGCTGGCCGCCGCCGACTCCCCGGTCGCCCACGGCATCATCGAGCGGGTCAAGGGCAGCGTCCCCGACATCACCGGCCCGCTCATCACCGAGCTCGCCCGCGAGGGCGACGCCATGTGCGTCGAGCTGCTCCAGGACATCGGCCAGTGGCTCGGCGTCGGCCTGGCCAACCTCGCCGCCGCCCTCGACCCCTCCTGCTTCGTCATCGGCGGCGGCGTCTCCGCCGCCGACGACCTGCTCATCGGCCCCGCCCGGGACGCCTTCCGCCGTCACCTCACCGGCCGCGGCTACCGCCCCGAGGCCCGGATCGCCCGCGCCCAGCTCGGCCCCGAGGCCGGCATGGTCGGCGCCGCCGACCTCGCCCGCCTCGTCGCCCGCCGCTTCCGCCGCGCCAACCGCCGCCGGGTCGAGCGCTACGAGCGCTACGGCCGCTACGCCCAGGCCCTGCGCGGCGCCACCACCGAGCGCGGCACCCGCCCCACCCAGGACCCGCAGTCATGACCCTGCCCCACCCGACCCTGCCGCCGGAGCACACCGAGCAGGGCGAACTCCCCGCCGTCACGACCGCCGGGAAGCTCCCGGAGGAGCGCGGCCACATGCTGCGCCGCCGGGTGCTCACCCTGCTCACCATCGTGCTGCTCATCGGCATCCCCGCCGGCTATCTGGTGATCTCCGCCGGCCAGAGCCGCGACAGCGGCCGGGACAAGGAGCGCGAGTCCTCCGTCGTCGGCCTCCAGAACAACTGGCCCTCCCAGATGAAGCGCCGGGTCTTCGAGATCCCGATCCCCACCGGCGCCTGGCACGTCGCCTACTACGAGACCAGCAACTGGAAGACCAGCCGCCTCTACGTCCACTTCACCACCACGGCCGCGGGCCTCGACACCTTCCTCGCCGACAGCGGCGGCAGCCGCGCCGCCCTGAGGCCGGGCGAGGTGACCGTCGGCAGCCGCGACGCCGACATCGTCGGCTGGAACTTCACCCCCGACCGCGCCTGGTCCGGCGTCACCGTCACCCGCGAGCGCCCGCGCCCCCACACCGACATCACCGTCGACCTCACGGACCCGGCCTTCCCGCACGTGTACGTGGTCTCGACGACCTCCCCCTGAGCGCCCGCGCGCCGGGTACGGCGCGGGGGAGGGGGTGGGCGATGCGTCCCGGGTACGGCGCGGGGGTGGGGTGATGTGCTCTGGGTACGGCGCCGGGCGCGGCTGAGTAGCCCGACTCAGGCGGCCGGGGCCCGCCCGGGCCGAGCATGGCGGCAGGAACGTCGCCGACCTCGGGGGGACCCCATGCTCAGCCGCCTTTCCGGACACCTGCTGCCGGCCTTCGCCCGCCTCGGCGTCACCACCGACCCGCGGGCCGCCCTCGCACCCGGCACCCTCCTGGTCGCCAACCACACCTCGCTCGCCGACCCGGCGGTCGTCCTCGCCGCCCTGCACCGGCTCGGCGTCGAACCCGTCGTCGCCGCCACCGCCGGCCTCTGGAAGGTGCCCTGGCTCGGCCGGGCCCTGGCCCGCGAGGGCCACATCCCGGTGCACCGGGGCAGCGCCCGCGCCGCCGAGGCGCTCGACCGCGTGGCCGAGGCGCTCGCCGCGGGCCGGCTGGTGCTCATCTACCCCGAGGGCGGACTGCCCGCCCGCAAGGACGCCGCCGAGGCGCCCCCCGAGGCCTTCCGCAGCGGCATCGCCCGGCTCTCCCTGCGCACCGGCGCCCCGCTCGTCCCGATCGGCCAGGCCGGCGCCCGCCGGCTGATCTCCGGCGGCCCGGCCAAGCAGCTCGCCGGCCTCGCCACCGCCCCGCTGCGCCGCCCCGACCTCCACGTCCACGTCGGCCGCCCGCTCTCCCTCACGGGCGACGCCCCGGCCCGTACCGCCCGGGCGCACCGCGCGGTCACCGCCGCCTGGCGGGAGGCCGCCGCCCGGCTCGGCGAACCGGCCGCCACGGCCGCCGTGCTCCCGCTGCCCGCGCCCGCGCCCGCGCCGGCGGGGGAGGGGGCCCAGTCGGGCCGGGCGGCCGCCTGAGCCCCCGACGCCGCCGGACGAACGCGGAACGGCGCGGAAACGAGAGCCGGGGCCCGCTCACCCCGGGACCCGCCGCCCGCGGACACCGCGTCCCCACCCGCCCGGACGTCACGGGGCGTGAGGGCGGTGAGGGCGGTCCGGAAGACCGAGGCGCTGATCCTCATGCCGGCACCCCCGCCGCGGCGCGGGCCCGAGCGCGGAGCGTCCGGGTCGTTCCACGAGTTGTCGACCGGGGCATGGGAAGGACGCGAGGACCTGACATCATGTGAGGCTGAAACTCACCAAGGGGTGAGCTCCGCCACACCTCTGACGTGCGGAAAGGTAGCGGTCGGCGACCCGGCGGGGGGCCGGTGCGGACGGCGTGGCCGTGCCCCGGCCGCCGGGCCGGTCCTGAGAGATGAGAGGGTCTAGCGGGTGAGCGAGACACCGACGAACACCCTGCAATACCGTGTCGACGGGCGAGAGGACGCCCCGGTCCTGGTCCTGGGGCCGTCACTGGGCACCACCTGGCACATGTGGGACCGCCAGATCCCCGAACTGACCCGCTCCTGGCGGGTCGTCCGCTTCGACCTGCCCGGTCACGGCGGCGCCCCGGCGCACCCCGCCGACTCGGTCGCCGAGCTCGGGGACCGGCTGCTCGCCACCCTGGACGAGCTCGGCATCCAGCGCTTCGGCTACGCGGGCTGCGCGCTCGCCGGCGCGATCGGCCTCGACCTCGCGCTGCGCGCCCCGCACCGGGTCGCCTCGCTCGCCCTGGTCGCCACCTCGCCCCGCTTCGGCACCCCCGACGAGTTCCGCCAGCGCGGTGTCCTCGTGCGCACCAACGGCCTCGAACCGATGGCCCGCACCGCGCCCGAACAGTGGTTCACCCCGGCCTTCGCCGGCGCCCAGCCGGCCATCGTCGACTGGGCCGTGCAGATGGTCCGCACCACCGACCCCGGCTGCTACATCGCCGCCTGCGAGGCGCTGGCCGTCTTCGACGTCCGCGAGGCCCTGGAGCGGATCGGCATCCCCGTGCTCGTCCTGGTCGGCGCCGACGACCGGATCACCGGCCCCGCCGAGGCCCGCACCCTGGTCGCCGGGATAGCGGACGCCCGGCTCGCCGTCGTGCCCGGCGCCTCCCACCTCGCGCCCGTCGAGCAGCCCGCCGCCGTCACCGAGCTGCTCACCGGCCACTTCGCCCCGCTCGCCCAGGAGTCCACCGGCTCCCTTGCGGTGCCCGGCGTGCCGCCGGTCTCCGCGCCCGTCGTCCCGGCCGGCGAGCTCGCCCCCGCGGCCCCCGCCGAGGAGGCGGACGCCCGCCCCGACCCGTACGAGAGCGGGCTCAAGCTGCGCCGCGAGGTGCTCGGCGACGCCCACGTCGACGAGGCCCTCGCCGACCCCTTCGGCACCGAGCTGCAGAGCCTCGTCACCCGCTTCGCCTGGGGCGAGGTGTGGAGCCGCGAGGGCCTCGACCGGCGCACCCGCAGCGCCGTCACCCTCGCCGCCCTCATCACCGGCGGCCACCACGAGGCCCTCGCCGACCACACCCGCGCCGCCCTCCGCAACGGCCTCACCCCCGACGAACTGCGCGAGATCCTCCTCCAGACCGCCCTCTACTCCGGCCTCCCGGCCGCGGAGAGCGCGCAGCGCGTCGTCCGCCGCGTGATCGAGGAGTACACCACCCCACCGGCCTGACCGCCGGGCCCGTCGGCGGGGAGCCGCGCCTCCCCGCCGGCGGGCAGTCCCCGCCTCCGGCCGGATCGCCGGGACACCCCCTAGGCTCGGCCCCGTGAAGCTGACGAAGAACACTCACGCCTGTGTCCGTCTGGAGAAGGACGGGCGGACGCTCGTCATCGATCCCGGGATGTTCACCGAGGAGGACGCCGCCCTCGGCGCGGACGTGCTGCTCGTGACGCACGAGCATCCCGACCACTTCGACGAGGGGCGGCTGCGGGCCGCGCTCGACGGGAATCCGGCGGCCGAGCTGTGGACGCTGCGGAGCGTCGCCGAGCAGCTGACGGCGGCGTTTCCCGGGCGGGTGCACACCGTGGGGGACGGGGACGCCTTCGAGGCGTGCGGGTTCGACGTGCAGGTGCACGGGGAGCTGCACGCCGTGATCCACCCGGACATCCCGCGCATCACCAACGTCGGCTTCCTCGTCGACGGCGCCGTCTTCCACCCCGGCGACGCCCTCACCGTGCCCGGCCGGCCGGTGGAGACGCTGTTCCTGCCGGTCATGGCACCGTGGAACAAGATCTCCGAGGTGATCGACTACGTGCGCGAGGTGAAGCCGGCGCGCGCCTACGACATCCACGACGCCCTCCTCACCGACCTGGCCCGCCCGATCTACGACCGCCAGATCGGGGCCCTCGGCGGCACCGACCACCGCCGGCTCGCCCCGGGCGACTCGGCCGAGATCTGAGAGTCGGCGGGGTGTCACACCCCGCCGTTAGGCTTGCGGTCATGCGCATCGCCACCTGGAACGTCAATTCGATCACCGCCCGGCTGCCCCGGCTCCTGGCCTGGCTGGAGAGCAGCGGCACCGACGTGCTGTGCATCCAGGAGACCAAGTGCACCGCCGAGCAGTTCCCCGCCGCCGAGCTGCGCGAGCTGGGGTACGAGTCGGCGGTCAACGCCACCGGCCGGTGGAACGGGGTCGCCCTGCTCTCCCGGGTCGGCCTGGAGGACGTCGTCACCGGCCTGCCCGGCGGGCCCGACTACGAGGGCGTGCAGGAGCCGCGGGCCATCTCCGCGACCTGCGGCCCGGTCCGCGTCTGGTCGGTCTACGTGCCGAACGGCCGGGAGGTCGCCCACGACCACTACGCGTACAAGCTGCGCTGGCTGGAGGCCCTCAAGGCGGCCGTCGGCGAGGACGCGGCGGGCGAGCGCCCCTTCGCGGTGCTCGGCGACTACAACATCGCGCCCACCGACGACGACGTCTGGGACGTCGCCCAGTTCGAGGGCCTCACCCACGTCACGGCGCCGGAGCGGGCCGCGCTCGCCGGGCTGCGCGAGGCCGGCCTCGCCGACATCGTGCCGCGCCCGCTGAAGTACGAGCACCCCTTCACGTACTGGGACTACCGCCAGCTGTGCTTCCCCAAGAACCGCGGCATGCGCATCGACCTGGTGTACGGCAACAAGCCCTTCGCGGACGCCGTCAAGGACGCATACGTGGACCGCGAGGAGCGCAAGGGCAAGGGCGCGTCCGACCACGCCCCGGTCGTCGTCGACCTCGACGTCTGAGCCCTCCGCGCGCCGGGTGGTGCCCCCCGGGGGTGCGGTGCGACGCTGTTCGGATGAACATTCCTTTCCTGGACAACTGGCGCAAGAAGCACGACACGGCCGGCTCCCCCCTGGTCTCCGTCTTCGACCGGGACCCGGAGGGGGCGGCCGAGCTGCTCGCCGAGTGCGAGCTGCTGCGCGCCCGTGCCCAGGAGGCCGGGGTGACGCTCGACGACACCCCACGCTCGCTCGCGGCGCTCGACCAGCTGCCGCCGCGCTGGCGGGACGACCCGGAGGAGCTGCCCTGGGTGGGGAACGACGCGGGGCTCTATCTCGGCACCGTGATCGTCCGGACCGTGCCGGGCGCCGGCTGGCGGCTGCGGCCCGACGGGCAGCCGGTGGTCCGGTTGCCCTCCGGCCGTGAGGTCAACGTGGTCGAGGCCGGTCTCGACTGGGCCGCGACCGGCACGCCCGAGCTGACCCAGATCTACGCGGAGTCCGCCGAGTTCTGACCGAGGCCGCCCGATTCCGCCCAGAGGCCGGGGCCGGAGGCCGTCCGGCCCCGCCCCGGACCCGGCCCGTGACCCGCTCCGGCATGACCCCTGTGCAGTAAATACGGCTTATGTCCCCCTCGTGCGTGTCGGGCCCGAAGTCCCTTTTCCCGGCGGATAGTTTGCGCTGACCTCGACAGCAGCTGAGAGACACAGGGGCAGGGCAGCAGATGGCCGTCGTCGATCCGTTGATCGAACTGCGTGGCGTGAACAAGCACTACGGCGCGTTGCACGTCCTCCAGGACATCCACCTCACCGTCGGCCGCGGGGAGGTGGTCGTGGTCATCGGACCCTCCGGCTCCGGCAAGTCCACCCTGTGCCGGGCGGTGAACCGCCTGGAGACCGTCGAGTCCGGCGAGATCCGCATCGACGGCGAGCCGCTCCCCGAGGAGGGCAGGGCCCTCGCCCGGCTCCGCGCCGAGGTCGGCATGGTCTTCCAGTCCTTCAACCTCTTCGCGCACAAGACCGTGCTCGCCAACGTCTCCCTCGCCCAGGTCAAGGTCCGCAAGCGCGGTAAGGCGGAGGCGGACCGGCGCTCCCGGGAGCTCCTCGACCGGGTCGGCCTCGCCGCCCACGCCGACAAGTACCCCGCGCAGCTCTCCGGCGGCCAGCAGCAGCGCGTGGCCATCGCCCGCGCGCTCGCCATGGACCCCAAGGCCCTCCTCTTCGACGAGCCGACCTCCGCGCTCGACCCGGAGATGATCAACGAGGTCCTGGAGGTCATGCAGCAGCTGGCCCAGGAGGGCATGACGATGGTGGTCGTCACCCACGAGATGGGCTTCGCCCGCTCCGCCGCCAACCGCGTGGTCTTCATGGCCGACGGCCGGATCGTCGAGGACCGCGCCCCCGAGGACTTCTTCACCGCACCCGAGAGCGACCGCGCCAAGGACTTCCTGTCCAAGATCCTCAAGCACTGACCGGACCGGAGCAGCGCACACCCCCATGCAGCGAACGAAACGAACCCTCGCCGCGCTCGCCCTGCTGCTCGCCGCCGCCCTCACCGGCGCCGGCTGCGGCAAGGAGGGCAGCCCGCCCGTCAAGGGCCCCAAGCCCGGCCAACTCCCCGTCTACCAGGTGCGATCCGGGTTCTCCCTGCCCGACTCCGCGACCTGGAACCGGGCGAAGAAGCGCGGCCGGCTCGTCGTCGGCGTCAAGGAGGACCAGCCCTACATGGGCGAGAAGGACCCCGCGAGCGGCACCTACTCGGGCTTCGACATCGAGATCGCCCGGATGATGGCCGCCTCCCTCGGCTTCGACCCGGCCGGCATCACCTTCCGCACCATCGCCTCCGCCAACCGCGAGACCGCCCTGCAGAACGGCCAGATCGACTACTACGTCGGCACCTACACCATCAACGACAAGCGCAAGAAGCTCGTCGGCTTCGCCGGGCCCTACTACCAGGCCGGCCAGTCCCTCCTGGTGCGCACCGACGAGGACGACATCCACGGCCCGGCCGACCTCGCCGGCAAGCGGGTCTGCTCGGCCGCCGGCTCCACCCCGTACCAGCGCATCCAGAAGGACTACCCGCGGGCCGAACTCGTCGCGTACGACACCTACTCCGTCTGCGTGGACAACCTGCTCACCTACCAGGTCGACGCCGTCACCACCGACGACACCATCCTCATGGGCTACGCGGCCAAGGTGCCCGACGAACTCAAGCTGGCCGGCAAGCCGTTCAGCAAGGAGCCGTACGGCATCGGCGTCCCCCGCTCCGACACCGCGCTGCGCCTCGCCCTGGACGACGCCATCGCCGCCCACGAGAAGAACGGCGACTGGAAGAAGGCCTACGACGCGACCCTCGGCCTGTCCGGCGTGCCCGCGCCCGCCCCGCCCGCCATCGACCGCTACCCGGCCGGCTGAGGAAGGAGCACCGCACCGACATGGACGTCCTGACCGACAACTTCGCGGCCTATGGCGAGGGTTTCCTCGGCACCGTCGAACTCACCGTCTACGCCTCCCTGCTCGCCCTCGTCCTCGGCTTCCTCATGGCCTCGTTCCGGGTCGCGCCGGTCGGCTCCTTCCGGGTCTTCGGAGCCGCCTGGGTCACCGTGCTCCGCAACACCCCGCTCACCCTGCTGTTCTTCGCGGTGATGCTGGGCCTGCCCCGCTTCGGACTGGTGCTGCCCTTCAAGGTGTTCGCGGTCCTCGCGCTCGGCTGCTACACCTCCGCCTTCATCTGCGAGGCGCTGCGCTCCGGCATCAACACCGTGCCGCTCGGGCAGGGAGAGGCCGCCCGCAGCCTCGGCATGACCTTCGGCCAGACCCTCGGCAACGTCGTCCTGCCGCAGGCCTTCCGCTCGGTGATCCCGCCGATCGGCTCCACCCTCATCGCCCTCGCGAAGAACTCCGCGATCGCCGGCGCGTTCAGCGTCACCGAACTCCTCGGCACGTACAAGACCTTGAGCGAGCTCGGCTACAACATCGTCTGGACCTTCGTCTGGATCGCCGTCGGCTACCTGATCATCACCCTCGCCATCAGCGCGCTCTTCCACTTCCTGGAGAAGCGCTACGGAGTCGCCCGATGACCTCCGCCACCGCCACCTCCTCCACCGCGCTCTACGACATCCCGGGGCCGCACGCCCGCCGCCGGCACCTGCTCTACGGAGTGCTCTCCACCCTCGTCCTGCTCGGCCTCGTCGCCTGGATCCTCTATCTCCTCTTCGACACCGGCCAGTTCACCGCCGCCAAGTGGACCCCGTTCCAGTACAAGGGCATCCAGGAACTGCTGCTCCGGGGCCTCGGCAACACCCTCAAGGCCTTCGCGTACGCCTCGGTGCTCTCGCTCGCGCTCGGCGCGGTGCTCGCCACCGGGCGCCTCTCCGAGCACCGGGTCTTCCGCTGGAGCTGCACCCTGCTGGTGGAGTTCTTCCGGGCCATGCCGGTGCTGGTGATGATCTTCTTCGTCTTCGTGGCGCTCAAGGTCCAGCCGCTGCCCGCCCTGGTCACCGGACTCACCCTCTACAACGGCTCGGTGCTCGCCGAGGTCTTCCGCACCGGTGTCCTCACCGTCTCGCGCGGGCAGCGGGAGGCCGCGTACGCGC
The DNA here is from genome assembly GCF_044544705.1 of Streptomyces sp. NPDC053541. NCBI lineage: Bacteria > Bacillati > Actinomycetota > Actinomycetes > Kitasatosporales > Streptomycetaceae > Streptomyces > Streptomyces sp. NPDC053541. Next base: position 152,279 of record NZ_JBITXM010000010.1, read on the forward strand.
TGGGCATGCGCAAGACGCAGGTCATGGTCCACGTCCTCGTGCCGCAGGCGGTCCGGGCCATGCTGCCCGCGATCATCAGCCAGCTGGTGGTGGCCCTCAAGGACACCTCGCTCGGCTTCCTCATCACGTACGAGGAGTTCCTGCACGCGGGCAAGCTGATCGCCTCCAACCTGGACTACGACCTGCCGTTCATCCCGGTGGTGATGGTGATCTCGCCGATCTACATCGGTCTGTGCGTGCTGCTGTCCTGGTTCGCCACCTGGGTGGCGAAGCGGGAGCGCCGCAGCCCCCGGACCAGGGCCGCGGACGTCGCTCCGGCCGAACCGCCCACACTGCTGCCGGGCCGGGAGTAGCCTCCCCGCACGGCGCGGAACGCCCCGCACGGGCCCTGCCCGCCCGGCAGCAGCCGTGATCACTCCGTCCGCAGCGGTACCGACAGGTGACTCGGGTCGGCCGCGGGCGAGGAGAAGGTCAGCTGTGCGCCGGTCGGGTTGTGCTCGATGTACAGCGGGTCGACGGTGTCGACGACCACCGCGAGCCGGTGGCCGGCCGGCACGTCGTAGGCCGTGGAGAACAGGTCCAGGTCGACGCCGAACGGGCGCCCCGGCTCCTTGCCGTGGAAGGTGTACGGGGCGTGCGTGACCAGCTTGCCGATCCCGAGCGGGCCCACGTCGTAGAGGTAGGCCACGAAGGTGCCGCTCTCCGCGGTCGGGGTGACCGTGGTGTGCAGCCGGGCGGTGCCGCGCACCCGCTGCGCCGTGTCGTACCGCTCGGTCTGCCACACGCCCGCGAAGGCGCGGGGGAGCAGCGGGATGGAGGCGGTGGGCGGGGCCTGGAGGAACTGGTCGAGGAGGCTGGAGAGCATGATCACGCCACCGTCGGCGCCGGAGTCGACGTTCGCCCACAGGTGCTCGGAGCCGCCGAGCGGGATGGTGGTGCGGTGGGCGTTGACGGAGGCCCAGTCGGGGTAGCCCTCGTAGCCGGCGTCGGAGCGCGGCTTGAGCCGGACGGGCTGTTCGCGGTCGACGCCGTTGTCGACGCCCTTGAGGTAGTGGTCGAACCAGCGGTGGGCGCTGGTCCAGGTGTCGTTGGGCAGCCCGAGCAGGCCGGTGGCCTCGGCGGTGGCGTGGTCGCCGGGCCGGAACTCCAGGCGCTTGGGGCCGGCCAGCTTCTCGTAGAAGCTCGCGAACTGGTTGGGCGGGAAGATGGAGTCGCCCCAGGCGTTGCCCAGCATGATCGCGGGCCGGTTGGTGTTGAGCGCGTCGAGGTGGGTCGCGGCGGAGCGCTTGCGGCCCCAGGCGATCATCTCGTCCTCCTTGTCCAGGCGGGAGGAGAGGAAGTCGCCGAGCACCTGCTGGAGTTCGGGCCCCGGGCGGCCGGTGAGATAGCCCGCGCCGCCGAGCAGCGCGGCCGCCTGGAGGTGCTGGGTGCGGCCGCTGTAGATGGAGTCGATGAGGTCGGCCCAGCCGCTGAGCGCGGCGACGGCCTTGACCCGCTTGTCGTGCGCGGCGGCGAGCAGGCTGATCCCCGCGCCGTACGACACGCCGGCCATGCCCACCCGCTCGGGGTCGGCGGGAGTGTGGGCGAGGGCCCAGTCGATGACCAGCGAGGCGTCGGCGACGTCCCGGGGCCCGGCGGTCTCGATCTGGCCGCCGGACTGCCAGAAGCCGCGCGAGTTGTAACTCACCACGACGTAGCCGGAGTCGGCGAGCTGCTGAGCCTGGGCGAGGTACTCGACCTGGGGCATGCCCCAGCTGGTCGGCAGCACGATCACCGGGAAGCGCCGGTCCCCGGCGGCGCCGGCCGGGGTGGCGACATTGGCCTTGAGGACGGTCCCGCCGTCCCCGGCGATGTCCACGAAGCGGAGGCTGCCGGTGGACGTGGACTCGGCATGGGCGGCGGGGGCGAGACCGAGGGCCGCCCCGGCGACGAGGGTCGCCGAGACGGCGTACGGCAGGGCTCTGCGCACGGGTCACTCCTCACTGGTTCATTGAATGGGGGGCAGTGAAAGCGACCCGACGGTAACGGCGTGCGCTTACCGGAGGTAACTGGTCGGTAAGTTACGCATGGGTAACGATTGGGTGGCGTGGGCTTGCCCCGCCGCGGCCCGGCGTCACCCGGCGTCCGCGGCCACCCGCTCGCACCCGCTCCGCGCCTCCCGGACCAGGGCGTCCCGGGCCGGCTGGTCCTCGCCCAGCCGGCGGGCGATCTCCAGCGCCTCCGAGAAGTACCGCAGCCGTAGCTCCGGACGGTCCTCCAGAACGGGCGCGTCGGCGAGCTCGCACAACGCCCCCGACAGCTTCGGCAGATACGTCAGCGGCCCCACCTCGGCCAGTGCCCGGTACGCGGCGATCCGCTCCAGGAGCTCCGGCTCCTCCGTCCCCAGCAGCAACACCTGCGCCCGCACCACCGCGTCGCGATCCGTCTTCGCCATGTGCCCCCTGTTCTCCGTGTGATGCACGAGGGAGATTCTGGGAGCCGGCGGGCAGTCCGGACAAGGCTCGCCAACTGTGCGTTCCGTCCTACGAAAATGGCCGCTGACCTGTCATGATGGTGACGTCTTCACCCCGACGGGAGGGCCGGTGGAGCACACGGACGACAGGGGCGGCACGGACGGCGTGCCAGACGTCTTCGACCCGCGGATCTACGCGGCGGGCATCCCGCACGAGCGCTTCCGCGCCCTGCGCGACCGGTGGCCGGTCGCCCGTCAGCGGGAGCCCGAGGTCCTCGGCTGGCCCGCGGGGCCCGGGTTCTGGGCCGTCACACGGCACGCCGACGTCGTCCGGGTCCTCAAGGACGGCACCGGGTTCTCCTCGTACCTCGGCGCCACCCAGATCCGCGACCCCGACCCCGCCGACCTGCCCTTCATCCGCCGGATGATGCTCAACCAGGACCCGCCGCACCACGGCCGGCTGCGCCGGCTGGTCAGCCGCGCCTTCACCCCCGGGCGGATCGAGCGCTTCGCCGCCACCGCCCGCGACCGGGCCCGCCGGCTCCTGCTCGCCGCACGCGAGTCCGGGCCGGACGTCGACCTCGTCCGGGCCGTCACCGACGAGTACGCCCTGCTCAACCTCACCGACCTGCTCGGCGTGCCCGCCGCCGACCGCGGACTGCTGCACACCTGGACCGAGCGGGTCATCGCCTACCAGGACCCCGACGAACCGCCCGTCCTCGACACCGAAGGCCGCCCGGTCAACCCGCGCTCGCCCGCCCTGCTGGCCGAGATGTTCGGCTACGCGCAGGACCTCGCCGCCCACAAGCGGAAACACCCCGCCGACGACGTCATGACCACCCTCGCCGCCTCGGAACTCCGCGACGCCGAACTGGAGATGTTCTTCTTCCTGCTCACCGTCGCCGGCAACGACACCGTGCGCGGTGCCGCCCCCGGCGGCTTCCTCGCCCTCGCCGAACACCCCGATCAGCAGCGCCTGTTGTGGCACGGGGAGGTCGGCACGGACACCGCCGTGGACGAACTGCTGCGCTGGCACCCGCCCGTGCTGTCCTTCCGCCGCACCGCGGCCCGGGACACCGTGCTCGCCGGCGCGCGGATCCGGGCCGGCGACAAGGTCGTCGTCTTCCACGCCTCCGCCAACCACGACGAGCGCGTCTTCGCCGACCCCGGGCGGCTCGACCTCGCCCGCACCCCCAACCCGCACGTCTCCTTCGGCGACGGGCCGCACGTCTGCCTCGGCGCCCACTTCGCCCGGCTTCAGCTCCGGGTGCTGTACGAGGAGGCGCGCGCCGTCCTGCCGGGCCTCGCGCCCGCCGGGCCGCCCCGCCGCCTGGTGTCCAACTTCATCAACGGGATCAAGTCGCTGCCGCTGCGGCTGGAGCGGTGCGCGCCACCCGGGTGAGATCGGCCACCACCTCCACCACATCGGGGCCGTACGCCTGGGAGTTGACGACCCTCAGCAGCAGCACGAAGGAGCCGTCCCGGCCGTACCTGGCGGCCAGTGCCTCGTGGTGCCGGGCCAGATGACGGGCCGCGGCCTGATTGGTCACCGCCGCCTGCCCGCAGAGCAGGAACACCGGCCGCCCGCCCTCGCCCCGGGTGAGCCGCGCCAGCACCACGTACTCGCTGACGCCCCACTCCGGCCGGTAGTTCTCGCCGCCCACCGTGAACATCCCGCGGTCCTCGGCCGGTTCCTGCTCGACGTTCATCGTGATCCCCGGCAGCAGATTCGGCAGATGGGCGGCCATCCGGCGATTCGAGAACGGACCGCCGATGCAGAACTCGGCTATCTCGCCCAGGCCTTGGCGGGCCGTGTCGTGCTGCACGATCCGGGGCCGCGCACCGCAGTCCTTCACGAGAGCGGACAGTTCGAGCAGCGCGGAGACGTCCGTCGCGTGCACCCCGCGCTCGCTGCCGGCCAGCCGGTTCACCACGAGCAGGCACTCCGACCCGGCCGGCAGCCCGAAGAAGGCCTGCTTCCGGCGGAGCCGGCGCCGCCAGGCGTAGGTGCGGGTCAGCCAGCCGAGCGAGCCGCTGACACCGGTGGCCAGGACGCCCAGGACGACATTGCGCAGGTCTTCGTTCATGGGCGCGCATGCTACTGGGCTTTCGGCCGACTGTTCGAGAGGCGGTCCTGACGGATCGCGGGGGCAGAAGTTACGCTGCGCGAACGGGCGTTGACTGGAGGTTGGGATGCAGTCTCGGACACGGCGCTTCGCCGTACGCAAGGGGTCCGTCGTGGCCGTCGCCGCCACGGTGCTCTCGGTGGGCGCCGCCGCGCCGCCGGCCGCAGGGCCCGCCGCCGCCCCGCCCCGCCCGGCGCCCGCGAAGGTGCCGGTCGCCGCGGGCTGGGGCGGTGCCGTCGCCAGCGTCGACGCGGACGCCTCCGCCGCGGGCGTCGAGGTGCTGCGCAAGGGCGGCAACGCCGTGGACGCCGCCGTCGCCGTGGCCGCCGCGCTCGGCGTCACCGAGCCGTACTCGGCCGGCATCGGCGGGGGCGGCTACTTCGTCCACTACGACGCGAAGACCCGTACCGTCCACACCATCGACGGCCGGGAGACCGCCCCCGCCACCGCCGACGCGCACCTCTTCACCGAGAACGGCAAGCCCATCCCCTTCGAGGAGGGCATGACCAGCGGCCGCGGCGTCGGCACCCCCGGCACCCCCGCCACCTGGCAGGCCGCGCTCGACGCCTGGGGCAGCAAGCCGCTCGGCAAGCTCCTCGAACCGGCCGAGCGCCTGGCCCGCGAGGGCTTCACCGTCGACGCCACCTTCCGCGCCCAGACCGCGAGCAACGAGGCCCGCTTCCGCGACTTCCCGGCCTCCGCCGAACTCTTCCTGCCCGGCGGGCAGTTGCCGGTGGTCGGCTCCGTCTTCAAGAACCCCGACCTGGCCCGTACGTACGAGGAGCTGGGCCGCGAGGGCGTCGGCGCGCTCTACGAGGGCCCGCTCGCCCGGGACATCGTCCAGACCGTCCGGCACCCACCGGTCCGGCCGGGCGCCACGCGCGTGGTGCGCTCTGGCGACCTCACGGAGGCCGACCTCGCGGGCTACGAGACGATCGGCCGCCGCCCCACCAAGGTGTCCTACCGGGGCCTCGACGTGTACGGCATGGCGCCCTCCTCCTCCGGCGGCACCAGCGTCGGCGAGGCCCTCAACATCCTGGAGTCCACCGACCTCGCGCGCGCCCCGCAGGCCGCCTACCTGCACCGCTTCGTCGAGGCGAGCCGGATCGCCTTCGCCGACCGCGGGCGCTGGGTCGGCGACCCCGCCTTCGAGGACGTGCCCGTCGCCGGACTGCTCTCCCAGCGGTACGCCGACTCGCGGGCCTGTCTGATCCGCGACGACGCCGCCCTGACCAGCCCGCTCGCGCCCGGCGACCCGCGCGACCCGGTGCCCTGCGGCGCGGCCGGCACCGCCGCCCCGACCACGTACGAGGGCGAGAACACCACCCATCTGACCGTGGCCGACAAGTGGGGCAACGTCGTCGCCTACACCCTGACCATCGAGTCCACCGGCGGCAGCGGCATCACCGTCCCGGGCCGGGGCTTCCTGCTCAACAACGAGCTCACCGACTTCTCCTTCGCCCCGGCCAACCCGGCCGTCCACGACCCCAACCTGCCCGGCCCCGGCAAGCGCCCGCGCTCCTCGATCTCCCCGACGATCGTCCTCGACCGCACCGGCCGCCCGGTCCTCGCCCTCGGCTCCCCGGGCGGCGCCACCATCATCACCACGGTCCTGCAGACCCTGACCGGCGTCGTCGACCGCGGCCTGCCGCTCGTCGACGCGATCGCCGCCCCGCGCGCCAGCCAGCGCAACCAGCCCACCACGGAACTCGAACCGGCCCTCTGGAACAGCCCCCTGAGGGCCGAACTCGAAGCCCTCGGCCACGCCTTCCGCCAGAACCCGGAGATCGGCGCCGCCACCGGCGTCCAGCGCCTCCCCGACGGCCGCTGGCTCGCCGCCGCCGAGACCACCCGCCGCGGCGGCGGCTCGGCGATGGTGGTCCGCCCGGCGGACTGAGAGGGGTGGGGCGGGGGCCGGCCGGGCCGCTACGGCGCCGTCAGGATGCGCGGGCCCGCGTCCGTGACGGCCACCGTGTGTTCGGTGTGGGCGGCGCGGGAGCCGTCGAGGGTGCGGATGGTCCAGCCGTCGGCGGCCGTGTAGTGGTGGTCGATCCCGCCCGCGATCAGCATCGGCTCGATCGCGATCACCATGCCGTGGCGCAGCGGCATGCCCCGGCCCGGGCGGCCCTCGTTGGGGACGTCCGGGCCCTCGTGCATGGTGCGGCCGACGCCGTGGCCGCCCATGCCGTCCGGGATGCCGTAGCCCGCCGAGCGGCAGACCCGGGCCACGGCGTGCCCGATGTCCCCGATCCGGTTGCCGACCACGGCCGCCGCGATGCCCGCCGCCAGGGCCTCGTGGGCCGTGTCGATCAGCCGGGCGTCCTCCGGGCGGGCCCGGCCGACCGTGAAGCTGATCGCCGCGTCGCCGACCCAGCCGTCCAGGACCGCCCCGAAGTCCGCGCTCACCAGGTCCCCGTCGGCGAGCGGCACCGTGCCCGGGACGCCGTGCACGATCGCGTCGTTCACCGACAGGCACAGCGTCGCCGGGAAGGGCACCGGCGCCCAGCCCGGGCGATAGCCCAGGAACGGCGAGTCCGCGCCGGCCGCGGCCAGCACCTCCCGGGCCACGCCGTCGAGCTCGGCCGGGGTCACCCCGGGCGCCGCCTTGTCCCGGACCGCCTGGAGGGCCCGGGCCACGACCCGCCCGGCCTCGCGCATGAGCAGCAGGTCCGCATCCGTCTTGATCTCCACCATGCCAATTACTATACCGGTATTAGAATGGGCGGCATGGTGCGCACCCCCCTCACCCCCGAAGAGCGCGAGCGCGGCGAGCGGCTCGGCCGACTGCTCCGCGAGGCCCGCGGCGAGCGCTCGATGGCCGAGATCGCCGCCGCCGCCGGCCTCTCCGCGGAGACCCTCCGCAAGATCGAGACCGGCCGCGCCCCGACCCCGGCCTTCTTCACCGTCGCCGCCCTCGCCGGCGTCCTCGACATCTCGATGGACGAACTGGTCACCCGCTGCGCCCTCGTCCCGCTCTAGGGAACGTGACGGGCGCGGACCCCCGCCGAGTGGTCCCGGCCCGGCGGAGGGAGGACGCTGGAAATGAGCGCGTCCGGGTGTGCCGAGGCCCACCGCACAGGGCCCTCCGCCCGGCCGGGAAAGGCCGCGTCATGCGCATGCTGCTGAAGGTTCAGATGGACACCGCGGCCTCCAACGAGGCCATCCGCCGGGGCACCCTCCGCAAGACCATGGAGGCCACGCTCCAGAAGCTGAACTGCGAGGCCGCCTACTTCACGGTGGAGGACGGCTGCCGCACCGGCTACCTCTTCTTCGACCTGGCCGATCCCTCGGACCTGCCGTCGATCTCGGAGCCCTTCTTCATGGACCTGCACGCCAAGGTCCACTACTCGCCGGTGATGAACCCGGAGGACCTCCGCAAGGGCCTCGACGCCCTCGCCCGGTAGCCCGGCAGGACCCGGCAGGACCCGGCGGTTCAGACCGACACCGCCAGCTGCACCCTGCTGTGGCGCGGGCGCTCGATCTCGTCAAGCAGCGCCCGCGCCAGGTCGGCGTGCGCGATCCGCCCGGAGCCGTCGAGGACCGTGCCCACCGCCGTACGGTAGCCGCCGGTCACCGGCGCCTCCGCGTTCAGGTCGAGCCCCGGCACCACCATCAGCCAGTCGAGCTCCGGGCCCGCCTCGGCGCTCAGCAGCTCGAACTCGGCCACGTGGCCCTGCGCGAACGCCCGCCACGCGGCGGGGAAGTCGGGCGCGTCCATCAGCCGCACGCCCGGCGCCGTCTCCAGCGTGACCGCGATGCCCACCACGAGGAGCCGTCGCACGCCCGCCGCCGGAAGGCCCGTCAGCATCGCCCGCGCCGCCGCCGTGAAGTACTGCTCCGAGGGGACGTCCAGGCGCGCCCCCGCGTGCACGGCCGCGGCGTGCCCGGCGGCGAGCTCCGCCACCGCGACCGGGTCCGTGGCGTCGCCCCGCACCACCGTGACGCCCGGCCCGCCCAGGTCCGGGTACTTCGCGGGGTCCCGGACCACCGCCGTCACCCGGTGCCCGCGGGCCACCGCCTCGGCGACGGCGGCCCGGCCGACCCGCCCGCCGGCCCCGAAGACGACGACGCCCCCGCCGCTCTCGCCGCGGCGCTCGCTGCTGTGCGCGCCCGTGGCGCGCGTGTTCCTGTCGGTCATGGCGGGACCGTAGAACGCCCGCCCCCGGTTACTTCAACGGTACCGACGGCCCCTCCGCTAGCGTCGGAGCATGACCACGCCCGAGCAGCCCGCCCCGCCCCTCAGCCCCGCCCTCTTCGCCGACCCCCGCTGCGGCGACCGGCCCCAGCCCGTCCGGGTCCTCGGCGGCAAGTGGACGGCCATGGTGCTGCGCTGCCTGGAGGACGGCCGGGCCCGGCGCTTCACCGAACTGCGCGTCCCGCTCCACATGGTCACCGCCAAGGTCCTCACCGAGACCCTGCGCACGATGGAGCGCGACGGACTGCTCACCCGGACCGTCCACGACGAGAACCCGCCCCGGGTCGAATACGCCCTCACCGCCCTCGGGCGCTCCCTCCTCGCGCCCCTCGACACCGCCTGCGCCTGGGCCCGCACCCACGCGTCCGCCGTCACCGAGGCGCGCGAGCACTACGACACGGCCGCCAGCCCGGTGGCCTAGCAGCGGATGCGCCGCCCGGCGCACGGCCCCACCGTGGACGCGTGAACCGTCGTCAGCAGCCCGCACCCCGCCGCCCGGCGCCCCGCCCGGGCGTCCGCTCCCTCGCGGGCCTCGCCGCCGCGCTCCTGCTCGCCGCCGGCGCCACCGGCTGCGGCACCGGGACCGGGACGCCGCAGGCCGTCGCGCCGCCCGCGGGCACCGCGCCCGAGCGGTTCCGGCACCCCGGCGTCGTCGTCGGCGCCGCCCAGCTCGCGGCCGTGCGCGAGCACGTCGCCGCCGGGCAGGAGCCGTGGAAGTCCGCGTTCGCCGAGATGAGCGCCAGCAAGTACGCCGCGCTGGACTACACCCCGCACCCCGCCGAGGTGGTCGCCTGCGCGTCCAACGCCGGCACCGACGCCTGCGTCGACGAGCGCGAGGACGCCATCGCCGCGTACACCCACGCCCTCATGTGGTCCGTCACCGGCCGGCGCGCGCACGCCGACAAGGCCGTCGAGATCATGGACGCCTGGTCGAAGACGGTGAAGCGGCACACCCGCGACGACGCCGACCTCCAGACCGCCTGGTCCGGCTCCTCCTGGGCCCGTGCCGCCGACATCGTGCACGCCGGCTACCCGGCCTGGAAGGGCCCGGAGGTGCAGCGCTTCAAGTGGATGCTGCGCAAGGCCTATCTGCCCGACGTCACCGCCAAGGTCCCCGACTACAACGGCAACTGGGAACTGGCGATGACCGACGCCGCCATGGGCATGGCCGTCTTCCTGGAGGACCGCACGCTCTTCGAGGACGCGGTACGGCGCTACCGCGCCCGCGTCCCCGCCTACTTCTACCTCGCCTCCGACGGCGCCCTGCCCAAGCCCCCGCCCGGCGGCACCATCCGGACCGCCGACCAGCTCGCCACGTACTGGTTCGGCCAGCGCACCTACCGCGACGGCCTCGGCCAGGAGACCTGCCGCAACTTCATGCACATCGGCTACTCGCTGGCCGCCACCGCGCACATCGCCGAGACCGCCTGGCACCAGGGCGTCGACCTCTACCGCGAGGAGGCCGACCGGCTCACCGCGGCCCTGGAGTTCCACGCCCGCTACCAGCTCGGCGCGCCCCCGCCGAGCTGGCTGTGCGGCGGCAAGGTGGAGCGCACCATGGGCCCCGACGTCGAGGTCGCCCTCAACCACCTCCAGGGCCGGATGCACCGCAACCTCCCGGAGACCGCGAAGCTCGCCCGGAGCCAGCGCCCCGGCGGCACCGACGACCTCTTCGTCGCCTGGGAGACCCTGACCCACGCCGCCAACCCGGGCCCCGCGTAGCCTCGGGGGCGTGACGCCCGAAGAGATGCCCGAAGAGCTGCGGCACGGCCGCTACGTCAGCCTCACCACCTTCCGCCGGAACGGCACCGGGGTCGCCACCCCCGTCTGGTACGCGGTCGAGGGCGACGAGCTGTACGCCTGGACCCGCACCGACTCCTGGAAGGTCAAGCGGCTGCGCCGCGACCCCCGGGTCGTCGCCGCCGTCTGCGACGTGCGCGGCAACGTCGCCGCGGACGCGGTACGGGCCGAGGGCACCGCCCGGCTCGTCACGGGCGAGGAGCTGCGGCGGGTGCGCAAACTGCTCGCCCGCAAGTACACCTGGCAGTTCTGGGCGGTCGACTGGCCCGCGACCCTCGCCCGGCTCGGCAAGCGCCCGCACACCGGCATCGTGGTGAGCTTCGGCCGCCCGGGGGACACCGGACGGACCCGAGGCACGTCCGAAAACCCTGCGTAGCCGTCCCGTAACACGACTGCGGTCCAATGCCCCCGGAACGAAGGGGCAGTGGCATGACGGTGCATCACCTCCCGGCGGAGATCTCCGCGTTCACCGGCTGGCTCGGCGAGCTGGCCGGCCGGCTCGAACCGGGCGCCGGCTGGTACGGGTTCTTCGCCGCCCGCGACCCGGACGGCCTGCGGGCCTGCTTCGCGGGCGCCGAGATCCTGCCCTGGGACGTCGTCGAGTCCCTGCTCCAGGACCTCGGCGAACCGGCCGACGGCCCGCGCGCACGGCACGGCCGCGCCCTGCACCGGGCCGCGGCCGCCGCCCACGACCGGGGGCCGGGCGGGGCGGCGGCGCTCACCGAACGGCGCGCCCTGATGGCCCGCGAGCTCGCCTACGCGGAGCGGCGCGTCCGGGAGCTGAGCGGACGGGAGCCGGGCGCCCCGGGGCCCGGCGGCGGCCCGGACCCGGACGCCCTGTTCTGGGCCCGCGACGACCACGCCCGCGCCACCGCCCGGCTCGCGGAGCTCACCGAACGGCTCGCCGCCCTCGGCGGGGCCGCCGCACCGCCCGCGCCGCCCGTGCCGCCGGTGCCGACCGGGACCCGCGAGCCGGTCCGGCGCCGGCCGCGCGGGGCCCGTTTCGCGGGCCTCGAGGACGGGCCGGAACCGGTTCCGGTGCCGCCGGGGCAGCCGGCGGCCGGTCCCGGACCTGCACGGGAGGCCCGCCCCGCGCCCCGCGGAGCCCGCTTCGGCCCGGCACCGACCGCGCCGGATCCCGCACCGGCACCGGAGGCCCGCCCCGCTCCCGACGCGACCGCCCGCGCCGCGCGGGCCGCCGGGAACGCCGTCTACGCCCTGCGCCGGCTGCGCGCCCAGGGCCGTACGGGCGAGGCGCACGCCCTGCTCTGCGAGGCGCTCGCCGGACCGCCGCAGTGGCTGCCCGCGCTGGCCGACGAGCTGGCGGCGGCCGGGCTCGCCGCCGACTGGGCCACCCTGCTCTGGGAAGCCGCTGACCTGCCGCCCGACCGGCTCGCCGCCGTCGCCGCGGCGCTCGCCGACGCGGGCCGCACCGAGGACCGCGACCGGCTGCTCCGCCAGGGCGCGGCCCGCCCGGTGCCCGAGCTGGCCGGGGCCTGCGCCGCCCTGCGCACCGGGCGGCGGGACGCGGAGGCGCGGGCCCTGCTCGGCGCCTTCCTGGCCCGGCGCACCGTCGAGGAGGCCGCCGCGCTCGCCGCCACCGATCCCGCCGCGCTCGTCCCGGAGCTGCGCGCCGCCGCCCGCGCACTGTCCCCGGCCCGCGAGCGGGACCTGCTGCACGCCCTGCGGGTCGCGCGGCTCGCCTGACCGGGGCTCGCCCGGCCGGGGCGCCGCGCCCGGCCCCGTACGGACAGGGACTCGGACGGGTCGGTATGTGTCGGTACGTGTACGACATGGACCACTCGGGTATGAAACATGATCGACTCCGCTACTTCACGGCAGTGGTCTTGCTCCGGGGTGTGACGGGGCTTACGTTCTCCTCCTACGCATCGCGTCTACGTGCGTAGAGGCTCATCGACGCCGCGCCGAAGGAGCAGCTCATGACCGACGTCGTACGCGCCGCGCTCGTCCAGGCGACCTGGACCGGCGACACCGAATCCATGATCGCCAAGCACGAGGAGCACGCCCGCGAGGCCGCCCGGCAGGGGGCGAAGGTCATCGGGTTCCAGGAGGTGTTCAACGCCCCGTACTTCTGCCAGGTGCAGGAGCCCGAGCACTACCGCTGGGCCGAGCCCGTGCCCGACGGGCCCACCGTGCGCCGGATGCAGGAGCTCGCCCGGGAGACCGGGATGGTGATCGTCGTCCCGGTCTTCGAGATCGAGGGTGCCGGCTTCTACTACAACACCGCAGCCGTCATCGACGCCGACGGCTCCTACCTCGGCAAGTACCGCAAGCACCACATCCCCCAGGTGAAGGGCTTCTGGGAGAAGTACTACTTCCGCCCGGGCAACCTCGGCTGGCCGGTCTTCGACACCGCCGTCGGCAAGGTCGGCGTCTACATCTGCTACGACCGGCACTTCCCCGAGGGCTGGCGGCAACTCGGTCTCAACGGAGCCCAGTTGGTCTACAACCCCTCGGCCACCCACCGCGGTCTCTCCTCCTACCTCTGGCAGCTGGAGCAGCCCGCCGCGGCCGTCGCCAACGAGTACTTCGTCGCCGCGATCAACCGCGTCGGCATCGAGGAGTACGGCGACAACGACTTCTACGGCACCAGCTACTTCGTCGACCCGCGCGGCCAGTTCGTCGGCGACGTCGCCTCCACCAAGGAGGAGGAACTCGTCGTGCGCGACCTCGACTTCGGCCTCATCGAAGAGGTCCGGCAGCAGTGGGCGTTCTACCGCGACCGCCGCCCCGACGCGTACGAGGGGCTGGTGCAGCCGTGAGCAGCCTCCACGACCGCCACCGCGCCGTCCTGCCCGACTGGCTCGCCCTCTACTACAAGGACCCCATCGAGATCACCCACGGCGAGGGCCGGCACGTCTGGGACGCCGACGGCCGGCGCTACCTCGACTTCTTCGGCGGCATCCTCACCACCATGACCGCCCACGCCCTGCCCGAGGTCACCAAGGCCGTCGCCGACCAGGCCGGGCGGATCATCCACTCCTCCACCCTCTACCTCAACCGCCCCATGGTGGAGCTCGCCGAGCGGATCGCCGCCCTCTCCGGCATCCCCGACGCCCGGGTCTTCTTCACCACCTCCGGCACCGAGGCCAACGACACCGCCCTGCTGCTCGCCACCACCTACCGGCGCTCCAGCCAGATCCTGGCCATGCGCAACAGCTACCACGGGCGCTCCTTCTCCACCGTCGGCATCACCGGCAACCGCTCCTGGTCGCCCACCGGCCTCTCCCCGCTGCAGACCCTGTACGTGCACGGCGGCGTCCGCGGCCGCGGCCCCTTCGCCGGGTACACCGACGAGCGCTTCGTCGACGCCTGCGTGGCCGACCTGGAGGACCTGCTCGGCCACACCCACGACGTCGCCGCCCTCATCGCCGAACCCATCCAGGGCGTCGGCGGCTTCACCTCCCCGCCCGACGGCCTCTACGCCGCCTTCCGCCGGGTCCTCGACCGGCACGGCATCCTCTGGATCGCCGACGAGGTGCAGACCGGCTGGGGCCGCACCGGCGAGCACTTCTGGGGCTGGCAGGCGCACGGCCAGGCCGGACCGCCCGACATGCTGACCTTCGCCAAGGGCATCGGCAACGGCATGTCCATCGGCGGCGTCGTCGCCCGCGCCGAGATCATGAACTGCCTCGACGCCAACTCCATCTCCACCTTCGGCGGTTCGCCCGTCACCATGGCCGCCGGCCTCGCCAACCTCGGCTACCTCCTGGAACACGACCTCCAGGGCAACGCCCGCCGCGTCGGCGGCCTGCTCATCGAGCGCCTGCGCGCCGTCGCCGCCGGCGTCGACGCCGTACGCGAAGTGCGCGGCCGCGGCCTGATGATCGGCATCGAGCTCACCGAGCCCGGCACCGACCGGGCCGCCCCCGAGGCGGCCGCCGCCGTCCTGGAATCCGCCCGGGAGAACGGCCTGCTCATCGGCAAGGGCGGCGGCCACGACACCAGCGCCCTGCGCATCGCGCCCCCGCTGTCGCTCACCGTCGCCGAGGCCGAGGAAGGCGCCGCCATCCTCGAACAGGCCCTCCGGTCCCTCTAGTTCGCGCACCGCCGGCTTCCCGAGGCCACCCCGGCCCGCGAGCCGCGCGGTGCGCGCACCCTCCTGATCGCGCGCCCCCGGCGCGCGATCCCCTCGTCCGCAGGGAGAAGTCCCGTGAGCACCCGCACCCTGATCCGCGGCGGACTGGTCGTCACCGCCGCCGACGAACTCCACGCCGACGTCCTGATCGAGGACGGGCGCGTCGCCGCCCTCGCCGCCCACGGCTCCGACATCGCCGCCGGCTGGACCGCCGAGCGGATCATCGACGCCACCGACCGCTACGTCATCCCGGGCGGCGTCGACGCCCACACCCACATGGAGCTGCCCTTCGGTGGCACCTTCGCCTCCGACACCTTCGAGACGGGCACCCGGGCCGCCGCCTGGGGCGGCACCACCACCATCGTCGACTTCGCCGTCCAGACCGTCGGCCAGTCCCTGCGCGAGGGACTGGACGCCTGGTACGCCAAGGCCGACGGCAACTGCGCCGTCGACTACGGCTTCCACATGATCCTCTCCGACGTCAACGAGCACACGCTCAAGGAGATGGACCGGCTGGTCCAGGAGGGCATCTCCTCGTTCAAGCTCTTCATGGCCTACCCCGGCGTCTTCTACAGCGACGACGGGCAGATCCTGCGGGCCATGCAGCGCGGCGCGGAGAACGGCGGGCTGATCATGATGCACGCCGAGAACGGCATCGCGATCGACGTCCTCGTCGAGCAGGCGCTCGCCCGGGGCGAGACCGACCCCCGCCACCACGGCGAGGTCCGCAAGACCCTCCTGGAGGCGGAGGCCACCCACCGGGCCATCCAGCTCGCCCGGGTCGCCGGCTCCCCGCTCTACGTGGTGCACGTGTCGGCCGAGGAGGCGGTGGCCGAGCTGGCGGCCGCCCGGGACATGGGCCTGCCGGTCTTCGGCGAGACCTGCCCGCAGTACCTCTTCCTCTCCACGGACAACCTGGCCGAGCCCGACTTCGAGGGCGCCAAGTACGTGTGCAGCACCCCCCTGAGGCCCAAGGAGCACCAGGCGGCGCTCTGGCGCGGCCTGCGGACCAACGACCTCCAGGTGGTCTCCACCGACCACTGCCCCTTCTGCTTCGTCGGCCAGAAGGAGCTGGGCCGCGGCGACTTCTCCCGGATCCCCAACGGACTGCCCGGCGTCGAGAACCGCATGGACCTGCTCCACCAGGCCGTCGTGGACGGGCACATCTCGCGCCGCCGCTGGATCGAGATCGCCTGCGCCACCCCCGCCCGGATGTTCGGCCTCTACCCGCAGAAGGGCACCATCGCGCCCGGCGCGGACGCCGACGTCGTCGTCTACGACCCGCACACCACCCAGACGCTGTCCGTGACCACCCACCACATGAACGTCGACTACTCGGCCTACGAGGGGAAGACGGTCACCGGCCAGGTCGAGACGGTGCTGTCCCGCGGCGAAGTGGTCATCGAGCGGCGCAAGTTCACCGGCCGCGCCGGCCACGGCAGCTTCGTCCCCCGCTCCACCTGCCAGTACCTGAACTAGGAAGGCCGCACCCTTGGACTTCGGACTCGTCCTGCAGACCGACCCGCCCGCGTCCCAGGTCGTCGGCCTGATGCGCCGGGCGGAGCGCAACGGCTTCCGCTACGGCTGGACCTTCGACTCCGCCGTGCTGTGGCAGGAACCCTTCGTCATCTACAGCCAGATCCTCGCCAACACCACCAAGCTGCACGTCGGCCCCATGGTGACCAACCCGGGCACCCGGACCTGGGAGGTCACCGCCTCCACCTTCGCCACCCTCAACGACATGTTCGGCAACCGGACCGTCTGCGGCATCGGCCGCGGCGACTCCGCGATGCGGGTCGCCGGCCGCAGGCCCAACACGCTCGCCCGGCTCGGCGAGGCCATCGAGGTCATCCGCGACCTCGCCGAGGGCCGCGAGGCCGTCGTCGACGGCAACCCGATCCGCATCCCGTGGATCAGGGACGGCAGACTCCCGGTGTGGATGGCCGCCTACGGCCCGAAGGCCCTCGCGCTCGCCGGACGGAAGGCCGACGGCTTCATCCTCCAGCTCGCCGACCCCTTCCTCACCGAGTGGATGGTCAAGGCCGTCCGCGACGCGGCGCGCGAGGCCGGCCGCGACCCCGACGCGCTCACCATCTGCGTCGCCGCCCCCGCCTACGTCACCGCCGACGCCTCGCCCGAGGCCCTGGCCCACGCCCGCGACCAGTGCCGCTGGTTCGGCGGCATGGTCGGCAACCACGTCGCCGACCTGGTCGCCAAGTACGGCGAGCACTCCGCTATGGTCCCCGACGAGCTCACCGCGTACATCAAGGACCGGCAGGGCTACGACTACAGCCACCACGGCCGGGCGGGGAACCCCGACACCGCGTTCGTCCCCGACGAGATCGTCGACCGCTTCTGCCTCCTCGGCCCCGCCGAGGCGCACATCGAGAAGCTCGGCAAGCTGCGCGAGCTGGGCGTCGACCAGTTCGCCGTCTACGCCATGCACGACCACCGCGAGGGCACCGTCGACGCGTACGGCTCCGAGATCATCCCCGCGTTCCGGAGCTGACCGCCCGCCGACCCCTCCCGTCCCCCGTGTAGGAAGGGTTACGCCGCCATGACCGCCACCACCCCCTCGGACAGACCCGCCGACCCCGCCATAGCCGGTCCCGGCCGCGTCGAGCTCCCGCCCGGCGCGGCCGGGGACGACCCCCGCTTCGTCAACG
Organism: Streptomyces sp. NPDC053541; assembly: GCF_044544705.1. Classification (NCBI taxonomy): domain Bacteria; kingdom Bacillati; phylum Actinomycetota; class Actinomycetes; order Kitasatosporales; family Streptomycetaceae; genus Streptomyces; species Streptomyces sp. NPDC053541. The sequence continues at coordinate 169,617 of NZ_JBITXM010000010.1, forward strand.
CCGACCTGCTCCCGGTCCCCGTCGCCGAACGCCGCTGGACCACCTACAACTTCGCCGCGCTCTGGGTCGGCATGGCCCACAACATCCCGTCCTGGCTGCTCGCCTCCGGGCTCGTCGCGCTCGGCATGGACTGGGTGCAGGCCGTGCTCACCATCGCGCTCGCCAACGTCATCGTGCTGCTGCCGATGCTGCTCACCGGGCACGCCGGACCCAAGTACGGCATCCCCTTCCCGGTCCTCGCCCGCGCCTCCTTCGGGCTGCGCGGGGCCAATCTGCCGGCCCTCGTCCGGGCCGGCGTGGCCTGCGCCTGGTTCGGCATCCAGACCTGGATCGGCGGCCAGGGCATCTTCGTCCTGCTCGACAAGGCCTTCGGCGGCGACTGGGCCTCGGCGGCCAGGATCGCCGGCCAGCCCTGGACGCTGTGGCTGTGCTTCGCGCTGTTCTGGGCCCTCGAACTCGCCATCATCCACCGGGGCATGGAGACCCTGCGCCGCTTCGAGAACTGGGCCGCGCCCTTCGTGATCGTCGGCGCGCTGGTGCTCCTGGTCTGGATCGCGGTCAAGGCGGGCGGCTTCGGCCCGCTGCTCGACCAGCCGTCCCGGCTCGGCTGGGGAGCCGACTTCTGGCCGGTCTTCTTCCCCTCCCTCATGGGCATGATCGCCTTCTGGGCCACCCTCAGCCTCAACATCCCCGACTTCACCCGCTTCGGCGCCGGCCAGCGCGCCCAGGTCTGGGGCCAGACCCTGGGACTGCCGACCACGATGACCCTCTTCGCGCTGCTCTCCGTCCTCGTGACCTCCGGTTCCCAGGCCGTGTACGGAGCACCCGTCTGGGACCCGGTGGCGCTCGCCGCGAAGACCGACAACGTCTTCGGCCTGCTCTTCGCCCTGGTCACCGTGCTGGTCGCGACCCTCTCGGTGAACCTGGCGGCCAACGTCGTCTCACCCGCCTACGACCTCGCCAACCTCGCCCCGCGGTTCGTCGACTTCCGCAGGGGCGCCCTGATCACCGGCGTGGTCGGCGTCCTGATCATGCCGTGGAAACTCACCTCCACCCCCGAGCTGTACATCTTCACCTGGCTCGGACTGGTCGGCGGCCTGCTCGGTACGGTCGCGGGCATCCTCATCGCCGACTACTGGCTCGTCCGCCGCACCCACCTCGACCCGGCCGCCCTCTACCGCCCCGACGGCCCCTACTGGTACCGCGGAGGCTGGAACCCCGCCGCCGTCCTCGCCTTCGCGACCGGCGGCGTCCTCGCCGTCGGCGGCTCCCACTCCGCCCCGGGCACGGGCCCCTTCCCGGCGGACGGCCTGATCCCCTTCCTCAAACCCCTCGCCGACTACGGCTGGGCGGTCGGCCTGGCGGCCTCACTGCTCCTGTACACGGGGCTGATGGCGCGGCGCGCCCGGGAATGACGGGCGGACCCGCTCACCGCTACGGCACCCGCGCCGTCCACTCCGGGGTGGAGAACTTGGTCTCCGCCAGCTCCTTGGCGCGGGCCAGCTCCTCCTCGGTGACGGTGCCGTCCGTCAGGCCGTAGCGGGAGCGGAAGGAGGCGATCATGCGGTCGATGACCGCCTCGCGGGGGAGGCCGGTCTGGCGGCGGAGGGGGTCGACGCGCTTCTTCGCACTCTTCGTGCCCTTGTCGGAGAGCTTCTCTCGGCCGATCCGCAGCACCTCGGTCATCTTGTCGGCGTCGATGTCGTAGGCCATCGTCACGTGGTGGAGCACCGCTCCCTCGCCGGCGACCACGCGCTTCTGGGCGGCGCCGGCGATCTTGCCGGCCTCGGTCGCGATGTCGTTCAGCGGCTGGTACCAGGCCTTGACGCCCATGTCGCCGAGCGCGCCGAGCACCCAGTCGTCGAGGTAGGCGTAGCTGTCGGTGAAGGACAGGCCCTGGACCAGGGCGTCGGGGACCGACAGGGAGTACGTGATGGTGTTGCCCGGCTCGATGAACATCGCGCCGCCGCCGCTGATCCGGCGCACCACCTCGATGCCGTGCCGCTCGGCGGCCTCCGGGTCCACCTCGTTGCGCAGGGACTGGAAGCTGCCGATCACCACGGCGGGCGAGGCCCATTCCCAGACCCGCAGGGTCGGCGGGCGGCGGCCGGCCGCGACCTCGGCCGTCAGGACCTCGTCGAGCGCCATGTGCAGGGCGGGGGACTGGGCCGGACCGTGGATCAGCTGCCAGTCGTAGTCCGTCCAGTCCGTCGCGTGCGCGAGCGCCCGCCGCACCGCCACCCCGATGCCCTCGGTGGTCAGGCCGAACATCTCCGTGCCCGGCGGCAGCGCCTGGTCGATCCGGGCCGCCAGGCCCGCCGCGTCGGTGTCGGCCGGGGCGCCCTCCAGGGCCCGGTCGATCGCCAGGATCGCCTCGTCCGGTTCGAGGAAGAAGTCGCCCGCGACCCGGACCCGGCGCAGCACGCCGTCCGCCACGTCCAGGTCGACCACGACCAGCTTGCCGCCCGGGACCTTGTACTCGCCGTGCACGGAACCCTCCTCGGACCAAGGGGTGAACTCGATCAGAGCCTACCCGCGGCCGCGGGTCGCCCCCCGGTCGTCCACAGGTCGCCGGGCGGACCCCGCGATGTCAGACCGGTGTGGTGGGATGGACGCATGACGGAACGAAGCGTGACGACACCGGACACGAGGGCGACCACGGGCGACGACTTCCTCACCCGGCTGCTCGCCGGCGACACCACCGCGGTGGAGGAGGCCGTCCGCAAGGCCGCCGCCGCCGAGATCATGCCGCGCTTCCGGCAGCTCGACACCGACGACGTCGTGGAGAAGAACGGGCCGCACGACCTCGTCACCGTCGCCGACCGCGCCGCCGAGGCCCATCTCACCGCCTCCCTCACCGCGCTCCTGCCCGGCTCCGTGGTCGTCGGCGAGGAGGCCGTGCACGCCGACCCGGCGATCTACGAGGCGCTGAAGGGCGACGCGCCGGTGTGGATCGTCGACCCGGTGGACGGCACCCGCCAGTTCGTCCGCGGCGAGGACGGCTTCTGCACCCTGGTCGCCCTCGCCCGCCGCGGCGAGCTGCTCGCCTCCTTCACCTACGCGCCCGCCCTCGACGAGTTCGCCGTCGCCGTCCGCGGCCGCGGCGCCACCCTCGACGGCGCGCCGATACGGGCCGGGGCGCCCGCCCCCGGAGCGGCCCTGGAGGTCGCGACCTCGCACCCCGACTACACCACCCCGGACCAGAAGCGGGCCCTGCTCGGCCTGCGCACCGAGGGCGTCCGCCCGCGCCCCTGCGGCTCGGCCGGCCTGGAGTACCTGGCCGTCGCCCGGGGCGCGCTCGACGCCGTCGCCTTCTCCTGGGAGTACGCCTGGGACCACGCCGCGGGCCTGCTCCTGGTCGAGGAGGCCGGCGGCACCGACCTGACCCTCACCGGGGAGCGCTTCCGCATCACCGGCGGCAACACCCTGCCGTTCACGGCCGCCCGCGACGCGGCCACCGCCGCCCGGATCCGGTCACTCCTCGGGGCCGGGTAAGTCCCGTACGGGGCCGGGAATATGCTGGTTCCCCGACCGGCCGACGAAGGAGTCCAAGGTGCCGTCGATGCTCGATGCCGTCGTCGTGGGGGCGGGGCCCAACGGACTGACCGCCGCCGTGGAACTCGCCCGGCGCGGCTTCTCGGTCGCCGTCTTCGAGGCGAAGCCGACCATCGGCGGCGGCGCCCGCACCGAGGAACTCACCCTGCCCGGCTTCCGCCACGACCCGTGCTCCGCCGTGCACCCGCTGGGCATCGCCTCGCCGGTCTTCCGCACCATGCCGCTCGACCGGTACGGCCTGGAGTGGCTGCACCCCGAGCTGCCCATGGCCCACCCCTGGGACGACGGCACGGCGGCCGTGCTCTCCCGCTCCGTCGCCGAGACCGCCGCCTCCTTCGGCCCGCGCGACGCCGGCACCTACCGACGCCTCGTCGCCCCCTTCCTGCCGCACTGGGAGACCCTCTTCCAGGACTTCATGCAGCTGCCGCTCACCGCGCTGCCCCGCGATCCGGTCACCCTCGCCCGCTTCGGCCTCGCCGGACTGCCGCCGGCCACCTGGCTGATGCGCCGCTTCCGCGACGAGAAGGCCCGCGGCCTGTTCGCCGGGCTCGTCGGCCACGTCATCGCCCCGCTCGGCGGCCTCGCCACCGGCGCCGTCGGCCTGGTCTTCGCGCTCGCCGCGCACGCGGTCGGCTGGCCGCTGCCCCGGGGCGGCTCCCAGTCGATCTCCGACGCCCTCGCCGGGTATCTGAAGGAGCTCGGCGGCGCCGTCCACACCGACTTCGAGGTCAAGCGGCTCGACGACCTGCCGCCGGCCCGCGCCTACGTCTTCGACACCTCGCCCACCGCCCTGGCCCGGATCGCCGGCCTCGGCGCCGCCTACGACGGCTACCGGTACGGCGCCAGCTGCTTCAAGATCGACTACGCCCTGTCCGGGCCCGTGCCCTGGACCAGCGAGGAGGCCCGTCGGGCCGGCACCGTCCAGGTCGGCCCCACCATGGGCGAGATCGGCACCGCCCTGAACCAGGCCTCCGGCGGCACCGCGCCCGACACCCCGTTCCTCATCACCGCCCAGCCCAGCCTGGTCGACCCCGGCCGCGCCCCCGCGGGCAAGCACGTCTTCTGGGCCTACGGCCACGTCCCCAACGGCTGGCGCGGCGACCTCACCGACGCCGTCGAGCGCCAGATCGAACGCTTCGCCCCCGGCTTCCGCGACCTGATCCTGGCCCGCGCCACCGCCGGACCCCCCGAGCTCGCCGAGCGCAACGCCAACTACGTCGGCGGCGACATCGCCTGCGGCGCCGCCCGCGGACTCCAGCTGCTGCTGCGCCCCAAGCCGTCCCTGTTCCCGTACCACACCCCGCACCCGGCGGTCTTCCTCTGCTCCTCGGCCACCCCGCCCGGCCCCGGCGTCCACGGCATGTCCGGACACAACGCCGCCAAGGCCGTCTGGCGCCGGCTGCGCACCCCGGCCGGCCGCTGACCGGAGGCGAACCGGAGCCGGAAAACGGGATGTCGCGGCGGCCACGCGACGCGAGGATGGAGCCATGAGCAGCGCATCCGACCGCCCCGACCCGGCCGACCGCGCCGACCCGGCCGGCCCGCCCGACATCGTCCTGGTCCGCGGGGACATCACCGAACAGGACACCGACGTCATCGTGAACGCCGCCAACTCCTCGCTGCTCGGCGGCGGCGGGGTCGACGGCGCGATCCACCGCAAGGGCGGCCCGGCCATCCTCGACGCCTGCCGCACCCTCCGCGCCGGCCACTACGGCCGCGGCCTCCCCACCGGCCAGGCCGTCGCCACCACCGCGGGCCGGCTCGCCGCGCGCTGGGTCGTCCACACCGTCGGCCCGGTCCACAGCACCCAGGAGGACCGCTCCGAGCTGCTCGCCTCCTGCTACCGCGCGTCCCTGCGCGTGGCCGACGAACTGGGCGCCCGGACCGTCGCCTTCCCGGCCGTCTCCACCGGCGTCTACGGCTGGCCGATGGACGACGCCGCCCGGATCGCCCTCGAAACCGTCCGCGTGGCCCGCCCCGCCTCCGTACGGGAGGTGCGCTTCGTGCTGTACGACGCCGCCGCGTACGCCGCCTTCGAGGCGGCCCGCGAGGCGACGGCCTAGGAGGCCCCCGGGGAGGCCGCGTCCGGGGCGGCCGCGTCCTCGGCCACCGGGCGTCCGTAGCCCGGCCGGTCCGAGTGGTCCCGGCCGTGGCCGGCCCAGGAGTACAGGTGCAGGACCAGGCCGTCGGGGTCCTCGAAGACCAGCAGCCAGCCGATGCTCGCCTCGACGACGGGGGAGTGCTCGACGCCCAGCGCGTCCAGGTGGGCCGCCCAGGCCTCCGCGTCGGCGCGGTCCCTGATCGCGAAGGACACCGGGTCGAAGCCGGCGCAGCCCCTGGCCGCCTCCGGGTTCTCCCGGAGGGCGACGAGCGTGCCGTCCAGGCCCGGCATCGTGCCCCCGACCCCGCGCACCACGCCCTCCTCGTCCGGGAACTCGATCACGGTCCGGAAGCCGAGGACCCGGCGGTACCAATCGAGGGAGCGCGGGAGATCGGTGACGGGGATCTTCACATGGTGGATTCCGGCGAGTTCCGGCATGGCGCGCCTCCTCGGGCTGCGTGCTCGGGTCCCTCTGTCCCTGGCGGGACCCCGGGGCCTTTCGCCGCAGTGCCACTGCGGCGAATCCCTTCTAGACTGCTCCCCATGGCAGACCCCGTCAAGGCGGACCGGCCCGCGCCGACAGCAGGGGCGGACCCGGGCAAACGCCCCTACGACGCACCCCGCCGCGCCGCCGCCGCGGCCCGGACCCGGGCCCGGATCCGGGAGGCGGCGGCCCGCCTCTTCGTCGAACAGGGCTATGCCGCCACCCGGATGCGCGAGGTCGCCCGGGCCGCCGGCGTGGGGGAGCGCACCCTGTACGACGCCTTCCCGACCAAGGCCGCGCTGTTCGGCCACACCCTCGGCGTCGCCACCGTCGGCGACGAGGAGCCCGTCGCCGTCGCGGACCGCCCCGAGTTCCGCGAACTCGGGGCCGAGACCAACCCCGCCGAGACCATCGAGGCCCTGGTCGCCCGGACCGCCGACCTGCTCGACCGGGCCGGCGACCTGATCATGGTGAGCGTCGAGGCCGCCGGCGCCGACCCCGACATGCGGGCGGCCGCCGACGCCGGAGCCGCCGCCACACACGCCGTCTACCTCCGCCTCACCACCGCCCTGCACGTGCGCGGCGCGCTACGCCCCGGCCTGGACGCCGCCCGGGCGGCCGACGTCCTCTTCGCCCTGGTCTCCCCGCACGTCCACCAGCTCCTGCGCCGGCTGCGCGGCTGGTCGGCCGAGGCCTACCGGGAGTGGCTGACCGCACTCGTCACCGACCAGCTGCTCGCCCCCGCGCCCACGGACGGACCCGACACGGGTCCCGGACCGGGAGCCGGACCCCGAACCGGTCCCGGTCCCGGACCCGCGCCCCGGCCGGCCCCACGTTGATGTCGTTTTCTCGCCAGCCCGGCCCGCCCGCGATCACCGATCCTGGAGCCATGCACACCGACACCGAGCGCTGCGTGCGGGCCGTCCAGTCCAAGGACGCCCGGTTCGACGGCGTCTTCTTCACCGCCGTCCGCACCACTCGGATCTACTGCCGCCCCAGCTGCCCCGCCGTGCCGCCCAAGGCGGAGAACATGGAGTTCCACCCCAGCGCCGCGTCCTGCCAGCGGGCCGGCTACCGGGCCTGCAAGCGCTGCCGGCCCGACACCAGCCCCGGCTCCTCCACCTGGCACGCCCGCGCCGACGCCGTCGCCCGTGCCGTCCGCCTCATCCAGGACGGCGTCGTCGACCGCGAGGGCGTCCCCGGGCTCGCCGCCCGCCTCGGCTACTCCACCCGCCAGATCGAACGCCAACTGCTCGCCGAACTCGGCGCCGGACCGCTCGCCCTCGCCCGCGCCCAGCGCGCCCAGACCGCCCGGCTGCTCATCGAGACCACCCCGCTGTCCATGGCCGAGATCGCCTTCGCCGCCGGCTTCGCCTCGATCCGCACCTTCAACGACACCGTCCGCGAGGTCTTCGCCCTCACCCCCGGCGAACTGCGCGCCCGCGCCACCCGCCCGCGCGCCGCCGGTGCCACCGCCGCGCCCGCGCCCGCCGCGCCCGGCACCCTCACCCTGCGGCTGCCGTTCCGCGCCCCCCTCGAACCGTCCAACCTCTTCGGCCACCTCGCCGCCACCGCCGTCCCCGGCGTCGAGGAATGGCGCGACGGCGCCTACCGCAGGACGCTGGCCCTGCCGTACGGCCACGGCATCGTCGCCCTCGCCCCGCGCCCCGACCACGTCCTGTGCCGGCTGTCGCTGACCGACCACCGCGACCTCACCCACGCCATCAGCCGCTGCCGCCGGCTGCTCGACCTCGACGCCGACCCGCTCGCCGTCGACGAACAACTGCGCGCCGACCCGCTGCTCGCCCCGCTCGTCGACGCAGCCCCGGGGCGCCGGGTGCCCCGCACCGTCGACGCCGCCGAGTTCGCCGTCCGCGCGGTCCTCGGACAGCAGGTCTCCACCGCCGCCGCCCGCACCCACGCGGCCCGCCTGGTCACCGCGCACGGCGTGCCCGTGGACGACCCCGAGGGCGGCCTGACGCACCTCTTCCCGGCCCCGGCCGCGCTCGCCGGACTCGACCCCGAGACCCTCGCGCTGCCCCGCAGCCGCCGCACCACCCTGCTCACCCTCGTCACCGCCCTTGCCGACGGCAGCCTCGCGCTCGGCCCCGAGAGCGACTGGACCGAGGCCCGCGAGAAGCTGCGCGCCCTACCCGGCTTCGGCCCCTGGACCACCGAGCTCATCGCCATGCGCGCACTCGGCGACCCCGACGCCTTCCTCCCCGGCGACCTCGGCATCCGCCGCGCCGCCCAGGGCCTCGGCCTGCCCGGCGCCCCCGCCGCGCTCACCGCCCGCGCGGCGCGCTGGCGGCCCTGGCGCGCCTACGCCGTCCAGTACCTGTGGGCCACCGACAGCCACCCCATCAACCACCTGCCCGCGTGACCCAGCCGCGAGCCCCTCTGTCCCCCCGGTAAGGAACCGCTCATGCCCACCGTGACGCACACGGTCGTGGACAGCCCCTACGACCCGCTGACCCTGGTCGCCGTCGACGGCGTCCTCAGCCGCATCCACATGACCGCCCAGCGGCACCGCCCGCCCGAGGAGACCTTCGGCGCCCCCGACCCGCGCCCCTTCACCGAGGCCGTGCGCCAGCTCGACGCCTATTTCGCCGGCGAACTCACCGAGTTCGACCTGCCGCTGCACCTCGTCGGCACGCCGTTCCAGCTGCGCGTCTGGGAACAGCTCCGGCGCATCCCGTACGGGGAGACCCGGACGTACGGCGAACTCGCCGAGGCCCTCGGCAACCCCGGCGCCTCCCGGGCGGTCGGCCTCGCCAACGGCAAGAACCCGGTCAGCATCGTCGTCCCCTGCCACCGGGTGATCGGCTCCGGCGGCAGCCTCACCGGCTACGGCGGCGGCCTCGACCGCAAACAGCGCCTGCTCGCCTTCGAGTCGGGCGCCGCCGGACCCGACGCCCTGTTCTGACCCGCCCCGGAGAAGCGCGCCTACCGCAGCCGGTCGAGGAGCGCGGGCAGCGCCGTGCCGATCGGCTCGCGGACGATCTCGTCCGCGACCGGGTCGTACGGCGTCGGCTCGGCGTTCACGATGATCAGCCGGGCCCCGTGCTCGGCCGCCATCCCCGCCAGCGAGGCCGCCGGCTGCACCTGGAGGCTGGTGCCGACCACGACGAAGACCTCCGCCGCCTTGGCGATCGACATCGCGTCGCCGAGCACCACCGGGTCCAGCCGCTCGCCGAACATCACCGTGGCCGCCTTCAGGATCCCGCCGCAGGCCCGGCAGTCAGGGTCGTCCTCACCGGCGTCGATGCGCGCGAAGGCCTCCGCCATCGAGGACCGCGCGTGGCACGCCGTGCACACCACCGCCTGTGCGGAGCCGTGGAGTTCGAGCACCTTGCGCTCGGACACCCCGGCCGCCTGGTGCAGCCCGTCCACGTTCTGCGTGATCACCCGCAGCGCGTGCCCGCTCGACTCGAACGCGGCGATCGCGCGGTGCGCCGCGTTCGGCCGGGCGTCCAGGCCGGGCCCGTCCCGGCGCATCCGCCAGGACCGCCGGCGCACCTCGGGGTCGGACATGTAGGGCCCGTAGGTGACGAGCCGCTCGGCCCCGGGGTCCCGGGTCCACATCCCGTTCGGCCCCCGGTAGTCGGGAATCCCCGAGTCCGTCGAGATGCCCGCGCCGCTGAGAATCGCCACCATGCTCATGCCGGGAGGGTAGGCGTCCGGGAAACCCTCCCGCGAGCGCATTCCCGGCTGCTACCTTCCGCCCATGCCCAAGGTCAGCATCTCCCTCGACGCCGAACTCGTGGTCGAGGTCATGGTCCTCGCCGGCATCGGCAACCCGCAGGACGCGGTCGAGGCCGTCGTCCGCGACTACATCGCCCACGGCCACCGCACGGAGGCCCGCACCGCCTCCCGCGACGAACCCCACCGCACCGGCCGCCTCACCGCGCCCGACCCCGAGCAGGGCTGAGCACGCGGGGCTGAGCACGCGGGGCGGGCCGAGGCCGTCAGCCCGCCAGGGTCGCCAGCCGCAGCGTCCGCTCCGCCAGTTCGCCGATCCGTACCCCGTCGAAACCGGTCACCGCGCTGCGCACCCGGTCCCGCAGCGGTTCCGACCACTGCGGCGGGATCGCCGCCGCCCCGCACAGCACCCCGGCCACCGAGCCGGCCGTCGCCCCGTTGGAGTCCGTGTCCAGGCCGCCGCGCACGGTCAGCGCGATGGTGCGGGTGAAGTCGCCCTCCCCGTACAGCAGCCCGGCGGTCAGCACCGCCGCGTTCGGCACCGTGTGGATCCAGCCGAGCGCCCCGGTCTCCCGGCGCAGCTCGGCCAGCGCCTCCGCCCACCCGACGCCCGCCTCGTGGAGCGCCATCGCGTGCCGTACGGTGCGGGCGAGCCGGCAGCTCGCCGGGATCCGCTCCAGGGCGGTGGCGAGCGCCGACCGCGCGTCGGGCGCGGTGAAGGCCGCGGCGACCAGCGCCGCCGCCCACATCGCGCCGTACACCCCGTTCCCGGTGTGCGAGAGCACCGCGTCGCGGCGGGCCAGCGAGGCGGCCCGGCGCGGGTCGCCCGGCGAGGTCCAGCCGTACACGTCCGCCCGGATCAGCGCGCCGATCCACTCCTGGTACGGGTTGTCGTAGGTGGCGGTGAGCGGCGGCTTCAGGCCGTTCGCCAGGTTCCGGTAGGCCACCCGCTCGGCCGTGAAGGTCTGGAGGTACGGCAGCCGCAGCAGCCACAGTTCGCCGACCTGCTCGGTGCTGAAGGCGAAACCGCGGGTCTCCAGCAGGTGCAGGCCCAGGATCGAGTAGTCGATGTCGTCGTCCCGGCAGCTGCCGTTGATCCGGCCGCGCACGCACTGGGGCCACTCCGGGCGCAGTTCGAAGCCGTCCGCGCCGGCGGCGGGCGGCGGCGGGAGGTAGTCGGTGAGCGGCAGGGCGTCGGTGAGGCGCAGATAGGCGTCGATCCGCTCGGGCGTCCAGTGGTCACCGCGCTCGACCGGCTTGCCGAGCATGTTCCCGGCGATCCGGCCGGTCCAGCCGCCGAGGATCCGGTCGGCCAGCTCGGCGTGCCCGAGCCCGCCGCCCGTCACCCCGCCCGAGACCCCGTCCGGGGCTCCGCCCATGGCACCCATGACTTCGCTCATGACTCCGGTCTAACCGAACGGCCGGGCCGACGCGCGCCGACCCGCCCACCCGGCCCCGCCTCACCCCTCCTCGTCCCCGCCGCCCGTCCGGGACCGCGCCGCCCGGCGCAGCCGGTGGTGCCGGGCCGCACCCCGGTCCGTGGTCGCCTCGCCCACCATCGCCCGCACCGCGTCCCCCACGCCGTACAGCGCGTGGTGCCGGGCCGGACCCGCGCCCGGGTCCTCGCGCAGCTCCCTCAACAGCGCCCAGCACAGCCCCAGCATCACCAGGACGAACGGCAGCGCCACCAGGATCGTCGCCGTCTGCAGCGAGTTCAGGCCGCCCGCCATCAGCAGCACCGCGGCCACCGCCGCCATCAGCACGCCCCAGGCGACCACCAGCCAGGTCGGCGGGTGCAGCGCGCCCCTGCTGGTCAGCGAACCCATCACCAGCGAGGCCGAGTCCGCGCTGGTCACGAAGTACGTCATCACGAGCAGCATCGCGAGGTACGAGGTGACCGTGCCGATCGGCAGCGCGTCCAGCATCGCGAACAGCGAGGCCTCCGCCCCGTCCTTCACCGCGCCCGCCAGGTCCGCGGCGCCCGTCGAGTCGAGCCTGATCGCCGTGCCGCCCATCACGCAGAACCAGATCACCGTCGCCCCCGAGGGCACGAGCAGCACCCCGAAGAGGAACTCGCGGACCGTCCGGCCGTGCGAGATCCGGGCGATGAAGGTGCCGACGAACGGCGCCCAGGACAGCCACCACGCCCAGTAGAAGATCGTCCACGCGCCGAGCCAGGCCCGGTCCGTGAAGGCGCCCGTACGGCTCGCCATCGGCAGCAGCTGGTGCAGATAGCCGCCCACCGAAGCCGGGATCGTGTCGAGCACGTACACCGTCGGGCCGAGCAGGAACACGAACAGCATCAGCGCCGCGGCCAGCACGATGTTCAGCGTCGACAGCCACTTCACGCCCTTGTGGAGCCCGGAGAACGCCGACAGCACGAAGGCGGCCGACAGCGACACGATGATGATCAGCTCGGTGGCCGTCGAGTCCTCGACCCCGGCGGTGATGTTCAGGCCCTCCGCGACCTGGAGCGCGCCGAGGCCGAGGCTGGTCGCGGTCCCGAAGACCGTCGCGAACACCGCGAGCAGGTCGACCGCCCGGCCCGGCCAGGACCGTGCCCGCCGCTCGCCCATCAGCGGCACGAACGCGGCGCTCAGCGTGTTGCCGCGGCCCTTGCGGAAGCCCGCGTAGGCCAGGGCGAGGCCGGCGATGCCGTAGATCGCCCAGGGCGTGAGCGTCCAGTGGAAGAAGGAGTACTCCATGGCCGTGCGGGCCGCCGCGCCCGACCGCGGAGCGATGCCGCTCGCCGGGGGCGGGTCCAGATAGTGCTGGAGCGGTTCGCCCACCCCGTAGAACATCAGGCCGATGCCCATGCCCGCGCTGAACATCATCGCGATCCACGCGAGATTGCTGAACTCCGGCTCCGAGTCGTCCGCGCCCAGCCGGATCCGGCCGAAGCGGCTGAGCGCGATCACCACGCAGAGCACCAGGAAGACGTCGGCGGCCGTCACGAACAGCCACGCGAAATTGTCCAGGACCCACTGCAGCGCCGAGGAGGAGGCGTCGTCGAAGGACTCCTTGCCGAGCGCCGCCCAGCACACCACGCCGACGACGGCCGCCATCCCGATGCCGATGACCTTCGTGTCGGGGCGGGAGCCTTGTCCCTGGATCTGATCGATCGGTTCCGTGCTCATGTCGCCCCACTATGGTGCGGAATATCGCCGTATCAGGGGGTGGCACGCCGTCTCGCGGTACGGATAGGGTCGGCCCTGGCGCGACTGCCTGTTCGAAAGCAAGGGATGCAAGGTGACGGACGGAGCAGTAACTGAGGCCGCACGCGTGCTCGTCGCGGCCGACAAGTTCAAGGGTTCGCTCACGGCCGTACAGGTCGCGGAGCGGGTCACAGCAGGTCTGCGACGGGTCGTCCCGGAGCTCGAGGTGGAGACGCTGCCCGTCGCCGACGGCGGCGACGGCACCGTGGCCGCGGCCGTGGCGGCCGGGTTCGAGCGACGCGAGGTCACCGTGACCGGGCCGGTCGGCGAGCCGGTGACGGCCGCGTTCGCGCTGCGCGGGACCACCGCGGTGGTGGAGATGGCCGAGGCCTCCGGCCTCCAGTTGCTGCCCGAGGGCGTCTTCGCGCCGCTCACCGCCACCACGTACGGCTCGGGCGAGGTGCTGCGCGCCGCCCTCGACGCGGGCGCCACCACGATGGTCTTCGGCGTCGGCGGCAGCGCCACCACCGACGGCGGCGCCGGCATGCTCACCGCGCTCGGCGCGGTCTTCCTCGACGCGGACGGCAAGCCCGTCGGCCCGGGCGGCGGCGCCCTCGCCGACCTGGCCTCCGCCGACCTGTCGGGCGTCGACCCGCGCTTCGCCGACGTCGACTTCGTCCTCGCCAGCGACGTGGACAACCCGCTGACCGGCCCGAAGGGCTGCGCGGCGGTGTACGGCCCGCAGAAGGGCGCCACCCCCGAGGACGTCGCGACCCTGGACGCGGCCCTCGCGCACTACGCGCAGGTCCTGGAAAAGGCGATCGGCCCCCGGGCCGCCGAGCTCGCCGCCTCCCCGGGGGCAGGCGGCGCCGGCGGCATCGGCTACGGCGCGCTGCTGCTCGGCGCGAGCTTCCGGCCCGGCATCGAGCTGATGCTGGAGGTGCTGGGCTTCGCGCCCGCCCTGGAGCGCGCGACCCTGGTCATCACCGGCGAGGGCTCCCTCGACGAGCAGACCCTGCACGGCAAGGCCCCCGCGGGCGTCGCCGCGGCCGCGCGCGCAGCCGGCAAGGAGGTCGTCGCGGTCTGCGGCCGCCTGGCCCTCCCGCCGGAGGCCCTCGGCACCGCCGGCATCCGCCGCGCCTACCCGCTCACCGACCTGGAACCGGACCCGGCCAAGTCCATCCCGAACGCGGGCCCCCTCCTGGAACAGGTCTCGGCGAACATCGCGCGCGACTTCCTGCTGTAGGCCGTCTCTTCCGGATCTTGCCGGGCTCGCGACTTCCCCATCCCCAGAGCTTCGCCTGGGCGGGGGTGCTCCCGGCGGAGCGTGGGGGAGTGCCCCCCGGCACCGCGCCTCGCCGCGTTGTCGGCGGTCGCCGATGGCCCCCTGGCCTTCGCCCGGGTGGGGGTGCCCCTGGGCGAAGCCCAGGGCAGGTCCCCCCCCACGCGTCGCTTCCGCCCCCTCGGCCTGGCGGCCCGGGAGGTGCCCCCGCCTCCGCCTTGCGATCCTTCCCCGGGGCTGTGGCGGGCTCGGGGAGGCCCCGACCGTGGGCCTTGGCGGGCCTGGGGAGCCCCGACCGTGGGCCTTGGTGGGCCTGGGGAGGTGCCGACCGTGGGCCGTGGCGGGCTTGGGGAGGTCCCGGCCCTGGGCCTTGGCGGGCCTGGGGACCCCGGTCGTGGGCCCTGGCGGGCCCGCGGAGGCCGTGACCCTGGGCCGTGGCGGGCTCGGGGAGGCCCCGGGCCGGGGGTCTGGTGAGTCTGGGGAGGCCGCGACCTGGGCCTTGGCGGGCCTGGGGGCCCCGACGGTGGGCCCTAGCGGGATCGGGGAGGTCCCGGCCCTGGGCCCTGGCGGGCCCGGGGAGCCCCATGCCTCGGACGGCGCCCTCCCCGTAGCCCTTCGGGCACGGGAGGTGCCCCCCGGATCCCGCCTGATCCGGAAGGAACGACCTGGGCGGCCCCCGGCGCGGCGCCCCACAGCGCGTGACGCCGCCCCGTGACACCTGGAGGGTCACGGGGCGGGGCCGGGGTGCGCGGGGGCGGGGGACACACCCGCGTAACACCGGGATGTGAGGCTCAGGGGCGTGCACACGAACCCCAGCCTCGAAGAATCCCGTCACCACCCGGCGCTGCCCTCACTGCTCGCCGCCTATCACCTCGCCACCGAGGCCGAGAAGGGGCGGCCCGTGGCCGGGCCGGACGAGCTGCCCGAGCGCTACCGGGCGGAGGTGGCCGATCCGGCCGGCGCGTTCGCCGGCGACACGGTGCTCGTCGCCGGGCCGGCCGGATGTGTCGTCCTCACCGCCGGCGGCGAGCTGAAGCGGCTCTGGGTGGCGCCGGAGGCGCGCGGGCGCGGGCTCGCGAGCGCGCTCGTGACGGAGGCCCTGCGCCGGGCCGAGGAGCGCGGGCTCGGGTCCGTACGGCTCTCGGTGTGGCGGTGGCGGGCGGACGCGCTGGGCCTGTACCGGCGGCTGGGGTTCCGGTCGGCGCAGCCCTGGGACGCACGCGAGGGGCTGCTGTTCCTGGAGTGGCGCTCCGGCACGGCGGAAGTCCGGCGCCTGACGCCCGGGGAGGTCCGCGAGCGGGCCGCGGACGGGCTCGCCGCCCTCCTCGTGGACGCGGTCGACGACGGGGCCTCCATCGGCTTCCTGGCGCCCCTGGAGCCCGCCGAGGCCGCCGCCTGGTGGACGGAGGCGGCGGGGGTACGGGAGGTGTGGGCGGCCCTCGACCCGCGCGGGCGCGTCCTGGGCGCCGTCACGCTGGCCCGCGACGGCAAGGCGAACGGCCGCCACCGCGGCGAGATCGCCCGGCTGGTCGTCCACCGGGAGGCCCGCGGCCAGGGCATCGCCCGGCGCCTCCTGGCCGCCGCCGAGGCGCACGCCGCCGCCACCGGGCTGACCCTCCTCGTCCTGGACACCCAGACCGACAGCCCTGCCGAGCGCCTCTACCGCGCGACCGGCTGGACCCCGGCCGGCACCATCCCGGACTTCGCCGCCGACCCCTCGGGCACCCTGCGCCCCACGACCCTCTACTACAAGCGGCTCGCCCGCTAGGGGGTCCCGCCGATCGTGCCGGGCTCTCGGCGCCCGGTGCCGCGCCTCGCCGCGTTGTCGGCGGTCGCCGATGGCCCCCTGGCCTTCGCCCAGGTGGGGTGCCCCTGGGCGAAGCCCAGGGCAGGTCCCCCCCCACGCGTCGCTTCCGCCGCTGCGGCCCGGCGGCCGGGGAGGTGCCGCCACCTCCGCCTTGCGATCCTTCCCCTGGGTCCTGGCGGGTCTGGGGAGGCCCCATCCCTGGGTCCTGGCGGGTCTGGGAGGCCCCATCCCTGGGTCCTGGCGGGGCTGGGGAGGCCCCATCCCTGGGCCTTGGCGGGCCTGGGGAGGCCCCACCCCTGGGTCCTGGCGCGCGGGGAGGCCCCATCCCTGGGTCCTGGCGGGCCTGGGAAGGCCCCAAACTCTCGGCCCGGGCTGGCCTGGGGAGGCCCCAGCCCTGGGTCCTGGCGGGCCTGGGAAGGCCCCAAACTCTCGGCCCGGGCTGGCCTGGGGAGGCCCCAGCCCTCGGCCCTGGCGGGCCTGGGGAGACCCCATGCACCGGACGCCGCTCGCTCGTCCGGCCTGATCGGCGAGACACCCCCTACGGCACGGGAAAGGGCCCCGGACGCTTCTCGCGTCCGGGGCCCTTTCCCGTGTCCGGGCGGCGTCGCCGCCGGCGTCACCGCAGCTGTGCGGCCTCCGCCTGGCGAGCCTCGCGGCTCTCGCGACGGTTGTCGCGGAAGGTGTTCACTCGCCGGGCCGTCGCGAAGAGGGGGATCACGGCGCCCAGCACCACCTGCAGCGCACAGCCGGTCTGGAGCAGGAGCTGACCGCCCGGGGCGTCGAAGGCCCAGGCCGCCAGCATCGCCATCGCTCCGACGATCCAGCTGAGCATCGCCGCCGCGAGGACACCCCGCGGCTTCGGGTACTCCACCCGGCTCACCATCAGCCACGCCGTGCCGATGATTGCCAGCAGGGTCGGGATGAAGGGGAGCTCCAGGAGGATGATCGACACGACGGTCAGCGCGCCGAAGGGGCTCGGCATGCCCTGGAACATGCCGTCCTTCATCGTCACGCAGGAGAACCGCGCGAGCCTCAGCACCACCGCGAGCAGCACCACGATCGCGGCCACCGCCGAGACCTTCTGGTGCGCGTCGTCCGCGACCATGCCGTACACGAGGACGAAGTACGCCGGCGCCAGGCCGAAGCTGATCAGGTCCGAGAGGTTGTCGAGCTCGGCGCCCATCGGCGAGCTGCGCAGCTTGCGGGCCACGATGCCGTCGAAGAGGTCGAAGATCGCCGCTCCCAGCATGAGGATCACGGCCGTCGCGGCGGAGTGCCGCGCCATGCCGGTCTCCACCCCGCTGCCCGTGAGGTGCGGGATCAGGATGCCGGTGGTGGTGAAGTACACCGCCATGAAGCCGCACGTGGCGTTACCGAGCGTGAGGGCGTCCGCTATGGACAGCCTCAGCGACAGCGGCATCTCCTCGGCGTCCTCGGCGTCCGCCTCCGACTCGGCGACCCAGTCGGCCGCCCGTGTGTCGGGATCAATCACGGTCAATGCGAGTCACCCCCGCGGTCGTGGGCTGGCCCACCTCGACGGCGACCTCGACACCCTCGGGGAGGTAGATGTCGACCCGCGACCCGAAGCGGATCAGTCCGATCCGGTCACCCTGCTCGACCTTCGTCCCCTGCGGGATGTAAGGCACGATCCGCCGGGCCACGGCGCCGGCGATCTGCACCATCTCGATGTCGCCGAGCTCGGTGTCGAAGTGCCAGACAACGCGCTCGTTGTTCTCGCTCTCCTTGTTGAACGCCGGCACGAAGCCGCCGGGGACGTGCTCCACGGACGTCACCGTGCCGGCCAGCGGCGCGCGGTTGACGTGGACGTTCAGCGGGCTCATGAAGATGGCGACGCGGGTGCGCCCGTCCTTCCACGGCATGATGCTCTGCACCACGCCGTCGGCGGGCGAGATGACCCGGCCCTGAGCGATCTCGCGCTCGGGGTCGCGGAAGAACCACAGCATGCCGGCCGCGAGAGCGGTGGCCGGCACGGCGACGGCCTTGGCGGCCGTCGACCTGCGCGAGCGCGCGAGGCTCAGCGCCGCGGTGGCGACGGTCGGCAGAAGCCACGGCGATGCTCCGCGTGCGATGCGTACGCCCTTGAGGCTGTCGCGGTGTGCAGAGGTTTGGCTGTGGGGCATGGATGACCTTCGTAGCGGATGATGCCGCACTGGCAACGGGGGACGGCGGCTTTCCGGCGATGCTATCGGTTGCGGGCCGCAACTGGGCAAGCCAGAAGCCGAGTCGGCGGCCGGAAGCCGAACACAGGGTGTGATCTTCTTCGCGGCCAAACCGACTCAAATGCGACAATCAACCCTGGAAGCGGTACTCCTCGAGCAACCGCCGACCAATGATCATTTTCTGGATCTCGGCGGTACCTTCGCCGATGAGCAGCATCGGGGCCTCGCGGTAGAGGCGCTCGATCTCGTACTCCTTCGAGAACCCGTAACCACCGTGGATGCGGAAGGCATCCTCGACGACCTCCTTGCAGTATTCGGAGGCGAGGTACTTCGCCATCCCCGCTTCGAGGTCGTTTCGTTCCCCGGAGTCCTTTTTGCGTGCTGCGTTCACCATCATGGCATGAGCGGCCTCGACCTTGGTAGCCATCTCGGCGAGCTTGAACTGAATCGCCTGGTGCTGGGCGATCGGCTTGCCGAAAGTGTGACGCTGCTGGGCATACTGGACACCCAGCTCGAAGGCACGCTGCGCGACGCCGCAGCCACGGGCCGCGACGTTCACGCGGCCGACCTCCACGCCGTCCATCATTTGGTAAAACCCTCGGCCGGTGACCCCGCCGAGGACACGATTGGCCGGAATGCGCAGTCCGTCCATGATGAGTTCGGTCGTGTCGACGCCCTTGTAACCCATCTTCTCGATCTTGCCCGGGATGGTGAGGCCGGGGCGGACCTCTCCGAAGCCGGGCTCCTTCTCGACGAGGAAGGTGGTCATCGACTTGTGCGGGGCGGTGCCCTCGGGGTGGCCTTCGTCACTTCGGACGAGCACCGCGACCAGCGTGGACGTGCCGCCGTTCGTCAGCCACATCTTCTGGCCGTTCAGGACGTACTCGTCGCCGTCCTTCACCGCCTTCGAGGTGATCGCCGAGACGTCCGAGCCGAGGCCCGGCTCCGACATCGAGAAGGCGCCGCGCGTCTCGCCGGCCGCCATCCGCGGCAGGAAGTAGTCCTTCTGCTCCTGGGTGCCGTGCTGCTTCAGCATGTACGCCACGATGAAGTGGGTGTTGATGATGCCGGACACCGACATCCAGCCGCGGGCGATCTCCTCCACGCACAGCGCGTAGGTGAGCAGCGACTCACCCAGGCCCCCGTACTCCTCGGGGATCATCAGACCGAAGACGCCGAGCTCCTTCAGCCCGTCGACGATCTGCTGCGGGTACTCGTCACGGTGCTCCAGCTCGGTGGCGACCGGGATGATCTCCTTGTCCACGAAGTCGCGGACGGTGGAGAGGATCTCCTGCTGGACGTCGGTCAGGCCGTGGGTCTGGGCGAGTCGCGCCATGGCTACTTCCCCTGTTCCTTCAGTTCGGGGCGGCCGGGCTGCTCGCCGCCGCGCGCGTCGATGTACTCGGCCGTCGGGACCATGACCTTGCGGCGGAAGACGCACACGAGCGTGCCGTCCTGCTTGTAGCCCTTGGTCTCGACGTAGACGATGCCGCGGTCGCTCTTCGACTTCGACGGCGTCTTGTCCAGGACGGTCGTCTCGCCGTAGATGGTGTCGCCGTGGAAGGTCGGCGCCACGTGCCGCAGCGACTCGATCTCCAGGTTGGCGATGGCCTTGCCGGAGACGTCCGGCACGGACATGCCGAGCAGCAGCGAGTAGATGTAGTTGCCGACGACGACGTTCTTCTTGAAGTCCGTCGTGTTCTCCGCGTAGTTCACGTCCATGTGAAGCGGGTGGTGGTTCATCGTCAGCAGGCAGAAGAGGTGGTCGTCGTACTCGGTGACCGTCTTCCCGGGCCAGTGCTTGTAGACGGCGCCGATCTCGAACTCTTCGTAGGTGCGGCCGAACTGCATCGGACTCAGGCCTCCGGGATCTCGAACTTGCTGGTGCGCTGCATGCCGGCGGCCCGGCCCTTGCCGGAGATGACCAGCGCCATCTTGCGGGAGGCCTCGTCGATCATCTCGTCGCCGAGCATCGCGGAGCCCTTCTTCCCGCCCGCCTCGGAGGTGTAGTAGTCGTACGCGTCGAGGATCAGCTCGGCGTGGTCGTAGTCCTCCTGCGAGGGCGAGAAGATCTCGTTCGCGGCGGCGACCTGGTCCGGGTGCAGCACCCACTTGCCGTCGAAGCCCAGGGCGGCGGCGCGCTGCGCGACCGCGCGGTAGCCCTCCTGGTTGCGGATCTGCAGGTAGGGGCCGTCGATCGCCTGGAGGTTGTTGGCGCGGGCGGCCATCAGGATGCTCATCAGGATGTGGTGGTAGGCGTCCGCCGGGTAGCCGGGCGGCTGCTCGCCGACGACCAGCGACTTCATGTTGATGGAGGCCATGAAGTCGGCCGGGCCGAAGATGATCGTCTCGACGCGCTGGGAGGCCTGCGCGATGGCGTTGACGTTGGTCAGGCCCTGGGCGTTCTCGATCTGCGCCTCGATGCCGATCTTGCCGACCTCGAAGCCCATGGTCTTCTCGATCTGGGTGAGCAGCAGGTCGAGCGCGACGATCTGCTCGGCGTTCTGCACCTTCGGCAGCATGATGCAGTCGAGGTTCTGGCCGGCGCCCTCGACGACGGTGACGACGTCCCGGTACGTCCAGTGGGTCGTCCAGTCGTTGACCCGGACCACGCGGGTCTTGCCGGTCCAGTCGCCCTCGTTGAGGAACTTCACGATCGTGTGGCGGGCCTCGGGCTTGGCCAGCGGGGCGCAGGCGTCCTCCAGGTCGAGGAAGACCTGGTCGGCGGCGAGGCCCTGGGCCTTCTCCAGGAAGCGGGGGTTCGAGCCGGGCACCGCGAGACAGGAGCGGCGGGGGCGCAGCCGGTTCACAGGGGAAGCGGTGCTGGTCATGCGGGGACCTCCGTGCTTTCGAGGGGGTTGAGCTGGTTGGCTTTCCGGATCTCGTCGACGATACGGCCGATGATCCCGGTGATGCCGAAGTCCTTCGGGGTGAAGACCGCGGCCACGCCCGCGGCCCGGAGCTCCTCGGCGTCGGCGTTCGGGATGATTCCGCCCACGACGACCGGGATGTCGGCCGCGCCGGCCTGCTTCAGGCGGTCGAGGACGTCGGGCACGAGCTGGGCGTGCGAGCCGGAGAGGATCGACAGGCCGACCGCGTGCACGTCCTCCTCCAGAGCCGCGTCCACGATCTGCTCGGGGGTCAGCCGGATGCCCTGGTAGACCACCTCGAACCCGGCGTCGCGGGCCCGCACGGCGATCTGCTCGGCGCCGTTGGAGTGCCCGTCCAGGCCCGGCTTGCCGACCAGGAAGCGCAGCTTTCCGACGCCCAGGTCCGCCGCCGTGCGGTCCACCCTGCGGCGCACCTCGGCGAGCGGGGAGCCCTCCTCGGCCGGCACGGCCACCGGGGCGGAGGAGACGCCGGTCGGGGCGCGGAACTCGCCGAAGACCTCGCGCAGCGCCCCGGCCCACTCGCCGGTGGTGACGCCGGCGCGGGCGCACTCCAGGGTGGCCTCCATCAGGTTGCCGGTGCCCTTGGCGGCCTCCTTGAGGCGCTCCAGGGCCTTGCAGGGCCGCGGGTGGTTGAAGGGCGGCTGGTAGCGGGTGTCGCGCCAGTTCTTCAGCGCCTCGACGACGCGGGCCTCGACGGCCGGGTCGACGGTCTGGATCGCGGTGTCCAGGTCGGCGGTGAGCGGGTTGGGCTCGGTGGTCTCGAAGATGTTGACGCCGACGATCTTGTCCTCGCCGGACTCGATGCGGGCGCGCCGCTCGGCGTGCGAGGAGACCAGCTGGGCCTTGAGGTATCCGGACTCGACGGCGGCCATGGCGCCGCCCATCTCCTGGATCCGCTCGATCTCGGCCAGGCACTCGGTGACCAGGGCGTCCACCTTGGCCTCGATGACGTGCGAGCCGGCGAAGATGTCCTCGTACTCCAGGAGGTCGGACTCGTGGGCGAGGACCTGCTGGATGCGCAGCGACCACTGCTGGTCCCAGGGGCGCGGCAGGCCGAGCGCCTCGTTCCAGGCGGGGAGCTGGACGGCACGCGCGCGTGCGTCCTTCGACAGCGTCACGGCCAGCATCTCCAGGACGATGCGCTGGACGTTGTTCTCCGGCTGGGCCTCGGTCAGGCCGAGCGAGTTGACCTGCACGCCGTAGCGGAAGCGGCGCTGCTTGGGGTCCTCGATGCCGTACCGCTCGCGGGTGATGGTGTCCCAGATGCGTCCGAAGGCGCGCATCTTGCACATCTCCTCGATGAAGCGGACGCCGGCGTTCACGAAGAACGAGATCCGGGCCACGACCTCGCCGAACCGCTCCTCGGGGACCTGTCCCGAGTCGCGGACGGCGTCGAGGACGGCGATCGCGGTGGACATGGCGTAGGCGATCTCCTGGACCGGCGTGGCGCCGGCCTCCTGCAGGTGGTAGCTGCAGATGTTGATCGGGTTCCACTTCGGGATGTGGTTGACCGTGTACGCGATCATGTCCGTCGTGAGGCGGAGCGAGGGGCCGGGCGGGAAGACGTGCGTCCCGCGCGACAGGTACTCCTTCACGATGTCGTTCTGGGTGGTGCCCTGGAGCTTGGTGATGTCGGCACCCTGCTCCTCGGCGACCACCTGGTAGAGCGCAAGGAGCCACATGGCGGTGGCGTTGATGGTCATCGAGGTGTTCATCTGCTCCAGGGGGATGTCCTGGAACAGCCGCCGCATGTCACCGAGGTGCGAGACCGGCACGCCGACCCGGCCGACCTCGCCGCGGGCGAGGACGTGGTCGGGGTCGTAGCCGGTCTGCGTGGGCAGGTCGAACGCGACCGAGAGTCCGGTCTGGCCCTTGGCGAGGTTCCGCCGGTAGAGCTCGTTCGACGCCTCGGCGGTGGAGTGACCGGCGTAGGTCCGCATGAGCCACGGCCGGTCCTTCTGGCGCTCTGTCATCTGTGGTCCCGGGGTCAGATGTTACGGAAGCGGTTGATGGCGTCGATGTGCTTGGCCCGCAGCTCGTGGTCGCGGACGCCGAGGCCCTCCTCCGGGGCGAGGGCGAGCACGCCGACCTTGCCCTGGTGCAGGTTGCGGTGCACGTCGTAGGCGGCCTGGCCGGTCTCCTCCAGGGAGTAGACCTTGGAGAGGGTCGGGTGGATCTTGCCCTTGGCGATGAGGCGGTTGGCCTCCCAGGCCTCGCGGTAGTTGGCGAAGTGGGAGCCGATGATGCGCTTCAGCGACATCCACAGGTAGCGGTTGTCGTACTGGTGCATGTAGCCCGAGGTCGAGGCGCAGGTGGTGATGGTGCCGCCCTTGCGGGTGACGTACACGGAGGCGCCGAAGGTCTCGCGGCCCGGGTGCTCGAAGACGATGTCGATGTCCTCGCCGCCGGTCAGCTCGCGGATCTTGGAGCCGAAGCGCTTCCACTCGCGCGGGTCCTGGGTGTTCTCGTCCTTCCAGAACTTGTAGCCCTCGGCGTTGCGGTCGATGACCGCCTCCGCGCCCATGGAGCGGCAGATGTCGGCCTTCTCCGGGGAGGAGACGACACAGATCGGGTTGGCGCCGCCGGCCAGGGCGAACTGGGTGGCGTACGAGCCGAGGCCGCCGCTCGCGCCCCAGATCAGGACGTTGTCGCCCTGCTTCATGCCGGCGCCGTTGCGGGAGACCAGCTGGCGGTACGCGGTGGAGTTGACCAGGCCCGGGGCCGCGGCCTCCTCCCAGCTGAGGTGGTCCGGCTTCGGCATCAGCTGGTTGGACTTGACGAGGGCGATCTCGGCGAGGCCGCCGAAGTTGGTCTCGAAGCCCCAGATGCGCTGCTCGGGGTCGAGCATCGTGTCGTTGTGGCCGTCCGAGGACTCCAGCTCGACGCTCAGGCAGTGCGCGACGACCTCGTCGCCGGGCTTCCAGGAGTTGACGCCCGGGCCGGTGCGCAGCACGACGCCCGCGAGGTCGGAGCCGATGACGTGGTACGGCAGGTCGTGGCGCTTGGTGAGCTCGGAGAGCCGGCCGTAGCGCTCCAGGAAGTTGAAGGTGGAGACGGGCTCGAAGATCGAGGTCCACACCGAGTTGTAGTTCACGGAGGAGGCCATGACGGCGACCAGGGCCTCGCCCGGGCCGAGCTCCGGCAGCGCCACGTCGTCCAGGTGGAGCGACTTGCGCGGGTCCTTGTCGCGGCTGGCGACGCCGGCGAACATCTCGGCCTCGTCCTTGTGGACGGTGACGGCGCGGTACGACTCGGGGAGCTTGAGGTTGGCGAAGTCGGCCGAGGTGGAGTCGGGCGACTGGATCGCGTCCAGGATGTCCTTCACGGATGCCTCCGGCGGTGCGGCGTCCCGCGGGGACGCGCTGAGGGTTTCGTCGGGGTTGGTGCTGTGGAGGTGTGCCGTCGGTTCGGCGCGGTGGTGCGGTGGCGGCGCCGTGGTGGGGCGCGGGAGGTGCCTGTGACGCAGGCGTCCGGGCGCACGAGCAGGATTGCCTGTGGGGACAGCCGGCGCACGAGGAGATCTCTGCGCGCCGGCCGCCCGGACACCCTCAACGTATGGCACGCCGTGTCACGTGACAAGGCACTGCGTGCCAACAATTTCACTCAGATGCAATCTGCTGCTCACGGATGAGCGATGATCGATCGAAAATGCCCCTGAACTGGGCGGATACGACGAGGGCCGCCCCCGGAAATCCGGGAGCGGCCCTCGTGCGGCGTGATCTTCGGCTCTTTCTCAGCCCTTCGTCAGCGCCTGCTGGATGGTCCGCATGACCTCGTCCAGCGGTGCGTCCGTCCGGGCGACGGCGACCACCACGTCGCCCGTCGTGGAGGCGGTGGCGGCGGCCGGCCGGACCGGCTCCTCCGCGGCGCCCGCGGCCCCGGCCGGCACGGTGCCGGGGCGGGCGCCTATCCCGCTGCCGAAGGTCTCCCGGACGATCGCGAAGGCGTGGTCGAGCTGCGCCTCCACGTCCCCCTGGCCGCCGGCCCGCAGCCAGCGCCGCAGCACGTGGTTGTGGGCCGTGACCACCGCGGAGGCCGCCACCTCGGCGAGCAGCGGGTCGTCGTTGCCGTCGTGGTGGTCGCGCTCGTCGAAGTGCCCGAGCAGATAGCGGGTGAAGAGGCGCTCGTAGCGGGCCACCGAGGCGATCTCGCGCTCGCGCAGCGTCGGCACCTCGCGGGTGAGCCGGTAGCGGGCCACGGAGACCGCGGGCGAGCCCGCGTACATCTTCATGACCTCCTTGATGCCCCGGCACACCGTGTCGAGCGGGTGCTCGTGCGGCGGGGCGGCGTTCAGCACCGCCTCGGCGCGCACCAGGGTGTCGTCGTGGTCGGGGAAGATCGCCTCTTCCTTGGACCGGAAGTGCCGGAAGAAGGTCCGCCGGGCCACCCCGGCCGCCGCCGCGATCTCGTCGACGGTGGTCGCCTCGTACCCCTTGGTGGCGAAGAGCTCCATGGCCGCGCTGGCGAGCTCCCGGCGCATTTTCAGCCGCTGCGCGGCGGCACGGGTCCCCGCCGCGCTCTCCTGGGCGTCGGGCGTGGACGTGGCACGGGGTGTCTTCGCGGCCTTGGACATGCCCCGAACGTACTGCATCCGAGCGGGAGTGTGCCCAGGTGGGGGAGGGGAGCCCGGCCCGGCACCGACGGTGCCCGACGGGCTGAGCAGCCCTCCCCAACCCCCGTACGACCCGTCGCCCGGCTCAGCGGCGGGCATATTCGCGGAAGCCACGGCCCGTCTTCCGGCCGAGGCAGCCCGCGGCCACCAGGTGCTCCAGGAGGGGTGCGGGGGCGAGGCCCGGGTCGCGGAACTCGCGGTGCAGCACCTTCTCGATGGCGAGGGAGACGTCCAGGCCGACCACGTCGAGGAGCTCGAACGGGCCCATCGGGTAGCCGCCGCCCAGCTTCATCGCCGCGTCGATGTCGTCCAGGGAGGCGTAGTGCTCCTGGACCATCTTGATCGCGTTGTTGAGGTACGGGAAGAGCAGCGCGTTGACGATGAAGCCGGCCCGGTCGCCGCAGTCCACGCCGTGCTTCCTGATCTTCGCCGTGACCTCGCGGACGGTCGCGTGGACGTCGTCGGCGGTCAGCACCGTGCGGACGATCTCCACCAGCTTCATGGCGGGCGCCGGGTTGAAGAAGTGCATGCCGATGACGTCCTGCGGGCGGCTGGTGGCGCGGGCGCAGGCGACCACCGGCAGCGAGGAGGTCGTGGTGGCGAGCACCGCGCCGGGCTTGCAGATCTTGTCCAGGCGGGCGAACAGCTCCTGCTTGATCTCCAGGTCCTCGGCGACCGCCTCGACGGCCAGGTCGACCTCGGCGAACGCGTCGAGCGAACCGGCCGGGACGATCCGCGCCAGCGTCTCGTCGCGGGCCTCGCCGGTCATCCGGCCCTTGTCCACGGAACGGGCCAGGTTCTTGGCGATCCGGGCCTTCGCGGTGTCGGCCTTCTCCTGGGAGCGGGCGGCCAGGACGACCTCGTAACCGGCCTTGGCGAAGACCTCGGCGATGCCGGAGGCCATGGTGCCCGAGCCGGCGACGCCGACCGAGCGCACCTCGCGGCCGCCGGCCGTGGCGGCCGCGTCCAGCGGGGTGAGCGCGTCGCGGACCACGGTGGCCGAGCCGGGCGCCTCGTAGGTGTAGAAGCCGCGGCCGGACTTGCGGCCGGTCAGACCGGCCTCGCTGAGCTGCTTGAGGATCGGGGCCGGGGCGTGCAGCCGGTCCTGGGAGGAGGCGTACATGGCCTCCAGGACGGTACGGGCGGTGTCGATGCCGATCAGGTCGAGCAGCGCCAGCGGGCCCATCGGCAGGCCGCAGCCGAGCCGCATGGCGGCGTCGATGTCCTCGCGGGAGGCGTACTTGGCCTCGTACATCGCGGCGGCCTGGTTCAGGTAGCCGAAGAGCAGCCCGTCGGCGACGAAGCCGGGACGGTCGCCCACCGCGACCGGCTCCTTGCCCAGCTCCTGGGCGAGCCGCGTGACGGCCTCGACGTGCCGCGGGTCGGTGAGCACCGAGGAGACCACCTCGACCAGCTTCATGGCCTGGACCGGGGTGAAGAAGTGCAGGCCGAGGACCCGCTCGGGGTGCGCGGAGTCGGCGGCCAGCCGGGTGACCGACAGGGCGTTGGTGCCGGTGGCGAGGATCGTGCCGGGCCGGACGATGCCGTCCAGGGCCCGGAAGACCTCCTGCTTGGTCTCGTACGACTCGGGCACGACCTCGATGACGAGATCGGCCTCCGCGGCCGCCTGCAGGTCGGAGAAGGTGCGGAAGCGGGCGAGGACGTCCTGCCGCTCCTCCTCGGTGATGCGCTCGCGGGCCACCGCGCGGGCGGTGGAGGCCTCCAGGGCGGCGACGGCCTGGGCGGCCGCGTTCTCGTCGATGTCGATGCCGATGACCTCACGGCCTGCCCGGGTGAGGACATCGGCGATGCCCGTGCCCATGGTGCCGAGACCGACGACGGCGATGGTGGAGAGAGGGGTGTCCATCAGGGGACTCCTGGGAGGAAGAGTGACGACTGAAGGCAGCGCGCGAAATGCGGAAGGCGCGAGTGGCCCGAAGGCACGGACGACCGAGGGCGCAAGCGGCCGGAGGCCGTGGGGAAAAAGGGCGACGGACCCTGTCCCGGAGTCACGTCGAAAACTGCCGAACCGAACGAACGGACACAACGGCTGCGTCACCAGGCCGTCGTGCGGATGCGGGGGGTGGCCCGCTCACCTGAGATTAACTGCCCGGTAACGAGCACGCCAGTCCTGGGAAGTTGGGGAAAGTGTGATCTGGGTCGCGGATAGGCTGCGGAATATGAATTTCGCCGCGGACCCCGAATTCTGCTCGATGATCGATCGTTTGCGAGAAGAGATCGAGAATGCCGGCGGGGAGGTTCCCGCGGCATTCGAACAACTCGCCGGACCGCTCGGTGCGGAGGAACTCCACACCGCCCTCACCGCCCCCGGACAGCCGCTGTGGGCCCGCGAGATCGCCGCCTTCCGGCTCGGCCTGGCCGGCGACCCCCGCGCCTTCGAGGCCCTCGTCCTGCTCCTCAACCACCGCGACCCCGAGCGCTGCGTCTCCGCCGCCCACGCGCTCACCCGGCTCGGCGACCCGCGCACCGCCCGCGCCGCCGCCGCGCTCGCCACGAACGAACTGCGCGTCGCCTACGCCCTGCTGCCGGTCCGTCTGCTCGCCGCTCTGCGCGCCCCGGAGAGCGCGCCCGCCCTCGTCACCGTGCTGGAGCGCCGGCTCGTTCCCGGCGACCCGCACTGGCGGGTCGCCCTCGCCTGTGTGGAGGGGCTCGGCGCCCTCGGCGACCCGGTGGCCCGCGAGGTGCTGACCGCCGCCCTGCCGCACCCGAGGCTCGCGGAGGCGGCCCGGGAGGCGCTCCGGCGGCTGTGACGTGCGTCCCGCCGGGGGAACGGACGGGTTCCGTTGTTGACACGTCTTATTACAGTGTCCGGCACCGGTTCACTCGTCCCTGTTCCCGACTGGCAGAGCGGAGGCGGAACATGCCCCCTGCGACCCCGGCCGCACCGCCGGCGCCCCCGCGCCCGGCACCCGCGCTCTCGGTCGGCGCCCACCACGTGCGCGCCGCGCTGCTCGGCGCCGAACGGCACGGCCTCGCCCCCGCACCGCTGCTCGCCCGCGCCGGACTGTCCCTCGACCTCCCCGCCCGGGTGCCCGCCCGGCAGTTCGGCCGGCTGGTCGGCACCCTCTGGCGGCGCCTGGACGACGAACTGCTCGGCTTCGGCGAGGCCCCCAGCCGCTTCGGCACCTTCGCCACCATGGCCGACCTCGTCGTGCACGGCAGCCGCGACCTGCGCGAGGCCCTGCACCGCGGCGCCTCCTTCTACCGCCTCTTCCCGGCGGGCCCCCGCCTCCGGCTCGTCGAACCCGAGGCGCCCGGGGGCGAGTTCGCGGACGAGGCCCGCATCGACTTCGACGTCTCCGGCTACGACGACCCGCTGCGCTTCGGCGCCGAGACCACCGTCCTCGCCGCCCAGCGCTTCGCCGGCTGGCTCATCGGCCGCCGACTCGGCCTGCGCCGGGTCGAGTTCGGCTACCCCGCGCCCCGCCACGCCCACGAGTACGCCCTGCTCTTCCGCGCCCCCTGCGTCTTCGGCGCCCCGCGCACCGCCCTCGTCCTCGACCGCGCCGACCTCGACGCCCCGGTCCGCCGCGACCCGGCCGAGCTGCGCGCCCTGCTGCGCCGGGTCACCCTCGACGTCCTCGTCTGCCGCGACGAGCGCTCCGCCGCCACCGCCACCGTCCGGGTCCGCCGGCTGATCGCCGCCGCCCTCCCGGCCGGCCCCGTCCCGCCGCCCGAGGAGGTCGCCCACCGGCTCTCCGTCAGCCCGCAGACCCTGCGCCGCCGGCTGGCCGCCGAGGGCACCTCGTACCAGCGGCTGCGCGACCAGGTGCGCCGCGACCACGCCCTCGCCGCCCTCGCCCACGGCACCCTCTCCATCGAGGATCTCTCCCGCCGGCTCGGCTTCTCCGAACCCAGCGCCTTCCACCGGGCGTTCCGCCGCTGGACCGGCGCACCCCCGGGGGCGTACCTGCGGCACGCGCCCTGAGGTCCCCAAGGGGGCGTCCCCCTGGGGAAGCCGTACGGCCCCGCGCCGCCGGGGTGCTCGGGCCGGGGCGTCCGTACGGGCGGAGGGTGAGCGGTACGGTCACGGCGGACCCGGCACGCCGGGCCTACCGTCCCCGCCATGGAAGCGAACCCCCTGCCCGGCGCCGCCAGCCCGCCGGGCCGCCGAAGATGACCGCGCGCCGGGCGGTCCCCGCCGTCCTCGCCGGGCTCGTGCTGCTCTGCCTGCTCGCGGGCGTGGCGGTGACCACCCTCAGCGTGCGGGTCGAGGGATCGAGCATGGCGCCGACCCTGCGCGACGGCGACCGGCTGCTGCCGGTGCCCGGCTCCGCGGGCGAGGTCCACCGCTTCGACCTCGTCCTGCTGAGGTCGAGGCACCAGAACGCGCTCCTGGTCAAACGGGTCGTCGGCCTCCCCGGCGACCGGATCGCGATCGTGTCCACCCCCGACGACCCCTTCCAGGTCCTCCTCCAGGAGCAGGGCCGCGGTCCGGTCCGGCGGGTGACCGCACGCCCGTGGACGGACCAGGCGCGGCGGACCGGGAACTGCTGCGCCGCCGACGGCACCCGCTCGGCCCGCCCGGAGCTGCGCACGGTGCCGGCCGGCGCCTTCTTCTACCTGGGCGACAACCCCGACCTCTCCGACGACTCCCGCGCCTACGGCTGGGGCGAGATCGCCCGGGTCGAGGGACGGGTGGGCCTGCGCGGCGGCCTGCTGCCGACCTCCCCGGACCTCGGCCCTGCGCCGGTCATGGAAACGGCCCGGGGACCCGGTCCCGGTCCCTGACGGCGGCTCAGGAGGGGAGGTCCTCGCGGCCCGTGCTGAGCGCGATCCGCAGGAAGACGTCGGCGATGCGCCCGGCCGACTCCTGCGGCGAGCCCGCGGCCTGCACGATATGGCTGGCCGTCAGGCGTACGGCGGTGTCGACCGCGAGGTCGCGCGCGACCGGGTCCACGGCGGGCCAGGCCTCGGCCACGTACGCGTCGGCCATCGCCGTCGCGGTGGCGAACGCGGCCTGGGACCGCGTCGTCAGATAGGGGAGCAGTCCGTCGTCCCCGGTGCTCGTGAGCATCGCGCGCACCAGCGGGTTGCGCCCGGCCAGGGTGAGGGTGAAGTCGGCGGCGGCGGTCACGGCCGCCCGCAGGTCGTCGCGGTGCGCGTCGAGCGCCGCCTGGATGCCGACCAGGCAGCGCTCCAGCTCGCGCTGGAACAGGGCCTCGCCGACCGCCTCCCGGGAGGGGAACTCCGAGTACAACGTCTGCCGGCTCACGCCCACGGCGCTCGCGATGTGCGCCATGCGCAGCTTCTCGAAACCGCGGTCCGCGACGAGTTCGTACGCGGCGTCCAACAGGCGCTCGCGCAGCAGCGTGCGCACCGTCTCCCTGAACCTGGCCATCGGCCCAGCCTAGTGGAGACGAATTTTCCGGCCCCTCTGTCCAAACTGTTGACACATTCGTCAATAGTGTCCAATTCTCGAACAAGTGGCCACGCAGTGTCACGGCACGCGGCCGTGACAGCAAGGAACCCGTGCACCGCACGGGACGACGGTTGGAGAAGGCTCATGTCCGAAGAGATCAGAGGGACCCGGGAGACCCGGGTTCCTGGGGACGCCGGGGAGCCCCGGGGCGTCACCCGCTGGCGCAGATCCGTCCTCCTGGCACTGCCGGCCGGCGCGGCCGTCGCCGGGATGGCGACCGCGATGGTGCAGGGCGCCCTGGCCGCGAACCTCTCGCTGACCAGCGTCCCCTTCACCCTCAGCTCCCGTACGGTCGCCGCGCCCTCCGGCATCGGCGCCGTCATGCACACCGTCGACGCCGGCGGGCCCAAGGGCGCCGCCGAGGTCGGCATCGCCCAGGCGGGCCTCGACGGGCTGTGCGTGCACGCCACCCAGGCGGTCAACCTCCCGGTGATCGGCAGCCTCGGCACCTGGTCGCTCAACATCTCCTCCCCGGCCGCCGCGACCCCGCTCACCCCGGACCAGCTCGCGGCCGGCGAGGGCCTCCAGGCGCGCAAGCTCGTCCTCGACGCCCAGGCCCTCAAGGCGTCCAAGGCCACGCTCAACGCCTCCGACACCACGCCCAATGTGATCGGTGCCGCCGCCGACGGCGCCGGCATCAAGGGCACCGGCATCAACGACGGCACGGCGGGCCAGTTCGGCCTCGACGCGACCGGCGGCCGCACCACCATCGAGAGCCTGAAGGCCGACGCGAACGGCGCGACCATCGCCGGCGCGATCACCCTGCCCAACCTCGCCATCGGCATCGCCCACGGCGACACGAGCTGCTGAGTCCGCACCTCCGCACCCCCCACGGGTCGGGGCGCCGCACGGGACGCGGCGCCCCGCACCACCGACACCCGGCCCCCTCCCCGCTGCGAGGTCCGCATGACGCACCACGAACCGGGCTCCGAGCCCGAAGTCCCCTCCGCCGAACCCGGATCCGCACCCGGATCCGCGCCCGGATCCGTCCCCGGGGCCGCCGCCGGGTCCCTCGCGGCCGTGACAGCCCCCGCCCCCGACCCCTCGTCCGGGGCCGGCCCGCGGGCGGGCGGTCCGCTGCCGCGCGCCCGGCGCGCGTTCCGGCGCTGGCGGCGCACCCGGCCCTTCTGGGCGGCGCTGTGGACCGGGACCGGCGGCTTCGTGATCCTCTTCCTGCCGCTCGCGCCGCTCGGCAAGATCCTCCAGATCGGCGTCGGCGGGATCGCGGGCATGGCCGGCGGGGTGCTCCTGATGGCGATGGCGCTGCTGATCCTGCTGCTGCCGAGCCAGCGCCACACCGCGGGCGTCATCGCCGTGATCGCCGGCGTCGCCTCCTTCCCGCTGTCCAACCTCGGCGGCCTGTTCGTCGGCATGTTCCTCGCCGTGCTCGGCGGCTCCATGGCCTTCTCCTGGCTGCCCGAGAAGCCCCTCGCGCGCCGCCTCCGCCGCCGCCCCGCCCCCACCGTCCCCGCCCCCGCCCAGGAAGGGAGCGCCGCCGCATGAGCGCCCTGCCCGGACCGAAGGACGCCGTCCGCACGCTGGCCCGCGCCGGGGCCCGCTGGAACGCCGAGATGCTCGCCGAGGCCGCCGACGGCACCCGCCGCGGCACCCGGTGGGGGCGCGGCGCCCTCGCCCTCGTCCCGGCCGTGCTCGCCGTCGGCGCGCTCGGCGGCGCGATGGCGCAGGGCGCGCTCGCCGCCAACTTCAGCGTCACCGGTCAGCCCTTCACCCTCACCTCCAACGGGGTCTCCGGCACCGGCTTCGGCGCCATCGTCAACACCCCGCCGGTCGGCCGCCCGGACGGCACCTCCACCGCCACCACCGGCATGGCACGGGTCGGCTTCGCACAGGCCGGGCTCGCCGGACTGTGCGGCATCGTCCACCAGTCGATCGCCGGCCTGCCGTACTCCCTGCTCCTGACCGCCGGCCAGCGGGTCACCGCCACCCCGCCCGCCGCGTTCACCACCGACATCGACGCCTCCAACCTCTTCATCCAGGCCACCGAACTGCGCTCCTCCGGCCCCACCACCCTGGAGAACGCGGTCATCGGCCAGTCCGCCGACCAGGTCCTCGTCGACGGCAAGCCGCTCACCGGCGCCGTTCCCGGCGGCTTCGGCCTCGGCTCGGCCGGCGGCCCCGGCGGCAGCTCGGTCACCCTGCACGGCCTCGACGCCACCGCGTACGACGCCGAGATCGCCGGCGCGCTGGTGCTGCCCCAGCTCGACATCCGCATCGTCGGCGGAACGGCGACCTCGTGCTGAGCGCGGCCCCGGAGCGGGCGCACACCGCACGGACGAGGGCACGGGGGACGGCGGCAGCGGTACGGGAGAAGGCGGCGGTGGTACGGGAGAAGGCGGCGGTGGTACGGGCGAAGGCGGGCGCCGCCCGGCGCTGGTTCCGGGCCTTCCGGCGCACCCGGCCGTTCTGGGGCGGCCTGTGGCTGGTCGCGGGCGGCTGGACGGTGCTCAAGTTCTCGCTCAGCTCGGTGCAGTTGATCGTGAGCACCGGCTTCGGGGGAGTGGCCGGCTACCTCACCGGCGGCGGCATGATCCTGTGCGGACTGATCCCGATCGCCGCACCCCGCCAGCGCTACACCTTCGGCCTCATCGGCGCCGTCCTCGCGGTCGTCTCGCTGGTCGTGTCCAACCTGGGCGGCTTCCTGGCCGGGATGGCGCTCGGCGTCCTCGGCGCCTCGATGACCGTCGGCTGGGGCCCCAAGCGCCCGGCTCGCCGGCGCCCGACCGGCGGCCCGCAGGCGCCCCGCGTCGCGGAGGAGGGCTGATGCGCCGCGCGCTCGCCGTCGCCACCGTGCTCCTCGCCGCCGTCGCCACGGCCGTCG
This sequence comes from Streptomyces sp. NPDC053541, assembly GCF_044544705.1. Taxonomy (NCBI): domain Bacteria; kingdom Bacillati; phylum Actinomycetota; class Actinomycetes; order Kitasatosporales; family Streptomycetaceae; genus Streptomyces; species Streptomyces sp. NPDC053541. The sequence goes on from NZ_JBITXM010000010.1 coordinate 203,668, forward strand.
TTCCCGGCCGCACCGGCAGCGCCGCCCCGCGCCCGGCGGCCGAGGTCGTCCCGCAGGGCGTGCCCTTCCTGCCCTCCCCGTACCCCCTGGACGTACGCATCGACAGCCTGGTCGCCGTGTCGCTGACCGTCGAACAGGGCGTCACCATCCGGCTCTCCGACGGCACCCAGGTGGTCACGAACAAGTACACCTTCACCAAGCTCAAGATCGCCCGGCACATGAGCGTCACCCAGCGCGCCGCCGGCCACACCCTCACCATCGACGTGCCGAACGAGGGCTCCCTCGGCGGCTACGACAGCGCGGGCAAGGCCGAGACCACCACCATGTGGGGCACCATCGACAACATCTGCGTGCTGCTCATCGCCTGCCACATCCAGGGCCTGCTCGACTTCTTCGGCCAGTTCATCCCGCTGACCTCCGGCGCCACCAACTTCCGCGGCACCATCTACGCGATCCGCACCGTCGACGACCACGCCGCCCTGAACTCCACCGACAACCCCGTCCACCTGCCCGGCACGATCACGGTGACCAGCCCATGAACCCGAGCCCCGCACCCGCCCCCGAGGAGGGGCGCACCCACTGGCGGCGCTCCCTCGCCGTCGCCCTGCCCGCCCTGCTCGCGGCCGGCTCCCTGACGGCCGCCCTGTCCGGCGGCGCGCTCGCCCTCGACCTGCACATCCAGGACCGGCCGGTGGACTTCACCACCAGCAGCCTCTACGGCACCCAGTACGGCGCCGCCGTCGTCGACCAGACCGTGGTCCGGCCGGACGGCACCACCGGCACCCTGCGCGTGCTCCGCATGGGCTTCGCGGACGGGGTCGTCAACGGGCTGTGCCTGAGCCAGCGCCAGCAGATCGCCGGCCTCACCTACACCCTGCTGCTGACCCTCGGCGACACCGACCCCGGCACCTGGGAGATCCGCACCAGGAACACCGTCCTCGACCTGCGCAGCGCCACCGGCGAACTCGACATGGACGGCATCGTCGACCTCAACGTCAACGGCGCCGACGTGAGGACCGTGAAGGACGCGACCGGCGCGTACGTCCCCAACCCGCTCGACAGCCCCCAGCACCGCTTCGGCATCCAGGCCCGCTACGCCAAGTTCGACGCCATCACCGGCACCGCCCAGGACATGCAGATCCCCGGCCTGCTCACCACCCCCAGGCTGAGCCTCACGGTGAAGCCGGGCACGGTCGCCTGTCCGAGGCCCCCCGCACCGACCGGGACCCCGGGAACGCCGTAGCCGCGTACGTCGCCGGCGGCGGCGATTCCCGGGGTCCCGGTGGCCGGCGGGCCGTCAGCGCACGTGGCCGAGCAGCCCGTGCAGGGTGGTGCCCGCCGCCGGGGCCGCGCCGCGGGTGGCGGCGGCCTTCGCGGGCTCCGGCTCGGGGAGCGTCTCGCAGACCGCGTCCGCCTCCGCGCCGGCCGCGCCGCGCGGCACCTTGCCGGAGGAGAGGTACGCGGCGAGGTGCGCGTCCATGCAGTCGTTGCCGGCCAGCGTCACCCCGTGGTTGCCGCCGCCCTCCTCCACCACCAGGCTGGAGCCGCGCATCATCCGGTGCAGGGCGACCCCGCCCTCGTACGGCGTGGCGGCGTCGTCGGTGGCCTGGAGGATCAGCGTGGGCGGCACCTCGTCGTTGTGCACGTCCGGCGGGGACAGCGGCTCGACCGGCCAGAAGGCGCACGGCGCGTTGTACCAGGCGTTGTTCCAGGTGGAGAACGGCGCCTTGGCGTGGGTCTCCCAGTTGTCCTTGCGCCACACGCTCCAGTCGCGCGGCCAGGCCGCGTCCCTGCACTGCACGCTCGCGTAGACCGAGTAGCCGTTCTCGGCCGCCGCGTCCGCCGCCCCGTAGTCCTCGTACGCCTTCACCAGCGGCGCGCTGTCACGGTCGTTGACGTAGGCGGCGAAGGCGGTCGCGAGCCGCGGCCAGTAGCCGTTGTAGTAGCCGCCGGGCAGATACGTGTCCTCCAGCTCGCCCGGGCCGACCTTGCCGCCGGCCGGCGCCTCCGCCAGCTCGTCGCGCATCCGGTACCAGGCCGCCTCGACCGCCGTCGGGTCGGTGCCGAGCCGGTAGGTCGCGTCGTTGCGGGCCACCCAGGCGGCGAAGTCCTTGTGCCGGGTGTCGAAGGCGTAGTCCTGCGCGAGGTTGTCCTCGTACCAGACCCCGTGCGGGTTGACCACGGAGTCCAGGGCCATCCGCCGGACCCGGTCGGGGTGGAGCCGCGCGTACACGGCGCCGAGGTAGGTGCCGTAGGAGTAGCCGAGGTAGTTGATCCTCGGGGCGCCGAGCGCGGCGCGGACGGCGTCCATGTCGTGCGCGGTGGAGACGGTGTCGACGTACGGCAGGACGTCGGCGTACTTGTCGCCGCAGGCCTTGGCGAAGGCCTGGGCCCGCTCCAGGTTCGTCCGCTCGCCCTCCGCGCCGTGCGGCACGGAGTCCGGGCGCACCGGGTCGAAGTGCCCGGGGCGGCAGTTCAGGGCGGGCTCGCTCTTGCCGACGCCGCGCGGGTCGAAGCCGATGACGTCGTACTGCGCGGCCACCTTCGGCGGCAGCGAGGCCGCGACGTAACCGGCCATCCCCCGGCCGCTGCCGCCCGGGCCGCCCGGGTTGACCAGCAGCGGGCCCTGGAAGGTCTTCGCGGTGTGCGCGACCCGGGTGAGGGCGAGCGAGATGCTCCGGCCGGCCGGGTCGTCGTGGTTGAGCGGCACCCGGAGGGTGGCGCACTGGAGCTTCGGATAGGCCCGGGTCGGACAGTCGGTCCAGGTGAGCGGGGCCACGGGACGGGTGGTCGGTACGGGCTCGCTCGCGGCGGTGGCGGGCGCGGGCAGGACGGCGACCGTCCCGGCGACCAGCGCCCCAGCGGCGATCAGCATGCCTGCGCGGGGTGTCATACGGCGTGCGTGCCCCGTGCGGGGCGCGAAAGGACCGGTTCGGCGCGGAGTTGACCCGTTCGGCAGACATGACGCGCCGTCAGGACGACGCTGCCGGACCCCCCGAGCCGCCGGAGCCGCATCAGCCGTCGGATCCGTCCGGGTCGTCCGAGCTGTCCGGGCCGTTCGTGGCGCAGGGCTTCGCGGCCCCGGAGCTCAGAGGAGGGTCAGCTGCTCCGGCTCGGACACGCGCGCGTGGTGCTCGGGTACGGGTGCGGGGGCGGGCCGGCGTTCCGGCCGGTGTCCCCGGCGCCCGGTCCCGCGGTCCGCCGGGCCGATGCCGAACTCGGCGGCCAGCTCGTGCACCTGACGGGTGATCCGGCGCTGGTACCAGGTGGGCGCGTAGGCGCCGCCCGCGTACATGCGCTCGTACCGCGGGACCAGTCCGGGATGGTGGCGGCCGAGCCAGCCGAGGAACCACTCGCGGGCGCCCGGCCGCAGGTGCAGCACCAGCGGGGTGACCGAGGTCGCGCCGGCCTCGGCGACCGCGCGGACGGTGGCCCGCAGCTGCTCCGGCCGGTCCCCGAGGAAGGGGATGACCGGCGCCATCAGGACCCCGCAGCCGATGCCGTGCGCGGCGAGGGTCCGCACGACGTCCAGGCGCCGCTCGGGGGCCGGGGTGCCGGGCTCGACGGTGCGCCACAGCTCCTGGTCGGTGAAGCCGACCGAGACGGAGACCCCGACCTCGGTCACCTCGGCGGCCTGCCGCAGCAGCTCCAGGTCGCGCAGGATGAGCGTGCCCTTGGTGAGGATCGAGAAGGGGTTGGCCCGGTCCCGCAGCGCCTCCAGGATGCCCGGCATCAACCGGTAGCGGCCCTCCGCCCGCTGGTAGCAGTCCACGTTGGTGCCCATCGCGATGTGCGCGCCCTGCCAGCGCGGCGAGGCGAGGTGGGCGCGCAGCAGCTCCGGCGCGTTCACCTTCACCACGATCTGCGAGTCGAAGCCGATGCCCGTGTCCAGGTCCAGGTAGCTGTGCGTCTTGCGGGCGAAGCAGTACACGCACGCGTGCGTGCAGCCGCGGTACGGGTTGACCGTCCACTCGAACGGCATCCGGGAGGCGCCGGGCACCCGGTTCACGATCGACTTCGCCCGCACCTCGTGGAAGGTGATCCCGCGGAACTCGGGCGTGTCGAAGGTCCGGGTGGTCACGGCGTCCCGGCCGAACAGCGCGATCTCGGCGGGAGCGGCCGGAGCGGCGGGCGTGCCCGGGGTGTCGGCCAGATGGTCCCAGCGCATGGACGCCTCCTCGGTGAGCGGTGATGGGTGCCAGAATAGAACAGGTGTTCCCTTGATCGCTGCAACCCGGATTTTGGGCCCCGGCGCCCAGGTGGTTGGCTTGGCCCACATCCCCGTGAGCACCACGAGAACAGCTGGAGGAAGTGCCATGGCGCAGGTCGAGGCCACGACGGAGCGGATCGTCGCCGCCGACGCGGAGAAGGTGTTCGACGCGCTCGCCGACTACACCGGCACGCGCGGGAAGCTGCTCCCCGAGCACTTCAGCGAGTACGAGGTGCGCGAGGGCGGCGACGGCGAGGGCACCCTCGTCCACTGGAAGCTCCAGGCCACCAGCAAGCGGGTCCGCGACTGCCTCCTGGAGGTCACCGAGCCCACCGACGGGCAGCTGGTCGAGAAGGACCGCAACTCCTCCATGGTCACCACCTGGACCGTCACCCCGGCCGGCGAGGGCCGCTCCAAGGCCGTCGTCACCACCGTCTGGAACGGCGCCGGCGGCATCGGCGGCTTCTTCGAGCGCACCTTCGCGCCCAAGGGCCTCGCCCGGATCTACGACGCGGTGCTCGCCAACCTGGCCGCCGAGGTCGAGAAGTAGCCCCGGGAAACCGGAACCATGAAGTAACGCCCCGAATCGTCACCGATTCGAGTGGTTTCCGCGCGACCCCCGCAAGAGTGCCCGGCGCACCCGGGGGTCGCGCGTCATTCGGTAAACGCGCTGATGAGCGCCCCAAGTGCGCCGTCCCGCAGGGAGGTTCAGGCGCCCCGGTCCCACCCCGCCCCCGTACCGCCCGACTTGCTCCTGCTTCGCGCGCAATGCGAAGAATGGCGCGCGCAGGGGCCGTGACGAGCCACGGCCGGGTCGAGGGGAGCAGCAGGTGGGTGCCATCACGAGCGTGAAAGACGCCGAACCGGCCCGGGCCCCGGCCCCGGCCCACGAGGCGCCCCCGGCCGGCCCGGGACCCGAGGACCCCTCGGGTGCGGCGGCTCCTTCGGGTACGGAGGCTCCTGCGGGTGCTTCGGGGGCTTCGAGTCCCGTAGACCCGGGTCCGGACGCGGACGCGGCAGCGGCGCTCGACCCCCGCCGGGTCCGGCTGGTCTTCGTCGGCCTGATGCTCGCGCTGCTCCTGGCCGCGCTGGAGCAGATGATCGTCGCCACCGCGCTGCCGAAGATCGTCGGCGAACTCCAGGGCCTGGACCGCATGTCCTGGGCGATCACGGCCTATCTGCTCACCGCCACCATCGGCCTGCCGGTCTACGGCAAGCTCGGCGACCTGCTCGGCCGCAAGGGCGTCTTCGTCTTCGCCATCGTCGTCTTCGTCATCGGCTCCGGGCTGGCCGGCTGGTCGCGCACCATGGACCAGCTCATCGCCTTCCGCGCCCTCCAGGGCGTCGGTGCCGGCGGCCTGATGATCGGCGTCCAGGCGATCATCGCCGACATCGTGCCGTCCCGGGAACGCGGCCGCTACATGGGCCTGATCGGCGCCGTCTTCGGCCTCGCCTCGGTCGCCGGTCCGCTGCTCGGCGGCTTCTTCACCGACCACGTCTCCTGGCGCTGGTGCTTCTACTTCAACGTGCCCTTCGGCCTGGTCACCCTGGCCGTCGTCGCCCTCGTCCTCAAGCTCCCCAAGCCCATCGCGCGGGCCCGCTTCGACTGGCTCGGCACGCTGCTGCTCGCCGCCGCGTCCACCTGCCTGGTGCTGCTCACCAGTTGGGGCGGCACCGAGTACGCCTGGGACTCGCGGGTCATCGTCGGCCTCGGGGCCGGCGCGGCGGCGGCCGCCGCGCTCTTCCTCGTCGTCGAGCGCTTCGCGCCCGAACCCCTCATCCCGCTGCGGCTGTTCCGCGACTCCGTCTTCACCGTCACCAGCCTGGTCGGCGCCGTCGTCGGCATCGCCCTCTTCGGCGCCGCCAGCTATCTGCCCACCTTCCTGCAGATGGTCGAGGGCGCCAGCGCCACCGAGTCCGGGCTGCTGATGCTCCCGCTCATGGGCGGCATCGTCGTCGCGTCCGTCGTCTCCGGGCAGCTCATCAGCCGCACCGGCCGCTACAAGGCCTACCCGGTGGCCGGTGCCGCCGTCGCCACCCTCGGCATGTGGCTGCTCTCCCGGATGGACACCGACACCCCGCGCCTCCAGCACAGCCTGTGGCAGGCGGTGCTCGGCACCGGCATCGGCCTGATCATGCCGGTCCTGGTGCTCGCCGTGCAGAACTCGGTGCGGCCAGCCGACCTCGGCACCGCCACCAGCGCGCACAACTACTTCCGGCAGATCGGCGGCAGCGTCGGCGCCGCCGTCTTCGGCACGCTCTTCGCCGCCCGCCTCGACGACGCCCTCGCCGAGCGGCTGCCCCGGGACAGCGCGGGCGCGCTGCCGCCGGCCGAGTCGGTCACCCCGCAGTCCGTGCACGCCCTGCCGCCCGCCCTCCGGGACGCGTTCGTCCAGGCGTACGCCGACGCGATGCCCCGGATCTTCCTCTACCTCGTGCCGGTCCTCGCGCTCGGCCTCGTCCTCGCCTTCTTCCTCAAGGAGAAACCGCTGGTGTCCCACCACACCCCCGCCGCCGAGGCCACCACCCCCATCCCACCGGCCCGCACCGCCCCGCCCGTGTCCGGCGTCCCCGTCTGCGGCCACGTCCAGCACCCCGACGGCAGCTGCGTGCCGCGCGCCGCCCTCACCCTCATCGACGTCACCGGCCGGCAGATCGGCCGCGGCGCGAGCGGCGACGACGGACGGTACGCGCTGAGCGTGCCCGGCGCCGGCGCGTACGTGCTGATCGCCGCCGCCGGCGGGCACCAGCCGCAGGCCGTCTCGGTGACGGTGGGGGACCGCCCGGTCGAACTCGACGTCGTCCTCGGCGGCGCGGGCCGGCTCGCCGGCACGGTCGTCACCGCCGACGGCACCCCGGTCGGCGACGCCGCCGTCACCCTCACCGACGTACGCGGCGAGGTCGTCGCCTCCACCCGCAGCGGGCGCGAGGGCGGCTACGTCATCGGCGAGCTGGTCGCCGGCGAGTACACCCTCGCCGCCAGCGCCCCCGCCTTCCGCCCGGCCGCCCTCCCGGTCACCGTCCAGTCCTCCCGCGAGACCCGCCAGGACATCGAACTCGCCGGCGGCTCGGTCCTCCGCGGCACCGTCCGCGCCGGCGCCGGCCGCCCCGTCGAGGACGCCCGCGTCACCCTCCTCGACGCCGCCGGCAACGTCGTCGACACCCTCACCACCGGCCCCGACGGCACCTTCCGCTTCGTCGACCTCGCGTCCGGCGCATACACGGTCATCGCCGCCGGCTACCCCCCGGTCGCCACCGTCCTCCAGGTCGCCGGCGGCGGCCGCACGGAACGCGATCTTCAGCTGGGCCACGAGGACTGAGGGGCCCGGGAGCGGCCCTGAGGGGGCGGGCGGCCCGGGGGTCTCGCTGCGGGGGAGGGCGTCGCGCCCGCTCCCTCAGCCCTCGTCCGCCGTCTCGGTGGCCCCGGCGGTCCCGGTGGCCTCGGCGGCCCCCGGCGTCGTCGCCTTGCGCAGGGCGCTGATGCAGGCGCCGATCGCCGCCTGGAGGGCCTCCAGGCGCTGGAGCATGTCCTCCTCGACGACGTCCTCCTCCAGGACCTCGTCGAGGGTCAGTTCCTCGAAGACCTTCGTGGCCTTCTGGAGGCTGTTGTAGAACTTGGTGCGGCGCTCCTGGACCCGCAGCTCCGGGTTCTCCTCGACCGCCTTGGCGACCATCGTGCGGACCGTCTCGTACGCCTCGCCGGCCCACTCGCCGGCCTCCTCCGAGTCGTCGAGCTCGTCGATGAGGGACAGGTGGCGCTCGGCCTCGGCGCGGAGCTCCGGCGGGGCGGGGACGGTCTGGCCGGCCGGGGTCTTGATCCGGCCGCCCTCGGCGATCTGGCGGACGTACTCGATGCGGTCGGCGGCCTTCGCCTCCTGGGCCACCGCCTTCTTCAGGTCGCCGGTGCGGGCGATGGCGCGGGCCATCTCGGTCTGGAGGGCCGGGTCCTCCTTCATGCGGTCGAGCAGCGCGCCGCGCGCCGCCTCCGCGGTGCCGGGGTCGGCGAGGATCGCGGCGCGCAGGGCCGTGGGGTTCTCCGCGACCTCCAGCGCCTTCGTCGGCTTGATGCCCTCCGCCTCCGCGGCCGCGCTGATCGCGTGTCCGCGCACGGAGGTCGCGCTGTTGCGCGAGGAGTAGTACGACAGCCAGACGTCGGCCTCCGGAAGCTCGACCTCCGCGCCGGGCTCCAGCGCCTCGAACTGCGGCACGAGCCCGTCGTCCGCCGCCATGTCCCACGCCTTGTAGTAGCGCATCACGCGCTCGGGCGAGCAGCCGGCCAGCTCCGCGAAGGCCTTCGCGGACACCTTGTCCGTGCCCTCCGCGGCCTGGCCGCCGGGCCGCACGCTGCGGGCCACCTTGAGCGCGAAGGCCCAGCCGCCGGTCCGCGCGTACACCCCGAAGTCGCGGGCGTCGCGGACCACGGCCTCGGCGACGGCCTGCGCGGCGGGCTCGACCCACTCGCCGGTGTCGACGGCCGGCTCGGCGGAGGGGGACGGGACTTCGGACGGGGCGAGCGAGGTGGTCACCGAGGGGTCTCCTGCGAATCGGGAGGGAAATTCTGCGGCCGACAGCCTATACGCACGAGATGAAAGGATTCGCCCGAATCACCGGCGGCGCGGCACCGGCCCCGGACCGCCCCGCACCGGCCCCGGACCACCCGGCACCGGCCCCGGACCACCCGCCCCGATCGCACTCCCGACCGCACGCCCCCGGGCCCGAACCGGCGTCACCGGTCCACGCCTTCGACACTTTTCCACAGGGGTGGTGGGGCCTGCCGCTCGGCGCGTACGGTGCCAGGCATGAAGATCCTGATCAGCGCCGACATGGAAGGCGCCACCGGCGTGACCTGGCCCGCCGACGTGCTGCCCGGCACGCCGCAGTGGGAGCGGTGCCGGTCCATGTTCACCTCCGACGTGAACGCGGCGGTGCTCGGCTTCTTCGACGGCGGCGCCGACGAGGTGCTGATCAACGAGGCGCACTGGTCCATGCGCAATCTGCTCCTGGAGCGGCTCGACGAGCGGGCCGAGATGCTCACCGGCCGCCACAAGTCGCTCTCGATGGTCGAGGGCGTGCAGCACGGGGACGTGGACGGCGTCGCCTTCGTCGGCTATCACACCGGCGCCGGCGCCGAGGGCGTCCTCGCGCACACCTATCTCGCCAACTCCATCACCGGCGTCTGGCTCGACGGCGTCCGCGCCAGCGAGGGCCTGCTCAACGCGCGCGTGGTCGCCGAGTTCGGCGTCCCCGTCGTGCTCGTCACCGGCGACGACCTCACCTGCGAGGACGCCCTCGGTTACGCGCCGGAGGCGCACAAGGTCGCCGTCAAGGACTACGTGTCGCGGTACGCGGCGGTCTGCCGCACCCCCGCCCGCACCGCCGCGGAGATCCGCGCCGCCGCCAAGGAGGCCGCGGCGCTCGCCGTCCGGCACGAGCCGGTCAGCGCCGGACCCTTCACCGTGGAGCTGGAGTTCGACGCCGAGCACCTGGCCGCCGCCGCCACGGTGGTGCCGGGCGCGGAGCGGAGTGGCGAGCGGCGCACCGCCTACACCAGCGAGACGATGTACGAGGCAATTCGCACGTTCAAGGCGGTCACCACCATTGTGTCGGCCGCCGTGGAGGAGCAGTATGGCTGAGCAGCACCCCGGCCCGGACGCGACGGCACTCGACGAGGTCGTCACCTTCACGTCCGAGCTCATCAGGATCGACACCACCAACCGGGGCGGCGGCGACTGCCGCGAGCGCCCCGCCGCCGAGTACGTGGCGGAGCGCCTCGCCGACGCCGGCCTCCAGGCCACGCTCCTGGAGCGCACCCCGGGCCGCACCAACGTCGTCGCCCGGATCCCCGGCACCGACCCGACGGCCGACGCGCTGCTCGTCCACGGCCACCTGGACGTCGTGCCCGCCGAGGCCGCCGACTGGACCGTGCACCCCTTCTCCGGCGAGGTCCGCGACGGCGTCGTGTGGGGGCGCGGCGCCGTCGACATGAAGAACATGGACGCGATGGTGCTCTCCGTCGTGCGCTCCTGGGCCCGGCAGGGCGTCCGGCCGCGCCGTGACATCGTCGTCGCCTACACGGCCGACGAGGAGGCGAGCGCCGAGGACGGCTCCGCCTTCCTCGCCGAGCGGCACGCCCAGCTCTTCGAGGGCTGCACCGAGGGGATCAGCGAGTCCGGCGCCTTCAGCTTCCACCCGGACCCGAGCACCCGGCTCTACCCGATCGCGGCCGGCGAGCGCGGCACGGCCTGGCTCAAGCTCACCGCGCACGGCCGGGCCGGCCACGGCTCGAAGATCAACACGGAGAACGCGGTGACCCGGCTCGCCGCCGCCGTCGCCCGGATCGGCGCCCACGAGTGGCCGGTGCGGATCACCCGGACCGTCCGCGCCGCCCTGAGCGAACTCGCCGCGCTCTACGGCATCGAGACCGATGTCGACGCCCCCGGCTTCGACGTCGACCTGCTCCTGGAGAAGCTCGGCCCGGCCGCCGCCCTCGTCGCACCCACCCTGCGCAACAGCAGCAACCCCACGATGCTGGACGCCGGCTACAAGGTGAACGTGATCCCCGGCCAGGCCGTGGCCTACGTCGACGGGCGGATGCTGCCCGGCGGCGAGGACGAGTTCACCGAGACCATGGACCGGCTCACCGGGCCCGGCGTGGACTGGGAGTTCCACCACCGCGAGGTGCCCCTGGAGGCCCCCGTCGACTCGCCGACCTTCGCCAAGCTGCGCGCCGCGGTCGAGCGCTTCGACCCCGAGGGACACACCGTGCCCTTCTCCATGACCGGCGGCACCGACGCCAAGCAGTTCTCCCGCCTCGGCATCACCGGCTACGGCTTCTCGCCGCTCAAGCTGCCCCCGGACCTCGACTACGGGGCCCTCTTCCACGGCGTGGACGAACGCGTCCCGGTCGACGCCCTGCACTTCGGCGTCCGCGTCCTCGACCACTACCTGCGCACGGCCTGACACCCGGCCGGTCCGCACACCCGCACCCGCACCCACCACCACACCCACCAGGGGGGAACCTGATGGCAACCACGGCCACCTACGGCAGCTGGCCGTCACCCATCGACGCCGCGCTCGCCGCGGCCCACGACGGGCGGCCCGACTCCGTCGGATTCGTCGGTGACGAGGTCTGGTGGACCGCCCCGCGGCCCACCGAGGGCGGACGGCGCGCCCTGGTGCGCCGCCGCCCGGACGGCACCGAGGAATCGGTGCTCCCCGCCCCCTGGAACGTGCGCACCAGGGTCCTCGAATACGGGGGCCAGGCCTGGGCCGGCACCGTACGGGACGACGGCACCCCGCTCGTCGTCTTCAGCCACCACCCCGACCAGCGGCTCTACGCCTTCGAGCCCGACGCACCCGGCGGCCCGGACCCCCGGCCGCTCACCCCGCTCTCCGGCACCGGCGAGGGCCTGCGCTGGGCCGACCCGGTGCTGCTGCCCGGGCGCGGCGAGGTCTGGTGCGTCCTGGAGGAGTTCACCGGTCCCGCGCCCACCGACGTGCGCCGGGTCATCGCCGCCGTGCCGCTCGACGGCTCCGCCGCCGAGGACCGCGGCCGGATCCGCGAACTCACCGACGACACCCACCGCTTCGTCACCGGACCCCGGCTCTCCCCGGACGGCCGGCAGGCCGCCTGGATCGCCTGGGACCACCCCCGGATGCCCTGGGACGGCACCGAGGTGCTGCTCGCCGACGTCACCGACGACGGCACCTTCGAGGCACCGCGCACCGTCGCCGGCGGCCCCGAGGAGTCCGTGCCCCAGGTCGGCTGGACCGCGTCCGGCCAGCTCCTGCACGTCAGCGACCGCACCGGCTGGTGGAACCTCTACCGCACCCCCGCCCCCGGCGCCGAACCGGTCCCGCTCTGCCCGCGCCCCGAGGAGTTCGCCGGCCCGCTGTGGCAGCTCGGCCTCAGCTGGTTCCAGTCGCTCGACAGCGGCCTCGTCGCCGTCGTCCACGGCCGCGGCGACACCACCCTCGGCATCCTCGACCCGGCCGGCGGCGAACTCGTCGACGTCACCGGACCCTGGACCGCCTGGGCCGCCACCCTCGCCGTGCACGGCACCCGCGTGGTCGGCGTCGCCGCCGGACCCCGCCGCTCCTACGAGGTCGTCGAGCTCGACACCTGCACCGGCCGCACCCGGGTCATCGGCTCCCCGCACCAGGACCCCGTCGACCCCGCCCACTACCCCGAGCCGCGGATCCGCACCTTCACCGGCCCCGACGACCGCGAGATCCACGCCCACGTCCACCCGCCGCACCACCCCGACCACACCGCCCCCGCCGGCGAGCTCCCGCCCTACATCGTGTGCGCGCACGGCGGCCCCACCGGCCACGCCCCGCTCGCCCTCGACCTGGAGATCGCCTACTTCACCTCTCGCGGCATCGGGGTCGCCGTGGTCAACTACGGCGGCTCCACCGGCTACGGCCGGGAGTACCGCAACCGCCTGCGCGAGCAGTGGGGCGTGGTCGACGTCGAGGACTGCGCCGCCGTGGCCCGCGCCCTCGCCGACGAGGGCACCGCCGACCGCGAGCGCCTCGCCATCCGCGGCGGCAGCGCCGGCGGCTGGACCGCCGCCGCGTCCCTCGGCCGGACCGACGTCTACGCCTGCGGCACCATCCTCTACCCCGTCCTCGACGCCACCGCCTTCACCACCGGGGAGACCCACGACTTCGAGTCGCAGTACATGCACTCCCTCATCGGCCGGCCCGACGAGGTGCCCGACCGCTACCGGGACCGCTCGCCCCTGGAGCACGCCGAGAAGATCTCCGCCCCCTTCCTGCTGCTCCAGGGCCTCGACGACCCCGTGTGCCCGCCCGCGCAGGCCGAGCGGCTCCTCGCCCGGATGGCCGGCCGGGGCGTCCCGCACGGCTACCTCGCCTTCCCCGGCGAGAGCCACGGCTTCCGCCGCGCCGAGACCATGATCCGAGCCCTGGAGTCCGAACTCGCCCTCTACGCCCGCGTCTTCGGCATCACCCGGGACGACCTCGCGGAACTGGAGCTGCGCTCGTGACGCCCGGGCTCGTCCGCCCGCCCCGGCTGCGCCCGGGCGCCCGCGTGGCCGTGGTCGCTCCCAGCGGCCCCGTCCCCGAGGACCGCCTCCGGGCCGGGCTCGACATCCTGCGCGGCTGGGACCTCGACCCCGTCGTCGCCCCGCACGTGCTCGACGCCCACCCGACCCTCGGCCACCTCGCCGGCACCGACGCCGACCGCGCCCGCGACCTCGCCGAGGCCTGGTGCGACCCCGAGGTGTCCGCGGTGTTCTGCGCCCGCGGCGGCTACGGAGCCCAGCGGATCACCGACCTGCTCGACTGGGACGCCCTGCGGGCCGCCGGCCCCAAGGTCCTCGTCGGCTACAGCGACGTCACCGCCCTCCACGAGGCCTTCGCCACCCGGCTCGGCCTCGCCACCCTGCACGGCCCGATGGTCGCCGCCGCCGTCTTCCTGACGGACGCACGCACCCAGGAGTCGCTGCGCGCCACCCTGTTCGAGCCCGAGTCGGTACGGGTCCTCCGCCCGGAGGGCGCCGGCGCCCTGGTGCCGGGCCGCGCCCACGGCGTCACCCTCGGCGGCTGCGTCAGCCTGCTCGCCGCCGACCTCGGCACGCCGCACGCCCGCCGCTCCGCCCGGGGCGGGCTGCTCCTCCTGGAGGACGTGGGGGAGGAGCCGTACCGTCTCGACCGCATCCTCACCCAGCTGCTCCGCTCCGGCTGGCTGGACGGGGTCGCCGGGATCGGCCTCGGCTCGTGGGAGGAGTGCGGGCCCTACGAGGAGGTGCGCGCCGTCCTCGCCGACCGCCTCGGCACGCTCGGCGTCCCCGTCGTCGAGCGGCTGGGCTTCGGCCACGGAGCCGCCGCGCCCACCGTCCCGCTCGGCATACCCGGCGTGCTCGACGCCGACGCGGGCACCCTCACCCTCGACGTACCCGCCCTCGCCTGACCCGGTCCGGACACGGCGGAGCGCCCCCGCCCCGGTCGGGGGACGGAGGCGCTCCGGAAGGTCCTACAGGGCGGCGTACCCCGGGCGCACGACCTCGTCGATCAGGCGCTGCCGCTCCGGCAGCGGCAGGAACGCGGCCTCCAGGGCGGCGACCGTGAACTCCTCGAAGACCTCCGGGCCGTAGCCGAAGGCGTCCACCATGTGCTGGAACTCCTCGCTCATGGTGGTGCCGGAGACCAGCCGGTTGTCGGTGTTCAGGGTGATCCGGAAGCCGAGCCGGCGCAGCTCGTCGATCGGGTGCGAGGCGTAGTCCTTCGCGGCGCCCGTCTGGAGGTTGGAGGTCGGGCAGACCTCCAGGGCGATCCGGTTGTCCCGGACGTAGGCGGCGAGCCGGCCGAGCGTGCCGTCCTCGGCGATGTCGTCGGTGATCCGCACGCCGTGCCCGATCCGCTCGGTGCCGCAGACCTGCACCGCTTCGTGGATCGACTCCGCGCCGACGGCCTCGCCCGCGTGGATGGTGAAGTGGCAGTTCTCCCGCTTCAGGTGCTGGAAGGCGGGCAGGTGGCGGGCCGGCGGGTTGCCGATCTCGCCGCCGGCGATGTCGAAGCCGGCCACGCCCTTGTCCCGGTGGGCCACGGTCAGCTGCGCGATCTCCAGCGAGCGGTCGGTGTGCCGCATGCCGGTGAGCAGCGTGCGGACGGTGATCCGGCCGCCGGTGCGGCGCTCGCCCTCGCGGAAGCCGTCGTTCACCGCCTCGACCACCTCGTCGAGGGTCAGCCCGCCGGCCAGGTGCTGCTCGGGGGCGTAGCGGATCTCCGCGTAGACCACCCCGTCGGCGGCCAGGTCCTCGGCGCACTCGGCCGCGATCCGCTCCAGCGCCTCGCGGGTCTGCATCACCGCGCAGGTGTGGGCGAAGGTCTCCAGGTACCGCTCCAGGGAACCGGAGTCGGCGGCGTCCCGGAACCAGACCGCCAGCTCGGCCGGGTCCTCGGTGGGGAGCCCGGTGTAACCGCAGGCCCGGGCCAGTTCGACGATCGTCGCCGGGCGCAGCCCGCCGTCGAGGTGGTCGTGCAGGACGGCCTTGGGGGCGCGGCGGATCCACTCGGCCACGGAAGTGGTGACGGAGGCGGCGGCGGGGTTGTCAGACAAGTGCATGGCGGGGAAGTGTACGCCACCCGGGGGACGCGGCGGTGTGACCCCGGCGACAGGCCGCCGAGCGCCGGTGCGCGAGCGGGTGCCCGCAGCCGTACTGCGGGCTGCCGTGCCGGCCCCGCTCCCGCTCAGTTCGACTGGAGCACCGGCAGCGCGGGCGCACCCGTCGGCAGCATGTGCTTGGCGGCCAGGACGGGCGTCTCCCCGACCCGTACCACCTGGGTGACCAGCACCGCGGGGGTGTCCGCCGAGCGGCCCAGCTGCTCGCCCCGGCGCCGCCCGAGCAGGGTCGCCGTGACCGCGCTGTGCGCGGCCAGCGGCACACCGCGCGAGGCCCCGGCCAGCACGGCCAGCATCGAGGTGCGCTCGGCCGCGGAGGCGGTCCGCAGGGCCTCGGCGAAGGCCGGGTGGACGCGCTCCAGGACCTCGTCGGCGGCCGCCCACTCGTGGCTGAGCGCTGCCGGACCGGCCTCGCCCACCAGCACCGACTCCCAGAACCGCAGTTCGGCGCCGGCCGGGGCGAGCAGGTGCTGGGTGGTGAAGTCCGTCGGCTCCTCGGCCGTGCGCAGCAGCCCCCGCACGCGCAGCGGCGCGGCCCCGCCCAGCAGCTCCTCCAGGGCCCTGACCTGCTCGAACCCGCGCCGCGGCGGATGCGCGTTGACCGTGCGCCCGACCCCGCGGCGGACCGTGAGCAGCCCGTCCTCCTGGAGCAGCAGCAGCGCCTCGCGCAGGGCCGGCCGGCTCACCCCGAGCTCGCTCGCGAGCTTGGGCTCGGAGGGCAGCGTGCAGCCCGGCGGGTAGGTGCCGTCGTGGATGGCGTCCGCGATCCGTTCGTAGAGCGCCACCACGGGACGTCGCTGCGGTCCGCCGGCTGCCACGGATCGGTCCTCCTCACGCGCTTCAGGTCTTCCGGGATCTACCGTAGCCGCCCGACCTTGTCTGACAAGTCACTCGGATGGCCTACTCCACCTCCGCCGAACCCGACACATCTGCCCATCCTGGGGGGACGCACGACGGAGGAGAGGGCCGGCGATGAGTCGCAAGGAGACAGCGAGCACGGGCACGTCCCGGGCGGGCGGGGTCTTCACTCCCGGCCGGATCGCGATCGGCGTCGTGGCGATCCTGCTGCTCGTGTTCATCTTCGAGAACACCCGCGAGGTACGGATCAGGCTGCTGGTCCCCGAGGTGACCACGCCGCTGTACCTCGCCCTGCTCGCGACCGCGCTGCTCGGCGCGGTCTGCGGCTACTACGCGGCGGCCCGGAGGCGGAAATGAGACGCTCGACCCTGCTCGGCGCGTGCGCGGTCCTGGCGCTCGCGGCCGTCGCCGTCGGTTCGGCCGAACCGCTCGCGGACCAGGAGGACGACACCGGCCCACCGGCCCGCCAGCCCATGCCGGACCTGCTCGGCGGAGGCCTGTGGCGGGTCTTCACGAGCCTCGCGCCGCGCACCCGGCTCGACGTCATCGACGTGGGCGGCGGCGACCGGCGCGTGCTCTGGCCGCCGAACTGGTGGGTCTGCACCCAGCACCCCGCCCCGGGCGCCGAGCGCGCCCCGCGCGGCCGGGTCGTGGTCGGCGTGGCGAAGAAGGGCGAGCCCTGCCCGCCCCGCGTGACGGCCGCCCGCCGCTGACCCGTCGCCGAGCCCCAGCCCCACGGGGCTGCCACCCGGACCGCCCCACCGGTAGCCTGGGCCCATGTCTGGCGATCTTGGTCGGTATCTCGTCACCGGGCCCCGCGTCGGGCTGCGGCCCTTCACGGCCGCGGACGCCGAGGAGTTCACCGCACGGGCCCGGGAGAGCCGGGAGCTGCACGCGCCCTGGCTCTACCCGCCCCAGACCCCCGAGGCGTACGCCGTCTACAGCCGTCCGCTGATCGAGGACCCGGCCCGGGAGGGCTTCCTCGTGTGCGAGCGGGACGGCGGCGGGATCGCCGGCTTCGTCAACATCAACAACATCGTCCGCGGCGCCTTCCTCTCCGGCGCCCTCGGCTACGGCGCCTTCGCGCACGCGGCCGGCCGCGGACTCCTCACCGAGGCGCTCGGCCTGGTCCTCGGGCACGCCTTCGGACCGCTCGGCCTGCACCGCCTGGAGGCCAACATCCAGCCGGGGAACACCGCCTCCCGCGCCCTGGTCCGGCGGGCCGGCTTCCGCCTCGAGGGCTTCTCGCCCGCGATGCTGTTCATCGACGGGGAGTGGCGCGACCACGAGCGCTGGGCCATCACCGCCGGAGGGCCCGCCGCGGGCCCGGCCCGGCGCCCGTGACGGCTCCGCTCCCGCAGCGGCTCAGCGCTTGTAGTTGATCTTCATCGTGTCCATGTCGGTGACCGTGGACCTCAGGCCGGAGAAGCCGTGCCCGAGCGCCCGCAGCGCCTGCTCCACGCGGTCCTCGGCGATCGCGCCGGCCATCTCCTCGCCGTCCGCCGCGTCGGAGACCACGACCAGGCGGTACGAGAAGTGCTTCAGGGTGCGGTCGTAGGCGAGCGAGCCCTCCTCGGTGAACTCCATCGCGGAGAGCCCGTGCTCGTCCGCCTCCGCGAGGAGCCGCGTGCGGCTCTCCTCCGACAGTCCGGCGAACGTACCCCGCACGATCACCCGGTAGGTGTGCTGCGTGCTCATGCCTCGCGACCTCCGCGCCCTTCCTCGGTAAAACAACCACCCTAGGCCGGGGTCCCGGAGCCGCAACGCAATTTCCCGCCCGGGCGCCCGCCCCGTCCGCCCCACCCGCCACCTCGCGGTCCCTACCGCCCTCCGTCCCTTCGCCCGCCCTCTGGCCGGAGCCCGTTCCGGCGTGTTCCATGGGCGGATGACGACCGTACGACGTGCCGTACTCACCCTCCCCGCGGCGCCGTTGGGCCCGGACAACCCGCTGCCCGCGCTCCACCACCTCGGCGCGGCCGCCCCGTCGGTCGACGAGCGGGACCGGTCCGCACTGCCCCGCGACATGGCCCGTCAGCTCGGGCACGCCCCGCTGCGCACCCTGCTGCCCACCCGGATGCGCGACGGCTACGGGCGCGCCCGCACCCCCACGACCCTCGACACCGTCGAGATCGAGAACGCCCACCTCAAGGTCACCGTGCTCCCCGGACTCGGCGGCCGGGTCCACTCCCTGCTGCACAAGCCCACCGGCCGCGAACTGCTCTACCGCAACCCGGTGCTGCAGCCCGCCGCCTTCGCCCTCAACGGCGCCTGGTTCTCCGGCGGCATCGAGTGGAACATCGGCGCCCGCGGCCACTCCACCCTGTCCTGCGCCCCGCTGCACGCCGCCGTCGTCCCGGCCCCGGACGGCGGCGAGATGCTGCGCCTCTGGGAGTGGGAGCGGCTGCGCGACCTGCCCTTCCAGGTCGACCTGTGGCTGCCGGCCAACTCGGCGCACCTGCGCGTCGGCGTCCGCGTCCGCAACCCGCACGAGCGGGCCGTGCCCTGCTACTGGTGGTCCAACACCGCCGTCCCCGAGGACCGCCGGATCCTCGCCCCCGCCGACACCGCCTGGCACTTCGGCTACGAACACGCCCTGCGCCGCGTCCCCGTGCCGCGCTCCGAGGACGGCACCGACCGCACGTACCCGCGCGAAAGCGCCCACGCCGGCGACTGGTTCTACGCGCTCCCGGACGGGCAGCGGCGCTGGATCGCCGCGCTCGACGCCGATGGCGAGGGCCTGGTGCAGACCTCCACGGACCGGCTGCTCGGCCGCAAGCTCTTCGTCTGGGGCACCGGACGCGGCGGGCGCCGCTGGCAGGAGTGGCTCACCGAGCCCGGCACCCCCGGCTACGCCGAGATCCAGGCCGGACTTGCCCGCACCCAGCTGGAACACCCGGTCCTGGAGGCGGGGGAGGAGGTCTCCTGGCTGGAGGTGTACGGGCCGCTGGCCGCCGACCCCGCGACCGTGCACGGTGCCGACTGGGCGGCGGCCCGCGCGGGCGTCGAGTCCGCGCTCGCCGAGGTGCTGCCGCGGGCCGAGGTCGACTCGGCGTACGCGCGCTGGCGGGCCGCCGCCGACACCGAACCCGGCCCGCCGCTCGCGACCGGTTCCGGCTGGGGCGCCCTCGAAGTGCTGCGCGGCGGACACGAGTTGCCGGGCACGCCGTTCGACCCGGCGCTCCTCGGCGACGAACAGCGGCCGTGGGCAGGGCTGTTGCGCACCGGAGCCTTGCCCGCGCCCGAGCCGGGCGCCGCGCCCTGGCAGACCCCGATCTCCGACGCCTGGCGGGACATGCTGGAGACCGCGCCCGCCGAACCGGTGACCGAGTACCACCTGGGTGTCGCGCAGTGGGCGGCCGGCGACCTCGCCCAGGCGGTACGGAGCTGGGAGCGCGGTCTGAAGAACGCCGCAGAACGCTGGCCGCTGCTCTACTGCCTGGCCGTGGCCGACCACGAGGCCGGGCACCGGGAACGGGCCGCCGACCGGTACGCCGAGGCCCTCGCGGCCCAGGACGGCGGCGACCCGCTGGTCACCGCCGCCCTCGCCCGCGAGACGGTCGCCGCGCTGCTCGGCGTGGACCGGACCGCCGAGGCCCGCGCCGTGCTCTCCCGGCTCCCCGGGGAGGTGCGGGCCCGAGGAGACTTCCGCTACCTGGAGGCCCGGCTGCTGTGCGCCGAGGGGCGCCCGGCGGAGGCGCGCGCGGTCTTCGACGCGGGCTTCGAGGTGGCCGACCTGAAGGAGGGCGCCGAGGAGCTGGGCGAGCTGTGGTCCCGGCTCACCGACGAACCGCTGCCGGACGCCTACGAGTTCCGCATGCGCGCCGACTGACGTGCCACAGCGTCACACAAGGGGGCCCGTACGGCTCACACCCGGCACAGGATCTCGCCGTGCGGCACCAGGAACCAGGCGTCCTCGTCCTTGCCCCAGGCGCGCCAGGCCTCGGAGACGGCCGTCAGCTCCTCGGGCGTGGCGTGGCCGCCGTCCACCGCCAGGCGCGCGTACACCGACTCGGTGGTGCGGTCCGCCCACAGGCCGCTCCACCAGGCGCGCTCCTCCGGCGAGGCGAAGCACCACACCCCGGCGGAGGCGGTGACGTCGGTGAACCCGGCCCGGTGCGCCCAGGACAGCAGCCGGCGGCCGGCGTCGGGCTCGCCGCCGTTCGCCCGGGCCACCCGCTGGTACAGGTCCTGCCAGGCGTCCAGGCCCGCCGGGCGCGGGTACCAGGTGAAGGCGCCGTAGTCGCTGTCCCGGGCCGCCACCACCCCGCCGGGCCGGCACACCCGGCGCATCTCGCGCAGCGCCTGCACCGGGTCGCCGACGTGCTGCAGCACCTGGTGGGCGTGCACGATGTCGAAGGAGTCGTCGGGGAAGTCCAGGGCGTGCACGTCGGCGACCGCGAACTCGATGTTGTCCACGCCCCGTTCGGCCGCCGCCGCCCGCGCCTTCACCAGCACGTCCTCCGCCGCGTCCACCGCGGTCACCCGGCCCGGCGCGACCCGCTCGGCCAGGTCGGCGCTGATGGTGCCCGGCCCGCAGCCGACGTCCAGGACGTCCAGGCCCGGTCGCAGCTCGGGGACCAGATAGGCGGCGGAGTTCTCGACGGTGCGCCAACTGTGCGAGCGCAGCACGGACTCGTGGTGGCCGTGGGTGTAGGTGGCGGTCTCGTGCGCGGTCTCGCGCGCGGGTGTGGACGAGGGCGTGGACGAGGGCGTGGACGAGGACATGACCGGACTCCTTCGGAAGATCGGTTCGCTGTGTCCCCACCGTACGCCCGGCATTCGCATTCTGAGACCCCACTCTCACGATGTGGACGGGGCGTGGAAGGGGGCGCCGTCACCGAGGAGTTGAAGCCCGCCATTCCCAGCGCCGCTCGCCGTCCTCGAACACCTCCGTCGGCGCCAGGCCCGCCGCCGCGGCCACCGCCGCCGACGCCCGGTGCTCGGGATGCACATGGGCCATCAGGGCCGGTGCGCCCCGCTCCCGCAGCCACCCCGCCAGCACGACCGCCGCCTCGCGGGCCAGCCCGACGCCCTGCCAGGGCGTCCCGACCACCCAGGCGAGCTCGGCGCCCCGCGCCACCACCGTGGCCTGCACGGTCCCCACCGCCGCCCCGGTCTCCCGCAGTCGCAGCACCCAGTTGCACCAGGCCGTCGCGTCCGGGTCCGGCGGGCCCGCGAGCAGCCGGGCGTAGCGGGCGCCCAGCTCGGGCTCGGCGAGCGGGGCGCCGCCGATGAAGGCGTGCAGCGCGGGATCGGCCAGGGCCGGCGCCACCTCGGCGGCGTGGTCGAGCCGCAGCGGCTCCAGGTCCAGGCGGGCGCCGCGCAACGGGACGGCGGCGAAGTGCTTCGGGTCGTAGGCGCTCATCCGCCCAGTGTCGCGGCACCGGCCACGGCTCGCGGACCGGGCCTGGAGCCCGGCGGGACCCGGAACCGGGGCCCACGACCCGCGCGCGGCGCGAGAGTGGCGGATTCTGGTGTTGCAGGCCCGTGAACGTACCGTCGCGGGCTCCCGAGACGGTACCGATCCGTGCCATCGTGTGCCCGTCCGTCCCCGACGCGCCGAGGAGCCCGCCCGTGCCCGCCCGCCGCACCCTCCTGAAGGCGCTCGCCGCCGCCCCCGTCCTGTCCGCGCTCGGCACCCACCCGGCCGGCGCCACCGGCCCCGGCGCCGCCGCCGACCCGGCCCCCGGCATCGTCAAGCCGCTGCCGCCCGAGCACTTCGTCGTCCGCGGCACCAACGCCGAGGCGCGCTTCGAGACCTTCCGCGACACCGGCCGGATCACGCCGATCGACCGCTTCTTCGTCCGCAACCACACCTCCACCCCCGTCCTCGACGCCGCCGACTGGCGGCTCACCATCTGGGGCGACGGCCTGCACGGGCGGCACACCTCCGTACGGATCGATTACGGACAACTGCGCGACCTGCCCGCCGTCACCCGCACGGCCCTGATCGAGTGCGCCGGAAACGGCCGCAGCCTCTACACCACCCAGCAGGGCGAGCCCGTCACCGGCACCCCCTGGACCCTCGGCGCCGTCGGCGCCGCCCACTGGCGCGGCGCCAGGCTCTCCGACGTGCTGCGGCTCGCCGGCATCGCCGCCGACGCCGTCGACATCCAGCCCCGCGGCCTCGACGACCCGTTCGTCACCGGCGGGGCCGACCTCGGGCGGGTGCGCCGCCCGCTGCCCGTCGCCAAGGCGCTGGACGACGTCATCGTCGCGTACGAGATGAACGGCGAGCCGCTCCCGCACGACCACGGCCACCCGGCCCGGCTCGTCGTGCCGAACTGGGTCGGCGTCGCCTCCGTCAAGTGGCTCGGCGACATCGAGGTCTCCCGCCGCCCGCTCTCCTCGCCCTGGTCCACCGACTACTACCGGCTCTTCGGCGCGGCCCACCCGCCCGGCGGCAGCGCCCCGATCGGCCGGCAGACCCTCAAGAGCGCCTACGAACTCCCCTTCGGCGCCCCGCTCGCCGTCGGCCGCCCCCACCACCTCACCGGCCGCGCCTGGTCCGCGCTCGCCCCCGTCCGCTCCGTCGAGGTGTCCGCCGACGGCGGCGCCACCTGGCAGCACGCCCGCCTCCTCGACCGCCCCCGCGCCGGCGGCTGGGTGCGCTGGACCACCAACTGGCGGCCCACCGCCACCGGGCCCCGGACCCTGCTCTCCCGGGTCACCGACACCGCAGGGAACGTCCAGCCCGAGCGGGCCGTCCACAACACCCAGGGCTACCTCTTCAACGCCGTCGTCCGGCACCCCGTCACCGTGGAGTGAGCGCCGCGCGAGCGGCGAAAACCCGCAAACCTCCGTATAAAGGGCACAGGGGTGCCGCTCGGGCGCGCCCCGGCGCACCCCTGGGCAGGAGGAGGTTCGGGACATGCGGCAGACGGCCCCGGAGAGCCGCGGACCCGTGCGCTACGGGCCGCCCGCACCGGAGCCCGGCCTCCCGGTGCTGCCCGGCCTCGCCGCCCTCCTCGCCGCCGCCGTCGACCGCACCGCACCCGAACCGCCCGGCGGCGGTCCCGTGCTCCGCGAGGCCGCCGCCGGCTACTGGTGGCGCCGCGGACTGCGCACCCACGCCCAGGACGTGGTCGCCGCCCCCGGCGCCCCGCCGCTGCTGCTCGCCCTGATCGCCGCGCACGGCGGCGACCTGCTGCTGCCCCGCCCCTGCCCCGCCTGGTGGACCCCGCAGGCCCGGCTCCTCGGCCGCCCCGCCTACCACGTGCCCACCCCCGCCGAGTGCGGCGGCGTCCCCGATCCGTACGCCCTCCTGGAGACCGTCCGCCGGGTCCGCGCCGAGGGCGGCGCCCCCCGGCTGCTGCTGCTCTCCGTCGCCGACGACCCCACCGCCACCGTCGCCCCGCCGGAGATCCTCCGCGAGGCCTGCGAGGCCGCCGTCGCCGAGGGGCTGCACATCATCAGCGACGAGACCTGGCGCGACACCGTGCACCGCCCGCAGGACACCGTGCTGCTCAGCCCCGCCGAGATGTGCCCCGACGACGTCACCGTGCTCACCGACCTGGCCGGCGCCCTCGCCCCCGCCGCCTGGCCCTGCGCCGTCGCCCGCTTCCCGCCCGCCGCGGCCTCGCGCGCCGACCGCTACGGCGACCCCCGGGCCCGCACCCTCGACATCCTCACCGCCCTCGGCGCCCTCGTCCCCGGCCCGTTCGCCCCCGCCGCCGCGCACGCCCTCGACGAACCCGAGGACGTCACCGTACGGGCCCGGCTCACGGCCCACGCCCACGGCGCGATCGCCGCCGCCGCCCACCGGGCCGTGCTCTCCGCCGGCGCCCTCGCCCGGCCCCCGCAGGCCGGCCGCCACCTCTACGCCGACCTCGGCCCGCTGCGGGCCGGACTGGCCGCCCGCGGGGTCACCGACTCCCTGGAACTCGAGAACCACCTCACCGCCCGGCTCGGCACCCCGGTCCCCGGCGGCCACCGCTTCGGCGACGAACTCGGCGCCCTGCGCGTCCGGTTCGACACCGCCGCCTTCCTCGGTCCCACCGAGGCGGACCGCATGGCGACCCTCACCGCCGCCCGCCCGGCGGAACTCCCGCACGTGGCAGCCGCGTTGACCTCATTCGGAGCCGCACTCGACGAACTCGCCCCATGACCCCTTGACCCCCTGGCCCTGACCAGCTGACCCCCGCCCCCGACCCGCAGTACCCCCGCCCGCTGAACCCCTCGCCAGACACCGACGGTTGACGGACCACAGGGAGGCCGCAGAGATGACGGAACGGACGGCCCGGACGGCCCGGGCGGCGCACCCCGCCCGCACCCCCCACGGCGCGCACCCCGCGACACCCGCGCTCCAGCCCCTCGGCCGGGTGCGGCACGACTGGCCGCGCAGCTTCGCCGACCGGCTCACCGCCCCGCTGCCCGGTGTCCGCGCCCTGGCCCGTCTCGCCCGCGAGGGCGCCGTCCGCCCCGGACCCGACGGGCTCCGCGACGTCCCGATGCTGCCCTTCGCCCCCGGCCCGCTGCCCGAGGCCGGGCCGGACACCCTCGCCGTCACCTGGGCCGGGCACGCCAGCTGGGTGGTCCGGGCCGGCGGGCTCACCGTGCTCACCGACCCCGTCTGGTCCCGCCGCATCCTCGGCACCCCGGCCCGGCTCACCCCCGTCGGCGTCCGCTGGGAGGACCTGCCGCCGGTCGACGCCGTCGTCATCAGCCACAACCACTTCGACCACCTCGACGCCCCCACCCTCAAGCGGCTGCCCCGCCGCACCCCCGTCTTCGTGCCCGCCGGACTCGGCCGCTGGTTCACCCGCCGCCGCTTCACCCGGGTCACCGAGCTCGACTGGTGGGAGGCGGCCGAACTCGACGGCCTGCGCTTCGACTTCGTGCCCGCCCACCACTGGTCCAAGCGCACCCTGCTCGACACCTGCCGCTCCCTGTGGGGCGGCTGGGTACTCACCGACCGGGCGGGCCACAAGCTCTACTTCGCCGGCGACACCGGCTACGGGCACTGGTTCGCCGAGATCGGCCGCCGCCACCCCGGCATCGACCTCGCCCTGCTGCCGATCGGCGCCTACGAGCCGCGCTGGTGGCTCAGCGACGTGCACACCGACCCCGAGGAGGCGGTCCGCGCCTTCCGGGACCTCGGCGCCCGCCGGATGGCACCCATGCACTGGGCCACCTTCGTGCTCTCCTCCGAGCCCGTGCTCGAACCCCTCACCCGGGTCCGTGAGGCCTGGGCCGCGGCCGGACTGCCCCGCGAGGACCTGTGGGACCTGCCGATCGGCGCCTCAGCCGTGCTCGTTCCCTGAGGCCTCGTTCCCTGAGGCCTCGCTCCCCGAGGGCTCGTTCCCCAAGGGCTCGTTCCCCGAGGGGCCGCCCGCCGAGGGTTCCTTCCCCGCCGGCCCGCGCACCCGCCGCCACACCGCCGGCACCGCGCTGACCAGCACCGTCAGGCCCACCGCGGCCACCACGCCCTGCCAGGGCTCGGGGAACAGCGAACCGCCCAGGATCCCGATCAGCTGGTACGTCGCCGCCCACGCCAGACACGCCGGCAGATCGCCCCGGGCGAACCGGCGCAGCGGCATCCCCGCCAGCAGACAGGCCAGCATCACCGGGATCCGTCCGGCCGGCACGAGGCGCGACAGCACCAGGACCTGCACCCGGTGGGTCTCCAGACGCTCCTGCGCCTGGGCGAGCCGCTCCGGGGCGGCCCGGGCGCGCAGCGCCGCCAGCCAGCGCGAGCCGTTGCGGGAGCCGACCCCGCGCTGCCCGAGCCAGTAGAGCGCGAGATCGCCGAGGAAAGCCGCGAAGGAGGCCACCAGGAACACGAAGAGCAGGGAGAGCGGGCTCGTCTGGTGGAAGGCCACCACCGCCGCCGAACTCACCACGGCGCCCGTCGGCACCACCGGCACCAGCGCGCCGAACGCCACCAGGAGGAACAGCGAGGGATAGCCGACCGCCTGCTGCGTCGACTCCGGCGGCAGCTCCCGCACCACCGCCACGACCCGGTCGATCACCGGGCGACCTCCGGCCGGACCCGCTCGCCGTGCCCGAGCAGATGCACCGTCACCTTCGGGGCGAGCCGGGCGGCGTGCCGCACGAAGTCGTCACCGGGCGCGTGGAACTCGTGCGGCCGGACCGCGTCCAGACCGATCGGCCAGTACGTGCCGTAGTGCACCGGCACCGCGGCCGCCGGGGACAGCGCCGCCAGCGCCTCGGCGGCGCGCCGCGCGTCCAGGTGCCCGTGGCCCAGGTACGGCCCCCAGCCGCCGACCGGGAGCAGTGCCACGTCGACCGGGCCGACCGCCTCCGCCATGCCGTCGAAGAGCCCGGTGTCGCCCGCGAAGTAGGTGCGGGCCGCGCCCTCCACCACGTAACCGAGCGCGGGCGCCCGGTGCGGCCCGTACGGCAGCCGGCGCCCGTCGTGCCGCGCCGGCACCGCCCGTACCGTCACGCCCTCCACGGCCAGCTCCTCGCCCGCCGCCAGCTCGCTGATCCGCAGCCCGCGCCGGACGAGGCGGCGCAGCGCGGGGACGGCCTCCGGCGCGCCGGCCGGCACGACGAGCCGGGTGCCGGGGGCGAGCCGGGCCAGCGAGGGCAGGTGCAGATGGTCGGCGTGCAGGTGCGAGACGAGGACCGCCTCGGCGCGGGCCGCCTCGGGCGGCGGCAGCGCACCGCGCCGGCGCCGCAGATGGGCGAGGCGGCGCGCGAAGAGCGGGTCGGTCAGCAGCCGCACCCCGGAGTCCTCGACCGTGCACGTCGCATGGCCCCACCAGGTGACTTCCACCGGTCCGCCGCCCTCTCCCGTCGCCTCCGGCCGGGCCCCGGGCCCGGCCCTCCGTACCGAGGGTAGAGGTCCGGGGCCGCGGGCGGGGCGGGACTTCACCGGAACGACCCCGGTTGGTATACCGCCCCTCTCCTCCGGGGCCCTCCGACGCAGTAGGGTCGCCCCATGGACGACGTTCGGGTGGCGGCGATCGCCAGCCTCACCCCGCTCGAAGAGCTCGACGACGACCCCTTCCTGGTCGACACCCGCAGCCAGCACGCCATGTGCGTGCGCTGGGCCCGCGAGCGGGGCTACGTGGTGACGAGGCAGCTGCTCTTCTACGGCATCCGGCCCGACCACGCCGCCCTGTGGGCCGACGTCGAGGAGGGCGCGGTGGACCTCTTCGTCGCCCCGAACGAGCGGGTCCTGGCCCGGGCGTTGACCGACGTGCCCGCCTTCCGCGCCGAGTGCGGCCGGCGCGGGGTGCGCCTGGAGACCGCCGGCCTCGCCGAACCCGCGTACGACGCGCCCATGAAGGCGGGGGTGCACCGCCGCCTCTCGATGCCCACGGCCGGGTACGACGGCTCCTGAACGCCCCCGCCCGGTCCCCCTGGGCGCCCCTGCCCCGTCCCGCGCGCGTTGTGCCACGCTGGGGGCAGGAATCGGGCGAAAGGTGAACGAGGCGTGGGCGAACGGCGAGGACGGACCGCGGGCCCGCACCGGGGGCGCTGGCGCAACGCGAGCCGCGCCCTGCTGCGGGTGATCACCGTGTGGGCGGTCTCCACGCTCACCCTGCTCCTGCTCGCCGGCCTCCTCCCGGACTTCCAGCTGCAGTCCGCCGACGGCGAGAGCCTCACCACCGTCGCCTTCACCGCCGCCTGGTGCGCGGGCGCCTTCGGTCTGCTGAGCGCCCTCGTCTGGCCGCTGATCGTGCGCGCGGTGCTGCTCGTACCCGCCCTGGTGCTGGGCCTGCTGGTGTTCTTCCTGAACGGCTCGCTGCTGCTGCTCGCGCTGCGCCTCAGCGCGGACGGGCGGGCCGCCGCCGCGCCCGAGACCGCCGTGGTGGTGGCCGCCGTGATGTCTGCCGTCGCCTCGGCCACCTCCACCGCGCTCGCCGTCCGGGACGACGAGGCGTACCGCCGCCGGCTCTACCGGCTCGCCGACCGCACGCGCCCCCGGGACGCCGTCCGGGACCCCGGCGCCGCACCGGTGCCCGGCACCGTCTTCCTCCAACTCGACGGCGTGGGCCACCGGGTGCTCGCCGAGGCCGTCGCCGCCGGCCGGATGCCGACGGTCGCCGCCTGGCTCGCCACCACCCACGCCCTCACCCCCTGGCGCACCGACTGGTCCAGCCAGACCGGCGCCAGCCAGCTCGGCATCCTGCACGGCTCCAACGAGGACGTGCCCGCCTTCCGCTGGTACGAGAAGGACACCGGCCGCCTGATGGTGTCCAACCGGCCCGCGAGCGCGGTCGAGCTCCAGCGCCGGGCCGTCGCGCGCACCGGCGACGGCGGACTGCTCACCCTCGACGGCGCCTCGCGCGGCAACCTGTTCAGCGGCGGCGCCGACCAGCTCGCCCTGGTGCTGTCGATGGCCGCCCGCCGGGGCCGCCGCAACCGCTCCCGGGCCGGCTACTTCGCCTACTTCTCCGACCCGGCCAACGCGGTCCGCACCGCCGGCTCCCTCGTCACCGAGGTCGTCCGCGAGATCGCCCAGGCGCTCCGCGCCCGGCTGCGCCGCGAGACCCCGAGGGTCTCGCGCGGCGGCCTCTACCCCTTCGTCCGCGCCTTCGCCACCGTCGTCGAGCGGGACGTCGTGGTCGCCGCCGTGATGGGCGACATGCTCGCCGGCCGCACCGCCGTCTACGCCGACCTGGTCGCCTACGACGAGGTGGCCCACCACTCCGGGCCGCGCGGCCGCGACACCGACCAGGTGCTCGCCCGGCTGGACCGCGCGGTGGGCCTCATCGCCGGGGTCGCCGCGCACGCGCCCCGCCCGTACCGCATCGTGCTGCTCTCCGACCACGGACAGAGCCCGGGGGAGACCTTCGCGTCCGCGTACGGGCTGACGCTGAAGGAGCTGGTGCGGGCCGGGTGCGGGCTGCCGGTGTCGCGCCGGGTGCGA
Source organism: Streptomyces sp. NPDC053541 (assembly GCF_044544705.1). Classification (NCBI taxonomy): domain Bacteria; kingdom Bacillati; phylum Actinomycetota; class Actinomycetes; order Kitasatosporales; family Streptomycetaceae; genus Streptomyces; species Streptomyces sp. NPDC053541. Next base: position 232,729 of record NZ_JBITXM010000010.1, read on the forward strand.
CGTGCCCGGGGCTCCGCGCGGCCGGAGCAAGGGTCGGGTTCGGAGGCCCGCGACGCCGCCCGCGAGGCGCTGCGCAGCGCCCTGCACCGGCCCGTGGACGAGGCGGAGGAGGCCGGGAAGGAGGGCGCGGAGGCGGCGGCCGTGGCCGCGGCACGGGCGCCCGAACCGGTCGTGCTCGCCTCCGGGAACCTCGGCCTGGTGTCCTTCCCGGGCGTGCCCCACCGGATGACCCGCGAGGAGATCGACCGCCTCCACCCGGCCCTGCTGCGCACCCTGGCGGAGCACCCGGGGATCGGATTCCTGTTGGTGGCGAGCGAGGAGCACGGCTCGGTGGTGCTGGCCCGGGACGGAGTGGAGGTGCCGGTCGCACGCCTGGCCGACGGCGAGGGGCCGCTGGCGGGGTTCGGGACGGGCGCGGCCGCGGCGATCCGTCGCACCGACGGCTTCCCGCACGTCGCCGACATCATGGTCAACTCGATGCACGACCCGGCCACCGGCACCGTGCACGCCTTCGAGGAGCAGATCGGCTCGCACGGCGGCCTCGGCGGCGACCAGTCCGAGGCCTTCCTGCTGTGGCCGCGCGAGCTGACCCCGCCGCCCCTGCCGCTGGTGGGCGCCGAGCAGGTGCACCAGGTGCTGCGCGGCTGGCTGCGGGAGGGACAGGGCCCGCAGGTGCCGCTGGAGATTTCCCGGCCGGAGGGCGATGCGGAAGCGTTTCTTCCGGTCGATGAGCCCGCCGCGCGGGACAAAAACGGCTGATTTGGAACACCGTCCCGCGATGCGGACCATGGGTGCGTTTGTACGACGAGAGGCGCACCACCCCCATGAGCACGGCCCCCACCGCACCCGCGGCACCGCCCGCACCCACCGCCCCGGGACCGTCCGGGGACGCCCCGGGACCGTCCGCGTCCGCCCCGGGGCGGGAACCGCGGAGCAGCAAGCACGCCCGCCGCTTCGGTCTCCCCGTCGCGACCGCGCTCGTCATGGGCAACATCATCGGCGGCGGCATCTTCCTGCTCCCCGCCTCCGTCGCCCCCTTCGGCACCATCAGCCTGCTCGCCTTCGGCGTCCTCACCCTCGGCGCGATCTCCCTCGCGCTGGTCTTCGGCAAGCTGGCCCGCCGCCTCCCGCACACCGGCGGCCCATACGTCTACGCCCGCGCCGCCTTCGGCGACTTCGCCGGATTCCTGGCCGCCTGGTCGTACTGGATCACCGCCTGGGTGTCGAACGCGGCCCTCGCCGTCGCCGCCGTCGGCTACCTCGACGTCATCGTGCCGGTCCACGAGTCGACCCTCGCCACCATCGCCGCCGCCCTCGCCTTCCAGTGGCTGCCCGGCCTCGCCAACCTGGCCGGCACCCGCTACGTCGGCGCGGTGCAGATCGTCGCGACCGTGCTGAAGTTCGTGCCGCTGATCCTCGTCGCCGTCGGCGGGTTCTTCTTCTTCGACCCCGACAACCTCGGCCCCTTCCAGGCGAGCGGCGGCAGCGCGCTCGGCGCGGTCTCCGCCTCCGCCGCGATCCTGCTCTTCAGCTACCTCGGCGTCGAGTCCGCCGCCGTCAGCGCCGGCGAGGTCCGCGACCCGCGCCGCAACGTCGGCCGCGCCACCGTCCTCGGCACCCTCGGCGCCGCCGCCGTCTACCTGCTCGGCACCCTCTCCGTCTTCGGCACCGTCGCCCACGACAAGCTGGTCGGCTCGACCGCGCCCTTCTCCGACGCCACGAACATCATGTTCGGCGGCTCCTGGGGCGGCGTCGCCGTCGCCGTCATGGCCATGGTCAGCATCCTCGGCGCGCTCAACGGCTGGACCCTGCTCAGCGCCCAGGCGCCGTACGCCGCGGCCCGCGACGGACTCTTCCCGAAGGCCTTCACCGTCAAGCGGCGCGGCGTCCCGACGGTCGGCGTCGTCGTCACCGTCGCCCTCGCCTCGCTCCTGACCGTCTACAACTACACGGCCGGCACCGAGGGCGTGTTCGAGATGCTCGTGCTCGTCACCACCTTCACCGCCACCGTGCCCTACCTGCTGTCCACCGCCGCCCAGATCCAGTTCCTGCTCTCCGGCAGGTCGGACCAGGTCTCCAAGGCCCGCCTCGCCCGCGACGGCGTCCTCGCCCTCGCCGCCTTCGGCTTCTCCCTGTGGCTGGTCGCGGGCGCCGGCTACGCGGCCGTCTACCAGGGCGTGCTCTTCCTCTTCGGTGGCGTGCTCGTGTACGCGGTGATGGCCGCCCGCAAGGGCCGCGGCGAGGCCCGCGACGCGGAGAACCCCGAGGGGTGAAAAGCGGCCCGCGGGCGTAGGCCGGGCGGGCGGATCTTCGGCCCGGCCGGGCACCTGCCGGGCCGGGCGGGGCAGTACGGATCACCGTGAGGCCCCCAGGTCATGCCGCCCGGTTCGCGCTCGCGGTGCTGCTCGTGCTCGCCGCGCTGCTCGGCGCGGGCACCGGCGGGGCCACCGCCGGCGAGACCGAGCCCCGGCCCGTGTCCGCCGCGGCCGACCCGGGCGGCGAGACCCACGAGACCGCCGCCCCGCAGGCGGGCGCGCCCGTCCGCCGCGCCCACCGGCGCCCCGCCCCGCCACCCCGCTCCGCCCGGCCCGCCGGGCCCGAGAGCGCACCGGCGCCCGCGCCCCGCCCCGTACCCACCGGGTCCGGGACGGCTCCCCGGTCGGCGGTGATGCGGTGCTGAGAGGCCCCCGCCCTCCCAGCACCCCTCACCCCCCACCCCAAGGAGCGCACCACCATGCCCGCGGACCCCTTCGCCGTCCTCCACGCCCTCCTCCGCGCCGAGGCCGCCCGCACCCGCACCCCCGAACCCCCCTCCACCCCGCAGCCCCCCGCTCCCGAACCCGCTCCCGAACCGGCTCCCGAACCCGCTCGCGCGGACCGGACGCCGGGGCACAGGGAGGCGCGGCCGGAGTGAGACCGGGGTGAGGCCCCCGGGTTCCGGCGCGAGGGCCGGAACCCGGGGGCCTCGCGGCGATCGGCGGCGCGATCGGAGCGCGCTCGACCGCCGGAGGTTCCGACGGGGGCCGTCTCCGGCCGCCCGGGCGTCAGCTCCCGGCGGCCGAGGCCGGTTCCGCACCGGCGTCCGTGTCCGTGTCCGCGTCCGCCCCGCCGTCTTCGCCGTCCGCCGCCCCGCGCCCGTGCGCGAAGACCAGCGCGAGGACCGCCGCCGCGAGCAGCGCCAGGGCCACCAGGGCCGGAACCCGCTGCACCAGCGGGCCGGCCGCGAGGCCCGCCGCGCCGCCGACGAGCAGCGCGGTCGGCCGCCGCCCCGAGGAACGCAGCGTGATGGCCGCCGCGCCCAGCAGGAACACCCCGACGCCGCCCGTCAGCGACCAGGCCACCGTGCCGTGCAGCGGCTCGGCCAGGCCGTAGTGGCCGGTGTCGGCAACCTGGGTGAGCACCTTCTTCATGCCGAGCGCGCACAGCACCACGCCCGCGACCAGCGGCAGGTGCAGGAAGGTGTACACGTCACGGGCGAACCGGGTGCGGTCGTCCCCGTCCAGCGCGCCGAGCCGGTGCTCGGCGGGCTCGCCGAAGCGCCGGAAGTACAGCGCCCACAGCCCGGCCGAGAGCAGCAGACCCGCCGCACACGCGCCGATCACCGCCACGGTCAGCGGGAAGTCGGCGACGCCGACGCCCATCGCCACGATCGACTCGCCGAGCGCGATGATCACGATCAGCCCGTGCCGTTCGGCGAAGTGGCCGGGGGCGGCGATCCGCCAGCCGGACCCACCGGTGACGTAGATGCCGCCGTAGTCAAGCACGACCGCCCCCAGCCACAACACCAGCCGCGGCACCCCGTCGTACGCGCACCCCGCGAGCAGCAGCGCCAGCGGCGGCACGACCGAGAGCAGCGCGGTGCGGCGCAGCGTGCGGTGCAGGGCGGTGTCGCCGGGGGTGGCGATCCGGTACGAGACCAGGTGCAGCACCCGCACCAGGCCGTACGACACCACGAACACCAGCGGCAGCGGCAGCCCGCCGGTGTCCTCGGCGAACAGCTCCGGCACCGCGAGCGACACCACGAACACCACCGCCATCACGGTGACCAGCACCCCGAAAAGCGCCCCGGAGTCGGCCCGCACGACGTTCCCCAGCCACGCGAAGCAGCACCAGCACCACCACAGCAGCGCCAGGACCACCATCGCCCCGACCACCCGCGTCGGCGTGGGCGAGGCGGCCATCAGCGCGGTCACCTGCGTGATCGCGTAGACGAAGACCAGATCGAAGAACAACTCGGCGGCCGTCACCTTGTGATCGTCCGCGGTCGCCACCATCCGCGCCCGACGCCCCGTCACCATCCGCGCCCCTTCGTCCTCTTGTCCACCGACCGTTCCGGCGCGCACCTTACCGTCAGCGCTCGACGGCCGACCGGGCCGGGAACAATCGGGTCGACGCGGCCCGGAGAGGCGCCCGATCATGTGTCGCATGCCGCTGAGAGAGACCCTTGCCCGCGTCGACGCCGACCTGGCCGCCGGCCGGATCCCCGTCGCACGCCAGCGCCTGCGCGGGCTCGTGTCCTCCTTCCCGTACGACCTGACGCTCCGCCGCCGCCTCGCCGATTGCGCCACGGACCTGGGCCATCCCGTCGACTGGGACGACCCCACCACCTACCGCGCCGCCCTGGACGGCGACCACGAGGAACCCCCCTCCGGCCCCTGGACCCTCGGCGGCACCCTGGCAGCCCTCGGCTGCCTCCTCGGCGCCCTCGCCTTCCTCGCGGTCTGGGTCGTCGGAGTCGTCGCCCTCTTCGACTGACCAGGCGAGCGACGCAAGCGGCGCGCGGTCGGCGGCCAAGCCACGGCGAAACGGCTCAGGCGCCGGGATCGACCTCGGGATGCGCGAAGCGCACGGGCTTGCCCAGCGACCGGGCGTAGGCAATCTCGGCCCGGGTGCTGTCGCCGATGTAGTCGCCGACCACGAGCGCCTCGTCGGCGAGCCGGATCTTCGCTCGGTGCAGTTCGTCGAGTCGGGCCTTCAGCGCCTCGGCCCCGGCGGGATCGGACCAGAGCGCGTGCGGCGACTTCAGGTCGCAGCCGGGTTTGACGACGATCTTCCCCGCTGTGGTCTCCCGCAGATCGGCCTCCGTCATCTCGGCCATGAAGCGGGTGGAGCCACAGATCACGACGATCCGCGGGAGGTCCAGCTCCCTTTTCGCGTCGGCGAGCCTCTCCTCGGGGGTGAGCGGTCGTGCATCCGGCACTGATGCCTCCTGGTGCTGTGTTTCCCACGGGTGTTCCCGCGCCGCCGTCCCCATTACCTCCCACGTAACGACCCTTTGGAGGGCGTGACCCGCCAAACCGCAGGTCACGCCCCCGGCGCCGTGCGGGACGTCCTCCCGGGGAGCCAAAGAGGGAGCCACCGCTAGCTCTTCCGTCCCTTGTCGGGCTTGAAGATCTCGTCCATGGCTTCGGCTCCCTCCGTGATGACGGGGCGAATCTGCTTCCGGTACACGGTCTCGGTGGTGGCGGTCCCGCTGTGGCCGACGAGCCTAGCGATGACTTCGATCGGTGTCCCGTGGTCCGAGAGCAGGGACACGAAGCTGGTGCGGAGTTCTCGTGTGGTCCAACGCTTGGGTGCGGTGAAACCGGCTTCCTTGAGGAGAGATCGGAGCTCTCGAAGAACGTTCGTCGAGCTCCGCTGCGAGCCGTCGGAGTGAGCGAACACGAGCCGATCGTCAGACCAATCCTCTCCGCGGGCCGCGCACTCCTCCTGTTGGCGTTGTCGATGGTGGGTCAGGACGACGGCGGCGTGATGGGGCATGGTCAATGACCGTCTGCTCTTGCGCGTCTTCGTCTCGCCCCTCTTCCTGACGGAACGCCACACGTCGATGTACGGGCGCTCCTCGCCTTCGGTGTCGATGTGCACGTGAGCCCAGGTGAGTGGGCGTTCCTCCTCGGTTCGGACTCCGACGAGCAAGGCGAGCACCACGTAGGCGTGAATCCACGTCCCTTGGCGGGTGTGCAGGAGGGCATGCGCCTCCTCCAGCGTCAGGGACTTACTGGGACGCCCCTCCTTGCCCTGCGGAAGTTCGACGAACTCCGCTACGTTGCGGCCCACCTTTCCCTCGCGCTGGGCCTGTGCGAGGGATCGGCGCAGGATGGAACGGACCCGCTTCAGGCTCTCGTGGGCCAGCTCCTCGGACTTCGCCGTCAACCACTCGTCGACTTCGTCGGCCGAGAGTTCATGTACCTTCGCCTTCCCCAAGTCCGGGATGACGTGATTGGACGCCAGGCTGCGATAGACCTTGACGCTGCTCTCGTCCCGGCCGCGCAGACCCCGTTCAAGCCAGCTGTTCACCGCGGCTTCGACGGTGTTCTTTGAGGAGGTACGGGTCCCTCCTTCAAGCTCCCGCCTGAGCGTCCGGAGCTTGCTGCGGACCTCCGTCTTCGTCTTCCCCGAGACCTTCGGCCGCCGCCGCCTCCCGTCCGGCCCGTACCCCAGAGAGATGGCGCCGATGTACCGGTTCTTGGAGCTGTCCCAGTAGATCGAGTCCTCGCCGTTTCCTGCCTTCTTGCGCGGCGAGGGTTCCTTGGCGGGCATGTTCTGCGTGCCTCATCAATGTCAGGAGGCCGCACCGGAAGGGTGCGGCCTCGGTCTACAGTTCTCGCGCTCAGGCGGCGTCGGATTCGCGCTTCAGCATCTCGACGTACTCCTCGATGTACTCCGTCGGTACGAGGCGCCGGCGACCCACACGTACGGTCCGCAGGCGTCCAAGGCGGATCTGCTCCCACACGGTGGTTCGCTCGAAGCCGAGGACGTAGGCGGCATCGGAGACGGAGTGCAGGCGCCGCTGAAGCGGCATGGCGCCCGTGTGCTGGAACGGGGTGGCCGGTGTCGTCGCGGAGTGGGTGATGGGGAACTCCTCGCAGATCTCGGGGAGCGTGAGCGTCGCGTGGCACTTGGGCGCGGTAGTCATAGTCGGACTCCTCATCGCAATGACGATGGGCCCCTCGGGCCCTTCTCGTGTCAGGTCCGCTACTTCCGCTACCTCCGCTACCGCCCTGGTCAGGGGCATGATCGGAGGTAGCGGACGGGGTAGCGGTAGCGGATGTGTGCGCTACCGGCCCCGGGTCCGGGGCGTGGGGCCGGTAGCGGGGTAGCGGATCAGGTAGCGGACGGGAAGAGCTCTTCCGCTACCGATTCCGGGCCGCTGACCTGCGAGGTAGCGGAGGTAGCGGAAGTAGCGGCCCCCTGAAGGGGAGGGGGGCAGTAGCGGTCCCATGCGTCGTGCAGATCGGCGGCGTAGTAGCCCTTCAGGACCGATCCGGCGGACTTGATGTTCCGCGCCTTGATGGGGGTGTTGTCGCTGGTCATGTACTCACCGAGCATCTTGGCCAGACCCCGGGAGTCGAGCGGCCGGCCGCTCATGTCGGCCCAGGGTGCTTCCTCCAGCGCGCACAGCCGGTCGAGGATGGCGACGGTCGGCATGCGGTCGATCCCCGCCATGACGTGGTCGCGCAGGTCGGTGAGCAGCCGGATGCCGAGGGACCCCTTGTCGTCGGCGCGGGCGGCGTTGACCAGCTCCACGCACGCAGCACGGGCGCGCTCGGGCCAGTCGCCGCCGGCCGCGTCCGCGACGGAGAGCAGGGGCTCCCACACGTCCGCGGGCCGGTCGGTGACCCCTTCGGGCATCTCGGGCCAGCGCCCGGCGATGTCCTCGCGGACCTGATCGGCCCAGTGCGCGAGCCGGTCGCGCAGCTTGTTGCCCTCGGCCTCGTGGAGCCGGGCCCGGAAGGGCTCGACACGCTCGTTCCGGGCGCGGCGGCGCATGCGGATGATGACGGAGCGGGTGGTGATGGTGTCGGGAAGGTAGCCCAGTCCGGCGACCGCGACGGCCGTGTAGGAGGGGAACTCCACCACGGTCTGGTTGCCGCCGTCCCCGATGCACCGGTAGGTGACCCCGGAACGGCGGTGGCCCGCATTGAGGAACCCACGCAGTTCCTCGTTGTCGCCCGCCTTCGGCCCGAAGACGGTGTCGATCTCGTCGAACAGGATCGTGGGGCGGCCGGCCGGGTCGGAGACCGAGCGGAACAGGGCGGCGGCCCGCGCGTTCACCGCGAGCATCGGCCGCGGCACGAGCGTCTCCACGACCTCCAGGGCACGGGACTTGCCCGACCCGGGCTCCGGGGAGAGGAACGCGAGGCGCGGGGTGGAGTCGAAGGCGTCGAGCAGGTGCGCGTGGGCGTCCCAGAGAGCGACGGCGACGTAGGCGGCCTCACGCGGGAAGACGTTGAACCGGCGGTGGAACCGCTCGACGTCGTTGAGCAGGGCGGCGCCGTCGATGGCCTCGGGCATGGGGCGGTCCCTCCTGGCGGGGGTGGTCGGGTGCGGGTCAGGGCAAAGAAGGACGCCTTCGGCGACGCCCTTCGGGTCGCCCACGACCGGTGCGGCCGGGGCGTGTTCAGCGTCCTCGGCCCGCACGGTGGTGTCGGTGGGGCTTTTCAGGGCGAGGGGTTCGGGGTGGCTCACGCGGCGGCCTGCCGGGGGCGGGCGGTGCGGATGGACCAGTCGAGTGCGCTGCGGATCGTGGCGCGGCACTCGGCCGGCGGCAGTCCCGCCGACTCCCCCGCTGCCTGAAAAGCCTCCTCGGCCACGTGCCGGGGGAGGTCTCCCCACGCGACGAACCGGCCCACGGCCCGGACAGAGGCGAGGAGTTGGGCGTTGCGGCCGCCCTCGTGGGCGCTGGCGACGGCGGCGGTCTCGCGCTCCAGCGCGACCGTGGCGACACGCGGCCCGCCCGCGAGCGCGGGCCCCGGGACGGACCGGACGGGCTTGGGCTGCTCGGTGAGCGCGTCGGCGAGCCACGTGGGCAGCGGGGCGGGGGCGATGCTGTCCAGGACGGTGTAGGTGCCGTCCGGGGTGGTGGAGCCGGGGGCGACGACGTACCCGCCCCACCCCCGGGTGTCCACGTGCGGCCCCAGCCGCCCGGCGCTGTTGCCGAGCCGGACCCCGGCGGGCTGGGTGAAGTACAGGTGCTGCCCGCCGCGCGCCGTCCGCACTCGGTAGGTAGTGGGGACGGCCTGCCCGGCGCGCTCGCAGAGCGCCTCGAAGGAAGTCACGCCGTCAGGCGTTCCTTCCTGCTCTCCCTCCTTGACCGTGTCCAGGTCGACCACGAGCAGCCCGGACGGGCCGGTCGCGATCCCGATGTTGTACGGGGCGTGGGTCCAGGCGGCGGCGAGCAGGTCCGGGTCGGTGGTGGCGCGCTGCTCCGGGGTGCGGTGCCCGTCCGTGCACCGGCCGGTGCCGGGGCAGCGTGCCGTGGAGTGGCCGGCGGGCCGCTTATCGCGGGGGCGGAGCGGGAAGACGTGCCACCCACGCTCGGCTGCCGCGACGGCGTGGGCGAGCAGGTCCAGGCCCACCAGGTCGATGGACGGTAACCCGTCGGGCTCTCGCCGGAACGGGGTCGGTTGGGTCATGCTGGATGTCTCCAGTTCTGTGAGAAGCACTGGCAGGCGAGGGCGGTCCCGGACTTTGGCGAGACGGGGGCCGCCCTTGTGGGTTTCTGGATCTAGCCCTTGCTGTCAGTGGGGGCGTTTATGTTCGAGGGATGACGACTCTTGACTTGGTTCCGGGCCTGATCACCACGCGCGAGGAAGTCGCTCAGGCTTACGGCGGCTCGCGGTACAGCGGCGGGATCGTGCCTGCGAAGGACTCCGGGAAGGTGTTCGTGTACTCCGACCCGAGCGTCGGCGAGAAGCACGGCTACACGTTCGACGGGCATGCCGAGGACGACGAGTTCGGGACGTTGTTCCTGTACACCGGGGCTGGTCCCGAGGGGGATCAGCAGATGGTCCGCGGCAACAAGACGCTGATGGACACCCTCACGGATGGGCGTGACGTCCATCTGTTTGTCGCCGATGGCAAGGCGGCGCCGGGGAAGAAGCTGGTGAAGCAGCGCTACGTCGGACAGGTCATGCTCGACCCGAATCTCCCGTACGTGGTACGCCGAGCCCCGGACAAGCACGAGGAGATGCGGGACGTCTACGTCTTCCGCTTCCGTCCCGCGACCGGCGCTGTGCTGCGCTTCGAGCCCAAGGACGCTGTGCCGCCGGCGACCAAGAGCGGTGTGGAGGACCTCCCGATCGAGTGGCCCGCGCTCGTCGTGGAGGACGTGAAGGGAAAGAAGACGGAGCAGCACAAGACGAGCGAGACGATCGCGAACGTCAAGGGCGGCCCCCGGACGGTGCTGCGGCGGGAGGGGCAGTTGGTGACCGCGTTCGAGAAGTTTCTGATCGCGGCCGGCCATGAGTTCAAGAGCTTCCAGATCACCGTCGAGGGCGAGCCGGGCCCGCTCGTCCCTGACCTGTATGACATCACCGCCAATGTGCTCTATGAAGCGAAGGGGCTCACCACGCGGGCCAATATCCGGATGGCAGTGGGGCAGTTGCTCGACTACCGCCGGCACCTGAAGAAGGAGGTTCCCTGCGGTCTGCGCATCGCTGTGCTGCTGCCGAGCGAGCCCACGCCTGATGTGCGTGAGTGGCTGGAGTCCGAGGAGATCGCGCTCGTTGTACAGAACGGGGTCGGCTTCACCGGCTTCCCTGCGCTCTAGCGGTTGTTGATGGTGCCGTTAGCGCGGCCGAAGAGGCCGGTGGCGGTGATGTTCTGGGTGATGTGGGTGGTTGCCCCGCCCGTCCCGGTCCCGCCGGTGGCGGCGCGGCGGGCGGTGCGGATGAGGACGGGGATGGCGATGACGGCGGCGACGACGAGGGCGGCGGCGGACCACAGGGCGTGGCTCATGGCGATGAGTCCCGGGGCGGCGTAGGAGAGTCCGATACCGGCGGCGCCGATGCCGACGCCGACGGTCGGGGCGAGCAGGGCGGTGGTCTTGGCCCATGCCGGGATCGGCTGCGGGGCCGTAAGCGGAATGGGCTGCGCGGGTGCGGGGTGGGTGTAGGCGAGGGTGCGGACCCCGTTGGGGAGGGTGACCCAGTCGACCCCGGGCGGGACGTCGGCGGGGAGGATCACGGGCCGGGCGGCGGTGGCCGGCGGCGGGCTCCAGGGGTGCGGGGTGGTGATCTCGTACGAGGCCTGTTCGTGCACAAGGTGCCCCTTTCAGCGGGCCGGGCAGCACCCGCGTGGTGGGGTGCTGCCCGGTGGCCTTGCTTGTCGTGTCGCTTGTCGTGCGGCTTGTCGCTTGTCTTGTCTTGTCGCTTGTCGTCTCCCAGGTCAGACAAGCTTTTCGGCCCGTACAGGGCCCGTCAGGGACCTTCCTGGGGGAGGTCGTCGACAGGCGACAAGGTCAGCTCTCGGCGGGCCCGCCGGAGTGGTGGCGGTGGTGGACGTAGCGGGTCTTGGTGCCGGTCCCGATCCGTACGGCGATGCCCTCCTCGGCCCACTCCTTGAGCCAGCCGACGACGGTCTGACGGCTGGTGCCGTGCTCCTCAGCGAGCGCGCGGGCGATGGCCGATGCCCCGGTGCCCTCGGCGCCGGCGGCGAGCAGCACGTCGAGCGCAGCCTGCTGGGCGGCGCCCTCCTTCTGCCCGTTCCGGAACGCGTTCAGGTTCAGCCCCGGCCGCCCCTCGGGCTCCGGTGCGGGTTCCTCGGTGGTGCCGAACTCGGCGTCGATCTGGGCCATGAACCGGGCCGCGAGCGCGTCCTCGTCGGTCGCCGGGGCGGCGTGCGAGGGGGCGCCGCGGAGCGCGGAGAGGCTCAGCCCGCCGGGGCGTGCCGGCGCCGGGCCGGCGGACCGGTCGGCGGGCCGCTCGTCGGCCGGGATGGTGGTGCGCATCCAGGCGGTGCGGGTGGTGTCCCAGCGGCGGGCGTAGGCGGGGCCGGCGGCCTTCGCGGACGGCTCGTCGAGCCGCGGGTGCAGGGCGCTGGTGGCGTGGACGATGTCGGCGATCTGCCGGGGCGTGATCCGCCACGACTTGAACAGGCCCGGGGCCGACTCCGGGGTGCCGATGAACCCGGCGCCCTTGTAGGGGGCCTGCTCCGGCTTCAGGCCGCGGGAGCCCGGAAAGACCTTGGACAGGTCCATGCCCTCGACCTCGCCGCCGGTCAGGCAGACGCGGGCCTTGGCCTCGCGGCGGATCATCAGGTTGCCGAGCACGGCCCCGGTCGCGCCGAGCGCGGTCAGGACGGTGCGGATGCCCATGGCCCGCAGCAGCCGGATGACCTCCAGGATCTTCCCGGCGAGCTTGCGCATCTTCGGATCGTTGCTGGCCAGGATCTCCGCGCCCTCGTCGACCAGGATCATGATCTGCGGGATCTGCGCGGAGACGGGCAGCAGATCGGTGTCCGCCTTGGCCATGAGGTCCTGGTAGACGACCTTGCGGTGCTTGCCCACGCGCAGGGCGGTGTCGAGCATCAGCTCGGCTTCCTCCGGGGTGGAGGCGAGCCAGTCGATCCCGGGCCGGGTCTCGCTGTTCGGGTTGCCGTCGCCGTCGAGCGCGGGGCGGACCCAGGGCAGGCCGGCGGATCCGGCGTTGAGGTCGATGACCCAGGTCAGGATGTCGGTGGCGCGGGCGAACCCGGCGAGCACGGTGTGGCTGAAGTTGGTCTTGCCCGAGCCGGTCGGGCCGACGACCAGCGCGCACTGCTCGCGCAGGTAGACGGGAACGTCCCGGCCGTCGGAGCGCACGCCCCAGGGCAGGCCGGTGTGGAGGGACAGCGGGCTGTAGTCGGCCGGGTAGGGGATCTCACCGGCGAGGACGTTCACGGTGGAGACGTCGATGAGGACGCGGCCCTGGTGGATGCCGGGGGTGGCGGCCACGGTGCAGCCGTGCGGCAGCCGGGCGTCGGCCGACAGACGCGCGGAGTCCTTCGCGATCTGGTCGTAGGTGGTGGCGCCGGGCAGTTCGGCGTCGATGGTGAACCCGGTGGCGGTGGGCCACTTCTCGATCGCCAGCACCGTGATGGTGACGCCGCTGACGCGCTGGATGCGCTCGACCCACTCGGCGGCGAGCGTGCGGCGTTCGGCGGACAGTTCGGCGGCGACCTGCCGGTCCGCGAGCGCGATGAGCTCCAGCTCGCGGGCGTCCTCGTACAGGCTGGTGGAGCGGGCGGCGGTGCCGATGCCGACACCGAGAACCGCGAGCGAGCCGATCGCGGTCCAGGTGAGCGGGCCACTCGCCATGGCCCAGGTGGTCCATCCGGCGCCGAGCAGCCATGAGGACGCGCGCAGGGCGACGGTGCGGGCGGAGAGCCGCTCGCGCAGGGTGGAGACGGTGTGGCCGATGGCGCCGGCGGCGCCGACGGCGAGGGCCCAGCTCGGGGGCATGCCGGTTGCGGCGCCGGTGGTGGCGAGCGCGAGGGCGCCGGTAGTGGCGGACAGGGCGCCGGTCACGGGTCCGTGACCAGCGCTCCAGTCCCACACCGGCCCCGACGTGGTGTTGGGGTTGGTGGTGGCCATGATCAGACGTTCCAGCCCTTCTCGGCCTCGATGCCGTTGCGGGGGTCCTCGTGGCGGGCGATGTCGTGCTCGTGGACCTGCCGGAACAGCGGTCCGACCTGCTCGGAGGAGTCGACCGCGCGCATCAGCGCGCCGTAAATCTCGTCGAAGGCGCAGGCGATGTCCTTCTCCAGGGGGAACTCGCGGTCGGACCGCTCGGCCAGGATCTTGAACGTCTCGGCCACGTGGTTCAGGGCCTCGGGCAGGTTGTCGACCATGGTCAGGATCTCCATGGCCGTCTCGGGCTCGTAGGTGCGGGCCGCGTTCTCCATCTCGGCGGCGGCCTCTTCGAACTTGAAACCGGACACGTTCACGACCTCCACAGGGGACGAGGGTGCGGCGGGGGTGAGGAAGGTGGGGCGCTGGACCTTGTCGCCGATCTGCTGCTCGGGGTCCAGGTCGGCCTCGATCGCGGCCTCGGCGGCGGCCTGCCGCTCACGGATCGCCGCGTCACGCGCGGCCTGCTGCTCCTCGGCGGTCCGCATGAGGCGCCGGTACAGACGCCGGCCGGGGTGCTGCAGGAACTTGATGCCGAGCTTCCGGCCGAGCGGGGTGGTCAGCGCGCCGAGCGCACCGACCGAGGCCGCGAGGAGAGCGGCGAGCAGGCGGCGGCCCTGCTTGCGGGCGGCCGACTTCCGCAGCGCCCGGCGGGCGTCCTTGCGGACGGCCCGCTTGGCCACGCGGGCCTGCTTCGCGCTCAGCCCGGCGCGGACCTTCTCCCGGGCGCCGTCCACAGTGCGGGCCGCCGACCGGTCCCGCGCCGCACGGGCCCGCTGAACGGCCGCGTCACGACCACCACGGACCTTCCCGCCCAACCACGAACGGCCCTTGTCAGCAGGGCGCTTCGCGCCACCGGGCCGACCGCTCGCGGCGCTGGACAGACGCGACGAGGGGGTGGAAGTGGGAGTGGTGCGGCGGGTGTCGGCGACCGCCCGCCGGTCCTGCACACGCTGTGCACGGCGCTCCGCCCGCGTCGGGCCGTCCGTTGAGCGGGCGTCCTGCCGCAGCGCCCTGACCTGCCCGATCCGGCCCTTGGGCAGGGTCCGGGCAGTCGTCGAGGATGCCCCGGCAGCGCTGGTGCGGCCCTTCGATGCGCGCGAGGCCCCGGCGCTGCGGCTGGTGCCGGTCGCCCGGTGCCCGCCGGTGCTGCGGGCGGCGCCGGTGGCGGTCTGGCGGGACGGCCGCGGGGTCTGCCGGGGGCTGGGGACCTTCGAGGTCCGCGCCCTGCTGGTGGTCTTCGCGGTGCGGTTGCGCGCGGCCCGACGAGCCAGGACCGCGCCGCCGACGACGGCTGCGCCGAGAGCGGCGAGCGCGGCACCGGGCGGGCCGGCCACGACCGCAGCCGCGGCGATACCGCTCACGGTGCTGTTCACGCCCGTGGTCGCCAGCGGCACCACGGGCCAGCCGCCCGGCGTGTGCTCGACCTTCGGAGCGTCCTTCACCGGCTGCTCGGCGGCCGGCGGCGGGGGCGGAGGAGTCGGCGGGACCGGCGGCGGGGCGAGGCCCACTACCGGCTCCGTGCTGATGTCCGTCATCCTTGCTACCTCCCTTAGGGGAGATCAGGGGCCCGGCCAAAGCTGTGGTAGGTGGATGGTCGGGCCCTGCCTGTTGGTGCAGGTCAGAGGGTGTTCGGCTCCAGCGAGAAGAACAGGACCGTCGCGTTTTCCAGGGACGGGCGGCGGTGCAGCATCTCGCCCCAGATCTGGTTGAAGACGTCGAAGCGGGACTGGCCCGGCTCCGGGGTGATCGTGCCGCTGGCGGTGCCCTGCCCCTGCCGGGTCGCCAGCGTGAGGACGTACATGTGGGAACCCTGGGGCTGATCGTTGATCGGCATGAGGAAACCTCCTGGTCAGGCAGCGAGTTCGGTGGGAGCGTCCGCGCACGGGACACACATGCCGAGCGTCGGCGGGATGCGGTAACCCGCGTCCCGGCCGCACTCGGGGCAGACCCGGCGGGCGGCGTTCGCGCGCTCCAGAGCAGCGCGTTTGGCCGGGGTCATGGGCCGGACCGGCTTGGCCAGGTCGACCCGGTAGAGGTAGGCGACGAGCGGCCCGCGCCGGCGGCGGGGCCGCTCGATCTGGGCGGCGACGTCCTGACCACCCGGGCGCAGACCGCGGGCGCGCAGCTGGCGGAAGGTCGCGAGCCCGTCCGGGGCGCATCGCCAGGGGTAGACGGGGGTCACCGGCCGGCCCCTTCAAGAGCAGGAGCCGGAGTGTTGTCGCGGAGTTCCTGGTAGCGGGTGGAGACCCAGCCGACCGACCAGCCGCACAGTTCGGCGGCCTGCCGCACCGACAGTCCCGCGCCGAAGGCGGCGGTCACGGTCTGCCGCGCCTGCTCTTCCGGCTGTTTCTCGGCAGCGGGGCCGGCGGCGAGGAGAGCGGCGCGTTCACGCTCGGCCTGTGCCTCACGCTCACGCTGTTCACGCAGGGCCGCCGCCTCACGCTCGCGACGCTCCCGCTCACGCTGCTGCGCGGCCTCGCGTTCACGGGCCTGCCGCTGGCGTTCACGCTCCCGCTCGGCCTGTGCACGCTGTTCACGCTCCCGCTCACGGCGTTCACGCTCGGCCTGCCGCTCACGCTCGGCGGCGGCCTCCCGCTCGCGCTCCTCGCGCCGGGCTCGCTCCTCGCGTTCAGCCTGTTCACGCAGCAGGGCCGCTTCGTGCTCACGCTGTTCACGGGCCATGCGGGCATCGAACTCCCGCTGCTCGCGCACGCGCTTCTCGGCGGCTTCGGCCCGCTCGGCGGCGGCCCGCTCCCGCTCCAGCAGGTCGGCCCGCTCACGGGCGTTCGCAGCCTCCAGCGCGTTCGTGATGGCCCTGCGGTAGGCCAGGCCGGTCTCGGCCGTGACGATGAGCAGCAGCGGCGCCACCGCGTGCACCGCGACACCGACCAGGTCTTTTGCCAGGGCGGAGTCCGCGACGTTCAGGGCCAGAGTCATGCCGCCGGTCATCCATCGCAGGGCGATGGGCCACCGGCCGCCGTGCCCGCCGAGCCGGGCCAGAACCGAGTCGAGGCGGACCACGATGACGACCGCGGCGTCCACCACGAGCGGCAGGATCGGCGCGGTCCAGTCCCACTCGTCCGCCGTGTGTGCGGCCATGAGCGGCGTCACAGTGAGGACTGAGTAGAGCATCGCGCCCGACACGATCAGCCACGTACCGATCGACAGGGCCCGTTCCGCTGAACGGATCTGAACAGTGTTCACGACCACGCTCCGCCCCTCGGGATGTGCATGACCGACCAGCCGCTCAGGGGGCCGTCCGTGGTGCCCGCGGGCCGCCAGCCGGCCGGGTCGGCTCCGAGCGCTGCGGCGTAATCCTTGGCGGCCTGAACGCTCGCGTGAACGCTGTGCGGGGCCCCGTGACGCAGCAGCAGCCCCATCGGCATGGCCTCCGCCCGGCGGGACTCCGCCAGCTCCCCGAACAGCGCCGCGGCCTCCGCCCTCGACTCCTTCAGTGCCGCCTCAACCTCGACGATGTGCTCGCGCAGGATGGCCGCGTCGCTCTGGGCCGACTCCGCCAGACCGTTGAGGTGGTCGACCCGGGCGACGTGGCGGCGGTACTGCTCGGCGGCCTGGGTGTTCGCTGCGGCCGCGGCCTCACGCGCCTGCTCGGCGTCCTCGACCAGCCGGCGCAGACGTTCGGCCGTCACGATGCGGATCACGCGGCACCACCCAGCACCGCGGCGCGGTTGGTCAGGTCCCGGCGCTCGACCAGCACCCGGTTCCGGGCCCGCCGGATCCGCCGGGCGTCCAGCTCGCTGGCCGGCCGGTCCAGGGTCTTGATGTACGCGTCGAGCCGCTCGACGTCCGCCAGGATCAGCGGCATCTCCTGCTCGATCGCCTCCAGCTCGGCGTCCGTCGGCTCCAGGTCGACCGGGAGCGCCGTAACGAGGCTCCGAAGTGCAGCGATGGACTTCATTGGGTGAGTTCCTTCCAGTCAGGAACGGCCCGAACGAGGCCCCGGTGTTCCCGCACCGGGGCCTCTCGCCGTTGGAACCATCCGGCTCCCCACCACCCCGCCCGTACGGCACCCCGCCAGGGGCCCGGACGGACGGAGGAGGCAACCGGCCGCAGCCGAGCGACTGCGAGGGTCAGGTGACGCGGAGGCTGGCACCGCCTCGCCGGTCCAGCGACGACGGCGCCTGACGTTTTCGTCGGAACATCGGAACCTCCTGGACGTCGAACAAACAGGGTTGGAGCACTGCAAGGGGGATCTCGTCCCCACTCTCCGGCCGTTGCTCGCGGTCACCGGGCCACCTCGCCAGTCGGGCCGAAGCCCTGTCCCCTGGCCTTCAGCGGGATTGCAGCGTCCCCGCCTTGAGCACACGCCGTCAGGGCCTTTGCGGCCCATCTGGTGCGCACCAACAGATTGGCATCTGGTGCGCACCAGATGCAACCCTTGGTTCGGATCGCGTGTCGGTGTGCTCTTCCAGAGAACGGCTCAAGTGGGGCCACTCGGTAGCCAACTGGGGTTAACCTCAAGGGTGTTAACCAGCTCTCACCTGCGGCTTTACGGAGGCGGCGTGGCTAAGGGGTTAAAGGCGATCCGGACCGCACGAGGGTGGTCGCAGGACCGATTGATTCACGAGATGCGGCGGTTCGCGGACCAGAGGCTGCTCGACATCGCTTCGGCGGCCAGCCTGAAGACCTATGTGTCGGAGTGGGAGAACGGGCGGCGCACCATCACGGATCGCTACGCCGCGATCCTTCGACCACTCCTTGGTGCCACGGACGCCGAGCTGCGGGGTGAGGACGAGGCCCCCGAGCCTCAGGCGGACGGCTACGCGGACCTGCTGAGCCGGATCGATGCGGCCGGCAGTCTGAGTCAGTCCATGGTCCCGGCGTTCCTGGCCCAGACCGAGCTACTGCGCACCATGGACCGACAGATGGGTGCGACCGGCCTCGTCGACCAGATGAACGGCCACCTGGCGGCGATGGAGGAAGCGTTGACCTTCGCCGTGCTGCCGGGGGCGCGACGGCCCATCGCGACTGCCCTCGCCGGAGCATCCACGCTTGCCGCCTGGCAGGCGTTGGACGCCGGCGCAGTGGATCGAGCATGGCGGCGGTACGAGCTCGCCAAGAAGGCGGCACAGGATGCCGAGTCCCCGCTGTACCTGGCACACGCCATGGGTGAGCAGGCATACGTACTCGCGGACGCCGGTCGGCCTCAGCTGGCGGTCGAGCTGGTGCGGGACGCGCAGCGCACGAACCCCGAACGCCAGTCACCCCGCCTGAGGGCGTGGCTGGCAGCGGCCGAGGCAGAGCTGTGTGCCGCCGCCGGCGGCCCGGAGATGGAGTCGGCGGCAAGGACGGCGCTTGAGCGGGCGACCGCGCTCCTTCCGGACGACGGCGAGGTACGCGACGCCGACATGCTGAGCATCTTTCTCAATACCGGTCACCTGTCGAGGTGGCGAGGGAACGTCCTGGCCAAGCTCGGAGATGCCTCAGCGATGGAGGAGCTGTACGCGTCGCTCCGCAGCGCGGATGAGACCTTCGTGCGCGCGAACTCCGGCATCCACTGTGACCTCACCCAGGCGCACCTCGCCCGCGGCGAGGTGGACGAAGCGCGGACCCACCTCCAGAAGGCCCGGTTGCTGGCGTACCGCACGGGCTCCGTGCGGTACCGCCGGCGTGTGGAGCTTCTTACCGGGCGCCTCTAGACCGGGACGCGAGGATGTGGAGCAGGGCCACGAGCGTGCCGGAGCCCATGAGCTTGCCCTCGGCCATCAGACGCGGGATGTCGTCGAGGGGGATCCAGGCGATCTCCCCGGCTTCCTCGGCGTCGGTCGGTTCGCCGACCTTCTCGGCGCCACGGGCGACGAAGATCTCATGCGGTGAGTCGACCATGCCGATCATCGGCTGGTAGCTGACGACGTGCTCCACGGGGCCAGGACGCCACCCCGTTTCCTCCTCGGTCTCGCGGGCCGCCGTGGTGGCCGCGTCCTCGCCCGCGTCCACGATTCCGCCGGGCAGTTCCCAGCCCCACTGCTGCGGTACGAAGCGGTACCGCCACAGCATGAGCACGCGGTCCTGGTCATCGATCACAGCCGTGATCGCCACACGGAAGAGCCGGACGACGTGGTGCTCGAAGCGGTCGACTCCGGGCGGTTCGACGTCGACCAGGTCCAGGTTCACCCACCGGTTCTCGTAGACGTGGCGAGAGCCGTGGATCTTCCACGGCTCCAGCTCCGCCGGCGTCGGGACGCTCTCGCCGCCGAGGACGCGGTAGGAGCTGCGGTCGTGAGCCTTGATGAAGTGCTCGTTCGACAGACGGGCGAGCACCTGACGCAGCGCGGTGCGGCCGATCTCCAGCTCGGCGCTCAGCGCCCGCTCGGACGGCAGCTTGTCACCGGGGCCGTAGCGCCCGGACTCGATCCAGGAACGGATCGTCTCGTAGACCCTCTGCGTCTTGGGTCCCATCCTCGGTGCACACTCCCGGATCGTCGGCTGGTGATAGCCAGCGTATCCGGGGAGCAGAACGGATGACTCTGCCATGGAACCTCTCTCCGAAGATCGCTCGGCTCCCGACGGGGGTTGCGAGCGGACAGCGGTTGGTGCCCCCGAGAAGGGGCCGTTTCGGGGGCTCGTGGGCCATGTTTGGGCCAGGATCTCGGCACAGTGACACCGGCGCGGAGAATATGCAGGTCAGACGGTGTACGAGCGCTGTCCGCCGGTCGGTCTTGAAAACCGTCGTGGCGAGAGTCACCGTGGGTTCAAATCCCATACCCACCACAGGTGAACGGCCCTTGACCAGGCAACTCGAGCGGGGGCCGCTTACGTGTCTGGGCACCGTGACCTGACGTTCCCCGTAGTTTCCCGCTGGATCGGGCACGCGAGGGGCACGATGGTTGTGAGGGCGGCTGCTGAGCCTCCCCACCTTGCTGCTTTGATCAGAGCATGACCCACTCTGATGATCCGGCTGGCGACAGGTCTGGGCGGATGAGCCGTTCCGTCGTTTTCGGTGCGGCTTCCGTTGCGTTCTGGTTCTGCTGCCCATTCTGGATGCTCGTTTGGGCTCTGGCCTTGCCGCTCGGCCTCACGGGCCTCGTCCTTGGTGTCGTCGAATACCGCGCTGCCTCACGACAGGGCGTCAGCCGTGCGCAGCCTCTGACCAGCCTGGCGCTCTCGTCGGTGGGTACGGCAGCCGCCGTTGCGTACATGCTCTTTGTGTTCGCACATCCGGACCTGCCAATTCAGGACTAGGGCGACGGAGCGGGCGTGGGGCGCTCCGCTCTCAACGGAGTAGCGGAGGCGTTGGGCCGTCTCTGGGCCGTCCGAAGGTGGCCCAGGGGCACCGACGCCCACCAACAACCACCGAACCGTGGGCGCTGTCACCTGCATCGGCAGCCATCTCCAGGGGCCAGCGAAGAGGCTCGTCACTTCCTGCGCAACAAGAAGCAACGGATGGACGTCGAGTTGCCTTTCCACTGCGACGCCCACTCGGCGCGTGAGTGACGGAGGAGCTTGGCCCACCCCGCGGGGGAGCCAAACGGGGAGCCACACGCGGCGACACTGAGCGGATTCGGGCGGACGCTGGCGTACTGAGTGGCTCCCCAGGGCTTCGGACTCCGGGGCCTCCAGAGAGGTCTCGGAGAGGCCCCCATTACCTCCCACGTAATCGACGCCCCCACCCCACCCCCGCCATGCTCGGGGCACCCGGTTCCCGGCCGGCGCACTCCGGTCGGGGGTCGGCGGAACTTCACGGAACGTCCCTGCTCAGAGAGGTGGTCCTCCCATGTCCCAGGCGCTGCTCACCGGTCTTTCCCGCACCCACCGGCCGTGGGGCGTGGTGCGGCGGTTTCTCGTGCTCGATGCCGTCGTGACCGGGGGCAACGGGGTCGTGTACGCCGTCGCTCCCGGGGCGGTCGGGGAACTCCTGGGGGTGGGGCGGGGGTTGCTGCTCGGGGTCGGGGTGTTTCTGCTCCTGTTCGCCGGCGGGGTCGGGTGGCTCGCGCGGCGGGAGCGGGTCGCGGTCGGGGCGGTGAAGGCCGTCGTCGACGTCAACGTGGGGTGGGTGGTGCTCAGCGGCGTCGCGCTGGTGGGCTGGCTGGAGCCGACCACCGCCGGGGCGGTGTGGATCCTGCTCCAGGCCGGTACCGTCGCCGGGTTCGCCGGGCTGCAGTGGGCGGCCCTGCGCGCCGCCACCGGAGCCGGCGGCTGATCAGCCGGCGAGCGACTGCAGGTACGCGACGGTCGCCGGGTCGGCCGGGAGCATCGTCTCGATGGCCAGCTCGGCGACCGTCACGTCCATCGGCGTGTTGAAGGTCGAGATCGACGACACGAAGGACAGCACCCGCCCGTCGTGCTCGATCCGCAGCGGCAGCGCGAAGTACGGATAGGGCTCCGGGTCCGGCCGGTCGTCCGGGTCCGTCGTGCCCTCGGGCAGCGGATAGGCCGCCACCTCCTCGTACAGCGCCCGCAGCGCCTCCGAGCGGGCCAGCCCGATCTGGCGCTCCATCTGCGCGAGCAGATGCCCCCGCCACTCCCGCAGGTTGCGGATCCGCGGCGCCAGGCCCTCCGGGTGCAGCGTGATCCGCATCGCGTTCAGTGGCGGCGTCAGCAGGTGCTCCGGCAGCCCCGCGAGGAGCAGCTCGACGCCCCGGTTGGCGGCCACCACCGTGTACGAGCCGTCGACCACGAGTGCCGGGAACGGCTCGTACCCCCGCAGCAGCCGCTCGATGCCCTCGCGCAGCGTCTCCAGCTCCGGCGCGTCCAGCGCCGACTCGGCGTAGCGCGGTGCGTAACCCGCCGCGAGCAGCAGGGCGTTGCGGTCCCGCACCGGCACCTCCAGGTGCTCCGCGAGGCGCAGGATCATCTCCTCGGACGGGCGCGAGCGGCCCGTCTCGACGAAGGAGATGTGCCGGGCGGACGAATCCGCCCGCAGCGCCAGCTCCAGCTGGCTCAGCCGTCGCTGCTCGCGCCATCCGCGCAGCAGGGGCCCCACACCCGTGTCGGTCGCGACAGTCGTCATGGGCAGACGGTATCCCAGAGGGGGACTCGGGTACGTTCTCCCCGGGGACCACTCCGCCACCATCCCGCACGCCTACCGGAGGGAGCACCACGTGCCCACTGAGCCCCTGTCGCAGAAGGAGATCGAGGACCGCCTGCGGGAGCTGCCCGGCTGGAGCCTCGACGGCGACCGCATCACCCGCGACTACGAGCTCGCGGACCACTTCGCCGCCACCGCGCTCGTCGTCCACGTCGCCCAGATCCAGCAGGAGCTGAACCACCACAGCGATCTGACGCTCGGTTACAAGAGCGTGGCCTTGGCCGTGCACACCCACTCCGCCGGCGGGATCACCGAGAAGGACTTCGAACTCGCCGCCCGCGTCGAAGCGGTGGCCCCCGGCCACGGCGCCCGCTGACCGCCCGCCCCGCCCCCGCCCCCGCATGACCGGAACCCTGCTCGACTACGAGGCCGAGGCCGCGCGCTACGACGAGACCCGCGGCGGCGTCCCGCGGGCCGAGGCGGCGGCCGCGGCCGTCCTGCGGCTGCTGCCGCCCGGCACCCGCACGCTCCTCGACGTGGCCTGCGGCACCGGGCTCGTCACCGCACGGATCGCGCGCCCGGGCCTCACGGCGTACGGCGCCGACGCCGCCCACGCGATGGTGCGCACCGCCGCCGCCCGGCTCCCCGGCCGGGCGGTGCGCGCCGACGCCCGTCGGCTGCCGCTGCCGGACGCGGCGGTCGATGCCGTCAGCGCGGTCTGGCTGCTCCACCTCGTGCCCTTCACGGAGGAGATCGTCGCCGAGGCCGCCCGGGTGCTCCGGCCCGGCGGGGCGTTCCTCGCCACCGTCGACAAGGACGCCTGCCACGACGTCGGCAGCGACATCGACGCCCTGCTCCGCCCGTACCGCTCGACGGCGGCAGGCTCCGACGCCACGGCCCGCGTCACCGCGTACGCCGCCGCCCACGGCCTCGAACCGGCGCCCGGCACCACCTTCACCGGCCACGGCCAGGGCGCCACGCCCCGCGGCACGGCGGAGAAGCTGCGCCGGGGCTACTACGCCTCCTGGTACGGGACGCGCACCGCCGCCGAGGTCGACGCCCTGTGCGCGGCCCTCGCCGCCCTGCCCGACCAGGAGCGGCCGCGCCCCGACCCCGAGTACCGGCTCGCCCGCTTCGTCAGACGGCCGGCCACCGACCGCTGAACTCCCCCCTACGGCCTGCTGAACGCGCGCGCCGCGTACGCCGAGAAGTCCCGCGGCTCCCGGCCCAGCACCCGCTTCACGCCGTCGGTCACCGGCGTGTTGTGCCCGTCGAGCAGCGCCGTGAACAGCGCGGCCAGCCAGCCCGCCTCGGGCTCCGACAGCCCGAGGCCGGTCAGCATCCCGGCGAACTCGCCCTCCGTCATGGGCACGTACACCACCTCGCGGCCCGCCGCCCGCGTGATCTCCGCCGCCGCCTCGGCGAAGGTGAGGGCCCGGGGACCGGTCAACTCGTGGACTTGGCCCACGTGTTCGTCCCCGAGCAGGGTCTCCACCACGACCTCGGCGAGGTCGTCGACGTCGACGAACGGCTCGGCCGTCCCACCCGCGGGGAACGCGATCGCACCGGCCGCGACCCCCTCCGCGAGCAGCCCCTCGTCGAAGTTCTGCGCGAAGAACGCGGCCCGCACCACGGTGAGTTCGGGCCCCGCGCCGCGCAGCGCCTCCTCGGCCCGCACCGCCTCCGGCTCGCCGCGCCCGGAGAGCAGGGTCAGGCGCCGCACCCCGCGCTCCGCCGCCAGGCGGCCGAAGGTCCGCATGGCCTCCTCGGCGCCCGGCGCGGCGAGGTCCGGGTAGTAGGTCACGTACGCGGCGTCCGCGCCGTCCAGGGCGGGACCCCAGGTCTCCGGGTCCTCCCAGTCGAGGCGCACCGCGCCGCCCCGAGATCCGCCCCGAGATCCGGCCCGGACGCGCACACCCCGGGCCGCGAGCCCGGCGGCCACGCGGCGCCCCGTCTTGCCGGTGGCGGAGGTCACGAGGACGGTGCGAGCGCCGTCGGAACGCGCGCCGTCGGAACGCGCGCTGTCGCCACGGGTGTTGTCGGTGCGGGTGTCGTCGGTCCTGGTGGTGTCGCTCTGTGTCGTCATGGCTCCAGACTCCTCGCCGGCGCCCGCCGTTCCCATGCTGCACAGGCTCACGCGCATACGCGAGCGTCCAGGGGGCCGTCGCCTACGCTGGCCGGCATGGACGCACTCGCCGGTCTCCTCGACGGGCCCCGGGCCAAGGGCGCCTTCCTGCTGCGCATGGTGATGGAGCCGCCCTGGTCGGTGCGGATCGCCGACGAGGCCCCGCTGTGCGTGATGTGCGTGACCGGCGGCGAGGCCTGGATCGTGCCTGACGACGGGACGGCGCCGGTGCTCCTGCGCCCCGGCGACCTCGCGATCGCGCGCGGGCCCGCGCCGTACACCGTCGCCCACGCCCCCGACGCCCCGCCGACGGCCCTGATCGGCCCGGGCGGCAGCTGCTCCACCCTGGCCGGGGAGCCGCTCGCCGAGTCGATGAGCCTCGGCGTGCGCACCTGGGGCAACGCGCCGGACGGCGGCACCACCGTCCTGGTCGGCACCTATCTGCTGGCCGGCGAGGTCAGCCGGCGGCTGCTCGACGCGCTGCCCGGCCTGCTCCACCTGCCGGGGGAGAGCTGGAACTGCCCCCTGATGCCGTTCCTGGAGGAGGAGATCGCGCGCGACGAGCCCGGCCAGAGCGTGGTCCTCGACCGGGTCCTCGACCTGCTCCTGATCGCCGCCGTCCGCGCCTGGTTCTCCCGGCCCGGCGCCGCCGCGCCCGCCTGGTACCGGGCCTCTGGCGACCCCGTCGTCGGCCGGGTGCTGCGGCTCCTGGAGGACGATCCGGCGCACCCGTGGACCGTCGCCGCGCTCGCCGGCGAGGCCGGGGTCTCGCGGGCCGCGCTGGCCCGCCGGTTCACCGAACTGGTGGGGGAGCCCCCGATGGCGTACCTCACCGCCCGGCGCATCGAACGGGCCGCCGACCTGCTGCGGCAGACCGACGCCACCGTGGAGGCGGTGGCCCGGCAAGTCGGCTACAGCAGCGCCTTCGCGCTCAGCGCCGCCTTCAAGCGGGTCCGGGGGGTCAGCCCCCAGGAGCACCGGACGCCCGGCTGAGGCGCGGCCGGTCGAGGGCGGTCGATTTGCCGTCCCGGCAAGTTTTCTCGCGTTCGCGGCAGCCGGCGCGCACGCTGTCCCCATGACCGCAGACAAGCACTCCGGGCAGCACCACGACCACGGCACCCACGACCACGGCACCCACGACCACGGCACCCACGATCACGGCACCCACGATCACGGCACCCACGGCCACGGCACCCACGGCCACGGCTCGCACGGTCACGGCCACGGCGGCCACGGCCACGACCACGGCGATCTCGACTGGGCGGAAATGGCCCCGCTGCTCACCGCGCAGGCGGAGACCCAGAGTCCCCTCTACACCGAGGCCGCCGCATGGCTGGCCTCCCTGCTCCCGGCGGGCCCGGTCCGCCGGGTGCTCGATGTCGGCAGCGGACCGGGCGTCGTCACCGCACTCCTCGCCGAGGCCTTCCCGGAGGCCGAGGTCGTCGCCGTCGACGCCACCCCGGAACTCCTCGCGCTCGCCCGGGAGCGGGCCGACGCCCGCGGGCTCGGCGACCGGGTCTCCACCCTGCGGGCCGAACTCCCCGCCGACTTCGGCTCCCTGGGCACCGCCGACCTGATCTTCGCCAGCAACTCCCTGCACCACATCGGCGACCAGCGGGCCGCGATCGCCTCCTTCGCCGGGCTGCTCAACCCCGGCGGCCTGATCGCCCTCGCCGAGGGCGGGCTGCCGCCGCGCCACCTCCCCTGGAACCAGGGCGTCGGCCGGCCCGGTCTGGAGGCGCGCCTCGACGCCGCGCACGCCGAATGGTTCGGCGAGATGCGGGCCGCGCTGCCCGACACCAAGGAGGAGGTCGACGACTGGACCGCGCTGCTCTCCGACGCCGGCCTCGCCCCCAGCGGCACCCGCAGCTTCCTGGTGGACGTGCCCGCGCCGCTGCCGGACGCGGTGCGCGCCCAGGTGGTCGCGCACTACGAGCGCCTGCGCGACGGCTTCGGCGACCGGATGCCCGAGGAGGACCGGGCCGTCGTCGAGCGGCTGCTCGACCCGGCGGAGCCGCTGTCCCTGCACCGGCGCCCGGACGTGTTCCTGCTGACCGCCCGTACCGTCCACACGGCGCGCCGCCCCTGACCGCGCCGCACACGCCCACGGGGGCCCGGCGGAAGGGATCCGCCGGGCCCCCGTGGCACGTCGTCAGCGGCCGGTCGGGTGCCCCGGTCAGGCGCCGACGTTGAACTCCGCCGGGTTCGGGCCCAGTCGGCGGCCCTCGTCCAGGGCGGCGATACCGGCCAGGTCCTCGGCGTCCAGCTCGAAGTCGAAGACGTCGATGTTCTCCCGGATACGGGACGGGGTGACCGACTTCGGAATCACCACGTTGCCCAGCTGGAGGTGCCAGCGCAGCACCACCTGGGCCGGGGTGCGGCCGTGCTTCTGGGCGATCGCCACGATGGCCGGGACCTCCAGGAGGCCCTTGCCCTGGCCCAGCGGCGACCAGGCCTCGGTCGCGATGCCGTGCCGCGCGTGCGCCTCGCGGGAGGCGGCCTGCTGGAGCTGCGGGTGCAGCTCGATCTGGTTCACGGCGGGCACGACCGAGCTCGCGTCGATCAGCCGGTCCAGGTGCTCGGGCAGGAAGTTCGACACGCCGATGGCGCGCGCCCGGCCGTCGGCCAGGATCTTCTCGAAGGCCCGGTAGGTGTCGACGTACGCGTCCTTGGCCGGCACCGGCCAGTGGATCAGGTACAGGTCGACGAAGTCCAGGCCGAGCTTGTCGAGCGAGGCGTCGAAGGCGCGGAGCGTCGAGTCGTAGCCCTGGTCGCCGTTCCACAGCTTCGTCGTGACGAAGAGCTCCTCGCGCGGCAGCCCCGAGGCGGCGAGCGCCTTGCCGGTGCCCGTCTCGTTCTCGTAGATCGCGGCCGTGTCGATCGAGCGGTAACCGGCCTCCAGGGCGGTGGCGACGGCCGTCTCGGCCTCGTCGTCCGGCACCTGCCAGACGCCGAAGCCCAGTTGCGGCATGCGCACGCCGTTGTTCAGGGTGAGGAAGGGGACCTTGGTGTCCGTGCTCACGAGGCTTGGGTCCTTACGTCGTCGGGGGTAGTCCTCACAGCCTCAACGATCACGACGGTGATCGCATTCCGCCCGGCCCCGGACCCGCGGCCCGGACCGCCGGACCGGCCCGCACGGCCGTCAGTGGTAGAGGGCCTCCACCTCGGCCGCGTACGCCTGCTCGATCGCCTTCCGCTTCAGCTTCAGGGACGGCGTGAGCAGCCCGTGCTCCTCGCTGAAGGGGTGCGCCAGGATGCGGAAGGTGCGGATCGACTCCGCCTGCGAGACCTTGGTGTTCGCCGCCACCACCGCCCGCCGTATCTCCGTCTCCAGGGCCGCGTCGTGCACCAGCTCCGCGGGCGGCAGCGGCGGCCGGTTCTGTATCGACAGCCAGTGCTCCACGGCCTCCTGGTCCAGGGTGACGAGCGCGGCGACGTACGGGCGGTCGTTGCCGACCACGATGCACTGGGCGACCAGCGGATGCGCCCGCACCCGCTCCTCCAGACCGGCCGGCGACACGCTCTTGCCGCCCGAGGTCACCAGGATCTCCTTCTTCCGCCCGGTGATCGTCAGATAGCCGTCCTCGTCGAGCATCCCCAGGTCCCCGGTGGCCAGCCAGCCGTCGTTCAGGACCGCCTCGGTGGCCTGCGGATTGTTCAGGTAGCCGGAGAAGACGTGCCCGCCGTGCAGCCACACCTCGCCGTCCTCGGCGATGTGCACCGTGGTCCCCGGCACCGGCTGCCCCACGGTGCCATACTTGGTGCGCTCCGGCGGGTTCGCCGTCGCCGCCGCCGAGGACTCCGTCAGGCCGTAGCCCTCGTAGATCGTCACGCCCGCGCCCTCGAAGAACAGGCCAAGGCGCCGGTCCATCCCCGAGCCGCCCGACATCGCGTGCCGCACCCGGCCGCCCAGCGCGTCGCGCACCTTCGCGTACACCGTCTTCTCGAAGAACTGGTGCTGCACCCGCAGCGCCGCCGACGGTCCCGGCCCGATCCCGAAGGCCTTGTGCTCCATCGCCTCCGCGTACTTCACGGCCACGTCGACCGCCTTGTCGAACGGCCCCCGCTTCCCCTCCGCCTCGGCACGGCGCCGGGCCGCGTGGAAGACCTTCTCGAAGACGTACGGCACGGCGAGCACGAAACTCGGCCGGAAGGCCTGGAGGTCCGGCAGCAGCTCGGAAGCGGCGAGCACCGGCTGGTGCCCCAGCTTCACGCCGCTCCGCACCGCGGCCACCTCCACCATCCGCCCGAAGACGTGCGCGAGCGGCAGGAAGAGCAGGGTGGACGCCTCGTCGCCCGGCCGGGAGTGGAAGACCGACTCCCAGCGGCCGACCAGCATCTCCGTCTCGAACATGAAGTTGGCGTGGGTGATCACACAGCCCTTGGGGCGGCCGGTGGTCCCCGAGGTGTAGATCACCGTCGCGACCGACTCGGGCGTCACCGCCCGGCGGTGCCGCTGCACGACGTCCTCGTCGATCTCCGCGCCCGCGGCCGACAGCTCCTCGACCGCGCCCGCGTCCAGCTGCCACAGGCGCTGGAGCCGCGGCAGCCGGTCGATCACCGAACCGATCGTCATCGCGTGGTCCTCGTGCTCCACCACGCAGGCCGTCACCTCGGCGTCGTGCAGCATCCACAGCACCTGGTCGGCGGAGGAGGTCGGATAGACCGGCACCGGCTGGGCGCCGAGCGTCCACAGTGCGAAGTCGAAGAGGGTCCACTCGTAGCGGGTGCGGGACATGATCGCGACCCGGTCGCCGAACCGCACGCCCTGCGCGATCAGCCCCTTCGCCAGCGCCAGGACCTCGTCCCGGAAGGCCTCGGCCGTCACGTCCCGCCACTGCCCGTCGGCGTCCTTGCGGCCCAGCGCCACCCGGTGCGGATCCTGCTCGGCCCGGTCGAACACCGCGTCCGCCAGACCGCCGACCTGAGGCGCCGCCTCGACGGGCGGCACGGTGAACTCGCGCACTGACCTGCTCCTCGCCCGCTCGATTCGGCACTCCGTACGGCGCCGGTGAAACTACCCCACCCCGCAGCCGGGCGGGAGGGCCTTCACCAAGCCGGGACATAACGCATTCGCACAGGTCAGCGACCGGAGAGGCGGCGTACGAGCGCCCCGGGGCCCGCCGGGCCGGACCGCCGGTAAGTCCTGGGGGGCCGAATCTCCACCGAATCTGTACGGGGTGATCACCCGGGCCACCCCGGCCCCCACGGCCCTCGGGGCGCGTCGGCTTCGGTACGCGCCGTCTCGCGGCGCCGGCCGGGCTCAGCGCGGGCGGTGCAGCCGGTCGCCTCCCGCCAGGATCGCCGCCGCCAGCGCGTCCGCCGCCTCCTGGGTCGCCCCGCCCCGGCGCCCCTTGCGCAGCACGAAGTCCACCGCGCCCAGCTCCGGCAGGCCCGCCCGGGCCGGCAGCTCGACCAGGCCGGCCGGCAACAGACCGCGGGTGTGCGCCATCACCCCGAGCCCGGCCCGCGCCGCCGCCACGTTCGCGCTCAGACTGCTGCTGGTGCAGGCGATCCGCCAGGCCCGGCCCTGCGCCTGCAGGGCCTCCAGGGCACGGGCCCGGGTGATGCCCGGCGGCGGGAAGACGATCAGCGGCACCGGACGGTCCGGGTCCAGGCGCAGCCGCGGCGCGCCGATCCACACCAGCACGTCCTGCCACACCAGCTCCTCGCCGCCCGGCTCCGCCCGGACGCCGGGCCGCCCGGCCGGGCCGCCGCCCGGCTCCGTCCGGTCCCCCCGCCGCTTGGCCAGGATCAGATCGAGCCGGCCGGCCTCAAGGCGCGCCTGGAGAGTGCCCGACAGCTCGACCGTCAGCTCCAGGTCGACCTCCGGGTGCTCGCGCCGGAAGGCCTCCAGGATCTCCGGCAGCCGGGTGGTCACGAAGTCCTCGGACGCGCCGAACCGCAGCCGGCCGCGCAGCCGCGTCCCGGTGAAGAAGGCCGCCGCCCGCTCGTGCGCGGCGAGGATCGTGCGGGCGAAACCGAGCATCGCCTCGCCGTCCTCGGTCAGCTCCACCCCGTGCGTGTCCCGCAGGAACAGCGGCCGCCCGGTCGCCTCCTCAAGACGGCGCACGTGCTGGCTCACCGTGGACTGGCGGAGCCCCAGCCGCCGGGCGGCCTGGGTGAAGCTGAGGGTCTGCGCGACCGCGAGGAAGGTGCGCAGCTGCGTCGGCTCGTACACACCGTGATCGTAGCGCCGGCCATCACGAATCGTGATGACAGTCAGTGCGCTGTACGACGTTCCCGATCGCCGGGGCGTCCACCAGGATGGACCCATGAGCTCCCGTACGCCCCGCGGCCCCCGTCGGCCCCTGCTGCCGTCCTGGCTGCCCATCGACCCGTACATCCTGGCGCTGCTCGGCACGGTCGGTCTCGCCGCGCTGCTGCCGGCCTCCGGCGCGGCGGCCACGGGCGTGAGCGGGGCGGCGACCGCGGCGGTCGCGCTGCTCTTCTTCCTGTACGGGGCGCGGCTGTCCACCCGCGAGGCACTGGACGGCCTGAAGCACTGGCGGCTCCACGGCACCGTCCTCGCCTGCACCTTCGTGGTCTTCCCGCTGCTCGGGCTGGCGGCCCGGGGCCTCGTCCCCACCGTCCTGACCCCGGACCTCTACGGCGGCTTCCTCTTCCTCTGCCTGGTGCCGTCGACGATCCAGTCCTCGATCGCCTTCACCTCGATCGCCCGCGGCAACGTCCCCGCCGCGATCTGCGCGGGCTCCTTCTCCTCGCTGGCCGGCATCCTGGTCACCCCGTTGCTCGCCGGACTGCTGCTCGGCCACAGCGCGGGCGGCTTCTCGGCCGACTCGCTGCTCAAGATCGTGCTCCAGCTGCTCGTGCCCTTCCTCGCCGGGCAGCTCCTGCGCCGCTGGGTCGGCGGCTTCCTGGTCCGGCACAAGAAGGTGCTCGGCTACGTGGACCGGGGCTCGATACTGCTCGTCGTCTACACCGCCTTCAGCGAGGGCATGAACCGGGGCGTCTGGCACCTCGTCACCCCCGCCCGGCTCGGACTGCTGCTCGTCGTCGAGGCGGCGCTGCTCGCGGTGATGCTGGGCCTGACCTGGTACGGGGCGAAGCGGCTCGGCTTCGGCCGGAGCGACCGGATCGCCATCCAGTTCGCCGGCTCCAAGAAGAGCCTGGCCGCCGGACTGCCCATGGCCAGCGTCCTCTTCGGCGCGCAGGCCTCGCTCGCGGTGCTCCCGCTGATGCTCTTCCACCAGATGCAGCTCATGGTCTGCGCGGTGATCGCCCGCCGCCGGGCGCGCGACCCGGAGGCGGCGGAAGTCGCGGAGGCGGCGGAAGCGGCGGAGGCGACCGAGGTGACCGAAGCGGCGGAGGTGACGGAGGCGGAGGCCGGAGCCGGCGGAGGGCAGCGGGCCGGGGCACCGGCCGCATAGGCTCCCCGGATGGACAAGATCACCGACCTGCCCCGTACGGGATCCACCGGGTTCCCGGGGTTCCTGGAGGCGGCGGCCACCGCGTCGGCGCCCGCCCTCCTGCTGCGCCCCTGGGAGCCGGATGACGCGCCCGCCCTGATCGCGCCGGGCCGGGACGCCGAGGTGCGGCGCTGGACCAGCATGGCCGTGGACGACGAGGCCGGGGCGGCCGAGTGGATCCGCGAGCAGCGGCGCGGCTGGGACCGGGGCACCCGCTTCGCCTTCGCCGTCCTGGAGCCCGCGGAGCGGGGCGGCCCCGCGCGGGTGGCCGGTCACGCGGTCCTCAAGCGCACGGCCCCCGGCGCCGCGTCCGGCGAGGTCGGCTACTGGACGGCGCCGCACGCCCGCGGCCGCGGGGTCGCGCCCCGGGCCCTCGCGGCCCTGACGGACTGGGCCTTCGCGACCTTCGTCGCCGACGGACTGACCCGCCTGGAGCTGCTGCACCAGGCCGGCAACGCGGCCTCCTGCCGCGTCGCGGAGAAGGGCGGATACGCCCTGGTCGCGATCCGCCCCGCGGCCCCGCCCACGTACCCGCGGGAGGGCCACGTGCACGTACGGGAGCACCGGGGCTGACCCGCACCGGGGCTGACCCGGGCGGGGCCGGTTGCGCGCGGGGCCGATCCGGGCGGTTCCGGTGGGTACCGGGGCCGGGCCCCGGGGGTTGACCCGGGTGGGGCCGGTGGGTACTGGGGCCGGGCCCCGGGGGTTGACCCGGGTGGGCCGGTTACGCGTGCGGCCGACCGGGCGGTGCCGCTGGGTGCCGGGCCGGGCCCCGGGGCTGACGCCCCCGGCCCCGCCGCGCCGCCCCCGCCCCGCCGTCGCGCCCCGGACCGGCGTCCCTCACGGCACCAGGACCACCTTGCCCAGGTTCTCCCGGCGCTCGATGATCGCGTGTGCCTCGGCCGCGCGGGCCAGCGGTACGCGCGCGTGGACGGCGGGGGCGAGGCGGCCGGCGGCGTGCAGGGCCCAGAGCTCGTCGCGCCAGGCGGCGAGGTCCCGCGGGCGGGTGCGCGCGAGGTGGGCCATCTGGAAGCCGATGACGGACGTGGCTCCGGCGAGCAGGCCGTGGGCCGGGACCGTGCCGCCGCCCGAGCTGAAGGCGACCAGCCGGCCGCCCGGCGCGAGCGCGGCGAGCGCGCGCGGCAGGAGGCCGCCGCCGACGGCGTCGAGGACCACGTCCACGGGCTCGCCCCAGGAGCGTCCGGCGTCCTCGGGGCCGTAGCCGACGACCTCGTCCGCGCCGAGCCCGCGCAGGAACGCGGCCTTGTCGGGCGAGCCGGCCGCCGCGACCACCCGGCCCGCGCCGAGCAGCCCGGCCAGCGGGACGGCGAGCTGGCCGACGCCGCTCGCCGCCCCGGTGACGAGGACGGACTCGCCGGGCCGCAGCCGGGCCGCGTCCAGGGCGCCCCGGGCGACGAGACCGCTCCGTACCAGGGAGACGGCGTCGACGGCGGTCGCCCCTTCGGGGACCCGGGAGGCCATCGCGGTGTGGAGAAGGGCCAGTTCGGCGTAGCCGTGGCCGAAGCAGATGCCGGTGACGCGGTCGCCGACGGCGAAGCCGGACCCGGCGGTGTCCGGGCCGAGCGCCTCGACCGTGCCGGCCACCTCGCCGCCGAGCGGGCCGGGCTCGCCGCCGCGGACCCGGCGCACCCCGGCCAGGCTGACGCCGACCGCCTCGACCCGGACGAGGAGTTCACCGGTGCCGGGCTCCGGTGCGGGCACGTCCTCGACGAAGAGGACCTCCGGGCCGCCGTTGACCGTATGACGTACGCGCCGCATGGGCGACACCTCCAGGAGCCGGACAGAATTCATGGGACACACCAACGGTGTGTTGCCCTGCACCCTAGGCGTCGATCGTGGGGGAGTCCAATGCTTTCGTGGGTCGTGACGCGTAGACTTCCGGCCATGGCCGCCCACACCCCGCCCGCCCCGCAAGCCATCGCCGACCTGCCGAGCTGGGTCCTCGGCCGTGCCGCCGCCCGGGGCCGCGGCCTGGTCGCCGCCGCCCTCGCCGACGAGGGCCTGCGGATGTGGCACCACGCCGTGCTCGCCGCCGTCGCCGAACGCGGCCCCGTCGCCCAGGCCGAACTCGGCCGCAGCCTCGCCATCGATCCCAAGGACATGGTCGGCATCCTCAACGACCTCCAGACCGAGGGCCACGTCACCCGCGCCCCGGACCCGTCCGACCGGCGCAAGAACGCCATCACCGTCACCGCCGACGGACGCCGCCTGCTGGCCCGCTGCCGCCGTCTCGCCGCCCGCGCCAACGACGAGCTCCTCGCCCCGCTCACCCCGGACGAGCGCACCCGCTTCCTCGACCTGCTCCGCCGGGTCGCCTTCGCCCCCGAGGCCTGACCCGCCCGCCCCCACGGGGCGACCACGCCGCGGGCCCCCGTGGCGGGATCCCGCCCACCCACGCCGGGAAGATCATCGGGGCCGATACGGTGCTCCCATGCCCGCACTCGATCCCGGCCGCACCGCGCTCGTCCTCGTCGACCTGATGGAACGCATCGTCGCCCTCCCGCTGGCCCCCCGGCCCGGCAGCGACGTGCTCGCCGCCGCAGGCCGCCTCGCCGAGACCTTCCGGGCCGCCGGCGCGCCCGTCGTCCACATCCGCGTCGAACGCCCCGGCGTCGACACCCAGCCGCCCGGCAGCGACCTCGTCGCCGCGCTCGTGCGCCCCGGCGACGAGGTCGTCGTCAAGCGCACCATCGGCGGCTTCCAGGACACCGGCCTCGACGAGCTGCTGCGCGCCCGCGGCGCCCGCACCCTCGTCCTCGGCGGCATCGCCACCAACCTCGGCGTCGAGTCCACCGCCCGCGCCGCCGCCGACCTCGGCTACGACCTCGTCTTCGCCGAGGACGCCATGACCGCCCTCACCGCCGACGAGCACCGCGCCTCGGTGCAGCTGGACTTCCCGCGCCTCGGCACCGTCGCCGAGACCACCGCGATCACCCTGGACGGCACCGAGTGAACCGGGTGCCGATACGGTACGGGGCCCGCCCCTGCTCCCTCGTGGTGTGCCGCGGCTGCTGCTGCGGCGACGCCCGCAAGAACCCGGGCCAGGACCACGACGGCCAGCTCGCCCGGCTCCGCGCCGCCGCCGCGGCCTCCGGCGGCCGCCTGGTCGTCCGTACCAGCGACTGCCTCGGCCCCTGCGCCCAGGCCAACGTGCTCGTCGTCCAGCCGTCCACCGAGGGCCGGCGGCGCGGCGGCCGGGCCGCGTGGATCGGCTGGAGCGCCGACCAGGACTGCCTCGACGAGGTCCTCGCCTGGACCGAGGCCGGCGGACCCGGGCTCGCGCCGCCGCCCGCCACCCTGGAACTCCAGATGATCGACCCGCCCAGGAACTAGCCCGGGAACCAGCCCGAGAGCCGGCCCAAGGACCAGCCGAAGAGCCGGCCGAGGGGCCCGACAGGGGAGCCGGAGGGCCTACGCGACGACCCCCGCGCCCAGGTCGATCCGGTGCTCGCCCGCGTACACGTTCATGTCCGCCCCGCGCAGGAAGCCGACCAGCGTCAGACCGGACTCCTGCGCCAGGTCCACCGCCAGCGAGGACGGCGCCGACACCGCCGCGAGCACCGGGACGCCCGCCATCACCGCCTTCTGCGCCAGCTCGAACGAGGCCCGCCCCGACACCAGCAGCACCGCCCGCGCCAGCGGCAGCCGGCCCTCCTGGAGGGCCCGGCCCACCAGCTTGTCCACCGCGTTGTGCCGGCCCACGTCCTCGCGCACGTCGAGCAGTTCGCCGTCCTCCGAGAACAGCGCCGCCGCGTGCAGCCCGCCCGTGCGGTCGAAGACCTTCTGCGCCTCCCGCAGGCGCTCCGGCAGCGCCGCGAGCAGCCCCGGCGTCAGGCGCAGCGGCGGCGCGTCCGCGATCGGGAAGCGCGCGGTGGTGCGCACCGCGTCCAGGCTCGCCTTGCCGCACAGCCCGCAGGACGAGGTCGTGTAGACGTTCCGCTCCAGGGTGATGTCGGGCACCCGGACGTCCGGCGCCAGCTGCACGTCCACCACGTTGTACGTGTTCACGCCGTCCGCCGTCGCGCCCGCGCAGTACACGATGTTCCGCACGTCCGAGGCCGCCGCCAGGACCCCCTCGCTCACCAGGAACCCGGCCGCGAGCGCGAAGTCGTCGCCCGGTGTGCGCATGGTGATGGCGATCGGGCGCCCGTTCAGCCGGATCTCCAGCGGCTCCTCGGCCACCAGGGTGTCCGGCCGGGTGCTCACCGCCCCGCCGCGCACCCGCACCACCCGCCGCCGCTCCGTCACGCGTCCCATGGTCGCTGCACCGTTTCCGTACGGGCGGGGACGCCACCGTCCCCGCGGATCGCCCTCGGGGGCCCCTCGCCCCCAGGGACCTGACCGGGCCATTCTCCTCTTGTCGCGGTCGAACAGGCACTTCGGGTGAATCTTGGTGGTTTACGTCACCGGTTACCCATCAGTCGCTGACAAGACTGGGTCCTCCCGCTGCCGCGGCGGCGCACCCGCACCACGCGCCCGCGCGGCAACGCACCGACGATCGAACCACCGAGGGGGTCCCGGGATGACCGGCACTCGTATCGCCGCGCTCGGGCACTACCAGCCCGCCAAGGTGCTCACCAACGACGACCTCGCCGCCCTGGTCGACACCAGCGACGAGTGGATCACCAGCCGGGTCGGCATCCGCACCCGGCACGTCGCCGGGCCCGAGGAACCGGTCGACGAACTCGCCGCGCACGCCGCCGGAAAGGCCCTCGCCGCCGCCGGGCTCGGCGCCGGCGACATCGACCTGGTCCTCGTGGCGACCTCCACCGCGATCGACCGCTCGCCCAACACGGCCGCCCGGGTGGCCGCCCGCCTCGGCATGGGCTCGCCCGCCACCATGGACCTCAACGTGGTGTGCGCGGGCTTCACCCACGCCCTCGCCACCGCCGACCACGCCATCCGGGCCGGCGGCGCCCGCCGGGCGCTGGTCATCGGCGCCGACAAGATGACCGACGTGACCGACTGGACCGACCGCACCACCTGTGTGCTCGTCGGCGACGGCGCGGGCGCGGCGGTCGTCGAGGCCACGGAGACCGACACCGGCGCCATCGGCCCGGTGCTGTGGGGTTCCGTCCCCGAGATGGGCCACGCCGTCCGCATCGAGGGCACCCCGCCGCGCTTCGCCCAGGAGGGCCAGGCCGTCTACCGCTGGGCCACCCAGCAGCTGCCCGCGCTCGCCCGCCAGGCCTGCGAGCGCTCCGGCGTCCGCCCCGAGGAACTGGCCGGAGTCGTGCTCCACCAGGCCAACCTGCGGATCGTCGAGCCCCTCGCCGCCAAGATCGGCGCGGTCAACGCGGTCGTCGCCCGCGACGTCGTCGACTCGGGCAACACCTCCGCCGCCTCCGTGCCGCTCGCCCTCGCCAAGCTGGTCGAACGCGGCGAACTGCCCTCCGGCGCACCCGTGCTGCTCTTCGGCTTCGGCGGCAACCTCTCGTACGCCGGGCAGGTCGTCCGCGTGCCGTGAGGGGCCCGCGGCCACCCCGTGGGGATGACCCGATCGGCGGAGCCCGGTGGCGGCGCGTCCGGGGCGCGCCTAGCTTCGAACGCGACGAGGGCCCGCAACCGGCCCGCCGCGGAGCGTGAGTTCCGCGTCCGCCCTCGCGTCATCTGGAGGACCTCCATGCGCGCGATACGCGCCGCTGCCGCCGCCGCCCTGCTCGCCCCCCTCGCGACCGCCGCCCTGCTCGGCTCCGCGGCCCCGGCGGCCGCCGACGACCCGGGCTTCGGCCCCGCCGACCTCGGCCCGGCCGACCTCGGCCTGCTCAAGGACGAGCTGCTGGGGGACGAGCCCCTCGCGAACGCGCCCGCCGCCAACCGCCCCGGCAAGGAGGGCGACGCCGCACCGAAGGACGACGGCGGCGGCACCGGGCACAACAACATCACGTCCTTCGGCTTCTCCGTCACCCCGTCCACCGTCGCGCCCGGCGGCACCGTCACGCTCAAGGCCGACGGCTGTCAGGTGCCCACGGTGAAGGTCGAGTCCGGGGTCTTCGACACCGTCACCCTGAACGAGGGTCACCAGGGCACCGCCACCGTCGACTTCGACGCCAAGGTCGGCGCCCAGTACGAGATCACCTTCGACTGCAAGGGCGAGCGCGGGACCACCACCCTCACCATCGCGGACGGCGGCGGCCACAAGCCCGCCCCGACGACCGGCCCGCACAAGGGCGTCAAGGCCGGCTTCGGCGGCGGCGCGAGCGGCGGCGGTGACGGGGGCGTCGGCGCCACCGAGGCCGTCACCGGCGGCGTCCTCATCGCCGGCGCGCTCGGCGCCGCGGTGGTCCTGATGCGCCGCCGCGAACCCTCCGGGTCCTGACCGGCCGGAGTCCCGAACGGCTCCTCCGCCCCGGTGTGACGAGGACCGGGGCGGGGGAGCGCCATGCCCACCACAGACCCGAGGCGAAAGGGGCGGCGAGACGTGCAGGGGTCTTCGGACGGGCCCGGGCGCCGCGGCGCCTGGGGCGTGATCGCCGTGGTCCTCCTGGTCGGCGTGCACCTGGTGCGCGGCGGCGCGGGGGAGTGGCCCGCCGACGGGCCCCCGCAGCCCGCGACCGCCGCCGCGGCCGGCCGGGCCGCCGCCCTCGGCGGCGCCACCGCCGCCCCGCTGCCCGCCTCCCCGCCCGTACGGGTCAGGGTCCCGTCCGTCCGCATCGACGCGCCGGTGACCCGGGTGGGCCTGGACGCCGAGGGCTGGATCGAGGCCCCCGCCCCGGACGACCGCAACCTCGCCGGCTGGTACACCGGCGCCGTCGCCCCCGGCGAGCGCGGCACCGCCGTCGTCGTCGGCCACGTCGACGTCCCCGGCGGCGGCCGTGCCGTCTTCTACGACCTCGGCGCGCTGGCCCCCGGCAAGCGGGTGGAGATCGCCCGCGGGGACGGCCGGACGGCGGTGTTCACCGTGTACGGCGTCGAGGTCGTCCCCAAGGACGGCTTCCCGGCCGCGCGCGTCTACGGCACCACCGGCGCCCCCGAGCTCCGCCTGATCACCTGCGGCGGCCGCTACTCCCCGGACGGCGGCTACGAGGGCAACGTCGTCGTCTCGGCCCGCCTGACCGAGGTCCGGTGACCCGCCGCACCGTCCGGGACCTGACGGATTCCGGCCACCCGGCTGGACCCCACCCACCCCTCCGGGGCGAGAGTGACCCCACGGAGCCGGCGTCGGGGGGCGTCGGGCTCCCGCCCCGCGGGGGCGGTGATCCGGGCGCCCCGCACTGACCACGGAAAACGCTGGTGAAAGGCGCCTCGAACCCCTGGTAGAGTTATCCATGTCGCCGCGGGGAACACCCCCGCGCAGACCACCGGTCCGGGTGGCGGAATGGCAGACGCGCTAGCTTGAGGTGCTAGTGCCCTTTATCGGGCGTGGGGGTTCAAGTCCCCCCTCGGACACCAGTACGGAAGGACCCCGACGAACGTCGGGGTCCTTCCGCGTTTCGCCCGGATGTCGCTCAGAAGACGAGGACCGGCCCGCGCGAGAGCGTGACCACCACGCTGCCGATGCCGAGGAGCCAAAGGCCCATCGTGCCGACGAGCAGCCCCTTGGCCGCCGGGACCCGGGCCTGCCGGCCGCGCAGCCGGGCCACCGCCCAGCCGCAGACCGCACCGCCGAGCGGCAGGCCCACGAGCACCAGGGCGGCCTGCTGGAGCGCCAGCCTGGCCGCGTGGTTGCCCTGCCAGTCGGTGGCGCTCTTGTGCGCGAGCGCGCTCTGCGCGGCGGCCCACAGGCCGACGGCCGGCGGGGCCAGAAGCACGGCGCTCAGGATCAGGAAGGTGAGGAGCCGGCGTCTCGTGTGGCGGCGCCGGGCCTCCGAGGGGGTGGGGGTCATCCCGGCATCCTGGGCGACCCCGCCCGGCCCGGTCCAGACCCGCGTCTCACGGAGCCTTCCGCGCCACCACCAGCCGGCACCGCGGGCTGCCGTCCTCCCGGACGCCCAGGGAGCCGATCGGCAGCGTCTCCACCGCGAAGCCGGCCGCCGCCAGGCGGGAGCGCACGTCGGCGAGGCGGAAGGTGCGGTAGTACATGACGAAGGGCGGCCGCCACAGCGCGTTGCGGACCCGCATCGCCGCGTCGAAGCCCCACAGCGTCCAGTACGCGGCGGAGCCCACCCGCGGCGGGGCGGGCAGCGGGAAGGCGAAGGTGCCGCCGGGGCGCAGGGCGGCGTGGACGGAGGAGAAGAGGACCCGCTGCTCGGCGGGCAGGAAGTGGCCGAAGGCGCCGAAGCTGACCGCCAGGTCGAAGGCCGGCGCGAACGGCAGCGCCAGGGCGTCGGCCCGTACGAGGGCGGCCTCCGGGTGGGCGGCGCGCGCCCCGGCCAGCATGCCCGCGCTGAAGTCGACCCCGGTGATCCGGCCCGCGCACACCGAGCGCAGCACGCTGAGCCCGGCGCCCGTGCCGCAGCACACGTCCAGGCCGGAGTCGAAGGGGCCGAGCGGCTCCAGGGCCCCGGCGACCGCGCCGAGCAGCCGGTCGGAGGTGCGGAACGGGGTCGCGTCGAACTTCGCCGCGAGCAGGTCGTAGCCGTGCTCGACGGACGACAGCGCCTGGCGGGTCAGTTCGTACAGGCTGGGGCCCTCGGGGGAGAACATGCTCCGACCCTACGGTGCGGGGGACCGCTCGGGGCGTCCCTTCCGGTCACAGCGCGCTGCGCACCTGGGAGGGGACGCTCCAGGCCGGGGCGATCCCGGTGAGCTGGCAGGTCAGCAGATAGAGCGGGATCGGTGGGCTGTAGGGCGAGCCGCCGTCGGGGTGGTGGATCAGCCGCGGCCGGCGGTCCGGGACCACGGCGCCGGGGGCGTAGCAGACGGGCAGCGGCCAGGTCAGGTCCAGGTCGGAGCCGGCCGGCACCAGCCACCACCACCAGTCGGCGTCGGCGTAGACGCAGCCCTTGGCGGGCAGCCGGGACAGGATGCGGAAGCCGTAACGGGCGGGGACGCCGACGGCGTCGCAGCCCAGGGTGGCCGGCAGGTCGACCGGGACCGGCAGCCGGGTCTCGCCGACCGGCGCGGGCGCGGCGGGCAGCGCGGGGGACCTGCGGGGGGCTTTGTCGGGGCTCTTCCGGGCGCGGGGGACGAGCAGGGACGCCATCGTCCTCAGCACGGCTCGCCCATGCCGTGCGCCAGCTCCGCCCAGACCACCTGCGCCGTGCCGTGGCCGGTGCGGTCCGCGCCCCAGGCCGCGCACAGGGCGTCGACGAGGATGAGGCCGCGGCCGCGCTCCTCCTCGCCGCAGTCGCGGATCCGGGGCCCGGCGGGCCCTCCCTCGTCGCGCACGGCTATCCGCAGCCGCTCCTCGCCCTCGCGGATCTCGCAGACGATCCGGGCGCTCGCGGTGTGCACGACGGCGTTGGTGAAGAGCTCGGAGACGACCAGGGCGACGGTGTCGCGTATGCCGCCGTCGCAGCCCCAGAGGATCAGGCGCTCCTCGGCCAGCCGCCGGGCCCGGGCCACGGACTCGGTCCGGGCGGGCAGCTCGAAGGCGAAGCGGCGGACGGAGTCGTGGGGGCGTGGCCGCTGGTTCATGACGCGAGGGCTCATGAGACCTGAGGGCTGCGCGTTACCAGAAGCCACGACCGATCCTCACAACTGTGGGCAGGAGTGCCGTACGCACCCCTCCGGGGCGATTCGCCCGGCGGCATGCGTACTGGTTCACCGGAATACTCTGCTCCCGAGTCGGACACTTGGCAAGTGGCACTCTGAAAATTGCAGAGTGCTGTGTTCTCCGCCGTGGGGTTCGTGGCACACTCTCAACGAAATCGGCGCGTCGGGGAGGTCTTGGGAGTGAGCGAGCCGCGGTCCGCCCCCACGGTGGGACAGGTCGTACTCGGCAAGCGTCTGCAGGATCTGCGCGAGCGGGCCGGCCTCAAGCGCGAGGAGGCCGCCAAGGTCCTGCGGGTCGCCCCGGCGACGATCCGGCGCATGGAGACGGCCGAGGTCGCGCTGAAGA
The DNA here is from genome assembly GCF_044544705.1 of Streptomyces sp. NPDC053541. NCBI lineage: Bacteria > Bacillati > Actinomycetota > Actinomycetes > Kitasatosporales > Streptomycetaceae > Streptomyces > Streptomyces sp. NPDC053541. The sequence continues at coordinate 274,630 of NZ_JBITXM010000010.1, forward strand.
TCCCGTACGTACAGCTGCTGCTGAAGGCGTACGGGGTCGCGGACTCCGAGGCCGAGGGCTTCGTCGCCCTCGCGGAGGAGGCCAACCTCCCCGGCTGGTGGCAGCGGTTCCACGACGTGCTGCCCGGCTGGTTCTCCATGTACGTCAGCCTGGAGGGGGCCGCCAGCCTCATCCGGGCCTATGAACCCCAGTTCGTCCCCGGCCTGCTCCAGACCGAGGACTACGCCCGTGCCATTCTCCGCAGCGGGGCCGTCGGCGGGAGGAACGCCGCGGAATCCGAGGAGACCGAGCGCCATGTCGCCCTGCGCATGGAGCGCCAGTCCCTGCTCACCAGGGAGGACGCGCCCAAGTTCTGGGTGATCATGGACGAGACGGTCTTCCGCCGACCGGTCGGTGACGGGCCCGAAGTGATGCGCGACCAGCTCGACCGGCTGCTCGAAGCGTCCGAGCTGCCGAACGTCACCCTGCAGATCGCGGAGTTCGCGTCCGGACACCACCCCGGTACGTACGGACCGTTCGTCCTCTTCCGCTTCGCCATGCCCGAACTCCCGGACATGGTCTACAGCGAGTACCTGACCGGCGCCGTCTACCTGGACGCGCGTCCCGAGGTGGCCTCCCACCTCGAGGTCATGGACCGCATGGCGGCCCAGGCCGCGACTGCACAACGCACGAAGGAGATTCTCCGGAATCTCCGCAAGGAGCTGTGAATGGATCGCATATACAACGGCATGCCCGCCGCGGAGCTCGGTGCCGAGGGCTGGCACAAGCCGTGGAGCGGCGGCAACGGGGGCAACTGCGTGGAGGCCATGAAGCTGGCCGACGGCAGGGTCGCCGTGCGACAGTCCGCAGACCCCGAGGGACCCGCGCTCATCTACACCCACGGAGAGATCGCCGCCTTCATCCAGGGGGCCAAATCCGGTCAGGCTGACTTCCTGCTCACCTGAACCCTTCCGTCCCACCCCGTGCATCGCGTAACTCTTGCTGCAAGCGCCACCGTTCGTCCGCCGAGGAGAGCCGATGACCCACCAGGAACCCGTACCCGCGCAGAGCGGCATACGGATCGACACCAGCAAGCCGCACCCGGCGCGCATGTACGACTGGTTCCTGGGCGGGAAGGACAACTACCCCGTCGACGAGGAGATGGCCCGCCAGCTCCTCACCGTCGACGCCCGCGGCCGGGACATGGCGCGGGTCAACCGGGCCTTCATGCACCGCGCCATCCGCTGGCTCAGCGCCCACGGCGTCCGCCAGTACCTGGACATCGGCACCGGCATCCCCACCGAGCCCAACCTGCACCAGATCGCGCAGGGCGCCGCGCCGGAGTCCCGGATCGTCTACTGCGACAACGACCCGATCGTGCTCGCCCACGCCGCCGCCCTGCTGCGCTCGACCCCGGAAGGGGCCACCGAGTACATCCAGGCCGACGCCCGTGACCCCGAGCTGATCCTCGAAAGGGCCGGAAAGGTCCTTGATTTCAGTCAGCCGATCGCCCTGTCGATGCTCGCGCTGCTGCACTTCGTCGGCGACGAGGACGGGGCCTACGAGCTGGTGGGCAAGCTGGTCGAGCAGCTGGCCCCCGGCAGCTACCTGGTGCTCTCGCACGTCACCGGGGACTTCAACCCCGAGGGCGCGGCGCAGGCCGCCGCCATGTACAAGGCCCGCGGGCTGACCCTGCGGCCCCGCTCCCGCGACGAGCTCGCCGCCTTCTTCGACGGCCTCGACCTCGTCGAGCCGGGCGTGTCCCTCACCGCCGAGTGGCACCCCGAGCTGGGCGAGCCGGTCCCGGTGCCGGGCGACGAGCCCATCCCGGGCTGGGCGGCGGTCGGCCGCAAGCGCTGACCCCGTCGCCGTCCCGTACGCGCGCGCCCGAGGCCCCCGCCGTGACACCGGCGGGGGCCTCGATGCGCGTGGCGTCGGTCACGGCCGGACCAGCGTCACCAGGAAGCGCTGCGGCGGGCTCACGTTCCCCGTCGCGTCGACCGTGCGGTACTCCACCGTGTGGGTGCCGTAGTCGGGCGTGGCGTCGTCCCACGGCACCGCGCGCGGCCGGCCCAGCTTGCCGTACACCAGGTCGTCGATCACCGTGCCCGAGGGCGAGAAGCGGAACGGAGCGTCGGCGTCCGTCGGCCAGCCGTAGTACGTGTACCAGCCGTCGCCGTCCACCCGGAACTGGCTCACCACGGCGCCCTCGCCGTCGTCCCGGGCGGTCAGCCGCATCGTGAACGGCCCGTCGTACACGTACTCCACCGGCCGCCCCGGCCGCCGCACCGTGCGCAGCGGCTCCGACAGCTCGTACCCGGCGGCGGCCGGCGTGGCGTCCACCGTCCAGCGCAGCACCTCGCGCGTCCCCGGTATCCGCGCGGTCAGCTCGTGCGGGCCCGGCGCCAGGTGCAGCGCGCCCAGGTCCAGGTCCCGGTCGTTGCCCGGGTTCGGCACCGTGCGGCCGTCCAGGGACCAGGTCACGCCCGGCGTCCGGCGCACCGGGTGGGTCGTGTCGGCGTACACCACCGTCCGTGCGCCCACCGGGGCCGAGGTCGCCGTGTGGCCGGTGAACGCCAGGGGCGTGGCGTCCCCGGGAGTGCGGAGCGCCGGGTCCACCGTCCAGCGCACGGTCCGGGTCAGCGCCGCCGAACCGCGCACCGCCGGATCGCGCACGAACGGGGTGGGATCGGTGACCGTGGCCGTCAGCGCGTACGTGCGTCCGGGAGAGAGGTCCAGGGACCGCAGGTCCAGCGTGCGGGCCCCGCCGGTCGGCAGCGGCCGCCCGTCGAGCCGCCACCGGACGGACAGTTCGCCGCCCGTGGGGTGCAGCGTGTCCACCCACACCGTGCGGTCGGCGCCGAGCGGTGCCGCGTCCGGGGTGTGGTCCTGCACCAGGTCGACCTTGGCCGCGACGGCCCGCACCATCACCTCGCGCTCGACCTGGTCGAAGGCGTAGCCGAGGGTCTTCATCATCGAGTGCCGGCTCGGCCGCCACACGCCCCGGGTGCTGTACAGGCCGCCCTCGTGGCGCCCGATCACCCCGCCGGACTCGCTCTCCTCGCCCAGCCAGCGCCACCACTTGGCGCGCCTCTCCCGCATCTGATCTTCCGTCAGGAGCGTGTGGTGGGCGGAGGACGGCTCGTCGCCCTCGTACCCGCCGCCCGGCACCCCGCGCGCGTAGTAGTCGTACTCGTCCTGCAGCCCGCCGAGCGAGTGCCCCAGCTCGTGCGGGGTGATGAGCGCCGACAGCGCGTTGCCGCCGGAAGCGGTGGCGTAACTCCCGCCCGCGCCGCCGTAGGTGGAGCTGTGCGCGAGCGCCAGGATCTGCCGGTTGGCGCGGCTCGTGCCCGGCACCAGGTCCGCGAACCCGGCCGCCTTCGCGCTGTTCACGGTCAGCAGCCGCTGCACGCTGCCCGGATCGCAGCCGCCCCAGAAGCCCATGTCGAGCGCGGTGTCGCGGGCCGGGGCGTCGAGCGAGGGATCGCAGTCCACGCCCGACTCCCTGGAGGGCACCTCCACCGCCCACACGTTGATGTACGAGCGGTAGGAGGCGAACGGCTCGATGCTCCACAACACGCCGAGATGGCGCTCCAGATCGGCCCGGAACTCCGGCATCTCGGCCGCCGTGTACCCGTCGCCCATCACCACCAGGTTGAACCGGCGGTCGGCCGGCCCGGTGGTCTGCACGGGCACCACGGTCGCGCCGCCGCTCTCCGCGGCGGCCGCGCCCCCGTCGGCCACCGTCCCGGTGCCCACGAGCCCGGCCGCCAGCAGACAGCCCACGAGCAGCCGGGCCACCCCTCGTCGCACACCCCGTCGTCGCGGTGCAGTCGGTGAAGTCATGGGGCGCGAGCCTAGGCCGGACACCCCACCTCGTAAAGGTGTTCGTCAGCCGTCCACGTCAGCGACGCAGATACGCAAGACCGGCGTGCTCCGCCGTGTAGCCGTCGACCAGCCGGCGGGCCACCGCCACCGAGTCCACCAGTGGATGCAGCGCGAAGGCCTTCACCGCGGTCGCCCGCGAACCGCTCTCGGCCGCCGCGAGCGCCTCCCGCTCCACCGCCTTCACCGCCGTCACCAGACCCACCGCGTGGTACGGCAGCGGGTCCACCGACACCGGGTGCGCGCCGGCCGCGTCCACGAAGCAGGGCACCTCGATCACCGCGTCCGCGTCCAGGACCGAAAGGGTCTGCCGGTTGCGCACGTTGAGGATCAGCGTGGCCCGCTCGTTGCGCGCGATGGCCCGCATCAGGGCGAGCGCCACCTTCTCGTACCCGCCCGACTCCAGGTCCGCCTCGTCGCGCTCGCCGACGCCGGCCGCCTCCCGGTTGTGCGCCATGTAGGTCGCCTCGCGGTCCGCGAGCACCCGGTGCCAGGTCGCCAGCGGCGGGGTGTCCGGCTTGCCCATCTCCTCGTAGAAACCGGCCTGCTGGTCGAGGAGGTAGGCGCCGCGGGTCTTCTCCGCCTCGCGGTAGGCGCGGACCGCCTCGCGGTTGAAGTAGTAGTAGTGCAGGTACTCGTTGGGCACCGCGCCCAGCGAGCGCAGCCACGCGGGGCCGAAGAGCCGGCCCTCCTCGAAGGAACCGAGCAGCGCCTCGTCCTCGAACAGCCGCGGCAGTATGTCATGTCCGCCGACCTTCAACCCCCGCAGCCAGCCGAGGTGGTTGAGCCCCACGTAGTCGATCCACGCCTCGTCCGGCTGCGCGCCGAGCACCCGCGCCACCCGCCGGCCGAGCCCCACCGGCGAGTCGCAGATGCCGAGCACCCGGTCGCCGAGGATCCGCGACATCGCCTCGGTCACCATGCCCGCCGGGTTGGTGAAGTTGATGACCCAGGCGTCCGGGGCGAGTTCGGCGATCCGGCGGGCGATGTGCGTCACCACCGGCAGGGTGCGCAGCCCGTACGCGATGCCGCCGGCGCCCACCGTCTCCTGCCCCAGCACGCCCTCGGCGAGCGCGATCCGCTCGTCCGCCGCCCGCCCCGCGAGCCCGCCCACCCGGATCGCCGAGAACACGAAGTCGGCCCCGCGCAGCGCCTCGTCGAGATCGGTCGTCGCGCTCACCACCGGCGCGTCCGGCACCCCCTCGCCCTGCTCGCCGAGCACCCGCGCGATCGCCGAGAGCCGCCCGGCGTCCAGGTCGAAGAGGGTGACGTGGGTGACCCGCCCCTCGGCGTGGTCGCCGAGCAGGGCGCCGTACACGAGCGGCACCCGGAATCCGCCGCCTCCGAGAATCGTCAGTTTCATGGCCGTACGCTATCGGGATGCACGTGCTCAGCAGCCGGGTCCTGCTCCGCCCGACGGACCCCGAACGCTCCCGGCGCTTCTACGGCGAGACCCTCGGCCTGCCGGTCTACCGCGAGTTCGGCACCGGCCCCGAGCGCGGCACCGTCTACTTCCTCGGCGGCGGCTTCCTCGAACTCTCCGGCCGCGCCCCCACCCCGCCCCCGGACCCCGGCCCCCGCCTCTGGCTCCAGGTCGCCGACGTGCACGCGGCCCGCGAGGAACTGCGCGGCCGGCCGGACGCGCGGGTGCTGCGCGAGCCGGTGACCGAGCCGTGGGGCCTGATCGAGATGTGGCTGGCGGACCCGGACGGCGTCCGCATCGCGGTGGTGGAGGTCCCGGAGGGACACCCGCTGCGGTACCGGCCGTAGGCACGGAAATCCGTTCGCCCTGCGCCTTCGGCGCCCCTAGGGTGCCGGACATGCTGCCGGTCGTGGAAACGGACGAGGAATGGGCCGCGGTCGTCGGGGACGAGGCGGTGATGCGGCCCGGCGTCGCCGACCTGTGCGCCCGGCTCGGGCTCGCGGGCGCCCCGCTGAGCCGCTTCACCGAGGGGACGCAGCCGGTCTACGCGGTCGGGGACGCCCACGTCCTGAAGCTGTTCCCGGCCGCCGCCGCGCGCGACGGCCTCGCCGAGGGGCGGGTCCTCGCGCACGTCGACGGCCGGCTGCCCGTGCCGACCCCGCGGGTGCACGACGCGGGGGAGTACGAGAACGGCTGGCGGTACGTGCTGATGTCCCGGCTGCCCGGGGCGAACCTGGCCCGGGTGTGGGAGCGGGTCCCGCCCGCACACCGGGAGCGGCTGGTCGACCGGGTCGGCGAGGCCCTCGCGGTGCTGCACGGCCTCGACACCGGCGCGCTGGGCGAGGTGCTCGGCCCCGGCGACTGGAGCGCCTTCGTGGACCGCCAACGGGCCGCCGCCGTCGCGCGGCAGCGCGCCCGGGGCCTGCCGGAGGAGTGGCTGGCCCGGATCGGCGGCTTCCTCGACTCCGTACCGCTGCCGCGCACCCCGCGACCCAGCCTGCTGCACACCGAGGTGATGCGGCAGCACCTCCTGGTCGACCCCGAGGACTGGCGGCTCACCGGTCTCTTCGACTTCGAGCCCGCGATGATCGGCGACCGGGCCTACGACTTCGTGGGCGTCGGCGTCTTCGTCACGGGCGGCGACCCGGCCCTGCTGGGGCGGCTGCTCCGCGCGTACGGCGAGGACTTCGAGCCGGACGTGCTGCTCGCGTACACGCTGCTGCACGTCTACAGCGATCTGCCCTGGTACCTGCGGGAGCTGGGCGACCGCGGCGCGGGCGGCGACCCGCACGCGCTCGCGGAGGCCTGGTTCGGCACGGTCTGAGCGGAACGCGGAGAGGGACCCCGGTCGATCGCTCAAGATCACTTGTGGCGAGAATGTCCGCATGGCGAACACGAACATGCCCGCGAAGGCAGTGCTCGGGGACGCCGGGGACATCAGCCGCACGCTGGCCCTGGCCTTCGACGACGACCCGATGATGCGCTGGTTCTTCCCCGAGGACGCCACCCGCGAGGCGACCCTCGGCCGCTACTTCTCCACCCTCTTCACCCGCCAGTACCTGGCCAACGGCGTGTGCGAACGCACCGAGGGCGCCGCCGCGTTCTGGGTGCCGGCCGAGGCGCAGGAGAAGGCCGTGCCGGACGGCGACACCATCCAGGAGCTGATCGCGATCCTGGGCGACCGGGCCGGCCTCTTCAAGGAGGCCGTCGAGACCGCGGCCGCGCACGCCCCGGCCGAGCCGCACTGGTCCCTCGCCCTGATCGGCGCCGCCCCGGCGTCCCAGGGCACCGGCCAGGGCGCGGCCCTGCTGCGCTCCGGTCTCGCCCAGGCCGACGCGGCCGGCGCGCCGGTCTACCTGGAGTCCTCGAAGGCGGCCAACCTGCCGGTGTACGAGCACTTCGGCTTCCGGGTGCGCGAGGAGTTCGCGCTGCCCGGCGGCGGCCCGCTGCTCTGGGGCATGTGGCGCGACCCGCGCTGACCCGGCACCTGGGCGGGGCGGGCCGGCCGGGGCACGCGACAATGAGCGCATGTCCCGACGCAAGACCCGCCCCGCCCGCCCGGCTCGTCCCGCCCCCGCGGTGACCGCCGCGTCGCCCTGCCCGTGCGGCCTGCCCGCCCCGTACGGCGACTGTTGCGCCCGCTTCCACACCGGCCCGGCCACCGCCCCCACCGCGGAGCTCCTGATGCGCTCCCGCTACAGCGCCTTCGTCCTCCGCGACGAGCCCTACCTGCTCCGCACCTGGTCCCCGGCCACCCGCCCCGCCACGGTCGACTTCGACCCGGCGATGCGCTGGACCGGCCTGACCATCGAGGCCACCACCGACGGCACCCCCTTCCACCAGCACGGCACGGTCACCTTCCGCGCCGCCTACACCCACACGGGCACCCCCGGCACCCTCCACGAACGCAGCCGCTTCGCCCGCCACGAGGGCGCGTGGGTGTACGTGGACGGCGACTTCCTGGACTGACGGTGACGATCACCGCGGGCCTCCACGAGGTGTCTCGCACGGCCCTCCCCGGGATCCTCGACGAGGCCGCCCGACAGGGTGTTCCCGTGTTCACGCTCTCCACCGGCGGGCGGACCGACAAGGAGGCGTTCTTCCGGGCGGTGCGGGAAGCCCTGCCCCTGGACCCGCCGCTCGGGCCCGGCAGGGTGTGGGACGCCCTCGCCGACTCGGTCTGGAACGGGCTTCAGGAGCTGGGCGCTCCGCTTGTGGTCGTCGTCTGGCCCGACGCCGGGCCGGTCGCGGGCGCCGTGGGCGACCACGGGATCGCGCTGGACATCCTCCGCGAGCTGGTCACGAGCCTCGCCGACGACTGGTTCACGGTCGGGAGGCCGAACGGGGTCGCGGTCTACGTCGCCGAGGCCGCGCCCGGTGGGGCAGACGGGCCGACGGAGGCCTGAGCGGCTCCGGGGGCCCGGGCTTCCGCGCCCGGCCCGAAACGGCTTCCCGCCCCCCGGCCGCCGGGCTTCCGCGCCCGGCCCGAAAAGGCTTCCCGCCCCCCGGCCGCCGGGCTCACGCCACCCGCGCGCCCACCGGCTGCCGGTCGCCGCGGGGCATGCCCTGGGCGAGGTCCTCCGCGATCAGCTTCTTCGCGATCGCGTCCGTGGCCGCGCGGAGTTCCGGGCCGCTCGGGCGGCCGCGTTCCTGTTCGAGGCGGGTGGCGAGCCAGTCGCTCCAGGCCCTGGTGATGACGTCGGCCTCGCGCTTGCCGGCCGGGGTGTGGGACAGCAGGTTGCCATGCCGGGTGAGGAAGCCCTCGTCGACCATGCGGTCGAAGACCGGGAGCAGGACCTCGGGCGGGACCCGGCGGCCGGCCGAGATCAGGCCGAGGCTGGCGTGGCCGACGATCCGGGTGAAGAGTTCGACCTGCATCACGGCCCAGGCGCCGGCCGTGTCGAGCCGGGTGTCGGAATCCGCGACGATGCGCTTCGCGGTGTCGTAGTCCGTCTTGCGGATGATCCGGCCGACCGCGAGTTCGAGCAGCTTGGCCGAGTCACCGCTGGTGGTGGGGGAGGCGAAGCCCTCGCCCATGTCGGGCGCCGAGGCGCGGGCGGTGTCGCGGAGCGCCACCTGCTTGAGGAAGAGCGCCACGACGAAGCCGACGGCCGCCACCGGCACCGTCCACAGGAAGACGGTCTGCAGGGTGTCCGCGTAGGCCTGCACGATCGGTTCGGCGACCGCGTCGGGCAGCCCGTGCACCCCGGCCGGGCTCTGCGCGGCCCGGGCGACCGCCGCCGGGTCGAGCCCGGCCTCCGCCGCGAGGGCCGAGGCCCGGCCCACCCCCTCCGTCAGGTTGGGCTTCAGGGAGTTGGCGTAGATGGTGCCGAAGACCGCCGTGCCGAAGGAGCTGCCGAGCGTACGGAAGAAGGTCACGCCGGAGGTGGCGGTGCCCAGGTCGGCGTAGTCCACGGTGTTCTGCACGGCGATGGTGAGCACCTGCATGCACAGGCCGATGCCGACGCCGAGCACGAACATGTACAGCGAGGCGAGCCAGGTGCCGGTGTCGGGGTCCATCAGGGACAGCAGGAAGAGGCCGAGGCCCATCACCAGACAGCCGACGATGGGGAAGACGCGGTACTGCCCGGTCTTGCTGACCACGTTGCCGCTGAAGATCGAGGCGATCAGCAGGCCGATGACCATGGGCAGGGTCCGGATGCCGGAGGTCGTCGCCGAGTCCCCGTCCACGTACTGCAGATACGTCGGCAGGAAGGTCATCGCGCCGAGCATCGCGAAGCCCACGACGAAGCTGAGCACCGAGCACACGGTGAAGACCGGGTTGCGGAACAGGCGCATGGGCAGCATGGGTTCGGCCGCCCGGGTCTCCGCCCAGCAGAACAGCGCGAGCGCGACGAGCCCGCCCACGAACAGGCCGATGATGACGCCCGAGCCCCAGGCGTACTCGTTGCCGCCCCAACTGGTCGCCAGGATCAGCGCGCTGGAGCCGACCGCGACGAGCGCGATGCCGAGGTAGTCGATGACCGGCCGGCTCGCGGACCGCACGGCGGGGATCGAGCGGGCGGCGGCGATCACGACGAGGATCGCGATCGGGACGTTGACGTAGAAGGCCCAGCGCCAGCTGAGGTGGTCGGTGAACAGACCGCCGAGCAGCGGTCCGATGACCGTGGAGACGCCGAAGACGGCCCCGATCGCGCCCTGGTACTTGCCGCGTTCGCGCAGCGGGATGACGTCGGCGATCAGCGCCATCGAGGTGACCATGAGTCCGCCGGCGCCGATGCCCTGGAGCCCGCGCCACACGATGAGCAGCGTCATGTTGGTGGCGAGGCCGCACAGGAACGAGCCGGTGATGAAGACGACCGCCGAGATCTGGAAGATCACCTTGCGGCCGAAGAGGTCGCCGAACTTGCCGACGAGGACGGTCGCGACGGTCTCCGCCAGGAGGTAGGAGGTGACCACCCAGGACATGTGGGCGGCGCCGCCGAGGTCCGAGACGATCGTCGGGAGCGCGGTGCCGACGATCGTCTGGTCGAGCGCGGCGAGGAGCACGCCGAGCATGATCGTGCCGAAGACGACGTTGCGACGGCGGCTGTCGAGCACCGGGGGCTCGGCGGCGGGGGGCGCGGGCGCTGCTTCGCTGGTGGTGGTCACTCTCGCAGGGTCACACCGACGGCCGCCTCCCGCATGTGGAGCACACCCGAACCGGTGCGTGCGGTGTCTGGCGCGGCCCGGGCGCCGCCCCGTGCGGGGCCGTCAGCAGCGGGGGCGCACCGGCAGCTTCGGGTGGTGCTTGGCGAGGATCTTGTTGGCCCGGGCCAGCGCGGCGAGCGCGTGCTCCCGGTCGGCCCGGTCCTCGGCGCACAGCGGCCCGCGGAAGCGGTACACCTCGCGCGCCGCGCTGTCGGCGTCGACCTCGGCCTGGAGCACGTGCAGCGGCAGGCAGGAACCGATCAGCGCGGCGACGCGGTCGGGGATCGGCACGGGGACGAGGGTCGAGGGCGAGGCGATCACGGTCGGTCCTTGTGGGGGTCGCGGTGCGGGGAGAGGGATTTCTCCTCCGTACGTCCATACGTACCGGATGGGGGTGCCGGTTCGCCGACGCCCCTGTCACCGCCGGGCAACACCCGGGACGCCGCTTCGGCGGGGCGTGCGGGCGCACGCGCCGGGCCACCTGACGTTCCCGCAGGTGCGACCGGGTGCGCCGACCGCATCGAGCATCAGTCCGTCGAACGCGATGGCGAGAAACCGGCGCTGCCGCCAAACCCGGTGTGGGGCATCTCACGTCCGCCGGTCGCCATGACGATCTTCGTGTGGTAAAGGAATCTCCGGGCCGCTACGACAGGATCTCGCCGAGGTCGTACGAGACGGGCTCCTCCAGTTGCGCGTAGCCGCAGGACTCGGGAGTGCGGTCCGGGCGCCAGCGCTTGAACTGGGCCGTGTGGCGGAAGCGGTCGCCCTCCATGTGGTCGTAGCCGACCTCGCAGACCCGCTCCGGGCGCAACGCCACCCAGGACAGGTCCTTCTTGCCCGACCAGCGGCTGGGCGCGCCGGGCAGCCGGGAGGACTCGTGGGCCGACTCCTCGGCCCAGGCCGCCCACGGGTGGCCGTCCGGCGGGTCCATCACCAGCGGCGCCAGCTCCTCCACCAGCTCGGCCCGGCGGGCGGCGGTGAAGGCCGCGCACACGCCGACGTGCTGGAGGGCGCCCCGGTCGTCGTACAGGCCGAGCAGCAGGGAGCCGATCACCGGCCCGCTCTTGTGGAAGCGGTAGCCGGCCACCACCACGTCGGCGGTGCGCTCGTGCTTGATCTTGTACATCAGGCGCGCGTCCGGCCGGTAGGGCAGGTCCAGCGGCTTGGCGATCACCCCGTCGAGCCCGGCGCCCTCGTACTGCTCGAACCAGTGGGCCGCCAGCTCCTGGTCGGTCGTCGCGGGCGCCAGGTGCACCGGGGGAGCGACCCCGTCGAGCACCCGCTCCAGGGTGGCGCGCCGCTCGGCGAGCGGGGTGTCGAGGAAGGACTCGTCGTCCAGGGCGAGCAGGTCGAAGGCGACGAAGCGGGCCGGGGTGGTCTCGGCGAGCATCCGCACCCGCGACTCGGCCGGGTGGATCCGCTCGGTGAGCCGGTCGAAGTCGAGCCGCCCGTCGTGCGCGATGACGATCTCGCCGTCCACCACGCAGCGCTCCGGCAGCCGGGCGAGCAGCGCCTCGACGAGCTCGGGGAAGTAGCGGGTCAGCGGCTTGCCGGTGCGGCTGCCGAGGAAGAGCTCCGGCCCGTCCCGGTGCACCAGCGCGCGGAAGCCGTCCCACTTGGCCTCGTACTGCATCCCCGGCGGGATCTTCTTGACGGCCTTCGCCAGCATCGGCTTCACGGGCGGCATCACCGGCAGGTCCATGCCCGCGATTCTAGGGAGGGTTCGTCCCGATATGCGCGCCATGTGGGCCCGCCCTAGGCTGACCGGCATGGCAGGCAAGGCGGCAGCGGTGGAACTCGAGGTCGGCGACCGGACCGTGAAGGTGTCCAACCCGGACAAGGTGTACTTCCCCGAGCCCGGCTACACCAAGATCGACATGGTCCGCTACTACCTCGCCGTCGGCGAGGGCATCACCCGCGCCCTGCGCGACCGTCCCACCACCCTGGAGCGCTACCCCGACGGCGTGACCGGCGAGTCCTTCTTCCAGAAGCGCGCCCCGAAGTACCTGCCCGACTGGATCCCCACCGCCCACATCACCTTCCCCAGCGGCCGGTCCGCCGACGAGATGTGCCCCACCGAACCGGCCGCGGTGCTGTGGGCGGCCAACCTGGGCGCGGTCACCTTCCACCCCTGGCCGGTGCGCCGGGAGGACACCGACCACCCCGACGAGCTGCGCCTCGACCTCGACCCGCAGCCCGGCACCGACTACGCCGACGCCGTCCGCGCCGCCCACGAACTGCGCGCGGTGCTCGACGAGCACGGGCTGCGCGGCTGGCCCAAGACTTCCGGCGGGCGCGGCCTGCACGTCTTCGTGCCGATCCTGCCCCAGTGGACCTTCACCCAGGTCAGAAGGGCCGCCATCGCCTGCGGCCGGGAACTCGAACGGCGCATGCCGGACCGGGTCACCACCAAGTGGTGGAAAGAGGAGCGGGGCGAGCGCATCTTCCTCGACTACAACCAGACCGCCCGGGACCGCACGATCGCCTCCGCCTACTCCGTCCGCCCGCGCCCGCACGCGCCGGTCTCCGCCCCCTTGCGCTGGGAGGAGGTCGACGACGCCGTCCCGCGCGACTTCGACATCCGCACCATGCCCGCCCGCTACGCCGAGGTGGGCGACGTGCACGCAGACATGGACGCCGAGCGCTTCGCCCTGGACTCGCTGCTCGAACTCGCCCGCCGCGACGAGGCCGAGCACGGCCTCGGCGACCTGCCCTATCCGCCGGAGTACCCGAAGATGCCCGGCGAGCCCAAGCGGGTCCAGCCGAGCCGGGCGAAGAAGGAGTGAGGGGAGACGACGGACCGGACGGCGTACGGGCCCCCGCCGAGCCGCCTCCTGGCGTCACGCCTCCGGCGCGCGCCGCTCCCCGGGCGGCAGCAGCAGCACCTCCAGGGCCCGGGCGCACGCCTCGGTCCGGGTCAGGAACCAGTCGAGCCGGGCGTCGGAGAGCAGCCGCGCCTCCGCCCGTACGGCGAGGGCGAACCGGGCCCGGCCGTCCCGGTCCAGGACCGGCACCGCCAGTGCGCGCGCCCCGGGCTGCGGCTCGTCCTCGGCCAGCACGTGGCCCCGCTCCCGGATCCGCGTGCCCTGCGGATCGGCCGCGTCCTGCTGCTCGCCGGGCCCCGGCCAGGCGAGCAGCACCCGGCCCGGCGCGGTCGCGCGCAGCGGCCGGCGCAGCGAGGTCTTCGGCGTGACCGTCCCGCCGGCCACGGTCACCGCGTGCGCGCCGCTGCGCAGCGCCAGGGTGACGGTGCCGCCGGTGCGCTCGGCGAGGTCGCGCAGCTCGGGTCCGGCGAGGTGCAGTCCCCGCTGGTGGTACGAGATCCGGCCGAGTTCGGTGACCACCGGGCCGAGCCGGTAGCGCGCGGTGCGCGGGTCCTGCTCCAGGAAACCGGCCGCGAGCAGCGTCCGGGCGAGCCGGTGCGCGGTCGAGGTGGACAGGCCGAGCCGGCGGGCCAGGTCGGAGGCGCTCGGCTCGGGACCGTAGTCCTGGAAACAGCGCAGCACGTCGAGCGCCCGGCGGACGGCCTGTGCCCCGGCGGGCGCGCCGGCGGGTGGCGGCGTGGACACCGGCACGGACGGGGACGGGGACGCGGACGCGGACCCGGACGCGGTCTCGGGCGCCGGTGCGGACGGGGCGAACGGCGGGGCCTGGAGGGTCATGGGCCCCACGCTGCCACATCGCGGGAGGCCCGCCGGGCGGGATCGGGCGAGCGGAAACACACCGTTCACGAGCCGTCCCACCCGCTGGGATCCAGGGCCCAGCAGGACCGGCGGAGGATGGCCGAAACCGGCCGGACCGGCCCGCGGCGACCTGCCCCGGCGCGCCGTGTTGACGTCCGGGCGAGGCCGTTGATCGGACGTTGATGGCGCGTTTAGGCCCCCCGGCCAGAGTGGTTCCCATGCAGACCGACACCATGACCATCGCCCCGGAGACCCTCGTGGCCGACGACCTCTCGTGGCAGCAGGACGCGCTGTGTGCCCAGGCCGGGCCGGAGTTCTTCTTCCCGGCGCCGGGCTCCTCGACCCGCGAGGCGAAGCTGCTGTGCGGGGCCTGCGAGGGCCGCGTCGCCTGCCTGGAGTACGCGCTGCGGCACGACGAGCGGTTCGGCGTGTGGGGCGGCCTCTCGGAGAAGGAGCGGATCCGCCTCAAGCGGCGCCGGGGCTGAGCCCCGGCCGGGTCCGCCCGATGTGCGAGGGTCCACCGGGGCACGTACGGCGTCGTCCGGGTCCGCCGGGGCGCGGCCTCAGCCGGCCGCGCGGGCCGCCATCCGCGCCTTGCGCGCCGCGAGCCGCTCGTCGAACTTGCGGGCCTCGCCGTCCAGGCCGTTCATGTACAGGCCCAGCTCCTCCTGGGCGCGCAGACCGTCCGGGCCGAGCCCGTCGATGTCGAGCACCTTGAGGAAGCGGAGCACCGGCTGCAGCACGTCGTCGTGGTGGATGCGCAGGTTGTAGATGCCGCCGATGGCCATCTGGGCCGCCGCGCGCTCGAAGCCGGGCATCCCGTGGCCGGGCATGCGGAAGCCGACGACCACGTCCCGCACCGCCTGCATGGTCAGGTCGGGGGCGATCTCGAAGGCCGCGCCCAGCAGGTTGCGGTAGAAGATCATGTGCAGGTTCTCGTCCAGCGCGATGCGGGCGAGCATCCGGTCGCACACCGGGTCGCCGGACTGGTGGCCGGTGTTGCGGTGCGAGATGCGGGTGGCGAGCTCCTGGAAGGCCACGTAGGCGACCGAGTGCAGCATCGAGTGCCGGTTGTCCGACTCGAAGCCCTCGCTCATGTGCGCCATGCGGAAACGTTCAAGCTCGTCCGGGTCGACGGCTCGCGAGGCCAGCAGGTAGTCGCGCATCACGATGCCGTGCC
Source organism: Streptomyces sp. NPDC053541 (assembly GCF_044544705.1). Lineage (NCBI taxonomy): Bacteria > Bacillati > Actinomycetota > Actinomycetes > Kitasatosporales > Streptomycetaceae > Streptomyces > Streptomyces sp. NPDC053541. The sequence goes on from NZ_JBITXM010000010.1 coordinate 289,931, forward strand.
GGCCCTCCTCCGCGGTCCAGCGGTGCACCCAGGTGCCCCAGGCGCCGTCGCGGCCGAAGAGGGTGGCGATCTCGTGGTGGTAGCTCGGCAGGTTGTCCTCGGTGAGCAGGTTCACCACCAGGGCGATCCGGCCGACGTCGGTGACCTTGGACTGCGAGCGGTCCCAGGCCTCGCCGTCCTCGAAGAAGCCGGGGAAGTTCCGCCCGTCCGACCACGGCACGTACTCGTGCGGCATCCAGTCCTTGGTGACCTTCAGGTGGCGCTCCAGCTCCTTCTCGACGACCTCTTCGAGGGCGTACAGGAGCCGCGCATCGGTCCACCCTGCCGAGCTGCCGAGGTGGGGAGAGGTGAGCGTCAAGGGAACTCCTGGGGACGGAGAAGGGCAAACGGAACTACCTACGGCTTCGTAGGTTACGAGACCGTAGGTTAAAGGCCCCATAAGGCGTCGGCCAAGCCCGTCCCGGCGATGTCCGGTTACGTTCCGCTATGCGCCCAGCTCCCGCCCCCGGAAGAGACCCAGGTCACGCGTATGTTCGTGGACTCCCGGGCGTCGGGCGGCTACGCAGCGCATCAGAGCAGATGGTCGGCGGCCCCCGCCTTCACGGCGGAGATCAGTGCCCGCAGCGCCTCGACGGAGTCGCTGACGTACGCGTCGGGGGTCAGGGTCGAGCCGATGTACGCGCGGCCGGCGTCGTCCAGGCCGAAGCGGAAGCAGTTGGCCCCCTCGCTGCAGAAGGCCTCGCTCCAGGTGATCGGCAGGGGAGCGGCGACGTCGTCGGTGAGCTTCATGGTGGGGGTCCTTCACAGTTCCAGTGCGAGCGCGCGGATGAGGTCGCGGGAGGCCGGCTGTGGCAGCGCGAGCCCGCGCAGCCGCTCCAACAGGCCACGGTAGCGCCGCAGTTGCAGGTCGGTGTCGAGCAGGATCGAACCGTGGGAGGAGTCCAGCTGCACGGTGTCGAGCTGCGCCACCGGCGCGGACACATAGGTGAACGACTGACCCGCCCCGGGGAAACCCCCCGCGCTGAAGGGAATGACCCGCACCTCGACGTTCTCCCGCTCCGAGCGGGCCAGGATGTGCTCCAGCTGGGCCCGCGCGACCGCGGGTCCGCCGAACTGCATGCGCAGCGCCGCCTCGTGGACCACCGCCTCGTAGCGCACCGGCCGGGCCCCGTCCAGCACCTCCTGCCGGCGCAGCCGCAGCGCGAGCCGCGCCTCCAGGTCCGGGCCGGGCAGCGGCGGCGCGGCCGTGTCGAAGACGGCCCGGGCGTGCTCCTCGGTCTGCAGCAGGCCCGGGATGTGGGTGGTCACGGCGGTGTCCAGGGCGGAGGCGTGGAACTCGAGTTCGGCGATGTCGAGCAGGGCGGGCGGCAACAGCCCGCGGTGCTGCTCCCACCAGCCGCGCTCACGCTCCTGGGCCATCGCGGCGAGCAGGTCGATCAGGCCGGCGTCCGGGCAGCCGTAGTTGAAGGCGAGGGTGCGCACCCGCTCGGGGCTGATGCCGAAGCGGCCGGCCTCGACGTGCGGGATGCGGGTGCGGTCGACGCCCAGCAGGGCCGCGGCCTGCTGGGCCGACATGCCGGACTGCTCGCGCAGTTTGCGCAGTTCGTGGCCGAGGCGCTGCTGGCGCGCGGTCGGGGTGCTCCTGGGCGGCACGGTGTTTGTCCCCCTGTGAGAGTCATCGCGTAGGTACGGGCGTTCTACCCGGAAGTAGTAGCACTGTGCTCCACCCGTGGGCTACGGTCGGTAGTGCCAGTCTCACACGGGGCTACGCGCGGCCGCTGTGAGCACCCCCACGAGCACCAGGAAAAGTGAGCAGAACCTGATGAAGGGCGCACTGCGTTGCCTCCCGACCGCCGTCACCGCGGCCGGGCCCGTACCTCCCGCCGCCGAGAACCTCAGCTACTCGCTGCTGCTTCCCGGCGGTGCCTACTGCGCGGGCCTCGCCCGCGAGAACATCCGCACCCTGCTGGACCGCCACGGCCTCGACGAGCTCGGCGACACCGCCGCGCTCGCCGCCTCCGAACTGGTCTCCGCCGCCTACCGCTTCACCCCGGACCGGGAGATGATCCTGCGGGTGCGCTGGCAGTACGACGCCCTGCGCATCGTCCTCTACGACCAGCACCCGGCCCACGCGACGCCCAGCACCGCCGAGGAGTGCCGCGACCGCCGCAGCCGCAGCATGTGGCTGCTGGCCGCGGCGGTCGAGGCCCACGGAGGGGACTGGGGTCTGGCCCCGGTGCTCACTCCCGGTGGCGGCACCAAGTCCTGGGCGTTACTCCACCCCTGAGAACCCGCCCCGCGGGCCGCCGTCACCTCACGGCGGGAGCGTCCTCCTTCCGGACCGCGCAGGCCGTCGTCGGGCGCAGCGTGCCGTCGAGCCGCAGCCAGCGGGTGATCCCCAGCGACTCCAGGAACGGCAGGTCGTGACTCACCACGACCAGCGCGCCCTCGAAGGCGTCGAGCGCCGACGTCAGGCTCCGGACCGACGCCAGGTCCAGGTTGTTCGTCGGCTCGTCGAGCAGCAGCAGGCGCGGCGCGGGCTCCGCGAGCAGCAGCGCGGCCAGCGTCGCGCGGAAGCGCTCGCCGCCCGACAGCGTCCCCGCCGGCCGGTCGGCCCGGGCGCCCCGGAAGAGGAAGCGGGCGAGCCGGGCCCGGATCTCGTTGGGCGTGGCCCGCGGCGCGAACCGCGCCACGTTCTGCACCACGCTCAGCCCGTCGTCCAGGAGGTCGAGCCGCTGCGGCAGGAAGCGCAGCGGCACGTTGACCCCGACCTCCCCCGCGACCGGGGCGAGTTCGCCCGCGAGCGCCCGCAACAGAGTCGTCTTCCCGGCCCCGTTGCGGCCGAGCAGCGCGACCCGCTCCGGGCCCCGCAGCTCGAAACCTCCCTCCACCCGGGCCCCGTACGGCAGTTCCAGGTCCCGCACCATCAGCACGTCCTGACCCGGATGCACCTTGGTGCGGGGCAGCTCGACGCGGATCTCGTCGTCGTCCCGCACCAGCTCCACCGCCGCGTCCAGACGGGAACGCGCCGCGTCCAGGCGCTCGGCGTGCAGCGCGCGGTGCTTGCCCGCCGACACCTCGGCCTGGCCCCGGCGGTTGTTCGCGACCACCTTCGGCACGACCTTGTTCTCGAAGCTCTTCTGCGCGTACCGCCGACGCCGGGCCAACTTGGCCTGTGCGTCCGACAGTTCGCGCTTCTGTCGCTGTACGTCGGCCTCCGCGACCCGCACCATCCGCTCGGCCGCCTCCTGTTCGGCGGCCAGCGCGGCCTGATAGTCCGACCAGGCACCGCCGTACACGGTGACCTCGCCGTCCCGCAGATCGGCGATCTGGTCGACCCGCTCCAGGAGTTCGAGGTCGTGGCTCGCCACGACCAGCACCCCGGACCAGGCGTCCACCGCCTCGTAGAGCCGGCGCCGCGCGGACAGGTCCAGGTTGTTCGTCGGCTCGTCGAGCAGCAGCACCTCCGGCCGGGCCAGCAGCAGCGCGGCGAGCCGCAGCAGCACCGACTCGCCGCCGGACAGCTCCCCGATGGTGCGGTCGAGCCCGATGTGCCCGAGCCCGAGCTGGTCGAGCACCGCCCGGGCGCGCTCCTCCACGTCCCAGGCGTCGCCCACGGCCGCGAAGTGCTCCTCGGCGGTGTCGCCCGACTCGATCGCGTGCAGTGCGGCGCGCACCGCGTCGACGCCGAGCACCCGGTCCACCCGCAGGGAGGTGTCCAGGACCAGGTTCTGCGGCAGATAGCCGATCTCGCCGGCCGTGCGGATCGTCCCCGAGGACGGGGTCAGCTCCCCGGCGAGCAGTTTGAGCAGGGTCGACTTCCCGGCGCCGTTGAGCCCGACCAGGCCGGTCCGTCCGGGGCCGACGGCCAGCCGGAAGTCGTCCAGGACCCGGGTGCCGTCAGGCCAGGAGAAGGACAGGGACGTACAGGTGAGGAAGAAGGGACGAGGTGCCAAGAGGGCCTCCCGGATGCGAAGCGTGGAAAAGGGCATCGCGTGAGACACCGGGGCGCGGGTCCACAGGGCCGGGTTCCGGCCGGCCGGCGGGCCCGGACGGCACGGTCCTGCGATCAGGGCCGTACGGAGGGCGGGGCCGGAAGGGACCGGAGCGGCGGGAACGCTCGTACGCCGAGGTCGGACGACGGCACGCGCGGCGGCGGGACGGCACGCGCGGCACGGTGTCTCGGGGCCTCAGACGTACAACGGCCTGCTCCGATCTGGCGGGGACAGCAACGCGGACGACGCTACGGGCCGGGGCCCGGGCGCGGCAACCGAATTAAGGTGGGCGGCGGGGCGGGGCCCGGGGGAGCCGCCGCTACGAGTGCTCCTCCAGGAGCTGCGCGAGCTCCCGGTCCCAGTGGTCCCAGCCCGCGTACTGGTGCTCGCGGCCGCGCGGCACCAGGTGCTGGGAGCGCTCCAGGAAGCGGCGCAGCTCCGAGGTGCGGATGTGCACCACGGCCACGCCCTCGGGCGCGTGGAACTCGACCACCGTGCGGTCGTAGCCGTACGGCCGCAGCCGCACGTCACCCAGGCCCGCGGGGCCCTCCATGCCCTCGACGAGCAGCTCGCGGGCGAAGGCCCAGGACACCTCGACGCCCTCCAGGGTGGCGGGCGGCGGGAAGGCCATGCTCACCGCGTACGGGTCGGCCCGGTCGTAGCGCAGCGTGGCGGCGACCGACTCCGCGCGGGGCGCGGACGCGACCAGACGGGCCTGTACGGCCTGTTCGATGACCTGGGACATGGGCCAGCCTCCTGTCGCTCGCGCGGTCCGCCGCGTCTCCCTGACACAAGGAGAGACGAGCGAGGGAGCCCGAACGTGCACCGCGGGGGTACGTGAGCTGTGTCACCGCCCGCACGGCACGGCGCTCGGGGCGCCGCTCGGGGCGGCGCCCGCGCTCAGCGGTCGTCGGCCCGGTCGAAGTCGCCGTTCGCGCAGGGGCCGGAGTGGTCGCAGTACGGCTGGTTGCCCGAGGCGCCGCAGCCGCACAGCACCGCACGGACCTCGTGCCGCTCGCCGCCGCTCGTGCGCACCAGCAGGTCCCCGCGCACCACCAGCCGTCCGTCCGGCATCCGGCGCACGGTGACGGGGGCGTCCGGCGGCTCGGCGGTGCCGTCCGGCAGGCGGTAGCGCAGCGCCCCGGAGGGGCAGCGGCGGACCACCTCGGCGACCTCCTCGGGCGCCGCGCCGCCGGGCTGCACCCAGGGCCGCCTGCGCAGGTCGAAGACGCCGGGCAGCCCGCGCACGCACGCGGCGGCGTGCAGGCAGCGGCGGGGTTCGAAGGTGACGGTGATCCCCTCGCCCTCGTACTCCTTGACCTTGGGCGCCTCGTCCGGGACGGGGTCGTTCGCGCGGTCCGTCATGCGCCCCAGCCTAGGAAGACGGCGCCCGGCGCGCACGTCGGCACTCTGGACGGGATCTTCGCGGTGGGCTAGCTTCCGGCGCCATGACGTCCATGGGGAAGACGAGACGAGTGATGGCGGCGGGACTGGCCGGGGCGGCGCTGGCCGCGGCCCTGACGGTGCCGGCCGAGGCCGCCGGCCGGGCCGGGCAGGACGGGGAGGCCGGGCAGGACCGGCCGGCGCGGGCCGGGGCCGCCTGGGGCGGCTGGCGGCTCACCGAGACCGGCACCGACGCCCGCTTCCGCGGACTGGCCGCGGTCAGCGGCTCCGTGGCCTGGGCCGCCGGCTCCCGGGGCACCGTGCTGCGCACCACCGACGGCGGCGCGAGCTGGCGCAACGTCTCGCCGCCCGAGGCCGCCGGCCTGGAGTTCCGCGACGTCGAGGCCTTCGACGCGCGGCGCGCCGTGGTCCTCGCGATCGGCGAGGGCGACGCGTCCCGGATCTTCCGCACCGAGGACGGCGGGGCCACCTGGACGGAGTCCTTCCGCAACCCCGACCCGCGCGCCTTCTACGACTGCATGACCTTCTTCGACCGGCGGCACGGCCTCGCGATGAGCGACCCGGTCGACGGGAAGTACCGCATCCTGTCCACCCGCGACGGCGGCCGCTCCTGGGAGGTCCTGCCGGACGCCGGCATGCCGGCCGCGCTGCCCGGCGAGGCCGGGTTCGCGGCGAGCGGCCAGTGCCTGGTGTCCGCCGGGCCGCGGGACGTGTGGCTGGCCACCGGCGGCGGTGCCACCGGCCGGGTGCTGCACTCGGCGGACCGGGGCCTGACCTGGACCGCGACCGAGACCACCGTCCCGGCGGGCGAGGGCGCCAAGGGCGTCTTCGGGCTCGCCTTCCGCGACCGCCGGCACGGCATCGCGGTCGGCGGCGACTACCGCAAGGACCAGCCCTCGCCGCTGGCCGCCGCCGTCACCGGCGACGCGGGCCGCACCTGGACCGCCTCCGCCACCCCGCCGCCCGCCTACCGCTCCGGCGTCGCCTGGCTCCCGCACAGCAGGTCCGCAGCGCTGGCCGTCGGCCCCACCGGCACCGACCTCACCACGGACGGCGGCCGCACCTGGCGCACGGTCGACCCCGGCTCGTACGACACGGTCGACTGCACCCCCGACGGCAGCTGCTGGGCCGCAGGCGAGAAGGGCCGCATCGCACGGGCGGAGCGAGGCTAGGCAGAGATGTGCGGGGCCCGCTCTGGGGGAGCGGGCCCGTCAGACCGGCAACTCGTCCCGGAACGGGGCCAGTCCGTCCACCGACTTCGTCGCGTAGAACTGCACGATCCGGTACGCGCACACCCCCGCGACCACGAACGGGTCGCCGGCCACGATCTCCTCGATCTCCGCCCGCCCCACCCCGGCGGCCAGGATCACCCCGCCGTCCCGCGGCTCCTTCCGCCCGGACGCGAGGAACACCCCTTCCGCGTACCGCGCGTTCAGCCACTCGACGTGCGCGGCGAGCAGGGCGTCGACCCGGTCGAGGGGCGCGGTGTAGCTCAACTCCAGTACGAACATGATCGCCAGGCTACCCGCGCGCCCGCGCCCGCCGGCGCGCCGCATAGGGTTTCGGACCATGACGATCATCGAGGTTCCCGGGGGATGGCCCGCCGACGAGGCCGCCGCGCTCGCCGCGCAGCGCGAGCTGCGGGGGCGGCTGGTGCTCGGCGAGGAGGGGCCCGGGGTGGGGGAGGGGAACGTCACCGGGCTCGACGTGGCCTACGACGACGAGCGGGACCTGGTCGCCGCGGCGGCCGTGGTCCTGGACGGGCGGAGCCTCGCGGTGGTCGAGGAGGCGACCGCCGTCGGACGGGTGTCCTTCCCGTACGTGCCCGGGCTGCTCGCCTTCCGCGAGGTGCCGACCGTGCTCGCCGCGCTCGGGCGGCTCACCGCCGACCCCGGACTGCTGGTCTGCGACGGCTACGGCATCGCGCACCCCCGCCGCTTCGGTCTCGCCAGCCACCTCGGGGTCCTCACCGGCCGCCCCTCGATCGGCGTCGCCAAGAACCCGTTCACCTTCTCGTACGAGGAACCCGGCGCCGCCCGCGGTGAGTTCAGCCCGCTCCTCGCCGACGGCGAGACCGTCGGACGCGCGCTGCGCACCCGGGCCGGGGTCAAGCCGGTCTTCGTCTCCGTCGGGCACCGCGTCTCGCTCGACCGGGCCTGCGCCCACACCCTGCACCTCAGCCCGCGCTTCCGGCTGCCCGAGACCACCCGGCACGCCGACGCGCTGTGCCGCCGGGCCCTGAAGGAGGCCCTGAGTAGCAGGGACCTGTGACGGCTGGGACGAGTGAGTACCCGTACGGATATCCACTCGTGACACTCCGGCGGCAGAGTGGAGGCATGACTTCCCCCCGTCCCGCCCCCGTCGGAACCCTGCAGTGCGTCGTCCTCGACTGCCCCGACGTGATGGAACTGGCCGTCTTCTACCAGCGGTTGCTCGGCGGCGAGATCAACCGCCCCGACCCCCAGTGGGCCGTCGGCGACGCCTGGGCCACCCTGCACGGCGCCGGCGGCGCGCCGGTGCTGGCCTTCCAGGGCGTGGCCGACCACCGGCCGCCGGTGTGGGGCGCGCCCGAGCAGCAGTTCCACATCGACGTCCGGGTCACCGACCTCGACGCCGCGCACGAGGCGGTGCTCGCCCTCGGCGCCTGGCGCCTGGACAACGAGGAGGGCGACCGGCCCTGGCGCATCTACGCCGACCCGGCCGGCCACCCCTTCTGCCTCGTCCGGCACTGACGGCCGGCCCCGACGCCGGAGCGGCCGGCGGGTGCCTCAGCCCGAGTGCGCCACCCGGAAGCGCAGGCCCGCCGCCCGAAGCCGGTCGAGCAGCGCGTCGCCCATCGCGACCGCCGGGGTGACCTGGCCGGAGGTCTTCGGCAGCGGGTCGTGGGCCAGGCACAGGGCCGACTCGGCGAGCATCTTCGCCGTCTCGTCGTAGCCCGGGTCACCGCCCGAGACCTCGGTGAGCACCCGCCGCCCGCCGCCCTCGCCGACGAACCGCACCGAGAACCAGCTGCGCGCCCGGCGCTCCGCGCTCGGCCCCCGGCCCGGCTCCCAGCGCCCCATCAGCCAGTCCCGCACGAACGGCAGTTGGGCGGCGAGCACGCCCGCGCCGACCGCCGCCGAGCCGCCGAGCGCCATCGGCAGCGTCTTCACCGAGGCGTAGTGGCGATAGCGGAAGTCCGGCCCGTAGCGCTCCAGGGCGCGCGCCGAACGCGCCACCACCTGCGCGTCGATCGTGGGCAGCGGCAGCGCCCAGGTGCCGGTCTCGCGGCTGAACCGGGGCCGGCCGAGCGGCGCCCTCGCCCGGCGGGTGACCAGCCGGGGCTCGTGCAGCCGCCGCTCGTGCGCGGCTCGCAGGATCTCCCGGCCGCGCCCGAAGGCGGTCAGCGCCGAGGCGAAGGTGCCGCCGGAGAAGACCGCCCCGGCCCGCACGTAGCCGTCGATCCGCAGCGGCACGCCCTCCGGCAGCTGCCGCACGGTGAACCAGACGCCCAGGTCGTGCGGGATCGAGTCGAAGCCGCAGGCGTGCACGAGCCGGGCCCCGGTCTCGCGGGCGCGGGCGTCGTGGCGCACGTACATGCGGTCCACGAACTCGGCCTCGCCGGTCAGGTCCAGATAGTCGGTGCCCGCCTCCGCGCACGCGGCGACCAGCTCCTCCCCGTACCAGACATAGGGACCGACGGTGCTCGCCACCACCCGCGCGGAGCCCGCGAGCTCCCGCAGCGCGGCCGGGTCGCCGGAGTCGGCGACGAGCAGCGGCAGTTCGGCGCAGCGCGGCCAGCGCCGGGCGAGCCGGTCGCGCAGTGCCGTCAGCTTGCCGCGGCTGCGGCCGGCCAGGGCCCAGCGGGTGTCCGCGGGGGCGTGCCCGGCGAGGTACTCCGCGGTCAGTTCCCCCACGAAACCCGTCGCCCCGAAGAGGACCACGTCGTACGGCCGCACGGCCGCCCCTGTCTCCATCCCGCCCCAGCCCCTCAGCCTTCGCCCGCGCCGCACCCGGCGCGCATGTCGGGCGGACTCTAGCGGACGGCGCCCGCCGGATGGACCCTGCGGTACTCCCGGGTAATTTCCAAGCGCTTGCTCGGCTCGGGGGCTTGTGCCGAGTGGAACACGTTCCTAGCATCTCCGGTGTTACATCATCACTGTCACACCCGCCGCGCACCCCTGGGGGCCCGATGACGACACCTGCCCGGTCCCGCACCGGACCGCTCTCCGGCGTCCGCGTGGTCGAACTCGCCGGCATCGGCCCCGGCCCCTTCGCCGCCATGCTGCTCGCCGACCTCGGCGCCGACGTCGTGCGCGTCGACCGGCCCGGCGGCCCCGGCCTCGGCATCGACCCCGCGCACGACCTCACCAACCGCAACAAGCGCTCCGTCCTCGTCGACCTCAAGGCCGAGGACGGCCCGGCCACCGTGCTCGACCTGGTCGAACGCGCCGACGTGCTCATCGAGGGCTACCGGCCCGGCGTCGCCGAGCGCCTCGGCGTCGGCCCCGAGTCCTGCCTCGCCCGCAACCCGCGGCTCGTCTACGGCCGGATGACCGGCTGGGGCCAGGACGGCCCGCTCGCGCCCACCGCGGGTCACGACATCGGCTACCTCGCCCTCACCGGCACCCTCGGCATGATCGGCCCCGACCCCGACGGCCCGCCCAGCATCCCCGCCAACCTGGTCGGCGACTACGCGGGCGGCTCGCTCTACCTGGTCGTCGGTGTCCTCGCCGCCCTCCGGCACGCCACCGAGCACGGCGAGGGCCAGGTCGTCGACGCCGCCATCGTCGACGGCGCCGCCCACCTCGCCACCATGATCCACGGGATGCTCGCGGCGGGCGGCTGGCAGGACCGGCGCGGGGTCAACCTGCTCGACGGCGGCTGCCCCTTCTACGGCACCTACGAGACCTCCGACGGCGGCTACATGGCCGTCGGCGCCCTGGAGCAGCAGTTCTACGAGGAGTTCACCCGCCTGCTCGGCATCGAGGAGGTCGCCCCGGCGCGCCGCGACCTCGCCCGCTGGGACGAGCTGCGCGCGGCCGTCGCCGCCCGCTTCCGCACCCGTACCCGCGAGGAGTGGACGGCCGTCTTCGAGGGAACCGACGCCTGCGTCGCCCCCGTCCTGTCGCTGCGCGAGGCCCCGGCGCACCCGCACCTCGCCGCCCGCGGCACCTTCGTCGAGCACGGCGGACTCGTCCAGCCCGCGCCCGCGCCCCGCTTCTCCGCCACCCCCGGCGCCGTGCGCACCGGGCCCGCGCGGCCGGGCGCCGACACCGCCGAGGTCGCCCGCGACTGGGCCGTACCCGCCCTGCACACCCCGGACGCCCCGCCCACCCAGGAGTCGAAGAACGCATGAAGCGCACCCTCTACACCGACGACCACGAGGCCTTCCGGGGAGTCGTCCGCACCTTCCTGGAGAAGGAGGTGCTGCCGCACTACGCGCAGTGGGAGAAGGACGGCATCGTCTCCCGCGAGGCCTGGCGGGCCGCCGGCCGGCAGGGGCTCCTCGGCATCGCCGTGGACGAGGAGTACGGCGGGGGCGGCAACCCCGACTTCCGCTACGCCTCCGTGCTCGCCGAGGAGTTCACCCGGGCGGCCGCCCCGGGCCTCGCCATCGGCCTGCACAACGACATCATCGGCCCGTACCTCACCAAGCTCGCCACCGACGCGCAGAAGCGCCGCTGGCTGCCCGGCTTCTGCTCCGGGGAGCTGATCACCGCCATCGCGATGACCGAGCCCGGCGCCGGCTCCGACCTCCAGGGCATCCGCACCAGCGCCGAGGACCACGGCGACCACTGGGTGCTCAACGGCTCCAAGACCTTCATCTCCAACGGCATCCTCGCCGACCTGGTGATCGTCGTGGCCAGGACCACCCCGGAGGGCGGCGCGCACGGGCTGTCCCTGCTCGTCGTCGAGCGCGGCATGGAGGGCTTCGAGCGCGGCCGCAACCTCGACAAGATCGGGCAGAAGGCCCAGGACACCGCCGAGCTGTTCTTCCGGGACGTGCGCGTGCCCAAGGAGAACCTGCTCGGCGAGCTCAACGGCGCCTTCGTCCACCTCATGACCAACCTCGCCCAGGAGCGCCTCGCCATCGCCGTCGCGGGCATCGCCGGCGCCGAGCACCTCCTGGAGCTCACCACCCGTTACGTCAAGGAGCGCGAGGCCTTCGGCCGGCCGCTCGCCAAGCTCCAGCACGTGCGCTTCGAGATCGCCGAGATGGCCACCGAGTGCGCGGTCACCCGCGCCTTCGTCGACCGCTGCATCGCCGAGCACGCCGATCCGGCGGGGCTCGGCCTCGACCCGGTGAACGCCTCCATGGCCAAGTGGTGGGCCACCGAGCTCCAGAAGCGGGTCGCCGACCGGTGCCTGCAACTGCACGGGGGATACGGCTACATGAGCGAATTCCCGGTGGCCAGGGCCTTCACCGACGGCCGCATCCAGACCATCTACGGCGGGACGACCGAGATCATGAAGGAGATCATCGGCCGCTCGCTGCTCGGCTGATCCCCCCGAGCCCCGATCCACTCCAGGACCGCCTCACCGAACCGCCCGACCGACCCGCCCGAAGACTCGCCCGAAAGGCAACACCGTGACCACCGAAGCGTACGTCTACGACGCGATCCGCACCCCGCGCGGCCGCGGCAAGGCCAACGGGGCCCTGCACGGCACCAAGCCCATCGACCTCGTCGTCGGCCTCATCCACGAGATCCGCGCCCGCTTCCCCGGACTCGACCCGGCCGCCATCGACGACATCGTGCTCGGCGTCGTCGGCCCGGTCGGCGACCAGGGCTCCGACATCGCCCGGATCGCCGCCATCGCCGCAGGACTGCCCGACACCGTCGCCGGCGTCCAGGAGAACCGCTTCTGCGCCTCCGGCCTCGAAGCCGTCAACCTCGCCGCCATGAAGGTCCGCTCCGGCTGGGAGGACCTGGTCCTGGCCGGCGGCGTCGAGTCCATGTCCCGGGTGCCGATGGCCTCCGACGGCGGCGCCTGGTTCGCCGACCCGATGACCAACATCGCCACCAACTTCGTCCCCCAGGGCATCGGCGCCGACCTCATCGCCACCATCGAGGGCTTCTCCCGCCGCGACGTCGACGAGTACGCCGCCCTCTCCCAGGAGCGCGCCGCCGCCGCCGTCAAGGACGGGCGCTTCGACCGCTCGATCGTCCCCGTCAAGGACCGGGCCGGACTCACCGTCCTCGACCACGACGAGCACCTGCGCCCCGGCACCACCGCCGACTCCCTCGCCAGGCTCAAGCCCTCCTTCGCCGACATCGGCGAGCTCGGCGGCTTCGACGCCGTCGCGCTGCAGAAGTACCACTGGATCGAGGAGATCGACCACGTCCACCACGCCGGCAACTCCTCCGGCATCGTCGACGGCGCCTCGCTGGTCGCCATCGGCTCCAAGGAGGTCGGCGAGCGTTACGGGCTGACGCCGCGCGCCCGGATCGTCTCCGCCGCCGTGTCCGGCTCCGAGCCCACCATCATGCTCACCGGCCCCGCCCCCGCCACCCGCAAGGCGCTCGCCAAGGCCGGACTCACCATCGACGACATCGACCTCATCGAGATCAACGAGGCCTTCGCCGCCGTCGTCCTGCGCTTCGTCAAGGACATGGGCGTCTCCCTCGACAAGGTCAACGTCAACGGCGGCGCCATCGCGCTCGGCCACCCGCTCGGCGCCACCGGCGCGATGATCCTCGGCACCCTCGTCGACGAGCTGGAGCGCCAGGACAAGCGCTACGGCCTCGCCACGCTGTGCGTCGGCGGCGGCATGGGCATCGCCACCGTCGTCGAGCGCGTCTGACGGCCCCGGTCCGACCTCGAACCCTCAAACGGAGAAGCATCAGCATGAGCGAGAGCACCACCATCCGCTGGGAGCAGGACGAGACCGGCGTCGTCACCCTCGTCCTCGACGACCCCGACCAGTCCGCGAACACGATGAACCAGGCCTTCCGGGCCTCCGTCAAGGCGATCGCCGACCGCGCGGTCGCCGAGAAGGACTCCATCCGCGGCATCATCTGGACCTCCGCGAAGAAGACCTTCTTCGCCGGCGGCGACCTCAAGGACATGATCAAGGCCGGCCCCGAGGACGCCCAGGCGATCTTCGACACCGCCATCGAGATCAAGGACGCCCTGCGCCGCATCGAGACCCTCGGCAAGCCGGTCGTCGCCGCCATCAACGGCGCCGCGCTCGGCGGCGGCTACGAGATCGCGCTCGCCTCCCACCACCGGATCGCCCTCGACGCCCCCGGCTCCAAGATCGGCCTCCCCGAGGTCACCCTCGGCCTGCTCCCGGGCGGTGGCGGCGTCGCCCGCACCGTACGCCTCATGGGCATCACCGACGCCCTGCTCAAGGTGCTCCTCCAGGGCACCCAGTACAACCCGAAGCGCGCCCTCGACAACGGCCTCGTCCACGAACTGGCCGCCACCCCCGAGGAGATGCTCGCCAAGGCCCGCGCCTTCGTCGACGCGCACCCCGAGTCGGCGCAGCCCTGGGACGTGCCCGGCTACAAGATCCCCGGCGGCACCCCGTCCAACCCGCGCTTCGCCGCCAACCTGCCGGCCTTCCCGGCCAACCTGCGCAAGCAGCTCAACGGCGCCCCCTACCCCGCGCCCCGCAACATCATGGCCGCGGCCGTCGAGGGCTCCCAGGTCGACTTCGAGACCGCGCTCACCATCGAGTCGCGCTACTTCACGGAGCTGGTCACCGGCCAGACCGCGAAGAACATGATCCAGGCCTTCTTCTTCGACCTCCAGGCCGTCAACTCCGGCGCCAGCCGCCCCCAGGGCATCGAGAAGCGCCAGGTCCGCAAGGTCGCCGTGCTCGGCGCCGGCATGATGGGCGCCGGCATCGCCTACTCCTGCGCCCGCGCCGGCATCGAGGTCGTCCTCAAGGACGTCTCCGCCGAGGCCGCCGCCAAGGGCAAGGCGTACTCCGAGACGCTGTGCGCCAAGGCCGTCGCCAAGGGCCGCACCACCCAGGAGAAGGCCGACGCCCTGCTCGCCCTGATCACCCCGACCGCCGACGTCGCCGACCTGGCCGGCTGCGACGCCGTCATCGAGGCGGTCTTCGAGGACACCGCGCTCAAGCACAAGGTCTTCCAGGAGATCCAGCACGTCGTCGAGCCCGACGCGCTGCTCTGCTCCAACACCTCCACCCTGCCCATCACCGTGCTCGCCGAGGGCGTCGAGCGGCAGGACGACTTCATCGGCCTGCACTTCTTCTCGCCCGTCGACAAGATGCCGCTGGTCGAGATCATCAAGGGCGAGCGCACCGGCGACACGGCCCTGGCCCGCGCCTTCGACCTGGTCCGCCAGATCAACAAGACGCCGATCGTCGTCAACGACTCCCGCGGCTTCTTCACCTCCCGGGTCATCGGCCACTTCATCAACGAGGGCGTCGCCATGGTCGGCGAGGGCGCCGAGCCCGCCTCCGTCGAGCAGGCCGCCGCCCAGGCCGGCTACCCGGCGAAGGTCCTCTCCCTCATGGACGAGCTGACCCTCACCCTGCCGCGCAAGATCCGCAACGAGACGAAGAAGGCCGTCGAGGAGGCCGGCGGCACCTGGGTCAGCCACCCGGGCGAGCTCGTCATCGACCGCATGGTCGACGAGTTCGGCCGCCCGGGGCGCAGCGGCGGCGCCGGCTTCTACGAGTACGGCGAGGACGGCAAGCGCGGGAAGCTGTGGCCCGGGCTGCGCGAGCACTTCACCAAGCCGGAGCTGGACATCCCGTTCCGGGACATGCAGGAGCGGATGCTCTTCTCCGAGGCCCTGGACACCGTCCGGCTCCTGGAGGAGGGCGTGCTGACCTCGGTCGCCGACGCCAACATCGGCTCCATCCTCGGCATCGGCTTCCCCGCGTGGACCGGTGGCGTGCTCCAGTACATCAACGGGTACGAGGGAGGCGTCGCCGGCTTCGTCGAGCGGGCGCGCGAACTCGCGGCCACCTACGGCGAGCGCTTCACCCCGCCCGCCCTGCTGGTGGAGAAGGCCGAGCGGGGCGAGGTCTTCACGGACGCCCGGTAGCCCGGAAGGCCGTCCGCAGCTCCTCGCTGAGCGAGCGCTGGAAGGCCGTCAGGAGGGCCTGGACCACCATCGGCTGCATGTGCGCCGAGAGCGACTTCATCGCGGTCAGGTGGTCCGGGTCCTCGCCGCTCTCCCGGTACGGGTTCCACACCTGCTCCCGGAACAGCCGGGCCAGCTCCTGCGCGGCGCTGCGCGCGTGCTCCAGGAGCACGGTCCGCGAGGCCAGGATCGTCTCGTGCTCGATGGGCACGCCGAGCAGCTCCACCCCGAGCCGCAGCAGCGCCCCGTCCAGCCGGAACGTGTCCGGATCGGCGGTGCGGTCGAGCACCCCCATCGCGGCCAGCCGGTCCACGTCCCGGTCCGCGAGCGCCCGCCCGGCCCGCCGCTCCAGCTCGGCCCGGGTGATCTCCTCGGCCGACTCCGGCGCCCAGGACGCCACCAGCGCCCGGTGGATCGCCAGGTCCTGCGCGCTCAGGTCCGGCGGCAGCTGCTCCAGATACCGCTCGATCGCCGCGAGCGTCATCCCCTGCCGCTGCAACTCCTCGATCAGCGCCAGCCGCGACAGATGCACCGGCCCGTACCGCCCGACCCGCCGCGCCCCGATCACGGGCGGCGGCAAAAGCCCCCGCGTCCCGTAGAACCGCACGGTCCGCACCGTGACCCCGGCCCGGGCGGCCAGCTCGTCCACGGTGTAGCCGGGCTCGTCGGCCCGCTCCTGGCTCGCCTGCTGCTGCATGGTTCAACAGTATTGCTGTCTCACCAGACATGTAAAAGAGTCACGTGCCCGGCGGAAGCCGCTCGACCGCGACGAGCGCCGCGTCGTCGCCGAGGTGCCCGCCCGCGTACGCCTGGAGATCGGCCCGCAGCCGGGCGAGCAGGGTCGGCGGGTCGTCCCCGGCCCAGGCCGGCAGGCGCTCGGCGAGCGGATAGAACGCGCGGCTGTGGTCGCGGGCCTCGACGACTCCGTCCGTGTAGAGCAGCAGGACGTCACCGACGCGGAAGGGGAAGGTCTCCACGCCGGTGCCGGCGCCGGTGCCGTCAGCGGCGTCCGTGTCGGGGGCCACGATGTCCGAGAGCCCGAGGGGCGGGCCGGCCCCGGTGCCGCCGAGCGGGACCACCCGCCCCTCGCGCAGCAGCAGCGGCGGCGGATGCCCGCGGTTGACGAGCCGCACCACCGGCTCGTCGTCGGGCACGTCGAGCACCAGCGCGGTCACGAAGGCCTCGTCCGCGAGGGTGCTCCCCTCCGCGTCCGCCGCGACGACCCCCGCCTCCAGCTGCCCGACCAGGTCCGGCAGCTCCCGCTCCCGCCCCGCGGTCACCCGGAAGGCACCGAGCACCAGCGAGGCCTCGCTGATCGCGTCGAGCCCCTTCCCCCGGGCGTCCCCGATCAGCAGCCGCGTCCCCCGCCCCGTACGCGCCGCCGCGTACAGGTCCCCGCCCATCTGCGCCTCCTCCTCGGCCGCCAGGTACTCCGAGGCGATCCGCAACGGCCCCGCCCGCTGCGGCAGCGGCCGCAGCACCACGCTCTGCGCGGCGTGCGCGACGGCCCGCAGCCGGGTCACCCGGCCCTCGTCCCGCTCCCGCAGGTGTGCGAAGAAGGTCACGATCACCGAGATCAGCACGAGCGCGACGATCTGGTACGTGTGATTGAGATCGGTGATGCTCGTCCGCGCCAACGCCACCACCGACTGCGCCAGCACCGCGACCGCCCCCACGAACGCGGTCATCCGCGCCCCCGCGAACGACGCCGCCACCGCCGGCGCGGCCACCAGAAACGGCCCCAGATGCACCTCGGGCGGCACCAGCACGTCCACCACGGTCACCGCCGTGATCAACCCGAACGGCACGCACAACAACCACCGCCCGCCACGCCGCGACGGACGGAGCCTCCCTTCCCGCCGACGGACCTCCATGGGACAGGCATACCCGAGCGACAGGGGCCTGTCCTGTTACGGGGGCTACCGCCGGACCGGGACGGTGCTGCCCGGGGTGACCAGGCCCGACTCGTAGGCCAGGACCACCAGCTGGGCGCGGTCGCGGGCGGCGAGTTTGGTCATGGCGCGGTTGACGTGGGTCTTCGCCGTCATCGGGGTGATCACCATGTGCGCGGCGATCTCGTCGTTGGACAGGCCGCGCGCGACCAGGGTGACCGCCTCGCGCTCGCGGGCGGTCAGCGCGTCGAGGGCCGGGGAGGGGGCCGGGGGAGCGGTGGGGGGCTGGGTGACGTAGCGCTGGATCAGCCGGCGGGTGAGGGAGGGGGCGAGGAGGGCGTCGCCGCGGGCGGCCACCCGGACGGCGTGCAGGAAGTCCTCCGGCAGGACGTCCTTCACCAGGAACCCCGCGGCCCCCGCGCGCAGCGCGTCGAGGACGTACTCGTCCAGGCCGTAGTTGGTCAAAATCACCACGTGGACCCCGGCGAGCGCCGGGTCGGAGGCGATCCGGCGGGTCGCCTCGATGCCGTCCACCAAGGGCATCCGGATGTCCACGAGCGCCACGTCCGGCACGTGCGCGCGGGCCAGTGCCAGGCCCTCCGCGCCGTCGGCGGCCTCCGCCACCACCTCGATGTCCTCCTCCAGGTCGAGCAGCGCGCGGAACCCGCTGCGGATCAGCGGCTGGTCGTCCACCAGCAGCACCCGGATCACGAGACACGCCCCGTCGCGGGCGCGGACGCGGCCGCCGGCTCGGGCGCCACCGGAAGCTCCGCGCGGACCGCGAAGCCGCCCTCCGCGCGCGGCTCCGCGCGCAGCCGCCCGCCGAGCGCCGTCACCCGCTCCCGCATGCCCAGCAGCCCCAGGCCCGGCGCCGGCACCCGGTCCGGCCGGGCCCGCCCGTCGTCCTCGACCCGTACGGACACCGCGTCGGCCCGGCAGGCGACCCGCACCGACACCGTCCGCGCCCCCGCGTGCCGGGCCACATTGGTCAGCGACTCCTGGACGATCCGGTAGACGGTGCGGTCCACCGCCGCCGGCACGTCCGGCCGCCGCCCCCCGGCCACCCCGTCCGCCTCCACCGTGAGCGTCGCGTCCAGACCGAACGACCGCGCCCGCTCCACCAGTTCGGGCACCGCGTCGAGCCCGCGGGGCGGCGCCGTGTCGTCGTCCCGCAGCGCCTCCAGCGTCGCGCGCAGCTCCCGGCTCGCCTCGCGCCCCGCCTCCTGGATCGCCAGCAACGCCGCCGGCACCTCCTCGCCGCGCCGCCGCGCCACGTGCACGGCGACCTCCGCCTGGAGCTTCACCACCGAGATCTGGTGGGTGAGCGAGTCGTGCAGCTCGCGGGCGATCCGCAGCCGCTCCTCGTCGGCACGGCGCCGCGCCGTCTCCTCCCGGGTCCGCTCCGCCTCGTCCGCCCGCCGCTCCGCCTGCCGCAGCGCCTCTCCCGCCGCCCAGGCCGCGATCAGCCAGGCCAGCTGCAGCGCCCCGCGCGCCTGCGCGAACGCCTCGCCCGGATCGTCCAGACCGTCCGGGCCGGACACCAGCAGCGCCACCGGCAGCCCCGCGATCATGGCCAGGCTCATCACCGCGGTGACCGCGCGACGGCCCGCCCGCACCGCCGCGTACACCGCGCACAGATAGGCGACCGCCGGCACGTCGAAGCCCGCCGCCTGGTAGCCCACCGCGCACAGCCCGGTCACCACCAGGACCGCGACCGGGGCCCGGCGGCGCGCGAGCAGCGCGAGACCACCGGCCGCGAGCAGCCCGTAACCGAGCATCGCCGGTCCCGGGGAGCGCTCCGCCACCCCCGTCACCAGCAGCGCCGCCGCCACGCCGAGCGCGATCAGCGGGTCCCCGAACCGGGCCCACAGCCCTGCCGCACCAGCCTTCATGCGCGCACCCTAACCGGCCGCCCCGCGCCGCCGGATCCCCCGCACGGACCAGGCCCGGCTACCACGGACGCGGTAGCCGGGCCGCGTCCTGCCGCCGGCGCGGCAGCACAGGAGTCCGCGTCCGCCGGACGACCGCACGGGGACGCGCCGGACATCCTCGGAGCACACCGTGACCGGAGAGAAGGAGCACCCCATGACCACCGCCCCGACCGCGCTCGCCGCCGTCAGCGCCTACACCCTCAGCCCCGGCCGGATCGGATCCTCCGCGGCCGCCGTGATCGGCCTGCTCGCCGCCGTCACCGCCTGGCGCGCCCTGAGCGGGCGCCCCGGCCATCTCGGCCGCCTCGGCGGCGCCCCCGCGCTGGGCGCCGGCCTGTTCGCGATGGCCCTCGGCGCCCTGGTCGCGGCCACCGCCGACGGCGGCCTCGGCACCGGCAACGGCCTCGGCGGCGCCTACGTCGCCCTCCTGGTCGGCGCCCTCGCCACCGTCCTGGCCGCCAGGGTCCTCCGCCGCGCCCGCCGTACGGGCGGAGCCGGCTGAGCGGCGCCCTCCTGATCGGCGCCCGGGGCCCGCACCGCCGGCCGTGACAGCCTGGAGTCCATGACGACGAACGGTCCCGGGCCCGGCCCCGTGCGCGCGACCCTGCACCTCGACGGCCGGCGGCTCTCCTACCTCGACCACGGGGGACCCGGACGCGTCCTGCTCGCCCTCCACGGGCACTTCGCCGAGGGACACACCTTCACGGCCCTCGCCCGGGCGCTGGGGCCACGGCACCGGGTCGTCGCCCCGGACCAGCGCGGGCACGGGCACTCCGACCCGGCGGCGGACTACTCCCGCGAGGGATACGTCGCCGATGTCGCCGCCCTCCTCGACCACCTGGGGCTGCGGACCGTGGACCTGCTCGGGCACTCGCTCGGCGGGGTCAACGCCTACCAGTTCGCGGCCCGGCACCCGGAGCGGGTGCGGGCGCTGGTCGTCGAGGACATCGGCGCCGAGGTCGACGGCGACCTCTCCTTCTGCCTCGACTGGCCGCGCAGGGCCCCCACCCGCGCGGCCCTCCTCGCGCGTCTCGGCAGCTCCGCCCCGTACCTCGCCGACGCGATCCGGGAGCACCCCGACGGGGGCTGGGGGCTCGCCTTCCGGCCCGAGGACATGGTCGCCTCGCAGCGCGCCCTCAACGGCGGCCACTGGGCGGACTGGCTGGCCGGCGCGGGTCCGGCCCTGCTGGTCCGGGGCAGCCGGAGCGGGGTCCTCGGCGCGGAGCACGCCCGGGAGATGGCCGCCCGCCGCCCCGGCGCCCGGCTCGTCGAACTGCCCGCCGGGCACACCGTCCACGCCACCGACCCGGCCGGATTCGCCGCCGTCGTGCGGGACTTCCTCGGCGCGGAGTAGTCCGTCCCGGCCCGTTGTCAGACCCGGCTCGTACGGTGGTTCCATGAACGCGATCGAGTACGTACGGGGGGACGCCACTGCGCCGCGCGGCAAGGGCGTCAAGATCGTGGCGCACGTCTGCAACGACCTGGGCGGCTGGGGGAAGGGCTTCGTCCTCGCCGTCTCGCGCCGCTGGCCGGAGCCGGAGGCGGCCTTCCGCCGCTGGCACCGCGAGCGCGCGCGGAACGACTTCGGGCTGGGCGCGGCGCAGTTCGTGCGGGTCGAGCCGTACGTGTGGGTGGCCAACCTGGTGGGCCAGCGGGGGATACGGACGGGGCGCAGCACCGGAGTGCCCGTGCGCTACGAGGCGATCGACGCCGCGCTCGTCCTGCTCGCCGGAAAGGCGGCGGAGCTGGGGGCCTCCGTGCACATGCCCCGGATCGGCTGCGGCCTGGCCGGCGGGCGCTGGGAGCGGGTCGAGCCGCTGATCGCCGAGCGCCTGGTGGCCCGGGGGATACCGGTCACGGTGTACGACGTCGGGGCGTAGCCCCCGCGGGCGTGGGGGCGGGCGCGGGGGCGAGGCGTTCCGGACGCTAGAGTCATGCGCCTGTTCGAATCAGGGGCATGACACAGGGGAGGGGTATGCAGGCGCAACTCAGGGAGAAGGCCACGGAGTTGGCCGAGGTCCTGTGGAAGGAGCACACCGTCTACCGCGAGCGCGGCGGCGGAGTGGTGATCCGCGGCGATCATGTGCGCCGCTGGATCAGCCTGGCGCCGACCGGGGGCAAGGACCAGGCGCTGATGCGCGCCGGACGGATCCTGGACGGCGGGACCACCGCGCCGGCCCGTCTGGAGGTCGTCGTGGACCTGGCCTCCGGCACGGCCGAGCTCGCCGCGGTCTGCCGCCGACTGCTCGCGGAGACCGCGGCGGACGCCGCGCCCTCCACCGCCGGCGCCCGGCCGCCCCGGGCCGCCCGCGCGAGCGGCGGCAAGGGGAGGGCGAAGGCCCCGCGCGCTCCGCGCCCGGGGCGCCACACCGGTGTCGGCTCGTGGGTGGTGCTGCTGTGCGTCGGCGGCGTCGTCGCCCTCTGGGCGTACACCGTCTTCGGCGGCGCCTCCTGAGGGAGGGGACGGCGAGGCGCCGCGGGCCCCGGAGGGGGTCCCGCGGCGCCACCGGCCGCGACCGGTCCGTGCCGCCCGGGTCCGAGCGGACCGGGGCCGGGCGGACCGGGGCCGGTCAGCCCGCCGGGTAGGCCGTGACCGGGTAGTGGTCGGACAGGTTGGTGTACGTGTACTGCGTGCCCCAGCTGGAGACCGTCCAGGGCGCGGTGGTCTCCGGGACCACGTTGTTCGTCCAGCCCGCCGGGCGGGCGTGGCCGGCCCGGAAGAGGACGTAGTCCAGGTCCTCGCGCGGGTCGGTCGGGTAGCGGTCGTGGGCGATCGAGTTCAGCGCCGTGTCGAAGGAGTACGGGTGCCCGGTGCGGGCGTCCGCGCCGACCAGGCCCGCGTCGGCGAGCATGGTGGCGTACTCGGGCGTGCGGGAGTCCACGTTCATGTCGCCCGCGACGAGGACCTGCTCGCCCGCCGGGATGTTCTTGGCGTCGAGGAAGGCGTCGATGGTCCTGAACTGGCGGCTGCGCATCTGCGCCGCCTCGCCCGCCGAGCAGCCCGGGTCGGTGGACTGGGCGTGGGTGCCGACCACGTGCACCTTGCTGCCGTTGACGTCGAGCACCGCGTAGACGAAGCCCTTGTTCGAGTACCAGTCGGCGCCGCAGGCGTCCTTGTAGACGTACTGCTCCTTGCGGAGGACCGGCCACTTGCTGAGCAGCGTCACGCCGCCGTCCTCCGGCGTCGTGGTCGAGTAGGCGCCGCCGGTGGCGTCCCAGCCCGACTTCGAGCGGCCGACGACCGGGGTCTGGTACGGGTACTCCGCGGCCGCCTTCGCCTTCAGGGCGTCGGAGGCGGCGTTGTCGAAGGCCTCCTGGAGGACGACGACGTCGTTGCCGCGGAAGAAGGAGGTCGTGGGGATGGTCGCGGCCCGGTGGTCCTGGCCCCAGTTCGGGTAGAGGGACTTGGAGAAGAGGAAGACGTTGTAGGTGAGCACCTTCAGGCCCGGCGTCGCGGCGGCGGTGGTGGCCGGGCCGGCGGCCACGGCGGTGTCGGCCGCCGGAGCGGCCGAGGCGGCGGACGCGGTCCCGGTCAGGGCGGCGGCGGCCAGCGCGACCGAGAGGGCGGCACCGAAGAGGCGGCGGGACGCGGTGAACGGCACGTATAACTCCCGTGGAAGAGTGGGGGGTTGGGCTGGGGCGCGGCACATCAAATCAGCCGCGGTTACCTTCCGGTAGCCGTTGGGTGCCACGAATCTTTCGCCGTCCGCACCATCGCGCCAACTCTCGGCCATCTGCCTGAATTGCGAGTTTTGCGACCAGGTAAGATGCGCCCATGACCCTCGCGCAGAACAAGCAGATCTTCCCCACCGACCTGGGCCCCCTGAACCCGGTCTGGGCGGAGCTCATTCTCGGTGCCGTCCTCTTCGGCCTCACCTTCCTGATCCTGGCCAAGGGGATCCTCCCGAAGATCAAGCGCACCCTCGCCGAGCGCGAGGACGCCATCGACGGCGGCACCGAGCGCGCCGACGACCTGCGCGCCGAGGCCACCGCGATCCGTGAGCAGTACGAGGCCGAGCTCGCCGAGGCCCGCCACGACGCCGCCCGCATCCGCTCCCAGGCGACCGAGGAGGGCTCGGCCGCCATCGCCGCCGCCCGCGCCGAGGGCATCCGCGAGCGCGACGCCATCCTCGCCGCCGGCCACGAGAAGATCGCCGCCGAGCGCGAGGCCGCCGAGCGCGAGCTCTCCGCCGACGTCGACGCCTGGGCCCGCTCCCTGGCCGGCCGCATCGTCGGCGAGCCGGTCGGCGCCGACCGCGTCTGACGCACCGCCCACCCGTACGGGGCCGCGCCCCGGGCCGCTCACCAGGCCCGGGCCGCGGCCCCGCGTCGTATCCGCGTCCGGGCGGGACCGGCGCCGCCCCGGCCCCGCCGGGCCGCCGCCCCGCGCACGCTTGCCCGGCCCGCGTGCCCCGGGCAGCCTGGGAGAACGAGAGGGAGACCGCGTTGACGGACCACGCCCACGACCACGCCGCCGACCGCGCCGGCCGTGCCGCCGACGGCCACGGCCACGGCCACGGTTTCGACCATGACGGCCGCGCCGGCGGGCGCTCGGCACGCCCCGCGACGGCCACCGCCCCGGGACCCGCCGCCGCGCGCCGTACCTCCGCGCGCCGCCCCGACCCCGTGCCGCCGCCCGTCGGCGGCGTCCTGTGGACCCTGGCCGGTGACGTCCGCGCCCTGCTCATGCTGCCCGCCGCGCTCACCCTGCAGGTCGCGCACCCCGCCGTCGGCGCCGGGGTCGACGCCCACTCCGTCTTCCGCACCGACCCCTGGGGCCGCGGCGAGCGCTCCCTGCGCTCGCTCCAGCTGTGGATCTACGGCGGCGAGCAGGCCGCCGCCGAGGGCCGCAGGCTGCGCGCGCTGCACAAGACGATCACCGGCACCGACGCCCACGGGCGCCGTTACCACGCCCTCGACCCGGCCTTCTACGCCTGGGTGCACGCCACCGGCTACCCGGTCTACCGCCACGGCCTCGGCTACCTCTTCCGCCCGCTCACCGAGGCCCAGGAACGCCGGCTCTACGCCGAGTGGCTCCAGGTCGGACGGATCCTCGGCATCCACGACCGGGACATGCCGCAGACGATCGAGGACTTCTGGCCGTACTACCGCCGCGTCCTCGACGAGGAGCTGGAGGCCACCGTCGTGGTCCGCGAACTGCTCGCCACCGACCTGCCCGTCCCGGCCCCCGACCGCGGCCCGCTCCCGGTGCGCCTCGCCCTGCGCGCGCTCTGGCCGCTGCTGCGCCGGCCCTTCCTGCGCGCCCGCGCCTTCCTCACCGTCGGCCTCATGCCGCCGGAGGCCCGCGCCGCCATCGGCCTGGAGTGGACCCCCGAGCAGGAGCGCCGGCTGCGCCGCCTCGGCCGGTTCGTCCGCGTGGTCGTCCCGGTGCTCCCGGAACGCCTGCGCTACCTCCCGCTCGCCCGCAGGGCCCGGGCGGAGGCGAGGGCGGCGGCCCGGACGCAGACCGGGGCGTCGGCACGTCCGGGCCGCTGAACCGGCCGCCCGGTCACGACAGGCCGCCCGGTCACGACAGGGCGGCCGGCGCCGCGAAGGGCGGGAGGGCCTTGAAGCCCTCGTGCAGCTCCAGGCTCGGGGTGATCCGGCGCAGGGCGGCCCGCACCCGGGTCAGGGGGTGGTCGGGGAAGCGCGCGTCCCAGCGCTCGTCGTCCGCCGCGTGGGAGGGCAGACCGCCGGTGATGTCGGCGCCGTAGGGGTGCGCGGTGAAGTAGTGCATCGGACCGACCTCGTTGAGTATCAGCGCCTCGCGGAGACCGGTCGTGCGGCCTTCGCCCGCCTGCACCTTCACCACGACGCTGCACCGGGCCCGCGGGACCGTCCAGGACCCGACGAACGCCTGCCCGTGACCTCCCTGGCCCCCGGCGGCGCCGTGCCCGGCAGGGCCCTGGGTCTGCGGCACCTTGATCAGCTGGCGTACGGCGGGCAGCGCGTCCACCGCGCCGAGCTCGGCCTCGATCAGGCCGGCGCCCGCGGCGGCGGCGAACCGGGCCAGACCGTGGCGCAGCCGGTCCGGTTCGTCGAGGGAGGCGGGCAGGTCGGGCACCAGGTCGAAGAAGTGCACGGACAGCAGCAGCCCCTGCCCGTCGGTCCACACCCCCGGCTCCAGCGCGGTGAATCCGGTGAGGTCGAGGCCGGTGATCGGTGTCATGCGTATCGTCCCTTTGTGCCTGGTGCTTCTACGGTCTTCGCGCTCATGTCATGCCGTCCCGGTCGCCGCCAGGAGCTCGCGGGCGAGGCGCCGGGCCTCGACGTCCGGGTGCGGGAGCCCCTCGAAGGGGCCGTCGGACACCACCCGGCGCGGTGAGCGGGCGAGCGTCCGCACGGCGTCCCGCGCCTCCGCCGGCAGCACCCCCATCGCCAGCAGGGTGCGCAGCGAGGCGAGCTGGACCTCGTGCGGGGTGTACGGGCGGGCCAGCGGGGCCGCGACGAGCGGTGCCGTGTCCGCGGTGCGGCCGGTGATCCGCCAGAGCGCGGTCGCGGCCGCCGCCCGGCTCTCCCGGCTCGGCGCGGCCAGCCGCTCCGTCACGAGCGGCAGCAGCGCCCGTGCCGACGGGCCGAGGGCGCTCGCCACGCGCACGGCCGCCGTCCGCCGGGCCGGCGCGTCCGGCTCCGCCCGTACGAGAGCGAGGGCGGGCCCGGCGTCCCCGGTGAGCCGGGCCAGGGCCGTGGCCGCGTCCGGATCGCCCGCCGCCGCGTGGGCCCGCAGAGCGGGCTCGGCCGCCGCGCAGCCGGCGAGGAGCGGTGCCACCGCCGCCGGGGCCTCGGGCAGCAGGGCCGCCAGCGCTCCCGCGTGGGAGGCCACCAGCGCGGGGAACGGCGCCAGGGCCGACAGGCACGCCCCGCGCGGCCGCTCGGCCACCCGCCGTGCCACCGGCTCCGCCGCCGCGCCGAACTCCGCCACGGCCGCCGTCACGACGAGACCCGGCAGGGCCATCGGGGCGAGCCGCAACGAGGCCGCCTCCTCGGGGAGTTCGTCCATGAGGCGGGTCACGAGCGCGACCGCCCCGGGCGCCCGGAGCCGTACCGCCACCAGTGTCGCGCCGATCCGCAGCGCCGGATCCGGGGAGGCGAGGAACGGCTCCAGCCAGGGCTGGGGCGCACCGAGCTGGGCGACGCCCGCCCGGCTCGGTCCTGGCGCCGCCCCAGCCGCCCGGCCGTCGGGTTCCTCGCCCCGTGGCAGGGCTGCGGCGACCCGGGCCACCCGGCACAGGCCGGCGGGGTCACCGGCCTCGGCCGCTTCGGCGGCCTCGGCGGCGAGGTACGGCAGGACGTCGCGCTCGCGGTCCCGCCAGGTCGTCGTGAGCTCCCAGGCCAGCGGCAGCCCGCGCGCGACCGCGCGCAGGCCGGCGTCCGGGTCGTCGAGCAGCCGGTCGGTGAGGGGCCGGTAGGCGGCGGGCCAGGGGTGCGGTTCGTCCTCGCCGGGGGCGGCCTCGTACGCGTCGAGCGCGGCCTCCACCAGGGGCGCGGGCAGGGGGAGCGGCGCGGTGCGCAGCAGCTCGGTCGCGGCCGCCCGCCGTACGGCCGGTTCGGGCGCACCGGCGAGGAGGGCCAGGTTGCGCGCCTCCGCGGCGGACGGGCCGTCGGCGGGCGGGACGTCGAGCAGCCCGAGCGCCGTGACGAGGTCGGCCCGGACGTCCGCGTCCGGCTCCTCGGCGAGCCGGGCCCGCAGCAGCGGGAGCAGCGGCAGCGAGGCCTCGCCGCACGCCGTGATCAGCCACACCAGGGCGCGCCGGACGTCCCGGTCCTCGTCGGCGGCGAGCCCGAGCAGCCCGGGCAGCGCCGTCGCCACCGCCCGGCACACCTCCCCGTGCTCCTTGCCGCTGCCGTCGGCGGCGGCGAGCAGCCACCACAGACAGCGCAGCCGGTCCCGGGTGCCGGTGCCGGGCGCCTGCGCGAGCCGGGCGAGGAAGGGGACGGCGGCGACGGTCGCGGAGTAGACGGACCCCTGGTGGCAGAGCGCGGACCCCAGCTCGTCGAAGGCCTCCGCGCGCTCGGCCGGATCGGCCGCCCCGCCCGCCGCCCGCAGCAAGGCGGGGACGTCCTCGGCGGAGCCGTACGCGTGCCGGAGGGCACCCCAGTCGACCTCACCGATCCCGGCCTCGTACCCGGCCCCGACCCCCGTCGGGAACCCGTCCCCGCCCTCGGCCGCCGGGCCCGCGAACTCCGTGCCGGTCCCTACGTGTTGTGCCCCTGCCTCCGGGCTTCCGTGCCGCATGGCGGGACCTTACGCGATGCCGGGGACAGCGGCGGACCGGCGGCCAGTGCCGCCAGGTAGTCGTCGAGCAGTCGGGCCTGCTCCTCGGGCGGGAAGCGGGCCGGGTCGAGCAGGGCCTGGACGACCAGGCCGAGGGCGAAGGACTGGGCGCCGGCGGCCACGCGGTCCGGGTCGCCCGGCGGCAGTTCGCCGCGCTCCTGGGCCGCGGCGACCAGCTCGGTGAGCCGGGCCCGGCCGCGGGCGTAGCGGGCGGCGTGGTCGCTGCTCAGGCCGGGGTCGGCGAGGGCGGTGTCCCAGGAGGAGACCCAGATCCGGTTGCTCGCCGTGGCCTCGGGGGTCAGCGGCAGGATGTCGAGGAGCGCGGCGCGCACGGCGGCCAGGCCCTCGCCGCCGGCCCGGCGGGGCCGGGCGGCGGTGCGCGCGTCGAGCAGGTCGAGGGCGTGCCGGACCAGGTCGCGCTTGGCCGGGAAGTAGTGGGTGAGCAGTCCGGTGGTGGCGCCGAGTTCGGCGGCGACGGCGCGCAGCGTGAGGCCGTCGAAGCCCTGCGCGGCGAGCACCCGCCAGACGGCCTCGGAGACCTCACGGCGCCGGGCCTCGTGATCTCCCTTGGTACGTGGCATGCTGCTACGGTAATAGTCATAACGCTTGTTGTGTGAATGGGGTCAGCATGTTCGCCCTCCCCTTGCGGGACAACGCCGAGCTCCGCCCGCTGGAGACCTGGCACGCCGAGGAGTTCGCCGCCCACCTCGACCGGGCGCGCGAGCACATCCGGCCCTGGGTCGGCCCGGGCTTCGTCACCGACGACGTGGCGGGCGCCCGGGCCACCCTGGTCCGGTACGGCGAGCGCCGAGCCTCCGACGGTGGCCGCCTCTACGGCCTGTGGCTGGACGGGAAGCTGGTCGGCGGCGTCATGTTCGTCTCCTTCGACGCGGCCTCCGGCGGCTGCGAGCTGGGCTGCTGGCTGGAGCCGGCGGCGGAGGGCCACGGACTGGTCACCGAGGCCTGCGCCCGGCTGCTCGACTGGGCCTTCGGCGAGCGCGGTCTGCACCGCGCCGAGTGGCACTGCCGGGCCGACAACACCCGCAGCTCCGCCGTGGCCGAGCGGCTCGGCATGACCCTGGAAGGCACCCGCCGGGAGGCCTGGCCGTACGGCGGCGCCCGCCACGACAAGCAGATCTGGGGCATCCTCGCCCCCGAGTGGCAGGCCCGCCGCGGCTGAGGCCCACGGCTCCCGTTCCGCCCCGGCTGCCCGGCCGGACCGGCTTCCCGGCATGAGGCATCAGGCATCAGGCGCCCTCGTCCCACCCGACCGTGGGACGAGGGCGCCGGCCCGTGTGGCTCGGATCCGTTCGACCCGGCTCAGTGCCCGTCGTGCTCGTGGATCGTGTTGGTCGCCGCGATCTTCTTCCAGGACTTCGGGGCCACCGGAGTGCGCGCCGCGCCCGGCGCCTTCCCGCCCGGCGCCTCCGCGGCCGGTGCCGCCGCCAGACCGGCCGCCGTCGCCGCCGGGGCCGCCGGCTTGACCGGCTGGTAGAGCCAGGTGTCGAAGAGGGCGGCGAGCGGCTTGCCGGAGACCCGCTCGGCGTACGTCACGAAGTCGGCCACGCGCGCGTTGCCGTACGCGTGCTCCTGCGGCCAGCCCTTCAGGACGGCGAAGAAGTCCTCGTCGCCCACCGCGTTGCGCAGCGCCTGGAGGGCCAGCGCGCCCCGGTCGTAGACGGCGATGTGGAACTGGTCGTCCGCGCCCGGGTCACCCGGCTTCACCGTCCAGAACGGGTCGTCCGCCGCCCGCGAGCCGTACACGTAGTCGGCCAGCTCCTGGGCCGTGCCCTCGCCCTCCTTCTCGGACCAGAGCCACTGGCTGTAGCGGGCGAAGCCCTCGTTGATCCAGATGTCCTTCCAGTCGGCGACCGAGACGCTGTCGCCGTACCACTGGTGGGCCAGCTCGTGCACGACCACCGAGACGTTGGCGCCGTTGGCGAACTGGCGCGGGCTGTAGAACGGCCGGGTCTGCGTCTCCAGGGCGTAGCCGCTGGTCACGTTGGGGACGTAGCCGCCGAGGGAGTTGAAGGGGTAGGGGCCGTAGAGCGACTCCAGCCACTCCGCGACCTCGGCCGTGCGCTCGATCGAGGCGCGTGCCGCGCCGTCGTTGTCGCCGAGGTCCTTGCTGTAGGCGTTGAGGACCGGCAGTCCGTTCGCGGTCCGGTCCGTGGTGATGTCGAACCGGCCCACGGCGAGCGTGGCGAGGTACGTCGCCTGCGGCTTGTTGGAGCGCCAGTTGAAGCGGGTCCAGCCCAGCCGGCTGGACTGCGACTGCAGCACGCCGTTGCTGATCGCCTGGGTGCCGTCCGGCACGAGGACCGAGACGTCGAAGGTGGCCTTGTCCAGCGGGTGGTCGTTCGACGGGAACCACCAGACGGCCGAGTCCGGCTCCTGCGCCGCCACGCCGCCGTCGGGGGTGCGGTGCCAGGCCGTCCAGCCGCCGATCTTCAGCTCGGACGGCTTGCCCGCGTAACGGACCACCACCGACAGGGACTTGTTCTTGGCGAGCGGTGTCGCCGGGGTGACCTCCAGCTCGTGCTCGCCGGAGGTGGCGAACGTCGCCCGCTGCCCGTTCACCCGCACCTCGCTCACCTTCAGACCGAGGTCGAGGTTGAAGCGGGACAGGTTCTGCTTCGTCGTGCCGACCAGCGTCGCCGTGCCCTCCAGCAGGTCCGTCGCGGGCTGGTACTTCAGCCGCAGGTCGTAGTGGGACACGTCGTAGCCGCCGTTGCCGCTGGCGGGGTAGTAGGAGTCGCCGATGCCCGGCGCGCCCGGCGAGAAGTCGGCCGCCGACGCCGGGATCGCCAGCAGCAGTGAGGCCGCGAGGGCACTCGGAACGATGATTCTGCGGTGCACGGGGTTCTCCCTGCTCGGTCGTCGGTCAGTCGTCCCCGCCGGTGGACTGCGCAGCGAGAGGTAAGCCGCACAGCCGCCCGTCGGTCCTTAGCGAGACTATTCAGGCCCCGACGGGCCGTCACGTCCAGAGCGCCCACCGCCACATGATCGTCATTCGGCCGACATGAACCACTCGTTCCGCCCGTCTCGTCCGCACCCCTTGTCCGTGACGGCCCTCTTTTGCGCGCCCGTGGGGAGCGGTACGTTCCGCCCCATGCCGCTGACGACGACCCGCACCTCCCGCAGCCCCCGGCGCGCGCTCCTGGTCCCGGCCTGCGTCGCCGCCCTCGCCCTGCCGTTGCTCGCCGCGCCCACCCCGGCGGCCGGCAGCGCGCTCCCGCCCCCGCCCCCGCGCACCGGATTCGAGGGGAGCGGCGGCGCCCGGTGGACCGGCGAGGCCGAGGAGACGGCCTTCCTGGCCGCCCTCGACCGCGGCAGCGACCGCATCGCCGTCCGCACCGTGGGCACCACCGCGCAGGGCCGCCCGCTGCGGCTCGCCACGCTCGGCACCGGCCCGACCCGCGTCCTGCTCATCTGCTCCCAGCACGGCGACGAACCCGCCGGGCGCGAGGCCTGCCTGAGCACCCTGCGCGACCTCGCCCACGACCGCGGCGAGCCCACCCGCCGCCTCCTGGCCCGCACCACCCTGCTCGTCGTTCCCACCGCCAACCCCGACGGACGCGCCGCCGACACCCGCGGCAACGGCGCGGGCATCGACATCAACCGCGACCACCTCGCGCTGCGCACCGCGGAGGCCCGGACCCTCGCCGCCGTCATCCGCGACCGACGGCCGGAACTCGTCTACGACCTCCACGAGTACAGCGCCACCCCGCCCTACTACGACAAGGACCTGCTGGCCCTCTGGCCGCGCAACCTCAACACCGACCCCGCCGTCCACGCCGAGTCCCGCACCCTCTCCGAGGCGTACGTGCGGCCCGCCGCCGGACGCGCCGGCTTCAGCAGCGGCATCTACGGCATCTGGACCGACCCCTACACCGGCGAGCCGCTCAAGCAGGTCGCCGGCGACGGCCAGGAGCGCATCCTGCGCAACACGGCCGGCCTCAAGCACGCCGTCGGGCTGCTCGTGGAGACCCGCGAGGACGCCCTCGACCCGGCCGAGCAGACCGACCCGGCCCGCAACCACCTGCGCCGGGTCGCCACCCAACGGGCCGCCCTCCACGGCGCGTTCGGCTACGTGGAGGAGCGCGCCGGACGACTCGCGGCGGCCACCGCCCAGTCGCGGCACGCCGGCCTCGCCGACCGCGGCCCGGTGTTCCTCGGCGGCGCCGACAACGACCCCGCCGAGCCGGCCGAAATCCTCCAGGACCCGCCCTGCGGCTACCGCCTGACGGCGGATCAGTACGCACAGGCCGGCGACGAGCTCGCCCTGCACGGGGTCGCGGTGCGCGCCGAGGGCGAGGGCGGCGGCGTGCTCGTACCGCTGCGCCAGCCGCAGCGCGCCCTGGTGCCCCTGCTGCTCGACCCGCGGGCCGGGTACGGACTCACTCGCGGAGAGCCTGTGGAGAGGTGTTGAGAAGCCGGTGAGCGGCGCCGCCGGAGGGCGGGGTCGGATGATCATCCCGGGCTAGGGTCACGGATCGGTACTGACCATGCCTGAACGGGCCCCGAGGGCCCGGAAGTCGGAGATCTCCATGACGAACGCGACGCCGCTGCGCCGCACCCTGACGGCCCTGGCCGCCACGACGCTGCTGGCCGGGGGCCTGCTGCTCGGCCAGACCGCGACCGCCCCGGCCGCCCAGGCGGCCACCGGCACGACGATCACCTGCAACGTCGCCAAGCTCCGCCAGCAGGCCGCCGAGCTGCGCAACAAGGCCGCGAAGCTGGACCGCCTCGGCGAGAAGGCCGCGGCCCGCAAGGCCCGCGACCAGGCCGCCGCCCTGGAGCGCAAGGCCAAGGCCTGCCAGGACGCCGACGACGACGCGCCGAAGCCCTTCCCGCGCTGACGCCCCCGCCCCGCCCATCGGCTGACGCCCCGGCCCGGACCCGTACGGATCCGGGCCGGGGCGCTCCCGTACGGGCCCGAGACACCCGGCCCGCCCGGCGCACGACCTGCCCCGCGCGCCGGCCCGGGCGCCGGCTCCGGCCCGGCCCGCCTGACGGGCAGCGGCCCCCGGCCCCCGGCCCACGCCGCCCTGCGGGACCGCCCCGGCCCGGGGCGAAACCGGCCCGCCCGCGGGTAGCAGCCCGCGGCCTCCGCCGCCCTGCGGGACCGCCCGGCCCGGGGCGGAACCGGCCCGCCCGCGGGTAGCAGCCCGCGGCCTCCGCCCCCCTGCGGGACCGCCCCGGCCCGGGCGGAACCGGCCCGCCCGCGGGTAGCAGCCTGCGGCCTCCGCCGGCCTGCGGGACCGCCCCGGCGCCTGCCGGGCAGCAGCCCGCGGCCTCCGCCCCCCCTGCGGGACCGCCCCGGCCCGGGGATATCGTGGGTCTCGCCTAGGATTCGTTCCCTGATGACTGCCACCCTCGTCGCCAAGGACCTCGCCGCCGGCCACGGCGAACGCTCCCTCTTCTCCGGGCTCGACCTCGTCGTCGCCCCCGGGGACGTGATCGGCCTCGTCGGCGTCAACGGCGCCGGCAAGTCCACGCTGCTCAGGCTGCTCGCCGGGCTCGACACCCCCGAGGAGGGCGAGCTGCGGCTCTCGCCGCCCACCGCCACCGTGGGGCACCTGCCGCAGGAGCCGGAGCGGCGCGAGGGCGAGACCGTCGGTGAGTTCCTGGCCCGGCGCACCGGCGTGGCCGCCGCCCAGGCCGCCATGGACGAGGCCACCCAGGGCCTCGTCGACGGCGCGCCTGGAGCGGACGACGCGTACGCCGTCAGCCTGGAGCGCTGGCTCGACCTCGGCGGCGCCGACCTCGACGAGCGGGCCGAGGAGGTGGCCGCCTCGCTCGGCCTCACCGTCGGCCTCGACCAGCCGATGACCGCGCTCTCGGGCGGCCAGGCCGCCCGCGCCGGACTCGCCTCGCTGCTGCTCTCCCGCTACGACGTCTTCCTCCTCGACGAGCCCACCAACGACCTGGACCTCGACGGCCTGGAACGCCTGGAGGCCTTCGTCCAGGGGCTGCGCGCCGGCACCGTCGTCATCAGCCACGACCGCGAGTTCCTCACCCGCACCGTCACCAAGGTCCTGGAGCTCGATCTCGCCCAGCAGCGGATCACCCTGTACGGCGGCGGCTACGAGGCCTATCTGGAGGAGCGGGCCACCGCCCGCCGGCACGCGCGCGAGGAGTACGAGGAGTACGCCGACAAGAAGGCGTCCCTGGAGTCCCGCGCCCTGATGCAGCGCAACTGGATGGACAAGGGCGTCCGCAACGCCCGCCGCAAGGCCACCGACAACGACAAGATCGGGCGCAAGCTGCGCGGCGAGGCCAGCGAGAAGCAGGCCGCCAAGGCCCGCCAGACCCAGCGCATGATCGAGCGCCTGGACGTCGTCGAGGAGCCCCGCAAGGAGTGGGAGCTGCGCATGGAGATCGCCGCCGCGCCCCGCTCCGGCGCCGTCGTGGCGACCCTGCGCGAGGCCGCCGTGAAGCGCGGCGACTTCTCCTTCGGGCCGGTCAGCCTCCAGATCGACTGGGCCGACCGGGTCGCCATCACCGGCGCCAACGGGGCCGGCAAGTCCACCCTGCTCGCCGCCCTCCTCGGCCGGCTGCCGCTGGACTCGGGCGACGGGGCGCTCGGCCCCGGCGTCGTCGTCGGCGAGGTCGACCAGGCCCGCAAGCTCTTCCACGGCACCGAGACCCTGCTCGACGCCTTCTGCGCGGCCGTGCCCGACACCGAGCCGGCGGACGTGCGCACCCTGCTCGCCAAGTTCGGCCTCAAGGCCGACCACGTGCTGCGGCCGGCCACCACCCTCTCGCCCGGCGAGCGCACCCGCGCCGCGCTCGCCCTGCTCCAGGGCCGGGGCGTGAACCTGCTCGTCCTCGACGAGCCGACCAACCACCTCGACCTGCCGGCGATCGAGCAGCTGGAGTCGGCCCTCGACTCCTACGACGGCACGCTCCTGCTCGTCACCCACGACCGGCGGATGCTGGACGCGGTGCGCACCACCCGCCGCATCCAGGTCGCGGACGGCCGGGTGACCGAGCTCTGATGCGGGTCGCCCCGCCCGGGGCGACCGCGGCGGCCACGCCGTGGACCGCCACGAAGGACCCGGCCGCCGCCTTGCACGGCTGCGCGCCGGGACGTGAACTGTACGAGTACGGCCGTCCCGAGGGCGTGGCGGCGACCGCCGGGATCGACGCGTCGACCACCGTCCCCGTCCCCGCCCCTGTCCCCGCGGACGGCGCTTTCCAGGAGGCACCATGACCGACGACGCCCGTGTGACCCGGCTGATCGGGATGCTCGACGACCTCGACGCCGACGTCGACGAGACCATCGACCTCGCCGACGAGATCGCGGCGAGCGGCGACCGGGAGCTGCTCCCGCGCCTGGAGGCCGAGCTCGACCGCTCGGTCGCCGACCGCAACTCCTACGGCCGCGAGCTGCTCGGCGGCGTCATCGCCGCGCTGGGCGGCCCCGACCGGCTGCCGGTCCTGGTCCGCGCCTCGGCCGTGGACCTGGGCGACGACCAGGACGGTCTCGCCGCCGAGATCGTCGACCTGGTGCAGGCCGACCCGAAGGGCGCCGAGCGTCTGCTGCGCCCGCTCACGGAGGACGAGGACCTGGCGGTCGCGAACCGTGCGGAGTGGGCGCTGCGCTTCGTGCCGTAGCCCGTACGCGTACGGGCCCGGTCGACCGCCGTCGACCGGGCCCGCGCCCGGTGCGTCACGCGTGACTCGTCACTGGTCACTGGTCACTGGTCACTCGTCCGGAGCCTCAGCCCACGGTCCACTTCTGGGCCGCGGTGCCGTTGCAGGTCCAGATCTGCAGCCGGGTGCCGTTGGCCGCGTTGCTGTTCGGGACGTCGAGGCACTTGTCGGCCGGGACGTTCACGATGTCCTTGGCCGCCTCGACCCGCCATTTCTGCGCGCCGGTGCCGTTGCAGTCGTACAACTGGAGCTTGGCGCCGTCGGCCGTGGAGCCGGCGGTGACGTCCAGGCACTTGCCGAGCGCGCGGATCGTGCCGTCGGCGTTCACGGTCCACTGCTGGGCGGGGGTGCCGTTGCAGTCGTAGAGCTGGACCGGGGTGCCGTTCGCGGGGTTCGCCCCGGCGACGTCCACGCACTTGCCGGCGAGGCCGGTGATCGGGCCGCCGCCCGTCGGCGGGGCCGGCTGGTCGTTGGTGACCCGGACGTAGTCGACGGTCAGGGTGTTCGGCATCGGTGTGCTGCCGTCGGGGTCGCCCGGCCAGTAGCCGCCGACCGCGAGGTTGAGGATGAGGAAGAACGGGTGGTCGAAGACCCAGTCGCGGCCGCCGAGGTCGGCGGAGGTGCGCGTCTGGTACGTGACGCCGTCGACCTTCCAGACCAGCCGGTCCGGTGACCACTCGACCCGGAAGGTGTGGAAGGCGTCGGCGAACGGCGAGCCGATCGTGTACGGGGCGCCGATGCCGCCCGAGCCGGAGTAGCCGGGGCCGTGGATGGTGCCGTGCACGGTGTTCGGCTCGAAGCCGACGTTCTCCATGACGTCGATCTCGCCGCTCTGCGGCCAGCCGACGCTGCCGATGTCGTTGCCGAGCATCCAGAACGCGGGCCACATGCCCTGGCCGCGCGACATCTTCATGCGGGCCTCGAAGGTGCCGTACGTCTGCGTGAACTTGCCCGCGGTGTTGAGCCGGGCCGAGGTGTACTCGCAACGCCCGTACCAACAGGTGTAGTTGCCCGGGTTCTCGCGCCGGGCGGTGATGACCAGGTTGCCCTGGCCGTCGTGCACGGCGTTGCGGGTGGAGTTCGTGTAGTACTGGCGCTCGTGGTTGTTCACGTTGTCGCCGGTCTCCAGGTTCCACTTGGAGGCGTCGACCGGCGTGCCCGCGGGGGCGTTGAACTCGTCGCTGAACGTGGTGGCCTGGACGCCGACTTCGGCCGCGGCGGCCCGGGTCACCGCCCGCGCCGCGGGCGCCGCCTGCGCGGACTGCTGCGAGGCGGGGCTCACCAGGGCGGCCACCGTGGCGCATCCGAGGCCGAGGGCCAGCAGGAGTCGTGATCGTCGAGAGGGGGGTGCGGACATCGTTGTCACCGCCGACGGTCAGGGGTCGTGGACGGCAACGAACAGTGCCATGGTCCGGACCATGCCGACAAGACCTTGGGACGAATTCGACTCCAACCCGCTTCCCGTGTTCGGGAGTTGTACGCGAGAGGGGTTGACGGGCGGGTGGGTCCTCCATAGCTTCACGCCTTAAGGAAAGTCCGAAGAGACCTGGCCCCCCACCGAAAGGCCTGTCAGGTGCATCACAAGAGCAGGTTCCGGACCGGCGCCCGCACCGGGCACCGGCCCCGCCGCCCCCGCCGGCTCGCCGCCCTCCTGGCCGGCGCCCTCCTCGCGAGCGGCCTGGTCATGACCGGCCCCGGGGTCGCCGAGGCCGCCGGCGAGCGGGTCGACGTCTGGCTGACCACCACCTCCGACGCCGGCGGCCGCACCGTCACCCGGGGCCTCGCCCCGCAGGCGCCGCTCGCCTTCGGCCCGGCCGGCGGCAGCGCGGGCCACACCCTCACGGTCGACGAGAACACCACGTACCAGCGGTTCGAGGGCGGCGGCGCGTCGATCACCGACACCACCGCCTACCTCCTGCGCGGCGGCGCCGTCAGCGCCGCCACCCGCGACCAGGTGATGCGGAAGCTGTTCTCGCCCACCGAGGGCATCGGCCTCTCCTTCGTCCGCAACCCGATCGGCGCCTCCGACCTCTCCCGGCCCGGCAACGTCTCGCTCGACGACACCTGCTGCGACCTGAGCGACTTCGGCGCCAACGGCTACGACACCGACGTGCGCCTGCTGACCGTCCAGGCCAAGCAGCTCAATCCGGCGCTCCGGCTCAAGGCGGTGCCCTGGAGTGCACCCGGCTGGATGAAGGACAACGGCCGGATGGACCAGATGGGCTGGCTGAAGTGGGAGTACTACCCGCTCTACGCCCAGTATCTGGTGAAGTACGTGCAGAGCTACCGGGCGGCCGGCGTCACGGTCGACTACCTCTCCGTCCAGAACGAGCCCAACTGCTGCCAGGCGAGCAACCCCACCGCCATGAACTACCCCGGCATGAGCTGGAACCCCTCCGGTCTGGTCGAGTTCACCAAGAACCACCTCTACCCGGCCTTCCGGGCCGCCGGGATCACCACCAAGGTCCTGGTGCACGACTGGAACTACGGCGACTACGCGAACTTCGGCTCCGGCGTCCTCAACGACGCGGGCGTGCGCGAGGACCCGCTGTTCGGCGGCATCGCCTGGCACGGCTACTTCGGCGACCCGGCCGTCGGCAGCCAGGTCCACGACCAGTACCCGAACGTCCGGCAGTTCAGCACCGAGCACTCCGGCGGCACCTGGATCGCCAACCAGCACGACGAGGACCTCAAGGACATCGTCGGCTACGCCCGCAACTGGAGCAGCAGCCTGACCAAGTGGAGCCTGGCGCTCAACCAGGACATGGGCCCGCACAACGGCGGCTGCGGCACCTGCACCGGACTGATCACCGTCCAGGAGGGCGGCCCCCGCGCCGGCCAGGTCGACTACACCATCGAGTACTACACGACCGGCCACCTCACCAAGTTCGTGCGCCCCGGCGCGTACCGCATCGCCTCCACGGCCGACTCCGCCGTGCCGAACGTGGCCTGGCGCAACCCCGACGGCTCCAAGGCGCTCATCGCCCACAACCCCGGCGCCTCCGCGCAGTCCCTCCGCGTCGACTGGGGCGGCCAGTCCTTCACGTACAGCCTCCCCGCGCGCACCACCGCCACCTTCACCTGGGCCGGCACGGCGGCGAGCGCGCCCACCGGGCCGCTGACCGGGCTCGCCGGCAAGTGCCTGGACGTGGCCGGCGCGGCCACCGCCGACGGCACCCCGGTGCAGCTCTACACCTGCAACGGCACCGCCGCCCAGCGCTGGACCCTCGCCGCCGACGGCTCCGTCCGCGCCCTCGGCAAGTGCCTCGACGTCACCGCGGCGGGGACCGCCGACGGCACCAAGGTTCAGCTCTACACGTGCAACGGCACCGGCGCCCAACGCTGGTCGTACAACGCCGCCACGCACGACGTCGTCAACACGGCCGCCGACAAGTGCCTCGACGTCACCGGCAACAGCTCCGCCGACGGCACCCGCACGCAGATCTGGACCTGCACCGGCGCCGCCAACCAGAAGTGGACCCACCAGCCCTCCTGACCACCGACCCACTCACCGGGAGACCCTCCGCATGCCGCACCCGCACCCCCGACCGCACCTGCGCACCCGGCCACGCCGCCGAAGAAGGGCGGGCGCCGCGGCGCTCGCCGCCACCGCCGTCCTCGCCGGACTGCTCGCCGGAGCCGTGCCGAGCGCCGCCGCCCCTGCGGCCGACCCGGCGCCCCGGCCCGTCGACCGCTTCGAGGGCGAGGTGCCCTTCGCCGCACCGCCCGCCGAGGGCCTGTTCACCTGGGGCAGCGACGCCGACGACCACCCCACGCTGAGCCTCGCCGAGCGCGCCGACGCCCCCGAGGGCGCCAAGGTCCTCGAAGGACGCTACGACATCAGCGGCTGGGGCGGCTTCACCCACGACTTCGCCTTCGACCGGCCGGCCCAGGACTGGACCGCGTACAAGGGCATCCGCTTCTGGTGGTACGGTCAGAACACCGCCCCGCTGCCGCCCGGCTCCGGAAAGCGGATCAGCTTCGAGATCAAGGACGGCGGCGCCAACGGCGAGGCCTCCGAGCTGTGGACCACCTCCTTCACCGACGACTGGGAGGGCTGGCACCTCGTCGAGATCCCCTTCTCGGAGTTCCGGTACCGCGCCGACTACCAGCCGGTCGGCGGCATCGACCAGGTCCTCGGCCTCGACGCGATGTGGGGCTACGCGCTCACCCTGCCCACCGGCTCCCCGGGCGGCCGCTTCGCCCTCGACGGCGTCGAGCTGTACGGGACGGCCGAACCGGCCCTCAACACCCGGGTCGTCACGGGCGCCGTGGTGCACCCGGTCGACGAGGGCGGCACCGCCCGGATCGACGTCTCGGTCGCCACCACCGGCTCCCAGCCGACCGGCGGGCCGGTGACCGTCGCGTACACCACCGAGGACGCCGGGCCCGCCCGGCCCGGCGGCGACTACACGCCGGTCAGCGGCACCCTCGTCTTCCCCGCCGGCACGCCCTCCGGCACCACCCGCTCGATCACCGTCACCACCCTGAAGGACCAGACCGCCGAAGAGGCCGAGACGATCCCGGTCAAGCTCACCGTCGACGGCGCGAAGCCGCCGGCCGAGACCCCGGTCGTCGCCGTCAACGCCCACGGCCTGCCCTACCTCGACCCGCGGCTGCCGGTGAAGAAGCGGGTCGCCGACCTGCTCTCCCGGATGACGCTCCGCGAGAAGGCCGGCCAGATGACCCAGGCCGAGCGCAACGCCCTGCGCTCGCCCGGCGACATCGCCGGCTACGAACTCGGCTCCCTGCTCTCCGGCGGCGGCTCCGTGCCCACCCCGAACACCCCCGAGGCCTGGGCCCGGATGACCGACGCCTACCAGCTGCGCACCCGGGCCACCCGGCTGCAGATCCCGCTGGTCTACGGCGTGGACGCGGTGCACGGGCACAACAACCTGGTCGGCGCGACGGTCATGCCGCACAACATCGGCATCGGCGCCGCGCGCGACCCCGGCCTCGCCGCCCGCACCGGCGCCGTCACCGCCAAGGAGGTACGGGCCACCGGAGTGCCCTGGGACTTCGCGCCCTGCCTGTGCGTGACCCGCGACGAACGCTGGGGCCGCTCGTACGAGTCCTTCGGCGAGGACCCGGCCCTGGTGACCGCCATGGAGAGCGTCATCGCGGGCATGCAGGGCGCCCGCGACGGCAGCGACCTCGACCGGAACGACAAGGTGCTGACCACCGCCAAGCACTTCGTCGGCGACGGCGGCACGGAGTTCGGCTCCTCCACCACCGGCTCGTACACCATCGACCAGGGCGTCACCCGGGTCACCCGCCAGGAGCTGGAGGCCGTGCACCTCGCGCCGTTCGGCGAGGCCGTGAAGCACGGCGTGGGCACGGTCATGCCCTCGTACTCCTCGCTCGACGTCCTGGGCGACGACCAGGGCCCCGTGAAGATGCACGCCAACGCCGAGATGATCAACGGCGTGCTCAAGGACCGGATGGGCTTCGAGGGCTTCGTCATCAGCGACTGGCAGGCCATCGACCAGATCCCCGGCGACTACCCGAGCGACGTGCGGACCTCGGTCAACGCCGGCCTCGACATGATCATGGTGCCGACGAACTACCAGGAGTTCACCCGGACCCTGGTCGCCGAGACCGAGGCCGGCCGCATCCCGGCCGCCCGGATCGACGACGCCGTCGCCCGCATCCTCACCCAGAAGTTCCGGCTCGGCCTCTTCGAGAAGCCGTACGCGGACACCACCCACCTCGCCTCGGTCGGCTCGGCCGAGCACCGCGCCGTGGCACGCGAGGCGGCCGCCGCCTCCCAGGTGCTCCTGAAGAACGCCGGCGGCGTGCTGCCGC
This sequence comes from Streptomyces sp. NPDC053541, assembly GCF_044544705.1. NCBI lineage: Bacteria > Bacillati > Actinomycetota > Actinomycetes > Kitasatosporales > Streptomycetaceae > Streptomyces > Streptomyces sp. NPDC053541. Next base: position 330,942 of record NZ_JBITXM010000010.1, read on the forward strand.
TCAAGCCGGACCAGCGCGTCTACGTGGCCGGGTCCAACGCCGACGACCTCGGCAACCAGGCCGGCGGCTGGACCGTCACCTGGCAGGGCTCCTCCGGCCGGACCACCACCGGCACCACCGTCCTGGAGGCCCTGCGGAAGTCCGCCGACCCCGGCGCCCCGCCCACCTACTCGAAGGACGCCTCGGCGCCCACCGCCGGACACGACGTCGGCGTGGTCGTCGTCGGCGAGCGGCCGTACGCCGAAGGCATGGGCGACGTGGGCAACGGGCACGACCTGGAGCTCGACGCCGCCGACCAGGCGGCCGTCGACCGGGTCTGCGCCGCGATGCCCTGCGTCGTCCTCGTCGTCTCCGGCCGCCCCCAGCTCATCGGCGACCGGCTGCCCGCCATCGACGCCCTGGTGGCGTCCTGGCTGCCCGGCACCGAGGGCGACGGAGTCGCCGACGTCCTCTACGGCCGCCGGCCCTTCACCGGGCAACTCCCGGTCAGCTGGCCGAAGTCGGAGGGCCAACTGCCGCTGAACGTCGGCGACACGGCGTACGACCCGCAGTTCCCGTACGGCTGGGGCCTCACCACCCTCCGCGAGGTCCCGCGCGGCGGCGAACCGGCCCTGCGCGCCCTCGGCCTGGCCGCCCGCGCCCTCCAGCAGGCCGGCCAGGGGAAGTCCCCGGCCGCCCGCCGGCTGGTGGAACGCGCCCGCCTGATGGTCCAGGACCGGATCGGCGAGCACCTCACCGAACGCACGGCGAAGCCCTTCGCCCGGGCCGACCACCTGCTGCTCACCGGCGATCCGGCGGGTGCGGTCGGCGCCCTGACCGAGGCCTGGCGCGCGGCCGGCTGACCGGCCGCGCGGGACCTCCGGCCGCCGGGGCCGGGCGGCGCGTCAGCGCCTCCCGCGTCCCCGGCGGTCCCCGGAACCGCCCTCGTTCAGCAGGCCCGCCTTGCGCAGGGCGTCCGCCATCGCGCTGTTCGCCGGGGCCGGGGCAGCGCCCTGTGCCCGCTCACGGTCCCGGCCGCCCCCGCCACCGCCGCGGCGCTGCTGCGGCGGACGTCCGCCCCGCTCGCCCCGCTCGCGGCGCGGCGCACCCGGCTCCCCGCCGGCCGCGGCCTCGTCCTCCAGGCGCAGCGTCAGCGAGATCCGCTTGCGCGGGATGTCGACGTCCAGGACCTTGACCTTCACCACGTCACCCGGCTTCACCACGTCCCGCGGGTCCTTGACGAAGGTCTTCGACATGGCGGAGACGTGCACCAGACCGTCCTGGTGGACGCCGACGTCCACGAAGGCGCCGAAGGCGGCGACGTTCGTGACCACGCCCTCCAGGACCATGCCCGACACCAGGTCGCCGATCTTCTCGACGCCCTCCTTGAAGGTGGCCGTCCGGAAGGCGGGGCGCGGGTCGCGGCCCGGCTTCTCCAGCTCCCTCAGGATGTCCGTGACCGTCGGCAGGCCGAAGGTCTCGTCGACGAAGTCGTCGGCCCGCAGCGAGCGCAGCACACCGGTGTTGCCGATCAGCGAGGCGACCTCGCCGCCGGTCGTCTTCACCATGCGGCGCACCACCGGATACGCCTCCGGGTGCACCGCCGAGGCGTCCAGCGGGTCGTCGCCGCCGCGGATGCGCAGGAAGCCCGCGCACTGCTCGTACGCCTTCGGGCCGAGCCGCGCCACGTCCTTGAGCGCCTTGCGGGAGCGGAAGGGGCCGTGGGCGTCGCGGTGGGCGACGATGTTCTCGGCGAGGCCCGAGCTGATGCCGGAGACCCGCGAAAGCAGCGGCGCGGAGGCGGTGTTGACGTCGACGCCGACGCCGTTCACACAGTCCTCGACCACCGCGTCCAGTGAGCGCGAGAGCTTCACCTCGGACAGGTCGTGCTGGTACTGCCCGACGCCGATCGACTTCGGGTCGATCTTCACCAGCTCGGCCAGCGGGTCCTGGAGCCGGCGCGCGATGGAGACCGCGCCGCGCAACGACACGTCCAGGCCCGGGAGTTCCTGCGAGGCGAAGGCGGAGGCGGAGTAGACCGAGGCCCCGGCCTCCGAGACCATCACCTTCGTCAGCTTCAACTCCGGGTGCTTCGCGATGAGTTCACCGGCAAGCTTGTCGGTCTCGCGGGACGCGGTGCCGTTGCCGATGGCGACCAGCTCGACCGCGTGCTCCTTCGCGAGCCGGGCCAGCTTCGCGAGCGACTCGTCCCACTTGTTGGCCGGCACGTGCGGGTAGATCGTGTCGGTGGCCACGACCTTGCCCGTCGCGTCGACCACGGCCACCTTCACACCGGTGCGGAAGCCGGGGTCGAGGCCCAGCGTCGCGCGGGTGCCCGCCGGGGCGGCGAGCAGCAGGTCGCGCAGGTTCGCCGCGAAGACCCGGACCGCCTCGTCCTCGGCGGCCGTGCGCAGCCGCAGCCGCAGGTCGATCCCGAGGTGCACCAGGATCCGGGTGCGCCAGGCCCAGCGGACGGTGTCCAGGAGCCACTTGTCGCCCGGCCGGCCCCGGTCGGCGACGCCGAAGCGATGGGCGACGATCGGCTCGTACGAGGAGGGCCCGTCGGTGGGCTCCTCCGGTTCGAGCTCCAGGCTGAGGACGTCCTCCTTCTCGCCGCGCAGCATCGCGAGGATGCGGTGCGAGGGCAGCGCGGTGAACGGCTCGGCGAAGTCGAAGTAGTCGGCGAACTTCGCGCCGGCCTCCTCCTTGCCCTCGCGGACCTTCGCGACCAGCCGGCCGCGGCCCCACATGCGCTCGCGCAGCTCGCCGATCAGGTCGGCGTCCTCGGAGAAGCGCTCGGTGAGGATGGCCCGCGCGCCCTCCAGCGCGGCGGCCGGGTCCGCGACGCCCTTGCCGGCGTCCACGAACGCGGCCGCGGCGGCCAGCGGTTCCACCGTCGGGTCGCCGAGCAGCCCGTCGGCCAGCGGCTCCAGACCGGCCTCGCGGGCGATCTGCGCCTTGGTGCGCCGCTTGGGCTTGAAGGGCAGATAGATGTCCTCCAGGCGCGCCTTGGTGTCGGCGCCGAGGATCCGCGCCTCCAGCTCGGGCGTCAGCTTGCCCTGTTCGCGCACCGAGTCGAGGACGGCGGTCCGCCGGTCCTCCAGCTCGCGCAGATACCGCAGCCGCTCCTCCAGGGTGCGCAGCTGCGCGTCGTCGAGCATCTCGGTCGCTTCCTTGCGGTAGCGCGCGATGAACGGCACGGTCGAACCGCCGTCGAGCAGTTCGACGGCCGCCCTCACCTGTCGCTCGCGTACGCCGAGCTCCTCGGCGATCCTTGCCTCGATGGACGTCGTCACGATGTCCGACCCGCCTTCTCGTGCCTCAAGCTTGCGGATGCATTCTGCCGGGTCGGTCACCCGTACGCGGCAACCGACCCGCCCGGCCCCCTCGCGGGCGGCCCGGCCCCGGCTCAGCCGCGGCCGGCGAGGTCCGCGGGGAACGCGCCCGCGCCGGCCGCCGTCACCAGGAAGCCCTTGGCGAGCTCGGTCAGCCGGGCCGTGCCGGCCGCGCCCAGGTGCTCGTACGGAGCGGCGTCCAGCCGGTCGGTCTCGGCCTCCAGCGACTCCCGCAGGGCCGCCCCGGCCTCGGTGAGCCCGCCCTCGGCGTCGAGCAGCCCGCGCGCGGTCAGCCGTGCCACGGCCGCGTCCCAGTCGGCCCGGCCCCAGCCGCGGGTGCCCAGGACCCAGCGCGGGGCCATGCCCTTGCCGGTGGCGGTGTGACTGGCCAGCGCCTCCACCGGGTCGAGCCCGGCGTGCAGCAGGGCGGCCACGTGCCCGTCGCCGCGGTGCTCGCGCAGCAGCGTGGTGGCGTGGAAGAGGCGCAGGTGCGGGGCGTCCGGCACCGGCAGGTCGGCGTTGCCCGCGTACAGCGGCCGGGCGTGCCGGGTGCAGGCCTCGGCGGCGCGCAGCGCGAGCTCGGCGGCCTCGGCCATCTCGGCCGAGGCCACGGCCTCCTCGCCGAGCAGCCGCCGGTAGGTGGCGTCCGCGGCCCGCAGCCGGGCGTCGAGCACCTCGGTGGGGGAGGCGGTCTGCCACACGGCGGGCAGCCGCGGGGCGAGGAAGTCGTGCGCGTAGTTGTAGAAGGCCGCGGCCACCGTCCCGGCGCCGACCGCCCCGAGCGGGGCGCTGCGCGCGGCCAGCCGCACGGTGTGCGGGTCCTCGACGCCCAGCTCCTTGAAGACCGCGTCCAGGTCGGGCGAGAAGAAGAGGGTCGCGTGGAGGAGGTTGACCGGGTGGGCGCAGCGGCGCCCGGCGAGCGGCGGCAGAGTCGTCATGGCCCCGCACCCTACCTACCGGCTGGTAGGTACGGGAATCCCCGCCCCGGCCCCCCGGCCCCGGCGCTCGCGGCCCGCGAGACACCGGCGAGGGCCGAAAAGGTGGGGAGCGCGTCATTGCGGCCGTGCTCGGGCCGGGCGAAGGATGGCGGCATGACCCAGCGCCGCCCCGTGCTCGTCGTCCTCTTCGACGGCGTCCAGAGCCTCGACGTCACCGGACCCGTCGAGGTGTTCACCGGTGCCGCCCGGGCCGCCGGGCGGCCGGACGCCTACGCCGTGCGCACCGCCTCGTCCGACGGCGGACCGGTGCGCACCGACAGCGGGCTCACCCTGCTGCCCGACACCTCCCTCGACGCGGCCGTGGCCGACGGTCCGCCGCACACCCTGCTCGTCCCCGGCGGAGGCGGCACCCGCCGCCCCGACCCGGCGCTCGTCGCCTGGCTGCGCGCCCACGCCCCGGGCGCCGCCCGCCTGGTGTCGGTGTGCACCGGGGCGCTGCTACTCGCCGAGGCCGGGCAGCTGGACGGGCACCGGGCGACCACCCACTGGTCGGCCTGCGAACTCCTGGCCCGCCGCCACCCGGCGGTCACCGTCGAGCCCGAGCCGATCTTCGTACGGGACGGGCGGGTGGCCACCTCCGCCGGCGTCACCGCGGGCATCGACCTGGCGCTCGCCCTGGTCGAGGAGGACCTGGGGCGCGAGGCCGCGCTCACCGTCGCCCGCCACCTCGTGGTCTTCCTGCGCCGCCCCGGCAACCAGGCCCAGTTCAGCGCCCAGCTCGCCGCCCAGACCGCCCGCCGCGAGCCGCTGCGGGACGTCCAGGCCTGGATCGCCGAGCACCCCGGCGCCGACCTGTCCGTCGAGGCGCTGGCCGCCCGCGCCCGGCTCTCGCCGCGCCACTTCGCGCGTGCCTTCCGGGCCGAGACCGGCGTCACGCCCGGCCGCTACGTGGACCGGGTCCGCCTCGAACACGCCCGCCGGCTCCTGGAGGAGACCGCGCGGGGCGTCGAGGAGGTCGCCCGCGCCGCCGGATACGGCACCCCGGAGGCGATGCGCCGCGCCTTCGTCAAGGCGCTCGGCACCGCACCGGCCGACTACCGCCGCCGCTTCCACGCACCCGTCCGCGACCACGCACCCGTCCTCTGAAGGGAAGCACCGCATGCAGATCGCCGTCCTGCTCTACGAGGGGTTCACCACGCTCGACGCCGTCGGCCCGTACGAGCTCCTCGCCCGGCTCCCCGGGGCCGAGACCGTCTTCGTGGCCAAGCACGCCGGCCCCGTGCGCAACGACCAGGGCAGCCTCGCCCTGCTCGCCGACCGGACCCTCGCCGAGGTGCCGCGCCCGGACGTCGTGCTGGTCCCCGGCGGCCCGGCCGCCCGCACCGCCAAGGACGACCCGGGGCTCCGCGACTGGCTGCGCGCCACCGACGCGACCAGCACCTGGACCACCTCGGTGTGCACCGGCTCGCTGCTGCTCGGCGCCGCCGGCCTCCTCGTCGGCCGCCGCGCCACCACCCATTGGCTGGCCTACGAGGAGCTGCGCGCGCTGGGCGCCGAACCCACCGGCGAGCGGGTGGTCTTCGACGGCAAGTACGTGACCGCCGCCGGCGTCTCCTCGGGCATCGACATGGCCCTGCACCTGCTCGGCCGGATCGCCGGCGACGAGGCCGCCCAGACCGTCCAGCTGCTCACCGAGTACGACCCGCAGCCCCCGTACGACGCGGGCTCCCCGGACAAGGCCCCGGCCGCGATCGTCGCCCGGTGGCGCGAGGCCGCCGGTGCCGGTGCCGGCGGTGCCCCGGGGCGCTAACGCCCGTAGGTGAAGCGCGCCGGGCGGCGCTCCAGGAAGGCGGCGACCCCCTCCGCGGTGTCGCCGCTGCCGCGCGCCTGCTCCGCCCAGTGCTCCTCGCGGCCGGTCAGGCCGTCGGCGAACTCCTTGGCCGCCGACTGCGTGAGCAGCGAGCGGGAGACCAGGACCCGGGTGAACTCCGCGACCCGCTTGTCGAGCGCGCCCACCGGGTGCACCTCGTCCACCAGACCGGTCCGCAGCGCCCGCTCGGTGTCGATCAACTCACCCGAGAACAACAGGTACTTGGCGGCCGAGGGCCCGACCAGGGCGGTCAGGCGCCGGGTGGAGGAGGCGGGGTAGACGATGCCGAGCTTCGCCGGGGTGATCCCGAAGCGCGCGCCCTCCTCGGCGAAGCGCAGGTCGCAGGCGGCGGCGAGCTGGCTGCCGCCGCCCACGCAGTAGCCTCGCACGGCGGCCAGGGTCGGCTTGGGGAAGGCGGCGAGCGCCGCCTCGGCGCGGATCGCCAGGGCCTGCTGCTCGTCACCCGGTTCGCGCAGCGTCGAGATGTCCGCCCCGGCGCAGAAGGTGTCGCCCGCGCCGGTCAGCACCAGCGCGCGCACCCCCGGATCGGCGGCGAGCGGGGCCAGCAGCCCGGGCAGCGAGCGCCACATCTCCGCGGTCATCGCGTTGCGCTTGGCGGGGTTGGCGATGACGAGGGTGGCGACCTCGTCGGCGACGTGCACGGTCAGCTGCGGCTCCATGCGCCGGATGCTATCCGGGGGACCCGTACGTACGATCAAGAAGGGGTGCGAGAAGGGGGGTGCGAGGAGGAGGCGCGCATGGCCCGCAAGGACACCGGAACGCCCGGCCGGGACACCGACGCTCCCGGCCCGCCCGCGGCCGCGTCGGCCGACGAGGTGCGCCGGGACATGGCCCGCGAGGGAAAACGGCTCAGCCGGAGCTTCGGCTGGCTCGCCGCGCTCGGCGTGCTGCTCGTCATCGGCGGGATCGTCGGTCTCGTCTACACCGGGCTGGCCACCCTCACCTCGATGCTGCTGTTCGGCTGGCTGCTGCTGATCGGTGGCGTCGTCGGGCTGCTGCACGCCATCGAGTCGCGCGGGAGCAGCTACTTCTGGCTCGCGGTGGTGGTCGCCGCGCTGAACATCGCGGCCGGCGTGGTGGTGATCCGGCACCCGGAGGGCTCGGCCGAGGCGCTGACCATGTTCGCGGCCCTGCTCTTCCTGACCGGCGGTCTGTTCCGTCTGGTCGGCAGCGTGGTGGTGCGCGGGCCGCAGTTCGGCTGGACCCTGCTCCAGGGCGCCTTCGGGCTGCTCCTCGGCCTGCTCGTGCTCTTCGACTGGCCGGACAGCAGCCGTTACGTGCTCGGGGTGTTCTTCTCGCTGGCGCTGCTCTTCGACGGGCTGGGCCTGATCGCGATGGGCATCGGGGGACGCCGTATCGTCAGTATGGTCACACCAACGGCGCCGACGACGAAGGCGTCAGCGGGGGATCAGGAGTAGTCGAACAACTGACGTTGGCATACTCACCCGATCGGGAACCGGTCGATATCTGTCGACTTCTGGTCAGTATCCCGAGGCGTGCCGCCGGATTGCCAAGACTCGACCCGTGGCGACAATCGAGCACGAGGGCGGGAGCCGGACTATGGAGAGCCGCGGGAGCGTCCCCGCCCGGCCACCGTCCTACGAAGGGGTCTGGCGCTTCACCGCTCCCGCGGTCGACGTGTCCGTGCCGCAGGCCCGGCACGCCGTCCGTGACCTGCTGGTCCGGCAGAACGTCCCGGTGCACGAGGACACCGTGCAGGGACTGCTCCTCATCGTCTCCGAACTGGTCACCAACGCGGTGAAGCACGCCGCGCTGCTGTCCCCGGAGATAGCGGTGGAGGTGGCCATCGGGGCGGAGTGGGTGCGGGTGTCCGTCGAGGACAACCACCCCTACCGCCCCAAGGCCCTGGAGGCCGACTGGGGACAGACCGGCGGCCGCGGACTGCTCCTCGTCCGGGAGGTCGCCCGCGAGGCCGGCGGCGCCTGCGACGTCGAGCACACCGCGAGCGGCGGCAAGATCATCTGGGCGGCGCTCCCGCTCAACCCCTTCGTGCCGGGCCAGGCCCCGGGCGGACCGCTGACCCAGGCCCAGCCTCAGGGCCAGGCCCCGGGGCAGGCCCCGGCGGGGGTCACCAGCCCCCGGTCTGACCCGTCAGCTCCCTGATCGCCGGGCGCGCCGCGTCGAGCACCGTCATGAACCAGGCGGAGAACGGCGCGGACGCGTGGCGCTCGGCCAGCTCGGCGGCCGTCACGAAGGCGGTCTCCTCGACCTCCTCCGGGTCCGGGCGCGGCCCGCTCTGCACGAGCCCGACGAAGAGGTGGTTGAACTCCTGCTCCACCAGGCCCGAGGCCGGGTCCGGGTGGTTGTAGCGGACCGTGCCGGCCGCCGCGAGCAGCGAGGGCGAGACGCCCAGCTCCTCGAAGGTGCGCCGGGCGGCCGCCGCGAACGGGGCCTCGCCCGGGTAGGGGTGGCCGCAGCAGGTGTTGGACCACACGCCGGGGGAGTGGTACTTGCCGAGCGCGCGCCGCTGCAGCAGCAGCCGGCCCTCCTCGTCGAAGAGGAAGACCGAGAACGCGCGGTGCAGCCGCCCCGGCGCCTGGTGCGCGGAGAGCTTCTCCGCGGTGCCGATCGTGACGCCGTTCTCGTCGACCAGTTCGAGCATGATCGGCGCCTCGGCATCGGTCGGCCGCACGCCGTTCGACGAGTGGTGAGCCACGGTGGCTGATGTGGTCGGCATACCCATCCTTCGCATCGGTCCTCGCCCTCGCGGGCCACCTCAGTCTGCCGTACAAAACCGGCTTGTCCGTACTTCGGCGGCCGGACATGACCGCTCCCACCGCACCGGAGTACACCCCGGCACGGCGGGAACGGCGCACGCGTCAGACCCCGAAGGCCGCGGGATACGTGATCGTGCCCGCGCTCACGTCACCGGAACCCTCCAGATCGAGCGCCATCATGGCCTCGTCCGGAACCTCGAAGGGTGGCCGGATTCCGTACGCGGACGCACGTGCGAACCCGAACCGTGGGTAGTAACCCGGATGGCCGAGCACCAGCACGAGGCGCTCCCCGCGCAGCCTCGCCGCGTCCAGCACCGCCCGGACCACGGCCTGCCCGGCCCCGGTCCGCTGGTGCTCCGGCGCCACCGCGACCGGGGCGAGCGCGGCCGCCGGGACCCCGTCGACCCGGCACCGGGTGATCAGGGCGTACGCGGCGACGGTCCCGTCCGGGGCCTCCGCCACGTACGACAGGCCGGGCAGCCAGGCGTCCGGGTCGGTGCGCAGGGCGTCGACCAGGCCCGCCTCCGCGGCGGTGGGGAAGGCCGCCGCGTTGACCTCCCGCACCCGTGCGACGTCGGCCGCGGTCTCCTCGCGGGTGCGCCAGCGCGGATCGGCCGGGCGCAGCACGAAGCCCGTGTAGCCGTAGTCGCCGCCGTGCTCCCGGCGCAGCGCGATCTCGGCGCGGGCCGCGGCGACGGCCACGGCCATGCCGGGCACCGTGGTGTCGGCGGCGTCGGCCTTGGCGGCCAGGGGGCCGTAGTAGGCCTCCCAGTCGCTCTCGGGCTGCGGGACGGTGCCGAGGACGTGGTAGCCGGCGGCGACGGCCGCCGCCGCGTTCGCGGTGACCGTACGGAGCGGGTAGTGCTCCTCCCAGAAGGCCCGGGCCTCGGGGCCGGGCCGCTCGGTGGTCCACACGCACTCGGTGAGGACCAGCGTCCCGCCGGGTGCGAGCAGCCGGCGCCAGTCGGCGAGCGCCCGGTCGAAACCGAGCACGAAGACGGAGCTCTCGGCCCAGACGAGGTCGAAGGAGCCGTCGGGCAGGTCCCCGAGCGCGCCCATGTCGGCGCGCAGGGCGTGGACCCGGTCGGTGAGTCCGCGGGCGGCGGCCGCCGCCCGCAGCTCGGCCAGGAACGGCTCGTGCAGATCGACCGCGGTCACCTCGGCGCCCGCCTCGGCGGCGAGCAGCAGGGCGGAGCGGCCGGGGCCGCAGCCCAGGTCGAGCACGCGCGGGCGCTCGGGCAGCGGGCCCGCGAGCGCGAGCAGCCGGCGGGTGGTGGCGTCGGAGCCGGGGCCCTGCCGCGGCAGACCGTGGTGCAGGGCGAAGAAGGCGTCACGCAGCGCCTCGCCGGAGACGCCGGTGTCGGAGTCGGTGGTGGTGCCGGAGTCGGTGGTGGTGTCGGTGGTGCTGATGTCGTTGTCGGACAACGTGGGAAACCCTTGGGTGAGAGGGTCCCGGCCGACGACAGGACGGAGTGCGTCAGGTCAGCCGGAGACCCGGAGGCTGAGGGACGACCGGGCGCTGCCGATGCGGGCAGCCTTCATCGCGACGGTCATCAACCTCAGCCCCTCTCTCACACGTACGACTCCGCCAGGCTAGCAGTCAGAGGCAGAGCTTGGCCTCGTGCTCGGCGTGCCCGGCCGGCTCCAGCTGGAAGGTGCAGTGCTCGACGTCGAAGTGCGAGCCCAGGCAGCCCTGGAGGTCGTGCAGCATCTTCTCGTGCCCGACCGCGTCGAGGGTGTCCTGGGTGACCACCACGTGCGCCGAGAGCACCGGCATGCCCGACGTGATCGTCCAGGCGTGCAGGTCGTGCACGTCCTCGACGCCCGGCAGCGCCAGGATGTGCGCCCGCACCTCCGCCATGTCCACGCCCTTCGGGGCGGCCTCCAGGAGCACGTCCAGGGTCTCCCGCAGGAGCTTCACGGTGCGGGGCACGATCATCAGGCCGATCAGGATCGAGGCGATCGGGTCGGCGTACTGCCAGCCGGTGAGCAGGATGATCCCGGCGGCGACGATCACCGTCACCGAGCCCAGCGCGTCGGCGAGCACCTCCAGATAGGCGCCGCGGACGTTCAGGCTCTCCTTCTGGCCGCGCATCAGCAGCGAGAGGGAGACGATGTTGGCCACCAGACCGATCACCGCGAAGGTGATGGCGAGGCCGCCGCGGGTCTCGGCCGGCTCCAGGAAGCGCTGGATCGCCTCGTAGAGGACGTATCCGCCGACGCCGAGCAGCAGCAGACAGTTGGCGAGCGCCGCGAGGATCTCGGCCCGGGCGTAGCCGAAGGTGCGGTTGCCGGCCGGCGGCCGGTTGGCGAAGTGGATCGCCAGCAGGGCCATCGCCAGGCCGACGGCGTCGGTGGCCATGTGGGCCGCGTCCGCGATCAGGGCGAGCGAGTCGGCGACGAGACCGCCGACGATCTCGACCACCATCACGGAGAGCGTGATGCCGAGCGCGATGCGCAGCCGGTTGCGGTGGGCCAGGGCCGCGGTGCCGGTCGGCGGCGGACCGCCGTGGCTGTGTCCGTGGTCGTGTCCAGCCCCCATGGAAGGCCTCCCAGATCGTCTCGTCGTGTGCCGTTCGGCGTCTCCGAATCGCCAGTGAACTACGGGTGGGGGGTATGTGCAACACGGTACTGAACACCGTTGTCATATGCTCTGACCTGCGGTTATGTGATTCGGACGGGGAGTGGCCGAAAGCCTCACCCCGGGGGTCTCCGACCGCGGTTTGTCCCCCGGACGGCCCATCGCCGATGATGATCCCTCCGGCACCTGGCGTACCCGCGCGGACACGGGGCGGATCGGGGGAGACCGTCCCGCGAAACCTCGGTGAACTCGCGCTTCCGTCATCCGATAGCCTCAGCCGACGTGCCGCCGCCGATGCCGGGCCGCCTCGCCGTGTCCGTGCCGTGCCGGGGCCGCGCCGGCCCGTCCGCCAGCTCCAAGGAGTGAGTTCGCCCTGCCGACCGCCATCCTCACCGGTCCGCCGGTCCCCGGATCGTCGCTCGACGCCGATCTGCGGTCCCTCGGCTTCGCCGTCGAAGTCGCGTCCGGCCCGCACGAGACCGGCGCCCTGCTGGCCCGCGTGCCCGCCGGACAGCGGGTCGCCGTCGTGGACCCCCGCTTCGTCGGACACCGGCACGCGCTGCGGCTCGCGCTGACCGACCCGCGCTTCCCGGTCGCCGCCGCACCCGGCGCGCTCAGCGCGCAGCCCGAGGCCCGGCAGGCCCTGGCCCGCGCCCTGGACGCGGAGGCCGCGCCCGGCGGCACCGCCGCCGCGGGCGGTGCCCGGGCGCTCGCCGTCAGCCTCCCCGACACCCTCGCCGAGGCCCTCGACGCCGAGGGCGTCGCCGTGCACCGGCCCCAGCTCGGCACCCTGGTCGCCACCGTGCCCGACGGACCGGAGGCCCGCCACGAGGCCCGGGCCGCCGTCGAGGCCGTCGACGAGGAGGCCGTACGCCTGAAGTCCGCCGTCAAGGCCCACGACGGCTTCTTCACCACCTTCTTCATCAGCCCGTACTCGCGCTACATCGCGCGCTGGTGCGCCCGCCGCGGCCTGACCCCCAACCAGGTCACCACCGCCTCGCTGCTCACCGCGCTGCTCGCGGCCGGCTGCGCCGCCACCGGCGACCGCGCCGGCTACGTGGCCGCCGGCGTGCTGCTCCTGGTCTCCTTCGTCCTCGACTGCACCGACGGGCAGCTCGCCCGCTACTCCCTGCAGTACTCGACGATGGGCGCCTGGCTCGACGCCACCTTCGACCGTGCCAAGGAGTACTCCTTCTACGCCGGACTCGCCCTCGGTGCGGCCCGGAACGGCGACGACGTCTGGGCCCTCGCGCTCGGCGCGATGATCCTCATGACCTGCCGGCACGTCGTGGACTTCTCGTTCAACGAGGCCAACGCCGACGGCCCGGGCACCGCGGGCGCCGCCAAGACCAGCCTGGCCCTGTCCAACCGGCTCGACGGAGTCGGCTGGACCGTCTGGGCCCGCCGCATGATCATCCTGCCGATCGGCGAGCGCTGGGCGATGATCGCCGTCCTCACCGCCGTCACCAGCCCCCGGATCGTCTTCTGGGCGCTGATCGTCGGCTGCGCCTTCGGCGCCTGCTACACCACCGCCGGCCGCGTCCTGCGCTCCCTCACCCGCAAGGGGGCCCGCACCGACCGCGCCGCACAGGCCCTGGCCGACCTCACCGACTCCGGGCCGCTCGCCGAGCTCCAGGCGCGGATGCTGCGCGGCCGCGCGGGCACGGCCGCCCCCGTCTTCGTCGCCGCCCTCGGCGCCGCCGTGATGCTCGGCGGAGCGCTCGCCCTGCCCTTCGGCGACGTCCGGCTCGTCCCCGTCGCCGTGCTCTACGCGATGACCGCGGGCCTCGCCGTCGCGCGCCCCCTCAAGGGCGCCCTCGACTGGCTCGTCCCGCCCTTCTTCCGCGCCGCCGAGTACGGCACGGTGCTTGTGCTGGCCGCCAAGGCCGACGCCGCGCACGCCCTTCCCGCCGCATTCGGGCTGGTCGCGGCGGTCGCCTACCATCACTACGACACGGTGTACCGCATTCGCGGCGGCACCGGCGCGCCGCCCGCGTGGCTGGTGCGCACCGTCGGCGGCCACGAGGGACGCACGCTCGTGGTGGCCGCGCTCGCCGCACTCCTCGCGGACCGCGGTGACGACTTCACCCGGGCCCTCGCCGCACTCGCGGCCGTCGTGGGTCTCGTGGTGCTCGCGGAGTCCATCCGCTTCTGGGTCTCCTCCGGAGCACCCGCCGTACACGACGAAGGAGAGACAGCATGATTGGCCTCGTACTGGCAGCCGGTGCCGGACGGCGTCTGCGCCCCTACACCGACACGCTTCCGAAGGCCCTCGTGCCCGTGGACCCGGCCGGCGACGGCTCGCTGACCGTCCTCGACCTCACGCTGAAGAACTTCGCCGAGGTCGGCCTCACCGAGGCCGCCATCGTCGTCGGCTACCGCAAGGAGGCCGTGTACGCGCGCAAGGAGCAGCTGGAGGCGAAGTACGGCCTGAAGCTGACCCTCATCGACAACGACAAGGCCGAGGAGTGGAACAACGCCTACTCCCTGTGGTGCGCCCGTGAGGTCCTGAAGCGCGGTGTGATCCTCGCCAACGGCGACACCGTCCACCCGGTCTCCGTCGAGAAGACCCTGCTCGCCGCCCGCGGCAACGGCCAGAAGATCATCCTCGCCCTCGACACGGTGAAGAACCTCGCCGACGAGGAGATGAAGGTCGTCACCGCCGAGGGCAAGGGCGTCCGGAAGATCACCAAGCTGATGGACCCGGCCGCCGCCACCGGCGAGTACATCGGCGTCACCCTCATCGAGGCCGAGGCCGCCCAGGAGCTCGCGGACGCGCTCAAGACCACCTTCGAGCGCGACCCCGACCTCTACTACGAGGACGGCTACCAGGAGCTGGTCAACCGCGGCTTCACCGTCGACGTGGCCCCCATCGGCGACGTCAAGTGGGTCGAGATCGACAACCACGACGACCTCGCGAAGGGCCGTGACATCGCGTGCCAGTACTGACCCGGCTCATCCCCTCGCCGGTCGTCGTCGACATCCGCGGCGGAGCGCTGGACGACCTGTCCGCGCTCCTCGCGGACCAGCGGATCTCCAGCAACGGCCGGATCGCCATCGCCATCAGCGGCGGCTCCGGCCTGAAGCTGCGCGACCGCTTCGCCCCCGAGCTGCCGGACGCCGACTGGTACCCGGTCATGGGCGGCACCATCGACGAGGCCGTCCGGCTCGCCGACGCCATGCGCGGCCAGCGCTACGACGCGGTCGTGGCGCTCGGTGGCGGCAAGATCATCGACGTGACCAAGTACGCAGCGGCCCGGGTCGGACTGCCGCTGGTGGCCATCGCCACCAACCTGTCGCACGACGGCATCTGCTCGCCGATCTCCACCCTGGACAACGACAACGGCCGCGGCTCCTACGGCGTGCCCACCCCGATCGCCCTGGTCATCGACCTCGACGTGATCCGGGACGCGCCGATCCGCTACGTGCGCTCCGGCATCGGCGACGCCATCTCCAACCTCTCCGCCATCGCGGACTGGGAGCTCTCCCACCGCGAGACCGGCGAGAAGGTCGACGGCCTGGCCGCCGCCATGGCGCGCAGCGCCGGCGAGGCCGTGCTGCGCCACCCCGGCGGCGTCGGCGACGACGACTTCCTCGTCACCCTCTCCGAGGGCCTGGTGATGTCCGGCATCGCCATGTCGATCAGCGGCGACAGCCGCCCCTCCTCGGGCGCCTGCCACGAGATCAGCCACGCCTTCGACCTGCTCTTCCCCACCCGGGCGGCCAGCCACGGCGAGCAGTGCGGCCTCGGCGCGGCCTTCGCCATGCACCTGCGCGGCGCCCGCGAGGAGTCCGCCCGGATGGTCGAGACCCTGCGCCGGCACGGCCTGCCCGTGCTGCCCGAGGAGATGGGCTTCACCGTCGACGAGTTCGTGCGGGCGGTGGACTTCGCCCCGCAGACCCGGCCCGGCCGCTTCACCATCCTCGAACACCTCGACCTGTCCACAGACCAGATCAGGGACGCGTACGCCGACTATGCCAAAGCCATCGGTAGCTGAGCTCCGACCGGTCGTCCACCCGCCGGGTGTGAAGGACCGGCGGAGCGGCGAACACTGGGGCGGCCGCCTCTACATGCGGGAGATCTCGCTGCGGGTCACCCGCCAGCTGGCGAACACCCGGGTCACGCCCAACCAGCTGACGTATCTGATGACCCTGTCCGGCGTCCTCGCCGCGCCCGCGCTGCTGGTGCCGGGGATCTGGGGCGCCGTGCTCGGCGTCGTCGCCGTCCAGGGCTATCTGCTGCTCGACTGCGTCGACGGCGAGCTGGCCCGCTGGAAGAAGCAGTACTCGCTGGCCGGCGTCTACCTGGACCGGGTCGGCGCCTATCTGTGCGACGCGGCCGTGCTCGTCGGCTTCGGCCTGCGCGCCGCCGACCTGTGGGGCGGCGGCCGGATCGACTGGCTGTGGGCCTTCCTCGGCACCCTCGCCGCGCTCGGCGCCATCCTGATCAAGGCCGAGACCGACCTGGTCGGCGTCGCCCGGCACCAGGCCGGCATGCCGCCGGTCAAGGAGGCGGCCGCCGAGCCGCGCTCCTCCGGCATGGCGCTGGCCCGCCGGGCCGCCGCCGCGCTCAAGTTCCACCGGCTGATCCTGGGCATCGAGGCCTCCCTGTTGATCCTGGTCCTCGCGATCGGCGACCACGTCCGGGGCGACCTCTTCCTCTCCCGGCTCGGCGTCGCGGTGCTCGCCGGCATCGCGCTGCTGCAGACCGTGCTGCACCTGGTGTCGATCCTGGCCTCCAGCAGGCTCAAGTGAGGACCGCCACCATGACCAGGCCGATGAAGCTGGGCGCGGTCGTCATCACCATGGGCAACCGCCCCGACGACCTGCGCGCCCTCCTCGACTCGGTCGCCCGGCAGCAGGGCGACCCGATCGAGGTGGTCGTGGTGGGCCAGGGCACGGAGGTCACCGGGCTGCCCGAGGGCGTCCGCTCGGTGACCCTCCCGGAGAACGTCGGCATCCCGGCCGGCCGCAACATCGGCATCGAGGCCTTCGGGCCCGGCGGCAGCGACGTCGACGCCCTGCTGTTCCTCGACGACGACGGGCGGCTCGCCGAGACCGACACCGCGGAGCTGATCCGCCAGGCCTTCACGGCCGACCCCCGGCTCGGCATCATCAGCTTCCGGATCGCCGACCCGGAGACCGGCCTCACCCAGCGCCGGCACGTGCCGCGGCTGCGCGCCTCCGACCCGATGCGCTCCTCGCGCGTCACCACCTTCCTCGGCGGCGCCAACGCGGTGCGCACAAAGGTCTTCGCCGAGGTCGGCGGGCTGCCCGACGCGTTCTTCTACGCGCACGAGGAGACCGATCTCGCCTGGCGGGCCCTCGACGCCGACTGGATGATCGATTACCGTTCCGACATGGTGCTGCTGCACCCCACCACTCCGCCGTCCCGGCACGCGACGTACCACTTCAACGTGGCCCGCAACCGGGTGTGGCTGGCCCGCCGCAATCTTCCCGCACCCCTGGTGCCGGTCTATCTCGGCGTCTGGCTGCTCCTCACGCTGGCCCGGCGGCCCTCCGTACCGGCCCTCAGGGCGTGGTGCGGCGGATTCCGGGCGGGCTGGCGGACCCCGTGCGGTCCACGGCACCCCATGAGGTGGCGTACGGTGTGGCGGCTGACCCGACTGGGACGCCCGCCCGTCGTCTGACATCGTGGTACCCGACTTGCCGCGCATCCCGAACACGAAAGTTTCGACTGTGAGTGACACATCCCAGGACGGTGGGGTCGTGACGAGCGCCCGACCGTCCGCCGACGACGGCCTGAGCCCGGCCGAACTGGCCGCGAAGCACGGCCTCGCCGTCAGCGGAGCCCGCCCGGGCCTCGGGGAGTACATCCGCCAGCTGTGGGGACGCCGCCACTTCATCCTGGCGTTCTCCTCGGCGAAGCTCACCGCCCAGTACAGCCAGGCCAAGCTCGGCCAGCTCTGGCAGGTGGTGACGCCGCTGCTGAACGCGTTCGTCTACTTCCTGATCTTCGGCGTGATCATCGGCGCGGACCGCGGCATGTCGCGGTCGGTCTACATCCCGTTCCTCGTGACGGGCGTGTTCGTGTTCACCTTCACCCAGAGCTCGGTGATGGCCGGCGTCCGCGCCATCTCCGGCAACCTGGGCCTGGTCCGCGCGCTGCACTTCCCGCGCGCCACGCTGCCCATCTCCTTCGCGCTCCAGCAGCTCCAGCAGCTGCTGTTCTCGATGCTGGTGCTGGTCGTCGTCGCCGTGGCCTTCGGCAGCTACCCGTCGCTCAGCTGGCTGCTCGTCCTGCCGGCCCTGCTGCTGCAGTTCGTGTTCAACGCGGGCCTCGCCATGATCGTGGCGCGGATGGGCGCCAAGACGCCCGACCTCGCGCAGCTGATGCCGTTCATCATGCGCACCTGGATGTACGCGTCCGGCGTGATGTTCTCCATCCCGGTGATGCTCGCGGACAAGCCGGCCTGGATCGCCGACCTGCTCCAGTACAACCCCGCCGCGCTGCACATGGACCTCATCCGCTTCGCGATGATCGACGGCTACGGCGCCTCCAACCTGCCGCCGCACGTCTGGATCGCCACCGTCGCCTGGTCCGTGGTGATCGGCCTCGGCGGCTTCGTCTACTTTTGGAAGGCCGAGGAGAGGTACGGCCGTGGCTGATCACGACTCCCGGGACCGCGTCCCCACCGTCATCGCGGACAACGTCCACATCGTCTACCGGGTCAACGCCGGAGCCGGCGGCAAGGGCAGCGCCACCGCGGCGCTCAGCCGGATCATCCGCCGCCGCAAGGGCGAGACCGAGCGCGGCGTGCGCAAGGTGCACGCCGTCCGCGGCGTGTCCTTCACCGCCTACCGCGGCGAGGCCATCGGCCTCATCGGCAGCAACGGCTCCGGCAAGTCGACCCTGCTGCGCGCCATCGCCGGCCTGCTGCCCACCGAGAGCGGCAAGGTCTACACCGACGGCCAGCCCTCGCTGCTCGGCGTGAACGCCGCGCTCATGAACGACCTGACCGGTGAGCGCAACGTCATCCTCGGCGGCCTCGCCATGGGCATGAGCCGCGAGGAGATCAAGAGCCGCTATCAGGACATCGTCGACTTCTCCGGCATCAACGAGAAGGGCGACTTCATCTCGCTGCCGATGCGGACCTACTCCTCCGGCATGGGCGCCCGGCTCCGCTTCGCCATCGCCGCCGCCAAGCAGCACGACGTCCTCATGATCGACGAGGCGCTCGCGACCGGTGACCGCAAGTTCCAGATCCGCTCCGAGGCCCGCATCCGCGAGCTGCGCAAGGAGGCCGGCACGGTCTTCCTGGTGAGCCACAGCAACAAGTCGATCCGCGACACCTGCGACCGCGTGCTCTGGCTGGAGAAGGGCGAGCTGCTCATGGACGGCCCGACCGACGAGGTCATCGCCGCCTACGAGCGCGAGACCGGCAAGTAGCCCCGCCCGGGTCCGTACCACCCGCACCGGCACCGCCACCGCCCCCGCCGAACCGATCGGAGGGGGCGGCGGCGCGTTCACGGGCGTCCGGATTTCGCGCGTCGCGCGCCCGCCCGGAATGTTCATGCGGTCAACATCGGGCAGGATGAGCCCATGGCAGCGATCCCGGGAGGAAAGAGCTATCACCACGGCGACCTGCGCAACGCCCTCATCTGCGCCGCCGTCGGTCTCGCCGGCGAAGGAGGGCCGGAACGGGTCGTGCTCCGCGAGGCCGCCCGCCGGGTCGGCGTCTCGCCCACCGCCGCCTACCGGCACTTCGAGGGCCGCGGCGAACTCCTCGCCGCCGTCCGCGACCACGCCCGGCGGGCGCTCGCCGACTCCATGGAGCGGGCCGCCGCCCGGGTGCCCGGCGCCGACGACCCCGCCCTCGCCGCCGAGGCCCGGCTCGCCGCCCTCTGCCGCGGCTACGTGGCCTTCGCCGTCGAACAGCCCGGGCTCTACCGCTCCGCCTTCGGCACCGCCCGCACCGAGACCGGCGACCCCGACCCCGAGGCGCCGGTCGGCGAGGTGCGCGCCTTCACCCTGCTCACCGACGCCCTGACCGCCCTCGGCGCCACCGCCCGTCCGCCGCGCGCCGCCCGTCCGGCCGCCGACGCCGCCGCGTGGTCGGCCGTGCACGGACTGTCGCTGCTGCTCCTCGAGGGTCCGCTGCGCCGGCTGCCCGCCCAGCGCCGGGACGACGTCGTCGACTCGACCCTCGCCATGGTGGTCTCCGGCACCCGCGCACCCTGACCTCCGGGGCGCCCCCGGCCGCCGCCGCGGCGCGCCCCAAGCCATGGTCAACAAGGTCAAGAAAGGGTGAACTTCCGGCCACCCGGGGAAGGTTGACGCCCCGCCCGACGTTGTCACCGGGCGCGCGGCCCCCCGACGCGGCATCCGGCCTCGTACAACGTAAGCTGTACCGGTCTGTTTCGCGGCAAGTGGGGCGATACCCCTCGGCGTCCGGGCCCCGGGCGGAGCGCCACGGGCAGGGCTCGGCGGCGTGTCCGAAATAGGATGGATTGGATCCGCGGTGTAGAACGGGAGATGTGACGGCCATGACGCAGAATCTCCAGCTCCACGAGGGTGTCGCCGTCCCCGCGTCGGGCAGCGGCCGGTGACCGGAACCCGGCAGGTGCGAGACCGGGACACCTCGCACGCCACACTCGGCAAGGCCGCGGACGAGAACTTCCCCGTGGCCCCCTTCTTCCTGCCGCGCGCCTGGCGCGACGACCTGATGGCCGTCTACGGCTTCGCCCGGCTCGTCGACGACATCGGCGACGGCGACCTCGCCCCCGGCGGCGCGGACGCCCGGCTGCTCGGCGTCGCCCCCGAGCACGCCGAGGACCGGCTCGCCCTCCTCGACGCCTTCGAGACCGACCTGCGGCGGGTCTTCGACCCCGCCGGCGACGGCCCCCACCACCCGCTGCTGCGCGCCCTCGTCCCCACCGTCGAGCGCCGTGCCCTGCCCGCCGAACCCTTCCTCGGCCTGGTCGCCGCCAACCGGCAGGACCAGCTCGTCAGCCGCTACGAGACCTACGAGGACCTGCTCGCCTACTGCGAGCTCTCCGCGAACCCGGTCGGCCGGCTCGTGCTCGGCATCACCGGCACCGCCACCCCCGAGCGGATCCGCCGCTCCGACGAGATCTGCACCGCGCTGCAGATCGTCGAGCACCTCCAGGACGTCGCCGAGGACCTGGCCCGCGACCGGGTCTACCTGCCGGCCGAGGACCTGAAGCGCTTCCACGTCACCGTCGACGACCTCGCCGCCCCCACCGCCGGGGCCTCCGTGCGCGCCCTGATCGCCTTCGAGGCCGACCGGGCCCGCGCCCTCCTCGACTCAGGAGCCCCGCTCGTCGGCAGCGTCCGCGGCCGGCTCCGGCTGCTGCTCGCCGGCTTCACCGCCGGCGGGTACGCGGCGCTCGACGCGATCGCCGCCGCCGGCTTCGACGTCCTGCCCGGGCCGCCCAAGGCCGCCAAACCGAGTCTGATGCGCCGGGCGGGCGCCGTCCTGCTCACGGCGCGGAAAGAGGGGTGAGCCGCACCGTGGAGGGACAGTCCCAGCCGTCGGCGCCGGTCCAGGCCGCGTACGGATACTGCGAGGCCGTCACCGGACAGCAGGCGCGCAACTTCGCCTACGGCATCCGGCTGCTGCCGACCGACAAGCGCCAGGCCATGTCCGCGCTGTACGCCTTCTCCCGGCGGGTCGACGACATCGGCGACGGCCCGCTCGCGCCCGCCGACAAGAAGGAGCGCCTGGAGGCGACCCGGGCGGTCCTCGCCCGGATCCGCGCCGGCGAGGTCGAGGAGGACGACACCGACCCGGTGGCCGTCGCCCTCGCCGACTCCGCCCGCCGCTTCCCGATCCCCCTGGAAGGCCTCGACGAGCTGATCGACGGCGTCCTCATGGACGTGCGCGGCGAGACCTACGAGACCTGGGACCAGCTCCGGGTCTACTGCCGCTGCGTCGCCGGCGCCATCGGCCGGCTCTCGCTCGGCGTGTTCGGCACCCAGCCCGGCGCGCAGGGCGCCGAACGCGCCCCCGAGTACGCCGACACCCTCGGCCTCGCCCTCCAGCTCACCAACATCCTGCGCGACGTCCGCGAGGACGCCGGCAACGGGCGCACCTACCTGCCCGCCGACGACCTGGCCAAGTTCGGCTGCTCCGCCGGCTTCGCCGCCGACACCCCGCCGCCCGGCGCCGACTTCGCCGGCCTCGTGCACTTCGAGGTCCGCCGCGCCCGCGCCCTGTTCGCCGAGGGCTACCGGCTGCTGCCCATGCTCGACCGCCGCAGCGGCGCCTGCGTCGCCGCCATGGCCGGCATCTACCGCCGCCTCCTCGACCGCATCGAGCGCGACCCCGGGGCCGTGCTCCGCGGCCGCGTCTCGCTCCCCGGCCGCGAGAAGGCCTACGTCGCCGTCCGCGGCCTGTCCGGCCTGGACGCCCGTCACATCTCCCGGCGCACCGTCAGGAGGCCGGCATGACCCTTGCCCACGGGACAACCCGCGGCCGCCGGACCGCGTCCCCGATCACGGACCGAGGGGAGACCGCATGACCGCCGACGACATCAGGGTCACCGGGGGCGCCACCGTCGTGCGCGGACACGGCGGGCGGCGGGCCCGTGCCGTCGTCGTCGGCGGCGGACTCGCCGGCGTCACCAGCGCCCTTCAGCTGGCCGAGGCCGGACTGCACGTCACCCTCCTCGAAGGCCGGCCCCGGCTCGGCGGACTCGCCTTCTCCTTCCGGCGCGGCGAGCTCACCGTCGACAACGGACAGCACGTCTACCTGCGCTGCTGCACCGGCTACCGCTGGTTCCTGGAGCGCGTCGGCGGCGCCCACCTGGCCCCCGTGCAGCGCCGCCTCGACGTCCCCGTGCTCGACGTCGGCCGCGCCGCCGGACCACGGCTCGGCCGGCTGCGGCGCACCAACCTGCCCGTACCCCTGCACCTGGCCGCCAGTCTCGCCACCTATCCGCACCTGTCGCCGGTCGAACGCGCCCAGGTCGCCCGGGCCGCCCTCGCGCTGAAGAAGCTCGACCCCGCCGACCCGGCCCTCGACGGCATCGACTTCGGCACCTGGCTCGGCCGGCACGGGCAGTCCGCCCGGTCCGTCGAGGCCCTGTGGGACCTGGTGGGCGTCGCCACCCTCAACGCCGTCGCCCCCGACGCCTCCATGGGCCTGGCCGCCAAGGTCTTCAAGACCGGGCTGCTCTCCGAGAACGGCGCCGCCGACATCGGCTGGGCCCACGTCCCGCTCGGCGAACTCCACGACACCCTGGCCCGCAAGGCCCTCGACGCCCTCGGCGTGCGCACCGAACTGCGCGCCCGGGCCGAGCGGATCACCCGCACCGACGACGGACACTGGACCGTCGACCTGCCCGGCGAGCGCCTGGAGGCCGACGTCGTCGTCCTCGCCGTCGCCCAGCGCGAGGCCCACGCCCTGCTGCCCGAGGGCGCCCTCGACGACCCCGACCGGCTCCTCGACATCGGCACCGCGCCCATCCTCAACGTGCACGTCGTCTACGACCGCAAGGTGCTCCGCCGGCCCTTCTTCACCGCCCTCGGCAGCCCCGTCCAGTGGGTCTTCGACCGCACCGAGTCCTCCGGGCTCACCGGCCCCGGCCAGTACCTGGCGGTCTCCCAGTCCGCCGCCCAGGACGAGATCGACGAGCCGGTGGCCGTGCTCCGCGAGCGCTACCTCCCGGAGCTGGAGCGGCTGCTGCCCGCGGCCCGCGGCGCCGGCGTCCGCGACTTCTTCGTGACCCGGGAGCGGACCGCCACCTTCGCCCCGACCCCTGGCGTCGGCCGGCTCCGGCCCGGCGCCCGCACCCGCGCGCCCGGCCTCTACCTGGCCGGCGCATGGACCGCCACCGGCTGGCCCGCGACCATGGAGGGTGCCGTCCGCAGCGGCTTCAGCGCCGCGGGCGCCGCGCTCTCCGCACTCGGCCGCCACTACGACCATCCGCTGCAGGAGGCGGCATGAGTGTGAGTACCGGAACTAGAGGAGAGACCGTGCCGACTGTGCCACCGGGGAATCCGGCTGTCGACACCGCGGACGTCGCCGCACTGCTGGAGCGGGGCCGCGCCCTGACCACGCCCGTCATGCGGGCGGCCGTGGACCGCCTCGCGCCGCCCATGGACACCGTGGCCGCCTACCACTTCGGCTGGATCGACGCGCTCGGCCGGCCCACCGAGGGCGACAGCGGCAAGGCGGTGCGCCCCGCGCTCGCCCTGATCTCCGCCGAGGCCATGGGCGCCGCCCCCGAGGTCGGCATCCCCGGCGCCGTCGCCGTGGAGCTGGTGCACAACTTCTCGCTGCTCCACGACGACCTCATGGACGGCGACGAGCAGCGCCGCCACCGCGACACGGTGTGGAAGGTGTACGGCCCGGCCCAGGCCATCCTGGTCGGCGACGCCCTCTCCGCCCTCGCCAACGAACTGCTCCTCGAACTCGGCACCGCCGAGGCCGGCCGCGCCACCCGCCGGCTGACCACC
The DNA here is from genome assembly GCF_044544705.1 of Streptomyces sp. NPDC053541. Classification (NCBI taxonomy): domain Bacteria; kingdom Bacillati; phylum Actinomycetota; class Actinomycetes; order Kitasatosporales; family Streptomycetaceae; genus Streptomyces; species Streptomyces sp. NPDC053541. The sequence continues at coordinate 354,849 of NZ_JBITXM010000010.1, forward strand.
GCCAACCGCAAGCTCATCGACGGGCAGGCGCAGGACATCTCCTACGAGCACCGCGAGCGGGTCACCGTCGAGGAGTGCCTGGAGATGGAGGGCAACAAGACCGGCGCCCTGCTCGCCTGCGCCGCGTCCATCGGCGCCGTCCTCGCGGGCGCCGACGACCGCACCGCCGACAAGCTGGAGGAGTACGGCTACCACCTGGGCCTCGCCTTCCAGGCCGTGGACGACCTCCTCGGCATCTGGGGCGACCCGGACTCCACCGGCAAGCAGACCTGGTCCGACCTGCGCCAGCGCAAGAAGTCGCTGCCCGTCGTCGCCGCCCTCGCGGCCGGCGGCCCGGCCTCCGAGCGGCTCGGCGAACTGCTCGCCGCCGACGCCAAGAGCACCGACTTCGACTCCTTCTCGGAGGCCGAGTTCGCCGCCCGCGCCGCCCTCATCGAGGAGGCCGGCGGCCGGGACTGGACCTCCCAGGAGGCCCGCCGCCAGCACGAGATCGCCGTCCGCGCCCTGCACGAGGTGGACCTCCCGGTCCGGGTGCGGGACCAGCTGACGGCACTGGCCGATTTCGTCGTCGTACGGAAGAGATGATCACCATCGCTCTGATATGAGTGCGCAGTCGCCGGCCGGTGCCACCCGGCACCGGCCGACGGCAGACCCGAAGAAGCAGAAAGTACGCCCGAGTACACCGCCTGCACGAAGGGGAAGCCATGACAGCGACGACCGACGGAAGCGCCGGGGCCATGGGACCCCGAGCGGCCGCGGCCAGCGACACCACCACCGCCACCACCACGCCCGACGCCGGCACGCCCACGACGACGACCACCGTCGCGCCCGCGTTCGCCTCCCAGGGCGCCCTCGACAAGGCCGCCGCCCTCGCGGCCGAACGCTCCGTCGCCCACCTCCTCGGCCGCCAGGACCCCGAGGGCTGGTGGAAGGGCGACCTGGAGACCAACGTCACCATGGACGCCGAGGACCTGCTGCTCCGCCGGTTCCTGGGCATCCTCGACCCCGCCACCACCCGCGCCGCCGCCCTGCACATCCGCGGCGAGCAGCGCGCCGACGGCACCTGGGCCACCTTCCACGGCGGGCCCGCCGAACTCTCCACCACCATCGAGGCCTACGTCGCCCTCCGGCTCGCCGGCGACGCCCCCGAGGACCCGCACATGGCACGGGCCGCCGCCTGGGTCCGCGCACAGGGCGGCATCGCCGAGGCCCGCGTCTTCACCCGGATCTGGCTCGCCCTCTTCGGCTGGTGGCGCTGGGACGACCTGCCGGAGCTGCCGCCCGAACTGGTCTTCCTGCCCAGCTGGTTCCCGCTCAACATCTACGACTTCGGCTGCTGGGCCCGGCAGACGATCGTGCCGCTCACCGTCGTCTCCGCCAAGCGGCCGGTGCGGCCCGCGCCCTTCGCGCTCGACGAGCTGCACACCGACCCGGCCCGCCCCAACCCGGGCAAGCCCCTGGCCCAGGCGGCCAGTTGGGACGGCTTCTTCCAGCGCGTCGACAAGGGCCTGCACCTCTACCGCAAGGTCGCCCCGCGCCGGCTGCGCAAGGCCGCCATGAACGTCGCGGCCCGCTGGATCATCGAGCGCCAGGAGAACGACGGCTGCTGGGGCGGCATCCAGCCCCCCGCCGTCTACTCGGTCATCGCCCTGCACCTGCTCGGCTACGACCTGGAACACCCGGTGATGAAGGCCGGCCTGGAGTCCCTCGACCGCTTCGCCGTGTGGCGGGAGGACGGCGCCCGGATGATCGAGGCCTGCCAGTCCCCGGTCTGGGACACCTGCCTCGCCACCATCGCGCTCGCCGACGCGGGCGTACGGCCCGATCACCCGGCCCTGGTGAAGGCGGCCGACTGGATGCTCGGCGAGGAGATCACCCGCAAGGGCGACTGGGCGGTGCGCCGGCCCCAACTGCCCCCGGGCGGCTGGGCCTTCGAGTTCCACAACGACAACTACCCGGACATCGACGACACCGCCGAGGTGATCCTGGCACTGCGCCGGGTCAAGCACCCCGACCCGGCCCGGCTCGACGCGGCCGTCGCCCGCGGCGCCCGCTGGACCCACGGCATGCAGTCGAGGAACGGCGCCTGGGGCGCCTTCGACGCCGACAACACCAGCCCCTTCCCCAACCGGCTGCCGTTCTGCGACTTCGGCGAGGTGATCGACCCGCCCTCGGCCGACGTCACCGCCCACGTCGTGGAGATGCTCGCCTGGGAGGGCCGCGCCGACGACCCCGCCACCCGCCGGGGCATCGAGTGGCTGCTCGCCGAACAGGAGCCCAGCGGCGCCTGGTTCGGCCGCTGGGGCGTCAACTACGTCTACGGCACCGGCTCCGTGGTGCCCGCCCTCACCGCCGCCGGGATCCCGCGCAGCCACCCCGCGATCCGCCGCGCGGTCGGCTGGCTGCGGTCCGTGCAGAACGAGGACGGCGGCTGGGGCGAGGACCTGCGCTCGTACAGGGAAGAGGCCTGGATCGGGCACGGCGAGTCCACCGCCTCGCAGACCGCCTGGGCGCTGATCGCGCTGCTCGCGGCCGGCGAGCGGGACTCCGAGGCGGTCCGCCGCGGCATCGCCTGGCTGGCCCGGACCCAGCGCGAGGACGGCTCCTGGGACGAGCCCCAGTTCACCGGCACCGGCTTCCCCTGGGACTTCTCCATCAACTACCACCTCTACCGCCAGGTCTTCCCGCTCACCGCGCTCGGCCGCTACGTGAACGGGGAACCGGCCCTGCCCGGCCGGGGGCCCCGCTGATGGGCGGGCCGCCCGCGGCCGGGGCGGCCGGGGACCCGGGGTCCGCCGTGCCGCCGCTGGTCGTCGCCTGCGCGCTCGGCATCGAGAAGCTGGCGCTGCGCAGCGGCGACCGGGGCGGCGCCCCCGCGCCGGTCACCGTGGTGCGCACCGGCATGGGTCCGGCGCACGCCCGGCGGGCCGTCGGCCGCACCCTCGGCCGGGAGGCCTGGCGGGACGCCGCCGTGATCGCCTCCGGCTTCTGCGCCGGGCTCGCGCCCGGCATGCACCCCGGCGACATCGTCGTCGCCGAGGAGACCCGAGGCCCGGACGGCACCACCCCCTGCGTCGGCACCGACCTGCTGGTCAAGGCGCTGACCCGGGCGCTGCCCGGCCGCACCGTCCACACCGGCCCGCTGACCGGCTCCGACCACGTCGTGCGCGGCCCCGAGCGGGCCGCGCTGCGGGCCGGCGGCGCCATCGCCGTCGACATGGAGTCGGCCGCCACCCTGAGCACGGCCGTGGCCGCCGGAGCCCGCCCGGTTGCGGCCGTACGGGTGGTCGTGGACGCTCCAGAACATGAACTGGTCCGGATCGGCACGGTGCGCGGGGGAATATCGGCCTTCCGTGTGCTGCGTGCGGTCCTACCCGCATTCCTCGAATGGCACCGTTCTTTGCTGCTCCCCAGGAGGTGAACGAGTTATGGCCATGCCGCTCCGTCAGTCCATCCGGGTCGGGACCTATCTCTTCGAACAGAAGCTCCGCAAGCGGGACAAGTTCCCGCTGATCGTCGAGCTGGAGCCGCTCTTCGCCTGCAACCTCAAGTGCGAGGGCTGCGGCAAGATCCAGCACCCGGCCGGTGTGCTCAAGCAGCGCATGCCGGTGGCCCAGGCGGTCGGCGCCGTCCTGGAGTCCGGGGCGCCGATGGTGTCCATCGCCGGCGGCGAGCCGCTGATGCACCCCCAGATCGACGAGATCGTGCGCCAGCTGGTGGCGAAGCGCAAATACGTCTTCCTGTGCACCAACGCCATGCTGCTGCGCAAGAAGCTGGACAAGTTCACGCCCTCCCCCTATTTCGCCTTCGCGGTGCACATCGACGGGCTGCGCGAGCGGCACGACGAATCGGTGGCGAAGGAGGGGGTGTTCGACGAGGCGGTGGCGGCGATCAAGGAGGCCAAGCGGCGCGGCTTCCGGGTCACCACCAATTCCACCTTCTTCAACACCGACACCCCGCAGACGATCATCGAGGTGCTGAACTTCCTCAATGACGACCTCCAGGTCGACGAAATGATGATCTCGCCCGCGTATGCCTACGAGAAGGCCCCCGACCAGGAACACTTCCTGGGCGTGGAGCAGACCAGGGAGCTCTTCAAGAAGGCCTTCGCGGGTGGAAACCGGCGCCGCTGGCGGCTGAACCACTCGCCGCTCTTCCTGGACTTCCTGGAGGGCAAGGCCGACTTCCCCTGCACCGCCTGGGCGATCCCCAACTACTCGCTCTTCGGGTGGCAGCGCCCCTGCTATCTGATGAGCGACGGCTACGTCCCGACGTACCGCGAGCTCATCGAGGAGACGGACTGGGACAAGTACGGCCGCGGCAAGGACCCGCGCTGCGCCAACTGCATGGCCCACTGCGGCTACGAGCCCACCGCCGTCCTCGCCACCATGGGCTCCCTCAAGGAGTCGCTCCGCGCGGTCCGCGAGACCGTGGGCGGGAACAACGGGTGAGCGAGCGCGCCATGACCGGTGAGTTCGACCTGCGGGCGCTGCTCGCCGAGCGCGGCGGCGAGCGCTACGAGCTGCACGCCCGCCACCTCAACCACCAGCTCCCGCGGATGCTCCGCACCATCGGCTTCGACAAGGTCTACGAGCGGGCCGAGGGCGCCCACTTCTGGGACGCCGAGGGCAACGACTACCTCGACATGCTCGCCGGCTTCGGCGTCATGGGCCTGGGCCGGCACCACCCCGTGGTCCGGCAGGCCCTGCACGACGTGCTCGACGCCCAGCTCGCCGACCTCACCCGCTTCGACTGCCAGCCGCTGCCCGGGCTGCTCGCCGAGCGGCTGCTCGCCCACAGCCCCCACCTCGACCGGGTCTTCTTCGGCAACAGCGGCACCGAGGCCGTCGAGACGGCCCTGAAGTTCGCCCGGTACGCCACCGGCCGGCCGAGGATCGTCTACTGCGCGCACGCCTTCCACGGCCTCACCACCGGCTCCCTCTCGGTCAACGGGGAGAAGGGCTTCCGGGACGGCTTCGCGCCGCTGCTGCCCGACACGGCGATCGGGCTCGGCGACCTCGACGCCCTGGAGCGGGAGCTGCGCCGGGGCGACGTCGCGGGCTTCGTCGTCGAGCCGATCCAGGGCAAGGGCGTGCACGAGGCCCCGCCGGGCTTCCTCAAGGCGGCCCAGGAGCTGCTGCACCGGCACGGCGCGCTCCTGATCGCCGACGAGGTGCAGACCGGCCTGGGCCGGACCGGCGACTTCTACGCGTACCAGCACGAGGACGGCGTCGAACCGGACCTGGTCTGCGTCGCCAAGGCGCTCTCCGGCGGCTACGTCCCGGTCGGCGCCACCCTCGGCAAGGACTGGATCTTCAAGAAGGTCTACTCCTCGATGGACCGGGTGCTCGTCCACTCGGCCAGCTTCGGCTCCAACGCGCAGGCCATGGCCGCCGGGCTCGCGGTGCTCTCGGTCATGGAGTCCGAGGACACCGTGGCCCACGTGCGCCGGGTCGGCGGGCTGCTCGCCGACCGGCTGCGCGCGCTCGTCCCGCGCTACGAGCTCCTGAAGGAGATCCGCGGCCGCGGGCTGATGATCGGCATCGAGTTCGGCCGCCCGAGCTCCCTCGGCCTGCGCAGCCGCTGGACCATGCTCCAGGCGGCCCGCAAGGGGCTCTTCGCCCAGATGGTCGTGGTGCCGCTGCTCCAGCGCCACCGGATCCTCACCCAGGTCTCCGGGGACCACCTGGAGGTGATCAAGCTCATCCCGCCGCTGGTCGTCGACGAGGCGGACGTCGAGCGCTTCGTGACCGCGTTCACGGCCGTGATGGACGAGGCCCACGCCGGCGGCGGACTGCTGTGGGACTTCGGGAAGACGCTGGTCAAGCAGGCGGTCGCGCAGCGCTGACCGGAATCAGCCGGTTTCCGCGCACGGGCTTTTGCCTCTGAGGCAAGAAAGTTGCCTCAGAGGCACGGGCCTGGCGCAATGGACGCATGGACCACGTCACCGACGTCCTCCCGGACGTCGCTCCGCAGCTGCGGGCCCTGCGCCGCAGGCGCGGGCTCACCCTGGAGGCGGCCGCCCAGCGGGCCGGGCTCTCGCCGGCCCACCTCTCCCGTCTGGAGACGGGGAACCGGCAGCCCTCGCTGCCGATGCTGCTCGCCCTCGCCCGTATCTACGGTACGACGGTCTCCGAGCTGCTCGGCGAGGCGCCGCCGGAGCGCGACCCGGTCGTGCGGGCCGGGCGCTCCGAACCGGTCGAGGCCGACGGCTGGGTCTACCGGCAGGCCGGCGGCGCGGGCCGCGCCATGCAGGCGCTGCGCGTCCACGTCCCGTACGCCACCAGCACCGACATCGTACGGGTCCATCCGGGCGAGGAGTGGATCCACGTCCTCGAGGGGCGGGTCAGGCTCGCGCTGGGCGAGACCGTGCACGTCCTCGATCCCGGGGACAGCGCGCACTTCGACTCGCTCACCCCGCACCGGATCGGCGCCGCGACCCCGTCGGGTGCCGAGCTGCTGTTCGTCCACACCCTGATGCAGAGTCCCGCCGCCGAGCTGTGCCTCGGTGACGGCACCCCGCATCGACGCTGAGGCCCAGAAAGGACCGACATGTCCGAGAAGTCCGTACCGGTCACCGGCGAGGAGCGCGGTGAGGGCAAGTTCCCCAAGGGGCTGGTGCTCCGGCTCTTCGCCTATCTGGTCGCCGGCCACGTCTTCGCCGCGTTCCTGTATCTCCTCTTCGCGATGGGGGCGAAGTAGCCCGTAGCGGGCTGATCGCCCCCGTCGGGCGGCGGTCTACGCCTCGGTGACCAGCCGCTCGCGCAGCCGCTCCCGGGTTGCGGGGGCGAGCCGCAGGCCCTCCGTCAGATAGACGTCGACCGAGCCCCAGGTCTGCTCGATCGTCTCGAAGGCGGCCCGCAGGTACTCCGCCCGCGCGTCGAAGAGCGGACCCAGTAGCTCCATCACCTCGGGCGCCATGGCGTCCGGGTCGGTGGAGCTGCGCTGGATCTTGTAGCGGCGGTGCGGGGCGCCGGACTTGAGGTAGTCCTCCTCGATCGCCTCGCGCTCCACGCCGACCGCGAGCAGCGAGACCGCGATCGCCAGGCCCGCGCGGTCCTTGCCGGCGGCGCAGTGCATCAGGGCGGGGACGCTGTCCTCGGCCATCGCGTGCAGCACCCGGCTGTGTTCCGGAGCCTTCTCGACCACCATCTTCCGATACGAAGCGGACATCCTGGCCGCCGCCTTGCCGTCGCCCAGCAGTTCACGCAGCTGCGCCAGGTCGCCCGTGCGCACCATGTGCCAGAACTCCTTGCCGTCGGCGGGGTCGCTCAGGGGTATGTTCACGTTCCGCACGCCGGGCAGCTCGACGTCCGGGCCCTCGATCCGCCGGTCGGCCTCGTTGCGGAAGTCGAAGACCGTGTGCAGCCCGAGTCCGGCCAGGAAGTGCGCGTCCTCGGTCGTGGCGTGCGCCAGGTGACCGCTGCGGAACAGGCGTCCGGGGCGCACGGACCGGCCGTCCACGGTCGGCAGACCGCCCACGTCGCGGAAGTTGCGTACGCCGGTGAGCTCGGGCTCGGTCGTCGCTTGCGTCACGGTTGCTCCTGCTCGTCGAGATCGGTTCCTCGGGCAATCATCATGGCTCCCGGCCCGTTCGGGCACCCCCTCGGGAGGGAATGGGTGATCTGCCCGAATTGAGCGATTGAGGATAAGGCGCCCTGGTTGCAGGGGAGATGGGAATCGGGGCGTGAGCAGCGTCATACACGTGACGGACCGTTGCTGATCGTCTTTTCCAAATTCCCCCCGGCAAAGGGAAATCGAGAGAACGGCATCAACGGAGGGTCACCGGAATTCCGGCTCGCATTCACCGTGTTCGAGATCGAATGGAACCGGCGGCTTGTTCCGCTCGTCCCCGCTCGTCTAGCGTCGCGCTCACTCCGGACGGACCGCCGAATCCTGCCGCCGCCCGGAATCCGCACTCACCCGTACACGGCAGGAGCGGGGGACCCAGGTACGTCGCCGTCCTCCCGAAGAGAAGGACGGCTCGGGGTGAAGCCGCGCGTCCGCGCGGCCGGACATCTCCAGTCCGAACCCGACAGCTCACCTCGCAGGCGACGGAGAGGACACCGCCATGCCCGCGAAGGGTAAGCACCGCCGTACCAAGGCCAACCCCATCACCCGCGGGTTCGTGGCCGCCGGCGCCGGAGGCGCCGTCGTCGCCCTCCCGCTGATCGGCGCCACCGGCGCGCACGCCGCCGAGCAGGCCGCCGCACCCGCCGCCCCGCGCCAGGCCGTCGCCGCCGCCGCGCCCGCCGCCGTCACCCCCGCCAAGGCCCCGGCCGCCAAGAGCACCACGTACACCGTCGTGCGCGGCGACTACCTGTCGAAGATCGCCACCGAGCACCGGCTCGCCGGCGGCTGGCAGAAGCTCTACCGCGACAACCGCCAGGTCGTCGGCGAGGACCCCTCGCTGATCCTGCCCGGCATGAAGCTCACCCTCGGCGCGAAGAACCCGGCCAAGGCCGCCCCCGCGCCCAAGGCCGCCGCACCGAAGGCCCCCGCGGCCAAGAGCGCGCCCAAGAGCACCGCCAAGAACGGCGACACCGCCCCGAGCCGCGCCTCGCGCGGCACCGAGCGCGCCGCCGCCCCGGCCGCCCCCGCCACCGCCCCGGCCGCGGCCCCGGCCGCCTCCTCCGGCTGGGTCGCCCCGGTCAGCGGCGGCATCGGCACCCCGTACCGCGCCTCCGGCTCCATGTGGTCCTCCGGCTACCACACCGGTGTCGATTTCATCGCCTCCACCGGCACCACCGTCCGCGCGGTCGGCCCCGGCACCGTCTACTCCGCCGGCTGGGGCGGCGCCTACGGCAACCAGGTCGTCATCCAGCACGCCGACGGCACCTTCTCGCAGTACGCCCACCTCTCCTCGCTGTCCGTCTCCGCCGGACAGACTGTGAGCGGCGGCCAGCAGATCGGCCTCTCCGGCGCCACCGGCAACGTCACCGGACCGCACCTGCACTTCGAGATGCGCACCGGGCCGGAGTACGGCTCCGACATCGACCCGCTGGCCGTCCTGCGCCAGCACGGCGTGGGCATCTGACACCACGTCACCCCGGCCCCGTCCGGACAGCACCCGGAGGCCCGGCACGCACGTGCCGGGCCTCCGGCGTATTCCGGCTTGGTGGAATCTTTATCGGTGGCATATGTCACCCGCCGTCAACCCCTCCTTACGGTCGCGTAGGTCACATCCCGAAGGGAAAGATGTGGTCCCGTGGCAGACGATTCGAGATCACCAGACAAGAACGCATTCGGGTCGTACGCGGCGATCGGTGACAGCTTCACCGAGGGCGTCGGAGACCCCGGGCCCGACGGGACGTACGTCGGCTGGGCGGACCGGTTCGCGGTCCTGCTCGCCGACCAACTGCCGGAGCACGACGAGTTCCGGTACGCCAATCTCGCCGTACGGGGGCGCCTGCTCGACCAGATCGTCGCGGAACAGGTCCCGCGGGCGAAGGAACTCGCCCCCGACCTCGTGACCTTCTGCGCCGGCGGCAACGACATCATCCGCCCCGGCACCGACCCCGACGACGTGGCCGAGCGCTTCGAGCGCGCGGTGGCCGACCTCACCTCCGCCGTCGGCACCGTCATGGTGACCACGGGCTTCGACACCCGCGACGTGACCCTGCTCAAGCACCTGCGCGGCAAGATCGCCACCTACAACGGGCACGTCCGGGCCATCGCCGACCGCTACGGCTGCCCCGTGCTCGACCTGTGGTCGCTGAGGTCCGTCCAGGACCGGCGCGCCTGGGACGAGGACCGGCTCCACCTCTCGCCCGAGGGCCACACCCGGGTCGCGCTGCGCGCCGCCCAGGTCCTCGGCATGCGGGTGCCGGCCGACCCGGAGCAGCCCTGGCCGCCGCAGCCGCCGCGCGGCACCCTGGAGGTCCGCAAGGACGACATCCACTGGGCCAAGGAGTACCTGGTGCCGTGGATCGGACGCCGGCTGCGCGGCGAGAGCTCCGGCGACCACGTCGAGGCCAAGCGCCCCGACCTGCTGCCGCTCTAGATCGACTTCCTCCGGATCGGGCCGGGCTTCCGGGCAAGCCCGGTCTTCCGGATCAGATCGGCAGCACCGGCAGCACCGGCAGCGGCGGCCGCCCGGGCGGGTTCGCCGGGACGCGTTCCAGGACGCCCCCGGCGAACACGTCGTACAACGGCAGCGTCTCCAGGTGCACGTAGCCGATGTGGCAGTCGCACACGGCCAGCGGACACGGCCGGGGCCGCAGCGCCGCCCGGTACGAACCGTCGTAGAGGTTGCCCAGCTCGGCCCGGACGAAGTGGCAGCGCCGCACCGTCCCGTCGCCGTCCACCGAGACCACCGACGCGCCGGTGCGGCAGGGCAGCCCCGCCGAGGCGTGCGGATGCCGGCTGTACGGGAAGAGCGGGTCGAGCGCCGTCCACTCGGCGGCCTCGGCGTCGGTGTACGTGTGCCCCTCCGCCGCGTTCACCCACAGGTACACCCGCTCCGGCAGCGCCGCGCGCAGCCGCCGCGCGTGCTCCCGGTGCTCGGGCAGCCCCACGATGCCCACGCTGAACCGCACCCCGCGCCCCGCCAGCTCCCGGCACTTGCCGAGGAAGCGCTCGTACGGCGTCTGGCCCGGGTGGTAGGTGCACCACAGCGCCACCGTGCCGAGGTCCGCCTCGGCGAGCCAGTCGGTGCGGCAGCTCAGATTGGTCTGGATCGCCACCCGCTCCACGTGCGGCAGCCGGGACAGCTCCACGAGCGTGCGCCGGTACCAGGACCGCACCAGGCCCTCGCCCCACGGCGTGAACAGGATCCGCAGCCGGTCCCCGGTCTGCCCGGCCGCCCAGCCGGCGAAGCGCTCCAGGGCCGCCCGGTCGGCCCGCAGCTGCTCCGGGCTGTCCCGCCGCTTGGCGAACGGGCAGTAGGGGCAGTCGTAGTCGCAGGAGGCGAGCGGCCCCCGGTAGAGCACGGTCAGGTCCATCGCCGCCGCCCCCTACTTCGCCTCGTACGCGGCCATGGCCGCCCGCACCGCCGGCGAGAACAGCTCCGGACCGAGCCCGTCGGAGTGCGCCAGGCCCTCCGGGGACAGCCGCAGCAGCCCCGCCGGGGCGTCCGCGTCCAGCCAGCCGCGCTCCTCGAAGCGGGCCAGCTCCGCCGGGAAGTCCGCGAACGGCGAGCCGCCGAACCGGGCCTCGTACTCCGCCAGCGGCATCCCCGCCGCCTGGAGCAGCGACTGGAGCAGATGCCGGCGGCGCGCCTCGCCGGCGTCGACCCGGCGGCCCACCTCGGCCCGGGAGAAGTCGGCCGCCCCGGTGTAGGCGTCGATGATGGAGCGGATCTCGCGCATCTCCACCGCGTAGTCGAAGGAGTAGTGCAGCCGCGAGGTGTACGAGCGGGCGCCGCAGCCCAGGCCGATCATGCCGTCCGTCTGGCAGGCGTGGTCGTCGGGACCGAGCGCCGGGGCGTCCGCGCGCCGGAACATGCGCATCGACACCTGCTCGTAGCCCCGCTCAAGGAGGTGGTCCCGGCCGTACCGGTAGAGCCGCAGCCGCCGCTCGTCCCACTCCCGCTCGCTCTCGGCCGGGCCCTTGCGGCCCAGGCCGGTGAGCGGCCGCACGTACAGCGGGTACAGATACAGCTCCTCCGGCCGCCAGGCGAGCGCGGCGTCGAGCGAGCGCCGCCAGGACGCCTCGGTCTGGCCGTCGATGCCGTAGATCAGGTCGATGTTGAGCACCGGGACGCCGGTGTCGCGGATCCGGCCGAGGGCCGCCTCGACCTCGGAGCGGCGCTGCGGGCGCACCGCCGCGCGCGCCTCGGCCTCGACGAAGCTCTGCACCCCGATGCTCAGCCGGGTCGCGCCGCGCTCCGCGAGGACCGCGAGACGGTCGGCGGTGGCGGTGGCGGGCGAGGTCTCCACCGACAGCGGCACCGCCCGCAGATCGGCGCCCATCCGGCGCTCGGCGATGTCGCACAGGCGCTCCAGCTCGGTCGCCGTCAGGAAGGTGGGCGTGCCGCCGCCGAACGCGGCCGTGGCGAACCGCACCGGCGCCGCGTCGCCCAGGGCCTCGCGGACCGCCGTCGCCTGCCGGTCGAGCGCGTCGAGATAGCGGGTGGTCAGCTCGTCCGGGGCGCCGATCCGGGTGAAGAGGTTGCAGAAGCCGCAGCGCACCTCGCAGAAGGGGATGTGCGCGTAGAGGGACAGCGCGTCCTTCGGCTCGTCCGCCCACAGCCCGGCGAGCGCGGGCCGGTCGGGCAGCGGACGGTAGGCCGTCTTGTGCGGGTAGGCGTAGACGTAACTCGTGTACGGGCGGGGGGCGGTGGTGGCGGTGGTCGTGGTGCTCACGCGGCCGGCTCCTTCGCGTCCCGGCCCGGTCCGGGCAGCACGAACTGGGCGTACGGCACCGTCCACACGCTCGCGTGGCCCAGCCGGTGCCCGGTGAAGCCGTCGTCGCCGTAGGCCGTGCCGTGGTCGGAGCAGACGATCGCGAAGCAGTCGCGGCGGCTGCTCATCGCGGCGAACAGGCGCCCGATGTGCCGGTCCACGTACTCCAGGGCGGCGGCGTGGGTGGCGCGCGAGTCGCCGTCCTCGGGACTCGCGCCCTCCCGATGGAACCAGTTGGGCTGGTGCAGCGCCGAGACGTTGACGAAGAGGAACAGCCGGCGCTCCCTCGGCAGCGCGGCGACCACCTCCTCGGCACGGGCCACCTGGGACTCGAACGAGGTCGGCGAGGTCACACCGAAGGAGGGCTCCCAGTGGCTCTCCTGGAACAGGCCGGGCAGCACCGTGCCGAGCGGCGGCTGCTTGTTGAAGAAGCCGACCCCGCCGAGGCACACCGTGCGGTAGCCCTCGTGCGCGAGCGCCGAGACCAGGTCGGGCGTGTCGTGGAAGACGTAGGTGCCGTCGGCGGTGGTCTCGCTGCCCGCGAACCGGGCCGCGAAGAGCCGCGGATGCGGCCCGGGCGTGGCCGGGGTGGGCAGGAAGCCCGCGAAGATCGCCTGGTGGGAGGCGTAGGTGAAGCTGCCGGGCGCGTGCCGGCGCTCCCACGCCCCGCCGGGCAGGTGCCGGGCCAGGTTCGGTATCCGGCCCTCGGCGGCGAGCTCGGCGGCCACGTCGAAGCGCAGGGTGTCGAGGGTGACCAGGAGCAGGTCGTGGCTGCCCACGACCGCGTTCATGTCGAGGGCGTCGTCGGGCATGGGGCAGGGGGCCGCGGCGTCGTGCCCGGGGGCTTCGGCGGGGGCGGGGGAGGGGGAGTTCACGGTGCGCTGGTTCCTGTGGTGCTCGGGGGTGGTGGCGGGGCGGTGCGGGTACGGAGCAGGGCGGCGACCTGGGCGGCGTAGGTGTCCTGGCCCTCGGCCCCGCTGCCCGGCAGTCCGGTGAGGCCGGGCAGCAGGTCGCCGAAGGCGTTGACCTCGCCGACCGCGAAGCGGCGCCAGCCGGCGGCCGGCAGCAGGTCGACCCCCACGCACCGGGTGCCGGGGAAGGCGGCAGCGGCCCGCTCGCAGACGTCGAGCGCGTCGGCGAACCGGCCGCCGGCCGCGCCGATCGCCGCCCGGGCGGCGGCCAGGTCGCCGCGGGCGCCGCCCAGATGCAGATTCGTCATGGGGGAGCGGCTGGTGCGCACCACGGCATGGGTGGCCCGGCCGTCGACCACCACCACCCGCAGGTCGGCGGCCCGGCCGTCCAGGGCGGCCTTCGGTATCCAGCGCTCGACGTGCAGCCGGTCCGGGGCGAGGGCGTCCACCAGGGCGGCGACCTCGGCCTCCGTGCGGTAGCGGCGCACCCGCAGCGAGTTGAACAGGCGCCCGTCCGGGGCCCGTTCCACCGAGGTGGTGGCCTGGACCCGCCCGGTGCCCGCGGTCTCCACGGCGAGCACGCCGGAGGCGGAGGAACCGTGGGCCGGCTTCACGAACACCCGGGCCAGGCCGGCGCCCGCCATCAGCGCCCGCAGCTCCGCCCAGCCGCCCACCGCAGGCGCGTCCGGGCCCGAGGTCGGCGAGTCCGGCACCGGAACCCCGGCCGCCCGCAGCCGCCCGTGCGTCTGCCGCTTGTCGAACAGCACGGCCGTCTCCGCCGGGTCGTCCACCAGGGCCGCCCCGGCCGCCGCCACCCGCGCGGCCAGCTCCGGCAGGGCGCCGGTGAACGCCTCGTACCAGCGCCGCGAGCCCTCCACCCGGGTCGGGTCGTCCGCGCCGCGCAGCAGCCGGTCCACCTCGGGGTCCTCCCCGGGGGTGTCCACCCGGACGGTCTCGCCGGGTCGGAACCCGGCGGTGCCGCGCAGCACGTCGAGCCACGGCACGACCCGCGCCGCGGGCAGCCCGGCGGCAGCCACCGCGTCCAGGAAGAACCGGACCCGGCGGCTGCCCGGGTTGCCGACGACGGCGAGACGCGGCCCACCCGGGCGGGGGCCCGCGGCGGAGGTCATTCGCCGACCGCGGTGTAGCGCCAGGTCCTGCCGTTGTACTCCTCGGGGACCTGCCGGTCGCTCACGTCCACCGCGACGCCGTGCGGGGCGAGCGCGGCGGTGATCCGCCCGGCCGCCTCCTCGGACATGAAGTGGTGCGCCAGGCCGAGCCGCCGCAGATGGGTGAGCGGCTGACCGGCGAGCAGCGCCTCGGCGCCCTGGTCCGTGAGCTCGCCCATGGACAGGTCCAGCTCCTCCAGGCGCGCCACCACCGGCGCGTGCGCGACCGCGGCCGCGACCTCGTCCTGGGTGTCGCTGTTGCGCAGGCCCAGATACCGCAGCGCCGGCAGCCGGGTGCCGGCCAGGATCGGCTCCAGGTCGGCGGGCGTGCAGTCGTTGCCGTAGTCGTCCCGGCCGAGCCACAGCTCCAGGTGCTCCAGGGCGGGGAAGTCGCAGGCGCCGATGTCCCGGACCACGGAGCCCGGAAGCCCGCCGCTCTGCACCACGAGCCGCCGCAGCGCCTCGTGACGCACCGGCGGGAAGGCGAGCTCGCCGGCACCGCGCACGCCGAGACCCAGCAGACCGGGATAGGCGGCGAGCAGCGGGGTCACGTCGGACTGGATGATCCACGAGATCTCGCAGTCCTCCGAGAGCATGTCGCCGAGGAACACCGCCTCCAGGGCGGGCAGCCGGTCCCTGGCCGCGACCAGCGCCTCGACGATGGCCGCCGAGGAGTTCTCGTACGCCTCGTTCCAGCCGCCGACGACCACGGCGCGGACCTTCGCCGTGTCCACCGTGTCGAGGAAGCGCGGGAAGAGCTCCTCCCACTCCTCGTCCCCCGGCTCCGCGTAAGTCGCCGCGGACAGGCGCCAGGCCACCGAGGCAGGGTCGGGCAGCTCGCGTGCCTCGCCCTCCGCACCGGGAGCGGGGAACTCGAACACGGGCAGGTCGTGGAACTCCCGCAGGTAATTCCCGATGGTCATGAAGGCTCCAGACAACTCGACGGGTCGCCGCACGGCCCTGATCGGCCGTTGCCAGAAGTTCTACCAAGCGGCACTGACAGCCTCCGTACCGGCCCAAGGGCCTGTCCGGCGGGCCGGCCGGCCCTGGTACGAAAGGGGTGAAGCGCGGGACCGTCCGGTCGTGCCGCGACGGCCGGACGGGCGGCGGCTGGTGGGATGTGCGCGGCCGGTGCACCGGCAACCATCCCCGAAGGGACCGCTCATGACCGAACGTCACCCCCACGAACCATCCCCCTTCCCACCCGCGGGCGCCCGCCTCGCGAGGCCGCTCCGCGCCCTCGCCGTCGGCGCCGCCCTCGGCGGGGTCCTGCTCGGCGCCGCCGCCCCCGCGAGCGCCGCCGCGCCCGGCGCCACCGCCCCCGCCGCCGTACGGGCGCCCGCGCCGGCCACCGTCACCGTGACCGGCAACGGCCGGGCCACCGCCGCACCCGACCTCGCCGTGCTCTCGGTCGCCGTCGAGGTCACCCGCAAGACCGCGAAGGAGGCCATGGCCGCCCAGGAGACCGCCGCCAAGGCCCTGGTCGACGCGCTCCACACGGAAGGCGTCGCCGACCGCGACATCCGCACCGAGAGCCTCTCCCTCTCGCCGGTCTACGCCCAGAGCACCGGGGGCGAGAACAAGGTCACCGGCTACCAGGCCGGACAGGGCTTCTCCGTGAAGGTCCGCGACATCGACCGCGCCGGCCGGGTCATCGGCGCGGTCAACGACGCCACCGGTGACGCCGGCCGGGTCAACGGCGTCGTCTTCGACGTCGCCGACCCCACCGCGCTGCGCACCACCGCCCGCGAGGCCGCCCACCGCGACGCCCACGACAAGGCCGCCCAGCACGCCCGGCTCAGCGGCCGGCGGCTCGGCCGGCTCGTCTCCCTCACCGAGGGGGAGAGCGTCCGCCCCGGCCCCGGCACCCTCCCCGCGGCCGCCGCCGACGGGGGAGCGCCCGTGCCGCTGGCACCCGGCGAGATCGAGGAGCACGTGACCGTCACCGCGGTGTACGAGCTGGAGTAGCCGCGCGACGAGGGGGCACCCGCCCGGCGGACGGCCGGGCCGGGGCCCGCTCCCGCCCCGCCCGCCGGCCCGGCTGCGTACGTACAGCGGATCGGCACGGCGCCGCACCCCACCGGCCGCCCATAATGAAGGGACCACCGACCTCAGGAGGCCCTGTGACCGGCACTGGCTCCGACTCCTCGCCGCGGGCACGGCTGCGCGCGCTGCGCCCCCCGGCCTTCGGCGCCGACCCGGGCGGAGAGCGGCTGGAGCGCATCCGCCGCTCGCCGAACTTCGCCGACGGGGTCTTCCGGAACCCGGAAGAGGCCCGGCACCGCCCGTCCGGCTCGACCCTGGAGTTCGCCAAGGTCTACTTCGAGAAGGAGGCCCGCGCCCGCCGGGCCCCCACCGGCCGCATCCCGGTCCACCCGACCACCGTCGCCGACCTGGCCAAGCCGCCGGTCACCGGGCTGCGCCTCACCTGGATGGGCCACTCCAGCGTCCTCGCCGAGATCGACGGCCGCCGGGTGCTCTTCGACCCGGTGTGGGGCGAGCGCTGCTCGCCCTTCTCCTTCGTCGGGCCGAAGCGGCTGCACCCCGTGCCGGTGCCGCTCGCGGCGCTCGGCCCGGTCGACGTCGTGGTGATCTCCCACGACCACTACGACCACCTCGACCTGCCGACGATCAAGGCCCTGGCCGGCACCGACACCCTCTTCGCCGTCCCGCTCGGCGTCGGCGCCCACCTGGAGCACTGGGGCGTGCCCGCCTCCCGGCTGCGCGAGCTGGACTGGAACGAGACCACCGAGGTCGGCGACCTGCGGCTGACCGCGACCCCGGCCCGCCACTTCTGCGGCCGCGGCCTGCGCAACCAGCAGCACACCCTGTGGGCCTCCTGGGCCGTCGCGGGCCCGGACCACCGGATCTACCACAGCGGCGACACCGGCTACTTCTCCGGCTTCCGGGACATCGGCGCCGCACACGGCCCCTTCGACGCCACCATGATCCAGATCGGGGCGTACTCCGCGTACTGGCCGGACATCCACATGACCCCCGCCGAGGGCCTGCGCGCCCACCTCGACCTCCAGGGCGGGCGCTCGCACGGCGTGCTGCTGCCCATCCACTGGGGCACCTTCAACCTGGCCCCGCACGCGTGGGCGGAGCCGGGGGAGTGGACCAAGGACGAGGCCGAGGGCGCCGGGCAGGCGGTGGCGTTCCCGCGGCCCGGCGAGCCGTTCGAGCCGGCCGGGAAGCTGCCCGCCGAGCCGTGGTGGCGCGGGCTGTCCCGGCCGATCGCCCGCCCGTGGCGCCGGCCGGAGCCGGCGCGGGTCCCGGCCGAGGCGCGCAGCGGCGACCTGGACCTCGCGGGAGAGCGGTGACGGCGGGGCCGCCGTCACCGCGCCCGCGGTGTCACCCCCGGGTCAGGCCTTGGGCAGGGGGAACGGGTCGAGGTCCGGCTTGAGGACCTGGCCGGGCTCCGGCGCGACTCCGTCCACCAGGTAGGAGGTCACCAGGGCGTTGAGCGCCTTGCTGCGGCCGACCGCGCAGTGCTCGATCACGTCGACCGTGACCAGCACGGAGTTGCCGAGCTCCCGCTGCATGTTCTGGGCGAACCGGTACTGGGTGGCCGGGTCGAAGGTGTTGCCGATGACCATGACCGGGTTGGCGGTCCGCTTGTTCCACGGGCCGGCGTAGCGCTCGGAGGAGCGGGCCGGTGACGGCCAGGTCGCGCACGCGGGTGCGTCGAAGGCCTGGTAGCGGCCGAAGGTCGGCGCCTCCAGCTCCCAGGCGCGGGCCAGGCTCGCGAAGACCTTCGGATTCGACGGGTACGGCTTGTCCTGGCAGTTGACGCCGTAGTACGAGTCGTCGGCGGTGTACGGGGTGTCGGCGGGCGCCTCGCGCAGCGCGGCCGGGGCGACCTTGGCCAGCCGGTCGGCCTCGTCCGCGGACACGTCCTGGGCCACCGCGCCGAGCCCCTGCCGGGGGTTGACGACCTGGTCGAGGGCCTGCAGCGAGCGGGCCAGCGGCGCCAGCCGGCTCTGCGCGTACAGGGCGCTGGCCACCTGGCTGGTGAAGCTGCTCAGCGTGACCGTCTCGCCGCTCGGCAGGGTCACCGGCCCGGTGCGCAGACGGTCGCGGATCGCGTCGAACCTCGCGCGGGTGTCGCCGCCCTCGGCGAACGCGCAGCGGGGCGCGCCGGCGGCCGCGCAGCGCTTGAGGAACTCGTCCAGGGCGAGCTCGAAGCCGCCCGAGGCGCGCTGCCGGTCGTACTCGAGACCGTTGTGCAGCCGCAGGTGCGGGTCGACGTTGCCGTCGATGATGACGGCGCGCACCTTGTCCGGGTACATGTTGGCGTACGTGGAGCCGATCAGCGTGCCGTAGGAGAAGCCGGCGAAGGTGAGCTGGGCGTCGCCGACGGCCTGGCGCATCCGGTCGAGGTCGCGCACCACGTTGAGGGTGGACATGTGGCGGACGAGCGGACCCGCGTTGCGCGCGCAGGAGTCGGTGTAGTCCTTGGTGGCCGCGAGGGTGTCGCGCACCTCCGTCGGCGTGACGGGCACGCCCGTCATCCGGCCGAAGACCGCGTCGGCCTCCTCGTTGGTCTTGAAGCAGCGCAGCGGGTTGCTCCGGGCGACGCCGCGCGGGTCGAAGCCGATGAGGTCGAAGCGTTCCTGGACCTTGGGTTCGAAGCGGGTCGTGGTGGCCCACAGGTAACCGCTGCCGCCGGGGCCGCCGGGGTTGAGGAAGAGCGAGCCGATGCGCTTGGCCGGGTCGCCGGCCCGGCGCCGCAGCATGGCGATGCCGATCTTCTGGCCGGACGGGTTCGCGTAGTCCAGCGGCACCGGGTAGACGGCGCAGTCGTAGATCTTCGGGTCGGGCTTGGACGGGTCCGGGTTGCAGGGCGTCCAGTCCACCGGGTCGACCTGTTCCGCGGCGGTGGCCGGGACGGTCGCCGGGGACGTCTCTCCGGCGGGCGCCGTGGGCGCCGCCGAGGCCGTGACGGCACCGCCGGAAACGAGGGCGAGGGTGCTGGTGAGCACCACCGCCAGGGTGGATATCCGGGACAAGGAACCTCCTTCGGTTGCTCAAGTCCGGTCAGAATGTCAGGAGTTGGAGAACCGGTAAAGATCGCGCAAGCAGGCGCTGCTGTCGGCGCGCGGAGGCTCCGGGGCGGCCTGGTCCGGAAGCGGCGGGCCGGCGCTCGGGGTCCCGGAGGCGGGCCGCGAGCGTGTCGAGCCCGTGGCGCAACCGGCGGAAGCGGGTGGCGCGGCCGAGGTGGAGCCGGCGGGCGACCTGGAGGGGGGTGCCGGCACGGCCGAAGTGGTACGCCTGGAGGATCCGGCCCGCTTCGGCCTCGGCATCGTCCGGGCTGAGCGTCGTCCCGGCCGAGCGCCGCCCCCTGCACGGGCTCGTACGGCCGGCCGCGCAGGCTCTTCGCCCTCGGGGTGCGGGGAAGCACCGTGCCGGGGGCCGGCGGCGAGGGCATCCCTCCGGGCCGGCGGGACGCGGCGCTCGTCGGAGCCGCGTCCCCGCCGTTGTTCGTAGCCGTTGTGCCCGTCGTCCCGGTCAGACCGGCTCGGTGCGGCGGCCGCCCTCCGGGATGACGAGCGGGGTGCCGGCGACCGGGCAGGTGATGACCGCGGCGCGGAGTCCGAAGACCTCCCGGACCAGCTCCGGGGTGACGATGTCCGAGGGGCTGCCGGCGGCGACGACGCGGCCGTCGCGCAGGGCGACGAGGTGGTCGGCGTAGCGGCAGGCGAGGTTGAGCTCGTGGAGCACCATCACCACGGTGCGGCCGTCGCCGCGGTTGAGTTCGGCGACCAGTTCGAGGACGTCGACCTGGTGGGCCAGGTCCAGATAGGTCGTCGGTTCGTCGAGCAGCAGGACCGGGGTGTCCTGGGCGAGGGCCATCGCGATCCAGACGCGCTGGCGCTGGCCGCCGGACAGCTCGTCCAGGGAGCGGGTCGCCAGGTCCGCGGTGCCGGTGGCGGCCAGGGCGGCGTCCACGGCGGCCTCGTCGGTGGAGGACCACTGGCGCCACCAGCGCTGGTGCGGGGTGCGGCCGCGGGCCACCAGGTCGCGGACGGTGATGCCGTCCGGTGCGCTCGGGGTCTGCGGGAGCAGGGCGAGGCGCAGCGCGAAGTCCCGGGCCGACATGCCGGCGATGTCCTCGCCGTCCAGGTGGACGGCACCGCCCGAGGGCTTCAGGAGGCGGGCGAGGGCGCGCAGCGCGGTGGACTTGCCGCAGGCGTTGGGGCCGACGAGGGCCGTGACCTTGCCCGCCGGGATCGCCAGGTCGAGGTCCTCGGCGACGACCCGGTCGCCGTACCCGAGGCGCAGCCCGGTGCCGTGCAGGGCGGCGACGGCGACGGCGTCGGTGAGCTGTGAGGTCATGTCAGCCTCCCTTTCCGGCCCGGTTGGTACGGGCGAGGAGCAGCAGCAGGTAGGGGGCGCCGACGGCGCCGGTGAGGACGCCGACGGGCAGTTCGGTCGGGGCGAGCACGGTCCGGGCGGCGAGGTCGGCGAGGACGAGCAGGACAGCGCCGGTCAGCGCGCTGCACACCATCGGCACGCCCGGCGTGCCCGCGAGGCGGCGGGCGATCTGCGGTGCGCCGAGGGCGATGAAGGCGATCGGTCCGGCCGCCGAGGTGGCCAGTGCGGTCAGGCAGGTGGCGAGGACGAGCAGCGCGATCCGGGCGTGCCGGAGCGGGACGCCGAGGCTGCGGGCGGTGTCGTCGTCGTACTGGAGCAGCTGGTACGGGCGAGCCAGCGCGACCGTCAGCGGCAGCAGCACCGCCAGCGCGAGCCCGGACCACTGGACGTGTTCGTAGCCGCGCCCGTTGAGGCTGCCGGTGAGCCAGACCATGGCGCGGGAGGCCTGGTCGATGTCGGCGCGGGCGAGCATCCAGCGGGTGAGGGCGACGAGCGCGCCGTTCGCGGCGATGCCGACCAGGACGAAGCGGTAGCCGGTGATGGTGCCGTCCCGGAAGGCCAGCAGGTAGATGACGGCGGAGGTGAGCAGCGCGCCGGCCAGGGCGCCGAGGGGCACGGCGCCGAACGTCCCGGCGCCCGCGGCGGTGACGCCGCCGATCAGGATGGCGCCGACCGCGCCGACGCCGGCGCCGGCCGAGATGCCGATGAGGTCGGGGCTGGCGAGCGGGTTGCGGGTGACGGCCTGGTAGACCGCGCCGGCCAGGCCGAACGCGGCGCCGACCAGGAGGGCGGTGAGCGCGCGGGGCAGCCGGAGCTCCTGGATGATCAGGTCCGCCGCGCCGTCGCCGGTGCCGAGGACGGAGCCCAGGACCTCGCCGACCGGGATGGCGTAGGTGCCGAGCGAGACCGAGGCGACCAGGCCCGCGAAGCCGAGCACGGCCAGGACGAGGACGGTCGCCGCGACCCGGAGGCGCAGGGCCGCGCCGAACGGCCCCAACTCCACACGGAGGACGCCCTTGCGCGGTGCGGGGGTACGGGGCGCGGGTGTGGCCGTGTCCGTGGCCGCGGCCGGTGCCTTCGCGACCGGCGTGTGCGGGGCGATCATCGGGTGTGCTCCTTCAGCTTGCCGCGCTTGACCAGCAGGGCGAGGAACGGGGCGCCGAGCATCGCGGTGACCACGCCCGCCTCCAGCTCGCCGG
This sequence comes from Streptomyces sp. NPDC053541, assembly GCF_044544705.1. Classification (NCBI taxonomy): domain Bacteria; kingdom Bacillati; phylum Actinomycetota; class Actinomycetes; order Kitasatosporales; family Streptomycetaceae; genus Streptomyces; species Streptomyces sp. NPDC053541. Next base: position 376,850 of record NZ_JBITXM010000010.1, read on the forward strand.
GCCGGGCGACCATGCGCCCGACGACGTCGGCGCTGAGCATGAGCGTGGCGCCGCCGAGCGCCGAACAGGGCACCAGCCAGCGCGCGTCGGGACCGGTGAACGCCCGGATCACATGGGGGACCACCAGGCCGATGAAGGTGACGGGCCCGGCCGCCGCGACGGCGGCACCCGTGAGCAGGATCACGGCGACGGCACCGAGGAGCCGGGTGGTCCTGACCTTGGTGCCGAGGGTGGTGGCCAGGTCGTCGCCGAGGGCCAGGGCGTTGAGCCGGCCGCTCAGGCCGAGGGCCAGCACCAGGCCCACGACGATGAACGGCAGCAGCTGCACGCCGAGTTGGGCATCGCGCCCGGCGAGGGAGCCCACGGCCCAGAAGCGGTACTGGTCCAGGGTGCGGACGTCGAGCAGGACCAGGGTGTTGGTGCCCGCGTCGAGCAGGACGGTGACGGCCGCGCCGGCCAGCGCCAGCTTGGCGGGGGTCGCGCCGCCGTAGCCGGTGCCGCCGACCGCGTAGGCGACGAGGCCCGCCAGCGCGCCGCCGAGGAAGGCGAACCAGATGTACTCGTACGAACTCGTCAGCCCGAAGGCCCCGATGCCGGCCGCGACGGCGAACGCCCCGCCGGCGCTGATGCCGATGAGGCCGGGATCGCCCAGCGGGTTGCGCGTGATGTCCTGGGCGACGGCCCCGGCGGCGCCGAGCGCCAGGCCGACCAGGAGGCCCAGGAAGGTGCGGGGCATGCGCAGTTCGCGGATGACGACCGCGTCGCCGTCCGTGCCGCCGCCGATCGCGTTCAGGACGTCGGAGAGCGGGACCGCCTTGGTCCCGATGGCCAGCGAGGCGCAGACCGCGGCGGCGAGCGCGACCGCGAGGAGCACCGCGACCAGGGCGCGCGCCCCCGTTCTCGGTGGCCGCCGGTCGGGTGGCGGGACGAACGGCGGCGCGGCGGGCGCGCCTTCGGCGACGGGCTTCACAGACACCTGCACAAGGTAAGGCATGCCTAACGGTTGTGTGTACGACCATCCCACCGTATGGATCCGGTCACGGAGAGGCGCTATTCTCACAGCGCCCTGATAGGTAAGCCTTGCCTAAGCATCCGTGATGGACGCCGGCAGGCCCGCAGTTCCGCCTTGCCCAGTGCAACAGTCCGTGTATGGGAGACCCATGAACACCCTCGTCCAGCGCCGCCGGCCCGGCCGGTTCGCCGCTGCCCTGCTCACCGCCGCCCTGGCCTTCTCCGTGGCCGCTTGCGGAGGCGGCAAGGGCGACGACAAGCCCGCCGCCGACAAGCCGGCCGCTGCCTCCGAGGCGGGCTTCCCCCGGACCGTCACCCACGACAAGGGCAAGACGGAGATCAAGAGCAAGCCCCAGCGCGTGGTGGCGCTGGACAACAGCCTCGTCGAGGCCGTCGTCGCGCTGGACGCACCGCTGGTCGGCGGCATCGGTGCCTACCGCGACCAGAAGGGCTTCCCCGCGTACCTCGGTGACGCGGTGAAGGACACCAAGGACGTCGGTCCGATCGACAGCCCGAACCTGGAGGCGATCGCCGCCCTCAAGCCCGACCTCATCGTGTCGGCGACGGTGCGTCACGAGGACCTCTACGAGCAGCTCAGCAAGATCGCGCCGACCGTCTTCGTGAAGACCACCGGCCCGATCTGGAAGGAGAACATCACCTTCCTGGGCACCGCGCTGGGCGAGGAGAAGAAGGCCGCGGACAAGCTCGCCGCCTACACGACGCGCGCCAAGAAGATCGGCGACGCCATCAACGCCAAGAACCCCCGGCAGACCTACTCCATGGTCCGCTTCCTGGACGGTCCGACGCGCATCTACCTGCCCAAGACCTTCAGCGGCATCATCCTGACCGACATGGGACTCGCCCGGCCCGCCAACCAGCAGGACCCGAAGGAGTTCAACATCGAGATCAGCGAGGAGCAGATCGGGCAGGCCGACGCGGACCACATCTTCGTCACCACCTTCTCGGGCGGTGAGGAGCGCAAGAAGAAGTTCCTCGCCAACCCGCTGTGGAAGCGCCTGAACGCGGTGCAGAAGGGCAACGTCCACGAGGTCGAGGACGCCGTCTGGATGACCTCCGTCTCGCTCCAGGGCGCCGACCTGGTGCTCGACGACATGGCGAAGATCTTCAAGGTCGACCCGGCGAAGTGAGCGGGGCCGTGACCGGCGGGGCCGGTGCCGGAGGCGCGTCGACGCGCCTCCGGCACCGGCCCTTCACTGTACGGGGCCCGGCGGCCCCGTGGCCTGCGGTGCTCACTTGCCCTTCGCCGTAAGTCAATCCGGTACGGGCTCAGTCCTCGTCCTGGAGCCGGCGCAGGCGCTCGGCGTCGCAGGTCCTCGGGCAGGTGAGGCAGGCGCTCGCGGGCTCCAGCGCGTAGTAGAGGCAGCAGCCCAGGCGCGTACGGGTCGGGAAGCGGCGGCCGTCGCGGCCCGTGAGGCGCCGGAAGTCCGCCCCGCCCGGGAAGGGCGGGATCGCCGTCGGGAGCAGCTCGGTCGCCGCGCGCACCGCACGCTCCTCCTGGCCCAGGGTCCGGCCGAGGTACCAGATGCCGGAGAGCAGGTCGTCGGCGACCATGCCCCACAGGGCGCGCGGTCCGCGCCGCACGGTCGGGCCGATCGCGGCCAGCAGCGGGCGCACGTGGTCGACGACCGCGGCCCGCAGTTCGGCGCGCAGCTCCTCTTCGTGTCCCACGACCCGGGCGGCGGCGGATCCCGCCGCGGGATCGTCCGGGAGGCACGCGAAGTCCTGGCCGGGGACGATCCCGAACGCGCCCGTGGTCAGGTCCACCCGGATGTCGCGCGGCGCGACGCGCGGCACCCGGCGGTCCAGGTACCAGGCGCCGCTCATCAGCAGGCTGACGGACCACAGGTAGTCGTGCAGCGCCCGCGAGGCCACGACGTCCCGGCGCGGTGCGGCGCTGTGGCGGGCGGTGACGCGGGCCGCGGAGGCGTCGAGGTAGGCGTCGAGTATCCCCGGACCGGCGGCGAGTTCGTGGCCGTCGGGAAGGAGCGCGGCCTCGTCGGGGGCGTACGGGTCGACGACACGGGCGTCGAGTGCCTCGCAGACGGCGATCACGCGCCGGTAGGTGCCGGTGAGCGCGGACGCCCCGTCCGCGGCGTCGTACGCGGCCGTGCCCGCCGTGGCGGCCGGTGACCCCGGGGCCTGGCTCATCGGAGCTCCTTCGCGCGAGTCGGTGAGGTCAGGCTTACCTTAGCGGAGGTCGGGGTAGGGGGAGATCGGACACGCCAACGGGCCGGTCGGACAGGGTGGTTGACCCGTGCGCCGGGTTGATGTCTTAGGGTTGCCTAACCTAAACTCTCCGTCGCGGCGCCGCCTGTGCACGCGGATCTGCCCCGCACCACCCTCCCCACCCGTCCCCGGAAGGCCCCGGCATGCCCAAGCGGCTGTACCTGCTCGCCCTGAACCCCACCGACTCGGTCACCGAGGGGTTCCTGCCCGCGGCGGCCCGGCTGGGCCTGGACGTCACGGTCCTGACGGACCAGCCGGAGGCCCACCGCCGGACCGGCCCGGGCATCGAGGTCCTGGAGTGCGACGTGCGCGACTTCCGCGCCGTCATCACCCGGATCGCCACCCACCACCGGCCCGACGCGGTCTTCACCAACAGCGACCACCTGCAGACGCAGGCGGCACTGGCGGCCGAGTACTTCGGTCTGCCCGCCAAGGACTGGCGGGCCGCCCTCCGCGCCAAGGACAAGGCGCACCTGCGCCGCCATCTCGCCCTGACCGGCGCCGACACCGTCCGGGCGGCCGAACTCCCCGCAGGGCAGGACCCGTCCGCGCTCCTCGGCGCCGGCGTGCCCTACCCCTGCGTGGTCAAGCCGCGCGAGGGCGTCGCCAGCGAGGACGTGGTCCTCGTCCGGGACCAGGAGGAACTCCTCCTGCACTGCAAGGAGATACAGCGGCGCAGGCCGCAAGCCGCCCTGATCGTCGAGGAGTTCCTGGAGGGGGAGCTCCACACGCTGGAGACCCTCGGCGACGGGAACCTCCGGCACGTCCTCGGCGGCTTCCACACCGAGCTGTCCGCGCCCCCGTACTTCATCGAGGAGCGCCTGACCTTCGTCCCCGCCCACCCCGAGCCCGTCGTCGCGCAGATCCTCGCCCAGCTCGACGCCCTCGGCGTCGGCTTCGGCGCCTGCCACACCGAGTTCGTGGTCCACGAGGGCCGCGCCCGCATCATCGAGGTCAACTACCGCGCCATCGGCGACCAGTGCGACCTGCTGCTCGCCCAGCTCCTCGACATCCCGCTCTTCGAGCACATCCTGCGCACCCACCTCGGCGAGCCGCTCCCCGCGGACCTCGGCGCCCGCACCGACGGCGCCGCCCGCCTCGAATACCCCTGCGCCGAGGCCGCCGGCACGCTCCGGTCCGCCCCCGGCCCCGTCGACCTCACCACCGACGGCGTCCGGCTGGCCTACCGTCCGCTCCGCGCGACCGGCGAGCGGCACGAGCTGTACCACACCAACCGCGACTACCTCGGCGTGCTGCGGGCCACCGGCACCGACCAGGCCACCGTCGACCGGGTCGTCGCGGACTTCCTGGCCGCGCAGCGCTGGGAGATCACCCCGTGACGGCACTCACCGGAACCCGCCCCGACCAGGACACCGCTGGCCGGGAGAACCCCGGCCACGACACCGCTGACCAGGAGAGCGCCGACCGCGCGGCCGCCGACGCGGGCACCGCCGAACGGGAGCTGCTCCTGCGGGTGTTGTCCGCGCTGCTGCGCGAGGACGTCGTCGGCCTGCGCAGCCGCGGCACCCTCGTCCGGCGGGCCGACGGAGCGTGGCTGCGCCGCGCCGGCGAGGACGGCGACGCCCTGCTGCTGCCCGTCGCCGAGGACGGCTTCCAGAGCGCGTACGCGGCCCGGATGCCGCTGCTCGTCCGGGAGTCGGACGGCGCCCCGCTCGCCACGTACGAGGAGATCATCGGCGCGCTCCGGGACCTGGCCGAGCCCGTCGACCGGCCCGGCTTCGACGCCTACGCCGAGGAGTGCCGCCAGACCCTCGCCACCATGCGCCTGCACGAGCGCACCCGCGAGGAGACCGCCGCCCGGCTCACCCGCCTCCACGGCGCCGACCCCGCCCGCTGGACCGGTTACGCGCACGGGCTCGGGTACGACACGCTGGCCGCCCGCCTCGACCACCCCGTGTACCCCACGGCGCGCGGCCGTTCCGGACTCGACGACGACGGAATACGCGCGTACGCCCCCGAGTTCCACCCGCGCTTCGCGCTGCGCTGGGTCGCCGTCCCGCGCGAGGCCGTCACCGTGCCCGGCGGCGCCGGGCGGCTGCCCGCCCGCTGGCCCTCCCCGGCCGACCTCGGACTGCCCGCCCTCGCCCGTACCCACCTGGCGCTGCCCGTCCACCCGCTGACGGCGGGCGCGCCACTGGCCGAGGCGCTGCGCGCCACCGGCCTGCACGAGCACGCCGTCCTCGCCCCGGAGCCGCGTCTGGAGGTCGTGCCGACGCTGTCCATGCGGACCGTCGCCCTGGCCGAGGAACCGTCCCTGCACCTCAAGCTGCCGCTGGCCACCGCGACCCTGGGGCAGCGCAACCGGCGCACCATCAAGCCGGGCACGCTGGTCGACGGCGCCGCCGGACAGCGGCTCCTGCACACCGTGATCGCCCGGGAACCGCGGTTCCGCGAAACGATCCTGCACGCCGACGAGACCGTGTACGCCCACGCCGGCCACGAAATCCTCGCCGCCCTGTGCCGCCGCCACCCGGCCGGACTCGACGACGCCGTCGTCGTCCCCCTCGCCGCGCTCCTGGCCGAGGCCCCCGGAGGCCGGCTTCTGATCGACCACCTCGCGGACCGGTTCCACGAAGGCGACCCGGTCGCCCTGCTCGACGGCCTGCTCACCCTGCTGTTCGACTGGCAGACCACCCTCTTCGGCTACGGCATCGCCCTGGAGTCCCACCAGCAGAACATCTCGCTCGTCCTCGACCGGCGCGCCGACGGCGGCGGCACCCGCCTCCGGCTGCTGCTCAAGGACAACGACGGACCGCGCGTCCACACCCGCCGCCTGACCGACACCCTCGGCGCCGACGCGCCCGACCCGGCCGACTTCGACGACGCCCGCATCTTCGGCGACGACGACCGCCCGGTCGCCGACCTGTTCACCACCATCACCGTCCATCTGTGCGCCGGCGCCTACGCCTTCGGCCTCGCGCGCCACGGACGCGCCCCGCTCACCACGCTCCTCGCGCTGGTACGGGACCGGCTGGCCGAGGCCGTCGAACGGCTCGGCACCGCCCCCGGCGAGCCCGGCGCCGTCCTGCGCGCCCACCTCCTGGACGCGCCGGAACTCCCGGTCAAGGCCATGGTCACCGCCGGCACGCTGCTCACCAAGGAACGCTCCGGCGCCGCCGACATCAACAAGCACTACACCACCGGGCCCAACTACCTGAGGAGGGAAGGACGATGACCGCGACCACCGCCCCGCCGCACAGCGGCCGGGCCGCCCGGGCCACGGCCGAGGCCCCGGCACTCGCCCGGCGCCAGGTGCACGCCGTCGCCGGCTGCTACTTCGTGGCGTCCTTCGCCGCCCTCGGCCTGCCGCCGTTCCTCACCGCGATCCTGCCGGAGCTCGGCGACCCCGCTGCCCGCTGGGCCGGGGTGCTCTACGTCGTCCCCACCGTCTTCGGCGCCGTCGGCGCCCCCTTCTGGGGCCGCCTCGCCGACCGCTACGGCCGCAAGCGGCTGCTGCTGCGCGCCCAGCTCGGACTCGCCGTGTCCTTCCTGCTCGCCGGCTGGGCCGACTCGATCTTCACCTTCACCGCAGCCCTCGTCCTCCAGGGCGTCCTCGGCGGCACGTTCGCCGCGTCCAACGGCTATCTGGGGGCCGCGCTCGAAGGCCCGGCCCTGTCGAAGGCGCTCACCCTCATGCAGGGCGCCGCCCGGGCCGCCCTCGTCTTCGCCCCGATCGTCGTGGGCTCCCTGTCGCCCTGGCTCTCGCCGCACCGGCAGTACGCCCTCTTGGCGGTGCTCCCGCTCACCGCGGCCCTGCTGATCTGCGCCCTGCCCGAGTCGCGCGGCCGGCGGACCGAGCCGCCGAAGGCACAGGACGCGCCCACACCGCGCCCGGACGGCGCCCCGGCACAGGGACCGGCACGGACACAGGGGGAGGCGCAGGAAGCGGCGCCCGCGCCGGAGAAGGAGCCCGCATCCGGGACGGCACCGGACCGGGCCACGTCCCCGGTGACCTCCCTCCGGGCGCTCTACGCCCTGGAGTTCGCCTTCGTCTTCTCCACCGTCATCTCCTTCCCGTACCTCGTCTCGCTCATCGAGGAGCGCCTCCCCGGCACCTCCCCGGCGGTCTCCGGCGTCCTGTTCGCCCTGCCGCACCTGTGTTACCTGGTCACGGCCATGGCGGTGCACAAGGGCTTCCACGCCCGCCCCCGGCTCGGTCTCGCCCTCGGCTTCCTCTGCATCGCGCTCGGTCTCGCCGGACACGGCGCGGCCGGCTCGCTCGCCGCCCTCACCGCCGTGCGCCTGGTGCTCGGTGCCGGGCTCACCCTCGGGCTCGTCTGCCTCTCCGTGCTGGCCGCGGACTGCTGCAGGGGCCGGGCGCCCGGCGGCATGTTCGGCTCGCTGGAGTTCTTCTCGAAGGCAGGTGCCGTGGCGGCCGGCGTCGTCGCCGCCGTCGGCAACGACTTCTTCGGACCGGCCGCCCCGGTCCTCACGGGAACCGCCGTGGCCCTGGCCACGATCGTCCCCGCCGCCCTCCCCCTCGTGAACCCCCTCCGCACTCGCTGGAGCCGTTGATGTCGCTGCCCCGAGTCCAGGGCGCTGCCCGCCGCCCCACCACCGCGCCCGCCGAACTGCCCGACGCCGACACCGTGGTGGCACACACCCTCCTCAACTGCCTGCTGCGCGAGGTCTCCGGACCCGAGCACCAGACCGCCGCGAGCGACGGCCACCTGCTGCTGCGTCTGCCGCGCCGCGGCGTGCTGCTGCGGGTCGCGCTGCGCCGCAGGTCGCTGCTCGGCGCGCACCGCTTCGCCGGCCCGGTCCAGGAGCAGCACGACGGCGGCTGGCACCGCGTCGACTGGCGCGTGCTCGCCGAACTCGTCCAGGACGAGCTGTCCTTGCGCACCGGGGCGCGCAACGACGAGTTCCTCGACCAGATCGCCTCCAGCCACCAGGCCGTCACGGCGGCGCTCGCCGCCCGTACGCCCGGCACCGGCGCGGCGGACCCCTACCTCGCCTCCGAGCAGTCGCTGTGCTTCGGCCACCGCTTCCACCCCACGCCCAAGGCCCGCAGCGGCGACACCGCCTCCTGGCGCGCGTACGCGCCCGAGCTGGGCGCCGCCTTCGCCCTGCGCCACCTGGCCGTACGGGAACACCTGATCATCGAGGAGACCGCCCACCCGGCCGCCGCCGCACCCCTCGACCGGCTCGCCGACGGCGTGCCGGAGGGCTACCGGCTGCTGCCCGCGCACCCCTGGCAGTACGAGATGCTCAGCACCCACCCCGGGCTGCGCGCCGCCCTCGACCGGGGCGACGTCCTGGACCTCGGCCCCGGCGGCACCCCCTTCGCCGCCACGGCCTCCGTGCGCACCCTCTACGACGGCGACACCTTCCTCAAGTTCAGCCTGAACGTGCGCATCACCAACTGCCTGCGCAAGAACGCCAGTTACGAACTCTCCGGCGCCGTGGCCCTGACCGCGCTGCTCGGTGGGGTCCTGGACGAGCTCGCCGAACGCTTCCCCGGCAGCGCCATGCTCCGCGAACCGGCCTACCGCAGCCTCGCCCTGCCCGGCCCCGACGGCGCACCCGACCGCGCCCTGCTCGAAGGCCTCGGCGTGATCGTCCGCGAAGGGCTCGCCGCCCGGCTGCTGCCCGGCACCACGCCGCTGCTCGCCGCCGCCGTCGCCGACGAGTACCCGAGCGGCCCCGGACACGTCTCCCGGCTCCTGGCCGGCGCGGCTCCCGCGACCGCCCTGGAGTGGTGGGCCGCCTATCTGAAGCTCCTCGTCCCGCCCGTCCTCGCCGCCTACTTCGACCACGGCCTGGTCCTGGAGCCGCACCTGCAGAACGTGGTGGTCTGCGTCGACGAGGACGGGATGCCCGCCCAGGTGCTCTTCCGCGACCTGGAGGGCACCAAGCTGGTGCCCGAGCACCACGCCGACACCCTCGGCGCGCTGCCCCCCGAGGTGGCCGGCCCCCTGACGTACGACGCGGAGCGCGGCTGGGACCGGGTCGCGTACTGCCTCTTCGTCAACCACGTCGCCGAGGTGCTGGCCGCCCTCGCCGACCTGCACCCGGAGACCGAGCCCGCGCTGTGGGCGCTGGTCCGCGACACCCTCCAGGGGTACGCCGACCGCCACGGCCGCCCGCCCCGGCTCGCCGCGCTCCTCGCCGGCGTGCCGCTGCCCGCCAAGGCCAACCTGCTCACCCGCTGGGAGCGCAAGGCCGACCGCGAGGCCGGCTACGTCCGCCTGCCCTCCCCGCTCGCCGAGGACGTGCTGTCCGAGGCCGCCGACCACTCGTGGAGCCACACCCGATGACCGCGCCCACCCGCGCCGTGCGCGAGCTCGTGCTCGGCCTGCCCTCCGACGGCCTGCCCGCCTACGTCTACGACCTGGCCGCGCTGCGCGAGCACGCCGCCGCCGTACGCGCCGAACTGTCCGGGCGCGTCGAGCTCTACTACGCCGCCAAGGCCAACCCCGAGCCGGAACTGCTCGCCGCGCTCTCGCCGTACGTCGACGGCTTCGAGGTCTCCTCCGGCGGCGAGCTCGCCCATGTCGGCCGGGCCGTCCCCGGCCGGCCGCTCGCCTTCGGCGGCCCCGGCAAGACCCCGGACGAGATCGCCACGGCCCTGGACCTCGGCGTGGCGCGCTTCCACGTCGAGAGCCTCCACGAACTGCGCGTGCTCGCGGACCTGGCGGCCCGCCGGGCCGCCGACCCGCCCGTCGGCGTCCTGCTGCGCTTCAACCTGCCGCTCTCCGCCGCCTCCCTCGCGGGCAGCTCCCTCGCCATGGGCGGCCGGCCGACCCCGTTCGGCCTGGATCCCTCCGACGCCGACACGGCCGTCGCCCTGCTCACCGGCGGCACCCTGCCCCGGCTGCGGCTGCTCGGCGTCCACGCCCACCTGGCCAGCGGCCTGGAGGCCGAGGAGCAGACCGGCGTCGCCGAGTCCGTCGTCGCCTGGGCCGTCGCCCTCGCCGGACGGCACCGGGTCCCGCTCGCCGAGGTCAACGTCGGCGGCGGCATGCACGTCGACTACGGCACCCCCGAGCGCCGCTTCGACTGGTCCGCCTACGGCAAGGGCCTGGCCCGGATCGCCCAGGAGCACCCGGACCTGACCCTGCGCATCGAGCCGGGGCGCGCCCTCACCGCGTACTGCGGCTGGTACGCCACCGAGGTCCTGGACGTGAAGCGCAGCCACGGCGAGGAGTTCGCCGTGGTCCGCGGCGGCACCCACCACCTGCGCACCCCGGCGACCAAGGGCCACGACCAGCCCTGCTCGGTGCTCCCGGTCGAGCACTGGCCCCACCCCTGGCCCCGGCCCGCCGCCGCGGCGGACGCGGTCACCTTCACCGGGCAGCTGTGCACCCCGAAGGACCTCCTGGCCCGGCAGGTGCCCGCGCCGGGGCTCCGGGCGGGGGACCGGGTGGCGTTCGCCCTGGCGGGCGCGTACGCGTGGAACATCTCGCACCACGACTTCCTCATGCACCCCCGGCCCGGATTCCACTTCCTCGGCTGAGCCGGTCGGTCCCGCGCGCGCCCGCGGAGGGCCGAGGGGTTCGGGCGGGGACGCGTAGATCGCGCGGAAAGCGAAGGATGCGACAGCAAATGCGGACCCGTGGCGTCCGCGCCGGTCCGCAGCCGTGCCGACGCCGGACCGGTCCCGGGACACGGCCGGAAACAGCCCCCATCGACCCGGCGCGTCGGCACGTCCCGGGCCGCTCGCGCGGGCCCGGCGGGCGGATTCGGGCCCGCTGCAGCGCGCGCCCGGAACCCGGGGCGATCATTTTCGGCCAAACGTTCCCGGTGGATCGGGACGGGGCGATACCAGACCGGGCCCGTCTACGGGTAAGTTTGCCAACTGCGCACCGGACGTGAACGGTTGACGACTATCGTGGCTGCTCGGTGATCATCGGTAGGCTCATCCCACTCACGTCCCACCTCCCCCGTTGTGCACCCCCGTAGTACGCCGATTCCTGGGCACGTACCAAGGACACTCATGTCTCAACTTCGCGCACCCGCCGCGCGGTCCGAACGCCGCGAGGGCGGGCGCCACGGCCGGACGGGCGCCCGCACGCCCGCCGCACCGACCGGCGCCGGCCCCGCCGCCACCCCGGCACCGTCCCCCGCGCCGCTCCCCGGCGAGGCACGCATCCGCTCCCAACTCCTGCGTACGTCCGTGCTTCCGGCCGTCGCCGTCGCCCTCGGCGGCGCCGCGGCCGTCCTGTTCACGATCCGCTCCACCGGGGCCCAGACCAGCCCCGGCCTGTGGGCCGCGCTCATCGGCGCCGCCGCCCTCACCGTCGCCTCCGTGACCGCCGCCGCGCTCGGCGCCGACCGGGCCGCGAAGGCGATCCTCGACCGGGCCGGCACCCTGCGCCGCACGGCCGTCCGCGGACAGGGAGAACTGCGCACCGTCGTCGAACAGTTGCGCAGGGGTGAGACCCCCGCGCCGCGCGCGGCGCTCCCCGCCGGAACCCCCTCCGGCGACGAGTTCGACCGCCTGGCCGACGAACTGACGCGCTCTCACGAGGCGGCCGTGGACGCCGTGGTGCAGGCCTCGCAGCTCTCCAGCAGCGTCGGCAACGAGCAGAAGGTCGAGGTCTTCGTGAACCTCGCCCGGCGCCTGCAGTCCCTCGTCCACCGCGAGATCCAGCTGCTCGACGAACTGGAGAACGAGGTGGAGGACCCGGAGCTGCTCAAGGGCCTGTTCCACGTCGACCACCTCGCCACCCGCATCCGCCGGCACGCCGAGAACCTCGCCGTCCTCGGCGGCGCCATCGCCCGCCGGCAGTGGTCCAACCCGGTCACCATGACCGAGGTGCTGCGCTCCTCCATCGCCGAGGTCGAGCAGTACCCGCGGGTCAAGCTGGTCCCGCCGATCGACGGCACCCTGCGCGGCCACGCCGTGGCCGACGTCATCCACCTGCTCGCCGAACTGGTCGAGAACGCCACCCTGTTCTCCGCCCCGCACACCACCGTGCTGATGCGCGCCCAGTACGTCACCGCCGGTCTCGCCATCGAGGTCGAGGACCGCGGCCTCGGCATGCCGGTGGCCGAGCAGGAGAAGATGAACGCGCTGCTCTCCGACCCCGACCAGGTCAACGTGGCGCACCTGCTCCAGGACGGGCGCATCGGCCTCTTCGTGGTCTCCGCGCTCGCCCGCCGGCACGGCATCGCCGTGCGCCTGCAGTCCAACATCTACGGCGGCGTGCAGGCCGTCCTCGTCCTGCCGCAGGGCCTCCTCGGTCCCGACCCCGAGGGCCTGGCCCGCGGCGAGGCCGACCGCGCCCAGGTCGCCCAGGCGCAGGCCGCGCAGGTCCAGGCCGCCCAGGCCCAGACCCCGGCGCAGCCCCAGGTCGGCTCCGCGCAGCACCAGCCCCAGCACCAGCCCCAGGGGCACCCCCGGCCCCAGGCCCAGCCGCTGCCCCGGCCCCAGGTCCCGGCCCAGTCCCCGGCGCCGGCCCCGGCCCACGCCGGTCTCCCCGGTGACCACCCGACGGCCCCGCTGATCATGGACCGGTCCGCCCTCGGCGTCCCCGCCCAGGCCCCGGCACCCCACGCCCAGGCACCCCACGCCCAGGCACCCCACGCCCAGGCCCCGCAGCCCACCGCGGCGCCCGCGCCCGTCCCCGTCACGGCCGCGTCGGCCCCTCCGCAGCAGCCGCACCCGGCGGCCCCGCGGATCCCGGCCGCCCAGGCCCCCCACTCCGCGCCCGCCGTGCCCCCGCGGACCGCGCACCCCGCCCCGGCGCCCGAGGTCCCCCCGGCCCCGCGCTCCGGAGCACCGGGCAGGCCCGACCTCCCCAAGCGACGCGCCCAGGAGCACCTCGTACCGCAACTGCGCGAGGAGCCCACGGCCCGTCAGCAGGACGAGCCCGCCCTGCACGACCCGGGTCTGATGGCCGCGTTCCAGCGCGGCATCGGACTCGCCGAATCCCAGCCCGCCCCCCGTGAATCGCTGCGTCCCCCCGGCGACGCGCACAAGGAGTAGATGTACATGGCGAGCAATGCGCCGCACGGCCATTCCTCGGATCTCGACTGGCTTCTGAGTGGGCTGGTCCAGCGGGTCCCCTACACCCGCAACGCCGTACTGCTCTCCTCCGACGGCCTCGTGAAGTCCGTGCACGGCCTCGACCCCGACGCGGCCGACCACATGGCCGCGCTGGCCTCCGGGCTCTACTCGCTCGGCCGCAGCGCCGGCGCCCGGTTCGGCGACGGCGGAGAGGTCCGCCAGGTCGTCGTCGAACTCGACTCGACCCTGCTCTTCGTCTCCACCGCCGGCTCCGGCACCTGTCTCGCGGTGCTCGCCGGCCGCGAGGCCGACGCCGCCGTCCTCGGCTACGAGATGGCGATGCTCGTCAAGAGCGTGCGGCCGTATCTGGTCACCCCGGCCAGGCAGGCCGCCGGCACGGCGGGCAGTGCGGCCCAGTGACCGTCGGGTCCCACCAGGAAGGGCCCTGGCTCGACGACGCGGCCGGCCGGCTGATACGTCCGTACACCGTCAGCGGCGGCCGGACCCAGCCGACCGCCGCGCTCGACCTGCTCTCGATGGTGATGGCGACCGGCACCCGGCCGCAGGCGCACCTGGGCCCCGAGCACACCCTGGCCCTCGGCCTGTGCGAAGGGCCCACCTCGGTGGCGGAGATCGCGGCGCACTTACGGCTGCCGGCCGTCGTCACCAAGGTCCTCCTCTCCGACCTCGTGGACTGCGGGGCGCTCACCGCCCGCGCCCCGCGCTTCCACGCCAATCCAACCGACCGTTCCTTGCTGGAGGCAGTGCTCGATGGCCTACGACAACGGCTCTGAGCGCCACGACCGAGGTCCCGAAGGCTTCGCGGGCGATCCCTTCCCCACCGCCCTGAAGATCCTGGTGGCGGGCGGCTTCGGGGTCGGCAAGACCACCTTCGTGGGCGCGGTCAGCGAGATCGAGCCGCTCAGCACGGAGGAGCTGCTCACCTCGGTCAGCGCGGCCACCGACAGCCTGGAGGGCGTGGAGTCCAAGACCACCACCACGGTCGCCATGGACTTCGGGCGCATCACGCTCGACGGGCGCAACGTGCTGTACCTGTTCGGCACACCAGGCCAGGAGCGCTTCTGGTTCATGTGGGACGAGCTCTCCGAGGGCGCCCTCGGAGCGGTCGTCCTGGCCGACACCCGCCGGCTCGAGGACTGCTTCTCCGCGGTCGACTTCTTCGAGCGGCGGGGCATCGGATTCGTCGTGGCGGTCAACGAGTTCGACGGCGCCTACCGCTACGAACCGGAGGAGGTGCGGGCGGCCCTCGACCTCAAGCCCGAGGTCCCGGTCGTGCTCTGCGACGCCCGCATCTCCAGTTCCGCCATCCGCACCCTGCTGACCCTCGTCCAGCACCTGCTCACCAACATCCCGGCCGCCGCGCCCACTTACGGAGCCCCGACATGACCTACGACCCGACCGGTCATCTGCTGCTCACCCCGATCGACCAGGAGGCCCCCGCCCGGGTGCGCCGTCTGCGCGAGCTGGGTCTCGGCGAGCAGCCCGACCCGGCCTTCGACGACTTCGCCCACCGGCTCGCGGAGGTGACCGGGGCGCCGTACTCGATGGTCAACTTCATCGACGAGAACCGGCAGTTCTTCGCCGGCCTGCACACCCCGGCCGGCACCCACACGGGCACCGACCTCGGCGCGACCGCCGCCGCCGGAGGCGGGGTGGGCCGCTTCATGGCCCGTGACCACGGCTACTGCCCGCACGTGGTGGTGCGCCGCAAGGCGCTCGTCCTGGAGGACGTCTGCGACTACCCGCGCTTCGCGGGCAACCCGGTGGTGGACGAGATCGGCATCCGCTCGTACATGGGCGCGCCGCTCATCGACCGCACCGGGGTCGCGCTCGGCACCATCTGCGTCGTGGACACGGACGTGCGACCGTGGGGCCGGGCCGGTCTGGAGACCATCAAGGCGATGGCGGCGGAGCTGGTGGAGCAGATCCACCGCCGCGAGGACGGGCTGCTCTGACGGTCCGCCCGGCGGGCCCGTGCGCGCGGGTGCCCCGGATGCCGGCTCTCGGCCGGTGTCCGGGGCACCGTCGCGTCCGCCGGGCGTGGCCGGTCAGGCGTGCGCCGGCTCCAGCGGCTGGGTACGGACCACCTCGGAGAGGCGCTCCGACCAGCTGCCCTTGTCCGTGCCGAGGGCGACCTCGGCGAGCCGGAGGAGCTGGATGTCGGAGGTGCCGGCGGGCGCGAAGATGTGGTGCGCGTCGCGCAGGTAGCGCTCGATCGGACGGTCGGTGAAGAGGCCGGCGGCGGCGTGGATCTCCATCGCGTTGCGCCCGGAGTCCAGCGCCGACTCGACGTTGACCAGCTTGGCGTTCATCAGCTCGGTGTCGCAGGAGAGGCCCTGGTCGAGCAGGTGCACCGCGTGGTAGGCGGCGAGCCGGGCGGTCATCAGCCGGGACTGCATCTGGCCCAGCTTCAGCTTCACCGTGGGGAGTTCGGCGAGCGGCTTGCCGTAGCGGATGCGCTCGGTGGCGAAGCGGGTGGTCTCCTCCAGGATCGCCTGGTGGATGCCGAGCGAGACGGCGGTGAGGTTGGCACGGCCGTAGAGCACGCTGGAGGAGTACGCGACGGAGAGGCCGTCGCCCTCGTCGCCGAGCCGGTTGGCGGCGGGCACCCGGCAGTTCTCGAAGATGAGCTCGCCGAAGCTGAAGCCGTGGAGGCCCATCGCGGGCTGCTGCGGTCCGGTGCGGAAGCCGGGGCGGTCGGACTCGACCAGGAAGGCGGTGAGCCCCCGGGAGCCGGGACCGGTGCGGACGACCACGCCGTGCAGGTCGCCGACGTGGCTGTTGCCGACGTAGACCTTGCGGCCGTTGAGGATGTAGTCGTCGCCGTCCCGGACCGCGGTGGTCTCCATGCCGAGGACGTGTCCGCCGGACTCGTACTCGGTGACGGCGATGGTCGGCAGGCACTCGCCGGCGGCGATGGCCGGAAGCCAGGTCTTGCGCTGCTCGTCGCTGCCGAAGTGCACGATCTTGGCGGTGCCCAGCTGCGAGGCCTGCACCATGGCGCCCATCGCGCCGCTGACCCGGGCCAGCTCCTCGATGATGATGGTCTTGGCGAGGTGGCCGGCGTTCATGCCGCCGTGCTCGTGGCCGATCGTCGCTCCGATCCAGCCCTGCTCGGCGATCATCCGCGACAGTTCGTGGTGGACCGTGCGGGACGCCTCCATCTCCGGTATCCGTGGCCTGACCTCACGCTCCGCGAAGTCCCGCACCTTCTCGCGGAGCTGATGATGCAGCCGGCTGCTGAAGTAGCCGTCCATAGGAGTCCTCCCAGCGAAACGCCTGCCCGTCGAGTGATCCGAACAGGTGGAACATCGGCAGTGATCCCGTCCCGAGCAGGCCGACCACTTCATGGTGTTGATCTTTCCTGGGTGGATCAATATCGACACCAAGTTTGTCCGAAACCGGAACGGTTGACGTTCGTTTCTGACTGTGTTTCGCGGGGTCTTGGCCTGTGCATGCCCCATCGCAGGGTGTTGCGCAAGGTCATCTTTCTGCCACATGCCCATGGCATGGGACCGGCCGCGGGTCACCCCAGGAAGGAGGTGATCCGGGACCGCAGGCCCGCCGGGTCGAGGCCCTGCCCGGCCAGGTGCTCCTCCACCGTGCCGTAGCGCCGCAGCTCACGCCGTCCGATGCCGAGCCCCAGCACCCGGTGCGGCACCTCGACGAGCGCGTCGTTCGCGGCGGCCGTCGACGTGCCCGCCAGATACGGCTCCACCAGCACCACGTCCGGCCGCGCCGCCGCGACCGCCCGGCGCAGACCGGCGCCGTCGAAGGGACGCACGGTCGTCGCGTACAGCACCGTCACGTCCAGGCCCTCCGTCGCGGCCAGCACCGCGTCCAGCATCGGGCCCACCGCCACGACGACCCCGCGCGCACCCTCGCGCAGCACGGCGAAGCCGCCCCGCCCGACCGGCCGTGCCGAGGCGTTGGCGTGCACCGACAGGCGTACGTACACCGACTCCTCGCTCGCCGCCGCCCGCCGCAACAGGGCCTCCGCCTCGTCCGGATGCCCGGGCACGTGCACGCTCCAGCCGTCCAGCGTGTCCATCAGCGCCACGTCCCCCGGCGCCATGTGCGTGAAGCCGCCGGCCGGCCAGTCGTACGAGCCGCCCGCGCTGACCAGCACCCCGTGCGTGCCCTGGTGCCCGAAGTCCAGCTTCAGCTGCTCGAAGGGCCGCTCCACCAGGAAGGACGCGAAGGTGTGCATGATCGGCCGCAGCCCGGTGAGCGCGATCCCGCCGCCGACGCCGATGAGCAGCTGCTCCCGGATCCCGACGTTGATCGCGCGCTCGGGGTGCCGGGCCAGGGCGGGCCCGAAGCCGTCCCGGCTGATCTCGGCGAGGACGAGCGCGAGGCGCGGGTCCTCGTCGAGCAGACGGGTGGTGGTGGCGATGAAGCGGTCACGCATGGTGTCCATGGCGGAGTTCTCCTGTGTCCGGGGTGGGGCCTTCACGGCGCGGGGTGTTGCCGGCGTGGGATGTTTCGGCGCGGGGCCGGGGGAGCGGGTTCACTGCTTGGGTTCGACCCGGGCGACGACCGCGTGCGGTCGCCCGGGGTGCGGGGCGGTGAAGGCCGCGTACAGTGCCTCGTGGTCCCGCCCGTCGACCGTCTCGGCGGACCACCCGGCCGCCTCGAACCGGGAGGCGATCCCGCCGGGCCAGCCGTAGGTGGCCGAGCTGTTGTCGATCACCAGCGTGTGCAGCTGCTCCAGACCGGCCGGCCCGGCGTAGGCGAGCGCCTCGTGGTTGCTCCCCTCGTCCAGCTCGGCGTCCCCGATCAGCACCCACACCCGCGGCTCGGTCAGCCCCTGCGCCCGCAGCCCCAGCACGGTCCCCACGGCCAGCGGCAGTCCGTGCCCCAGCGACCCGCTGCCGATCTCCACCCCCGGCACGAGCGTCCGGTCGGGGTGGTGCCCGAGCACGGACGCGTACCCGCCGAAGCCGCTCAGCACCTCCTGGTCGAGGAAGCCCTTGTCGGCGAGGACCGCGTAGTACGCCATGGGCCCGTGCCCCTTCGACAGCAGGAACCGGTCCCGCCCCGGGTCCGCGGCCGTCTCCGGCGTCACCCGCAGCACCCGGTCGTAGAGCACCCACAGTGCGTCGAGCGTCGAGGTCGCGGCGGTCGAGTGCTTCTCGTCCCCGGTCATCAGCCCCATGAGCCGCTCCAGCCGGCCGATGTCCCCGCCGCCGCTGCGCGCGCTGCCCCGCGGACTCCTCCGCGTCTTCGTGTACGTCGCGTTCGTCATGCACCACACGGTGCAACCTCAAGTCCACTTGAGGTCAACCCGCCTCCCGGTGCGCTCCCCGCGCCGCCCCGCCCGCAAACCGGTTCGTGACCACCCGGGGAAGTGCGGTATTGTTCTCATGCGCGTTCGGCCGGGGAAAACCCCAGGTCAGACGGGCAACGGGACGTGGCGCAGCTTGGTAGCGCACTTGACTGGGGGTCAAGGGGTCGCAGGTTCAAATCCTGTCGTCCCGACTTGCTTTTGCGCAGGTCGGAGGCCGTATCGGAAGTATTCGATACGGCCTCAAGATCGTTTTTGGGGACCAGTTGGGGACCAACCCGGCTTGACCGCGTCAGCGGGGACCATGATCGCGTTGGGTGGGGGGCCCGGGGAGTCATTCCGCGACACGGACCGCGCGTGCGGGCCGGATGGCGGCGGCGCGGCGGGCCGGGCCCACGGTGGCCAGGAGTGATGCGGCGAAGGTGGCTGCGGCCAGGCCGATGATGCTGCTCCACTCGACGGGGAACCCGCCTTCGAGACCTGCGAAGGCCGCACTGTTGCGGTACATGAGCCAGGTGGTGAGGACGCCCAGCAGGGATCCGAGCACGATTCCCTCCGCGGCGACGAAGGCGCTCTCCGAGAGGAAGGAACGTCGGACGGTCCGTGCCCGGAAGCCGAGGGCCCGCAGGATGCCGATGGTGCGCCGTCGTTCGCGTACGGCCCGGACCATGACCACGCCGAGGCCGGTGATGCCCACGCCGAGGCCCAGCGCGAGGAAGCCCTGCATGAGGCGGAAGAAGGCGGTGCTGGAGTCGAACTGGTGACGGATCTCGGAGGCGATCGGCGTGGCGACCAGGCTGGACGACAACTCCTCGCCCTGGAGTTGGGTCGCCAGGGCGTCGGGGGAGGTCCCGGGGCGGGTGCTGACGAGGGCGGAGGCGTTCTGGGCCTGGTCGTCGAACAGCTCACGCATGCCCCGCTCGCCCATCACCACGGGGTAGGTCGTCGAACTGGCCCCGGTGCCCGGGTAGAAGACCATTCCGTTGCTGAGCACGCCGGCGATGACCTTCTGTTCGCTGCGTCCCGTCCGCGGGTCCGTGACGGTGAGGGTGTCGCCGGGATCGTAGTAGTCACCGGCCGGGCCGCCGGTGCTCCCGAAGAAGCCGTCGATGACGACGAATCGAGGATCCGTGGCGAGTGCCTGCCACACTGCGGGGTCGTCCCCGAGTTCGGGCAGCCGCTCGCGGAAGGTGATGCCGGTGATCGCCCCGTCGGGAACGCCGACGGCGGCGATGTCGAGCGGCTGGCTGCTGCGGTTTCCGGGATCGGTGGCCCGTCCGGAGGCGTTGAGCAGCGGGGCCACGGTGGCGATACCTCCGGCCGACGGACCGCCGCGCAGATCGGCGATCAGCCGATCGCCCGCGACCTGCGGGTTGTAGTCGAGCCGCAGGGAGTAGCCGGCGGTGGCGTCGCCGACGACTCCGTCGACTCCGGCGCGGAGGACCCCGGAGATCTCCGTCAGGAGGACGAGAACGAACACGATCAGCGTGTACATCACCAGGGTCGCACCCGTGCGGAAGCGCTTCGCCAGCGGATAGGCGACTGCGAGCCGCGCCGCGAGTCCCGACTCCGACGGCCGCTCCAGGAGCCGCCGCACAGGGCGGAGAACGGCCTTCTGGTTGTCGCTGACGAGCACGACCGCGGAGAAGGCGGCCAGGGCGCCCTGGATGACGTACACGGACATCGACGGTGTGTCGAAGATCCGGGGCCGTACGACCGGGGCCAGCAGGGTCCAGGCGAGGACGGTCCCCGCCACGAGCGTCGTGACGGCGTGACGGGGGAGGAGGCGCAGCAGCGCCGGGGTGGCGAAGGCCAGGGCGAGCGCCGGCATCAGGTAGGTCGCGTCGGGCTGGCTGCGTGCCACCGCCGGAATCGCCACGAGCGCGCACAGGGCTGCCAGTACGGAGGACACGACGAGCAGTCGGCGGCGCGGCTCCCGCCCGGGTGTCGTGGGAAGGTCGCGGATGGCTGCGATGATGTTGAACCTGCTGATACGGACACTGGTCGCGAGGATCGCGGCGAAGGCGATGAGCAGTCCCATGGCGAGGCCGTTGAGGACGCTGGTGGGCGTGATGGCGAAGGCGATCCGGATGCTGCTGCCGCCGACCGACCAGCCTTGGAAGATCCGTGCGGCCACCACGGCGACACCCCATCCGACGGCCACTCCGATGGCCACGCCCGGCAGCGCCGACAACAGCGCGTAGGCGGCTCCTTCGACGGTGAACGACGCGACCAGGCGGGATCGTTTCATTCCGATCGCCCGGACCATGCCCATCTGGGACTTCCGCTCCTCACCCAGCATGACGAAGATGTTCACCAGCAGCAGCGCGCCCGCGATGATGCTGAAACTGCCGATCATCAGGAACAGTGCGCCGAGGGAGTCGCCGGCCCGCTTGGCATCACGCAGCACGGTGTGCTTGGGCGTCTCGATCGCAGTACGGTCCGCGAGCGGGCCCAGGGCCTGGCGGATGTCCGAGGTGACCTGCGACGTCAGGGCGTCCCCGGCCTCGACACCCCCGCGGTTGGACACGAAGGTCACCGAGCGCGGCTCCGCGCCGACGGCTCGGGCTGCGGCGTCCAGGGTGCCCGGTGCCAGAAAGGCGTCACGATTCAGCCTGCCGCCCAGGCCCACACCGGCGAGGCCCTGCTCCGGCACCACGCGGTCCACTCGGTAGGTGTGCGGGGTGCCGAACAGATAGAGCGTGATCGGCTGCCCGGCTCCCACCCGCAGTGACTGTGCCAGCGGCGCGTTGATCACGACCTCGCCGGGCTTCGGGTCCGGCCCCTCGATCCCTGACTTCCCGCCCGCGACGCCGAAGCCCGATGCCTTGTCGAAGTCCATCTGCCACGCCAGCACCCGCGGTTCGGCGACCGTCCGGCCGTCGGAGCGCGAGACGGCCGACGCCTGGGTGGCCTGCGCGTTCAGCACGCCGTCGACGTCAGCATCGTCCTCAAGGACTGCCAGCCGTTCGGCGACCGTCCGGCCGGCCGGTCCGGGCGGTGCGACGACGCGCTCGTCCACCGGGCCCAGGGTCCGGTACGCCTCCTGGCGTACGGAGAAGTTCAGGGTGTCTCCGACGACAAGGGCGCCGATGATGATGGCCGTACCCAGCACCGATCCGCCGATCACGAGCGCGGCCTCGGTGCGCCGCCGGGCGAGCTGGCGGAAGGCCAGCCGCCGGGACACCGGCTGCCGGACGGCGACCAGTACCAGTGCCGCCAGAGCGAGCGCGAGGACGATGAGCAGCGGGGCCAGCAGGTTCGGATACATCATCAGTCCCGGTGCATGTCGTCGGCCGAGTCCATGGCGAAGGCCGGCTGCCGGCGATCGTCGACCAGCCGCCCGTCGCGCATCCGGATCAGCCGGGGGACGCGGGCGCCGATGGCGCTGTCATGGGTGACCAGGACGATCGTCTGGCCCTCGTCCCGGTTGAGTTCGCACAGCAGGTCCATGACCTGGTCGGCCATCGCGCTGTCGAGGTTGCCGGTCGGCTCGTCGGCCCACACGATGGCCGGCCGTCCGGCGAGGGCACGGGCGATGGTCACCCGCTGCTGCTCACCGCCCGACATCTCGCTCGGGCGGTGCTCGACCCGGTGGCCGAGACCGACCCGTTCGAGCATGGCCAGTGCCCTGTGCCGTGCCTCTCGGGGCCGGGTGCCGACGAGCAGCAGGGGGAGTTCGACGTTCTCCACGGCCGAGAAGACCGGGATGAGGTTGAACGCCTGGAAGACGAAGCCCATGGTGCGGGCGCGGTGCTCTGTGCGGGCGGCATCCGACATCGCGAAGAGGTCGTGGCCGTCGATCTCGACCCGGCCGCCGTCGATGTCGTCGAGCCCGGACAGACAGTTCAACAGGGTGGTCTTGCCGGACCCGGACGGACCCATGACCGCCACGAGCTCCCCACGGCGTACGACGAGATCCAGGTGGTCGAGGGCGGTGACCGCCACCGAGCCGGTCCGGTAGATCTTGCGGACTCCGGTGGCGACCAGGAGGGGTCGGTCGCTGTTCATGCCTTCCATACGAACCCTGGGGTGGACGGGACGGCCACGGCCGACCGGGCCCCAGTGGGGGGACGAACGGCCCCATCCGGACCGGCGAACCCGGCCGGGAACACGCACACCGGAGCACGCAGCACGGCGAGCTCATGTCGTCAGCAGGAGGTCGCCGCAGTGCGGCTCTTGGTCCATCGCGCGGAGCGTCGGAAAGAGCGCCGGTTCACTCGTGGGGCACGAGGGCGACGGGCGCGGGGCTGTGGTGCAGCACGGCGTGGGCCACGCTGCCGATGTGGGCTCCCAGCGCCGAACGCCGTGTGCGCCGGCCTACGACGACCAGGCCGGCGTTCGCGGCCGCCCGCACGAGTTCGAGGCCGGCCGATCCGATCACCACGCGGGCGGTGCCCGTCACGTCCGGGTACTTGGTGCGCCAGGGATCAAGGAGATCATCCAGGGAGCGCTCGATCTCGGGGGCCACGGCCGGTCGGATGTCCGGCACCATGGCAGGACCGAGGCCGGCGTAGAGCGGGAGCTGTTGCGCGTAGATGACACGCACTTCGTTGTGCCGACGGGCGGCCTCCTCGAACGCGAATCCCAGGACAGCGTCCGAGGGCTGGCGCGCGTCGATCCCGACCGTCACGGCTTCGGCCGCCGCGGTCGCGTCGTAGGCTCGTACGAGGACGACGGGCCGTTCGATGGCGCCGGCCACAGTCAGTCCGACCGAGCCGACCAGATAGCCGGCCATCGTGCCCAGCGCACGTGATCCCATGACCAGGAGATCTCCAGCCCCGCCCGCGGCGACGAGACCCGGGATCGGTCCCGAGTCCAGCAGCCTGGTGGTCACCGACAGGCCCGGATGCCGTTCGCGTAGTCGCTTGGCGGTCCTCGCCAGCAGTTCCTCGGCCCACGGCTCCTCGGGGTCTCGCGCCGTGAGCGGGGCGACGGACTCCGGCCACGGTTCCCTCGCATGGACCAGATGGACGCCGGTGCCGCGCAGGACGGCCTCGCCCGCTGCCCACTCGGCGGCGGCGTCCGCCTGCTCCGTGCCGTCGACGCCGACCACGATGCCTTGTGTCATGACCCTCCACCTCCTGGTGAGATGCCATCGTTCTCGTATCCGCGTACGGCCCACTGCCGGCGGCCGTGGAACCCAGCCTCTCCGCGTGGGCCCTCCCGGGAGGAGTGCCGAACGGTCCCCTTCCGGGACCGTTGGCCCCTGTGAGCCCGGCCGGCTCGCCGCCGGGCTGGAGGGCCGCCGAGCCCGGAGGCATCGCGGTGATACGAGACATCGCCGCTCCGCGCTCTCGAGGAAGGACCCGCGTGAGGACGCGGAGCGGCGGACGTCATGCCGCGCACCGCGCCATCAGGATCCGCGAGAAGCGGATGGGTCCTTCCTCCCCTCGCGCTTCCTCCCGTCGTGCCCTGCACACGGGAGGTTCTCCGTGCTTCTTCCGCACCCGGCGCGCCGCGTCGGCAGGGACCGGGTGGGCCGATGCCGGGACCGACCGGCCCTACCGGGCCATCGCTTCCGGTGCGAGCGTGGCAGTGATCCACCCGGCACTCGAAAGGCGGTGGGGACGATGGAATCGCCCGTGGCGGTTGGCCCCCTGGTGGTGGGCGTCGACGGCTCCGAAGCCAGTCTCACGGCCTTGGATTGGGCAGTCGACGAAGCGGTACGGCACGGACACCCCCTGCGCATCGTGCACGCCTCTCTGTGGGAGCGGTATGAGGGCACCGTGCCGGCGTGGTCCACAGACCGGCCCTCGGGTCAGGTCCTCGCGGAGACCATCGTCAGCACGGCTGCGGACCGGGCCCGGCGACGTGCTCCTGGTCTCGTCGTCACCGCGGACGTCCTCGCCGAGGACGCCGCCGGCGCGCTGCTCCGTGAGGGGCAGGACGCCGTGGTCCTCGTCGTCGGGTCACGTGGGCGGGGAGAGCTGGCCGACCTTCTGCTCGGATCCGTCGGCCTCGTCGTGGCCGCCCGGTCCCACGGCCCGGTCGTCGTCGTCCGCGGGGACCGACCTGCGCTGGAAGCGCGCCATCAGCGGATCCTGCTGGGAATCGGCGATCACGACCTGGACGCACCGGCCGTCAGGTTCGCCTTCCGCGAGGCGGCGGTCCGGGACGTGGAACTCGACGTCGTCCGCACATGGCGACGCCCCGCCCCCGAACCGGTCGACCACCCGCTGCTGACGGGTGAGCCCCGCACATACTTCGAACACCGGGCCTCCGAACTCCTCGACAAGGCCCTCGACCCGCTGGTGCGCGAGTTCCCCCAGGTGCGGCTGCGTAGAAGCACCGTCGAGGGCCCCGCGCACCGGGTGCTGACCGACCGCTCCGCCGCCGCCGACCTGCTGGTGGTCGGGGCGCGACGCCAAGGCCGCCTGGTCGGCCTGGAGCTCGGCAGGGTCGCCCATCGCGCGTTGCACCACGCTTCCTGTCCGGTCGCCGTCATCCCCCAGCACCACCACGCCCCCTCCGAGGGAGAGCAGTGATGAACTCCGCTGCCCGGCACCACATGAGCGATCTGGGCCGCCGCGTCGAGGCCAGACGCGCCCGTCTCGGCCTGTCCCGCGAGGAGGTGGCCGCACGGGTGGGGTCCACACGGGGCTACATAGACCTCATTGAGGAGCAACTGCCGTCTCCCAGTATCGAGTTTCTGGTCCGGCTCGCGAACGCCCTGGAGACGACCACTCAGGATCTGACCGGGTACACCGCGGAGTTCGCGCCTGGACGGGGCCAAGCCGCGTATCACGCCCGCATGAACGCGATCGACCAGGAGGAATGCTGGGCGCTGCTCGACGACCACGGTGTCGGCCGCGTTGCCGTCACCGGACGCGACGGGCCTGAGATCTACCCCGTGAACTACCAGGTCGTGGGTAGAGAGCTGCTGTTCATGACCGCGGACGACACGCCGCTCGCGCGGGCGGCCGCTGCCGGCGCGGCCATCGCCTTCGAGGAGGACCACGCGGACGAAGCCTTCAGCCAGGGCTGGAGTGTGCTCATCGTCGGCCCCGCACGCAGAGTGTCGGACCCGGCCACGGCCCATGCTCTCAGAGAAGCCGCGTACTCGACACCGTGGGCCGGCGACGGGCGGGACACCGTCGTCGTGCTCTCACCCCGCCGGGTGACCGGACGCCGCGTCCATGCGCCGGGCGCGCCCGGGAGGTCGTCTGCGCCCGAGCTCTGACGAGCAGGTGACAGGCACTCCTCGGCCCGGGCCCGACGGCCCGGGCCGAGACGTTCCGTCGTCCGCTCATGGGCGCTCACGCCAACGGCACGACAACGACCGGTGCGCGACCGTGGTGGATGACCGCGTGCGCCACATGGCCGAGATGCGGGCCCACGGGAACCCTCCGCGTCCGGCGTCCCACGATGACGAGATCCGCGTCCTGCGATGCCTCGACCAGGTGGTAGGCGGCAGGGCCCATGGCAGCCTGGCCGTGACGTCCACCCCCGGGTACCGCCTCCGCCACGGCTCCAGGAGATCGTCAAGGCCTCCCATAAGACGGTCGCCCAGCTCCTCGCCAAGCCCCGGATCCGCCAAGGTCGCGTAGCCGTACGAGGCGGGCAGCGTCCAACTGTGCTGGAACCGGAGCGGCATACCCGTGCGAGCGGCCTCCGTGAACGCGAACCCGAGCAGGGCCTCGCACGGGTGGTAGATGTCGACACCCGCGATGATGCCGGCGCGGGGCGTCGCCGGTCGCTCACCCTTCGCCCGCACCAGGGCGACCGGCCGCCGGGTGGCTCCGACGACGGCGAGGGACACCGAGCCGATGACGAAGCCGAGGACGGCGCCCGGCCCGCGCGAGCCGAGCACCGCCAGCGCGGCCTCGTTCGCGGCGGCGGTCAGTATCTCGGCCGATCGGCCCTGAGGAGCTTCGGTGAACACCTCCAGGTCGGGATGCTCCTTGCGTGCCACTTCCGCCGCGTCCCGTAGCAAGCTCTGGGCGCGTTCGGCGTGGGCGCGAGAGTACGACGCGGGGATCTCCGGCGCGTTAGGCCACTCGTCCACGTGCACGAGCCGGAGCGGTACTTCACGGAGCACCGCTTCCGTCGCGGCCCAGCGTGCGGCGGCGGCACTTTCCTCTGAGCCGTCGAGACCTACGGTGACCTGGGGCGTCATGACCTTCCTCCTCAGCCGGCTCCGTGCCGCGGCGTCCGAGAACCGGGCGCGATGGACTCCAGACCTCAGGCTGCGGCCCGAGCTGCCCCACGCAGCAGGGGCCGCGCAGGTCTCAGAACGGGGCCGAACGGCCCATCTCCTGGGAGCCCTCCCGGTGCCAGCGTGGGAGATGCCGTTCCCGGGCGTGGCTCCCCGGCCCCCGTGGCGAACTCTCCGGAGGTGGAACCATGAACAGCGAGATCCCCGCCCGACCGGAGCTCGGCGATGTCGTCGTGGGAATCGACGCGTCCCCGGGGTGCCCGGCCGCCTTCGCGGCACGTGACGAGGAGCCATGAGCGACGTCCTGGTCGGCCTCGACCCCCGTGACCTGTCCATCCCGGCCCTCGTCTGGGCCGCCGACGAAGCCGTCCGCAGAGGCGCCCGGCTGCGCCTGCTCGTGGCCGTTCCCCCGGTCCACGACCGGCTCCCGTACGCGGCGGTGGCCCACCAGAGCGCCCTGCGTATCCGAGCCGAGTCCACGCTGGTCAACGCGGAGGACCTCGTACGGGAACTGCACGACGAGCTGTGGACGGCGACGGAGCTCGTCCACGGGGCGCCCGCGACCGTGCTGCGCGACAGGACACCGGGTGCCGCCCTCGCCGTGGTCGGATCCCGTCGCCTCAGCAGCGCCGCCGAGGTCTTCAGCGAGGGCTCCGTGGTCGTCCCGCTGGCGGCACGCGCCGACTGCCCAGTTGTTGTAGTGCGGGAACCGGAGCACACGGCCGTCCACCCGCCGCTGATCGTCGTCGGCGTGGACGGCAGCAGAGACTGCCGGGCCGCCGTCGCCTTCGCAGTGGCGGAGGCGAGCCTGCGGGGGGCACGGCTCAAGGCGGTCTGGGTGTGGCCCCGGCCCCTGCTGTCACATGGCGACGAGAACGAGGGCCTGGCCGAGCGCCGCAGGCTGCTCGCCGAGGCGGTCGCCGGCTGCGGGGAGCGCTGTCCGGACGTCGACGTGGAGCAGGTGGTCGTGCGCGGTCACCCCGTCGAGGAACTCACCGGTGCCTCCCTTGAGGCGCTCGCGCTGGTCGTCGGACGCAGGGGGCGCGGCGGCTACACCGGCATGCGCCTGGGTTCCACGGTCCACGGCCTCTTGCACCACGCCGAGTGCCCCGTGATCACCGTTCCCCTGCCGGCGGTCGGAGGGGCGGACGGGCCCTCCTCCAGGGCCGACCGGTCCCGGCCCCGCACGGACCGACCGGCCCCCACAGGATGACCCGCCCGGCACTGCGGCGCTACTGGCCCCGGGCGGCACGGTGGAAGGGCGAGATCGAGCCGGACCGCCGTCCGGATCTCCGGAGGAGTGAGCACGATGCAGCAGACCCGGATCAGCCGCCGTCCCCAGCAGCCGCGCCGCCCCAGCCCGCTGGATCTCCGGACACCCTCCGGCCGCCGGCTCCCGTACTGAGAGGGCATGAGCACACCGCTCACGACCTTGATCCATTCGCAGGGGCCTCCCGGGCCCGCACATGAGGAGCACAACGATGACCGGAGACAGCGTGGAACGCAGGCACAGCCTCTTCCCCGACTTCAATGACTGGTTCAACCGTGAGTTCCCGGGGCTGCCCGGATGGCGTCCCGCCACAGCCGCGCACTCCATCCCGGTGGAGGTGTCCAGCGGTGACGGTGAGTACGTACTGCGGGCCGAACTGCCCGGCATGGACCCCGATGACGTCACCATCACCGTCGATGACAACCTCATCACGGTGAACGCGGAGCACAGCGAGAGCTCGGAGGACAAGGAGCACTCGGAGTTCCGGTACGGCTCCTTCCGCCGGACCGTACGCCTCCCCGAGGCGATCCCTGCCGACGACGTCGATGCCTCGTACAAGGACGGCATCCTCACCATCCGTGTGCCGATGCCCGAGGAGAAGGCCGAGACCCGTCGGACCATCCCCGTGCGGCGAGCGGACGACACAGCTGGAGAAGAGTAGTCATGAACCCGACACGAGTTCTGGTCGCCTACGGCAGCAAGCACGGTGCTACCGCGGGCATTGCCGACGAGATCGGCCAGACGCTCCGGGCCGACGGCCTCGACGCGGTCGTGCTGCCGGCCGACACGGTCACCGACGTCAGCGGCTACGACGGCGTCGTGCTCGGTGGTGCCCTTTACGCCGGACGCTGGAACGGCAAGGCGAGCCGCTGTGCCCGCCGCAACGCCGACCAGCTTCGCGACCGCCCTCTGTGGCTGTTCAGCAGTGGTCCTGTCGACAGCTCCGCCGAACAGGACGCCATCCCGCCGGCGCCCGGCGTGGCCCGCCGCATGAAGAAGCTCGGCGCACGGGAGCACATCACGTTCGGCGGCGCCGTGACAGCCGAGACACCCGGCCGCATCGCCCGCTCCCTCGTCCGCCACGGTAAGGGCGGGGACTTCCGTAACCCCGCACGAATCCAGGAATGGGCGCATCACATCGGCAGCGAGCTGGGCTCCACGCGCTGAACGGCCCGCCGGGACAATCCGGTGGGCTCTCCCATCCGGAGATGCGACGCGAGCCACCAGGAGGCCTCGGGCCGGGGCGCGGACGAGCTGTGGCGGGCCCGACGGCCTGGTCAGAGGCGGCTGCCACCCGTCTCGGCCACCCGCTCCGTGCCGCCCTGGTCGAGCCGGAAGGGCGGGTAGGCGTTGTCTTCAGGCTCGCGTACGCGGCGACGCGCAGGACCCAGCGGTTCCAGTCCGACGATCAGGGCGAACAGGTCGCGCGGATACCGCTCGGTGAAAGCGAGGGCGAAGGCCGCGATGAGCGCCAGAAGGGTGAGGTCCGCCGGTCCACCAGCCTGCGCGCATACCGCCGGTGAAGAACGCGATGACCAGGTAGTGGGGGATGGCCAGCAGGCCTCGGGGCGTACGTCGCGAGCAAGTGGGGTCTGCGAGGGCTGACGAAGGCCGCCACGCTGGACCTGGCGCGCGACGGCATCCGGGTCTGTTCCATCCACCCCGGTCCGATCAGCACGCCCATGACCGCCGGCATGGACGACTCGATCACCGCAGGCCAGCCCATTCCGCGTTTCGGCACGCCCGCTGAGGTGGCCCGGATGGCGGTGTTCCTGGCTGCCGAGGCGACCTACTCCACGGGTTCGGAGTTCGTGGTCGACGGCGGTGCCACGACCGGCAGCACGATGCTCGTGCCATCGGAGGAACAGCGCACGTGCCGAGCGGCACGGGGCCGGGCTTCTGGGAAGCCCGGCCCTTCATGCGCCGCCCGCACGTCTATGCCTCGACGGCGACGGCGGTGAGCTCGCACCGGACGTCCACCACTCCTTCGACGGCCCGGGCCAGGCGTTCCGCGAGGGGTGCGAGTGCGATGTCGCGGACCTGTCCGGACAGGGTCACGACGCCCGCGTCGACACGGACGTCGACCTGGCGCCCGGACAGCGGGAACACATGCTCGACGACGTCGCGGCGGACCTCGGCGGCAAGGTCGTCGTCGGGGCGGAGGAAGACCTTGAGCAGGTCGGACCGGCTGACGATCCCCTGGATCGTGCCGCCGGCGTCGACGACGGGCAGACGCTTCACATGGTGGGTGGCCATGAGGCGAGCGGCCTGCGGCAGGGAAGCCTCGGGCGCGATGGTGACGGCGGGTGAGGTCATGAGGTCCTTGGCCCGCCGCGAACCGGCCTTGGCCGTGGCGTCGAGTCGGCGCAGCTGTTCGACGAGCCCCAGGCGGTGGTCGTGAAACTCCTCCTTGAGGAGCAGGTCCGCCTCCGAGACGACACCCACGACACGGCCCTCGCCTTCGACGACGGGGACGGCGGTCACCTTCCACCGCTGCATCGTGGTGACGATCTCCTTGAAGTCCGCGCCGGGCAGGACCGCGACGACCTTCTTTGTCATCACGTCGGCGACGGTGAAGGGCTGGGTTGTCATGACTCTCTCCTCACCGGGCGTAGGCCAGGGGCTCCGCGCCGACGCGCGGCATGAGGTCGTCGAGGAGCCGGCTGCGGGCTGCCAGCAGCCGACGTGCCATCGTCGCCGCGACGCACGCGAAGACAGCCTCGCCGATGGAAGGATCCGTCGTGCAGAGTTCGCGTACGGCCTGTGCGTCGAACTCAAGGGCCTGGACCTCTGTGGTCGCGGTGGCACCGAGGTGCCAGTGGTAGGGCGGCATGATCCAGGAGCAGCCGAGGAGCGAGCCGCCCACCAAGGTGTCCACGACGGCGTTGCGGCGCCCGGGGACGTGGGTGTCGAGCTCGACTCTGCCGGTTTCGATGATCCAGAACCGGTCGGCGTGCTGCCGTTCGTGGAAGATGCGGGTGCCTGCGGCGAAGTGGACGGGGCGGGAGTGCTCCAGGAGCCGGTCGCGCGCCTCGGGAGCGAGTTCGTTCAGTAGGGTCCGCGTGGTGGTCATGGTGTCCTCCAGCCCTTCCCTTGCAGACTCCCGTGTGGGGTGCGGTCCCGGGCAGGGCCGCGCAGGGCACACCAAGGGTCCGAAGGGCCCGGGTCAGCGGACCAGGACGGCCTCCCCGGAGCGGGGTACGACGGCCGTCCAGCCCAGCTCGCGGTCGATGCGGTCGCGCAGCGCCTCGGAGGCGGCCGGTTCGCCGTGGACGAGGTAGGTGGTGTGCGGGGGAGGGGCGCCGCGCAGCCAGTCGACGATCTGAGCCGCGTCCGCATGGGCCGAGAAGTGCGGCACGTCGGCCACCTCGGCACGTACGGGCACGTACTCGCCGAACATCTTCAGGACCCGGGCCCCGTCCACCAGGTCCCGCGCGCGGGTCCCGGCCGCGGCGAAGCCGACCACGACCACCGCGTTGCGCGGGTCGGGCAGCAGGCGGTGCAGGTGGTGCAGGACGCGGCCGCCGGTGGCCATGCCGGCCGAGGAGACGATGACGGCGGGGCCGTGGGCGCTGTTGATGTCGATGGACTCCTGGACCGTGCGGGCGGCGAGGAACGGCGCCGGGCTCAGCGCGGCCTCGCCCCGGTCCAGGATCTCCGGCCGCAGCTCGGGGGACCGCTCGCGTACGGCGTCCCGGTACACGTCCAGCGCCGCCAGGGCCATGGGGCTGTCCACATACACAGGCACCGACCGGGGCAGGGCACCCGTCTCGCGCAACCGGGCGAGTTCGTGCAGGACGACCTCTGTCCGGTCGATCGCGAAGGCGGGGATCACCACGGTCCCGCCGCGCGCGAGGGTCCGGGCGATGACATCGGCGAAGGCGGACCGTCCTGACTCCTGGTCGTGGCGCCGGTCGCCGTACGTCGACTCCATGAGGAGCACGTCGGCGCCCGAGAACGGCTCCGGCGGCAGCAACAGAGGGTGCCCGGGGCGCCCCAGGTCACCCGAAACGGCCAGGGTGCGCCCGTCCTCCAGCGTCAGGTGGGCCCAGGCCGAGCCGAGGATGTGGCCGCCGTGGTGGAGGGTCAGCCGGCTGCCGGACATGATCTCCACGTCCTCGCCGACCGGGACCGGGTCGAAGAACGCCAGCGTCTTGTCGACGTCGGAGTCGTCGTACAGAGGCTTCGCCGGGCGGTGCTTCGACCAGCCGTGCTCGTTGGCGTGCCGGGCGGCCTCCATCTGGAGCCGCGCGCTGTCGCGCAGCACGATCCCGGCGAGCCTGGCGGTGGGGGCGCTGGTGAGGATCGGCCCCCGGAAGCCCTGCCGGACCAGGCGCGGAAGAGAGCCGCAGTGGTCCAGGTGGGCGTGGGTGACGACCACGGCGTCGATGTCGGCGGCATCACGCGCGAACCGGTCCCAGTTGCGTCGGCGCAGGTCCGCGAAACCCTGGAAGAGACCGCAGTCCAGGAGGATGCGCGCATGGTCGCTCTCCACGAGAAATTTGCTGCCCGTGACCGTCCCCACCCCGCCCAGGAAGCTGAGCAGGGCCGGCCGCGGAACGGCGGCGGGAGCGGCGGGAGCCGGGATCCGGTCTGCCTCGGACATGGCCGTCCTCCTTCGGAGTGTGTGCCCGCGTCCACCGTCGCACCCGGACCGCCCCGGGGCGGAGGGCCCGACCGGCCCTTCCCTTGGGCCGGTCGGCACATGCGCCGCCGCGCCGCGACGGCCGAGCCTTGACGAGGAGGACATCCGAACGCGTGACAGGAAGTGGGTGGGTGCCATGAAGGCAGCCGTCTTCCAGGGCCCGGGCCGGATCGCCTGGCGGGACGTACCCGACCCGGGCATCAAGGACCCGGGGGACGCCATCGTGCGGGTCGACGTCGTCACGATCTGCGGCACGGACCTGCACATCCTCAAGGGGGATGTGCCGGAGGTGACGCCGGGCCGGGTGCTCGGCCACGAGGCGGTCGGCACGGTGGTCGAGACCGGGCGGGACGTTCGTACGGTACGGCCCGGGGACCGCGTCCTGATCTCCTGCATCTCCGCCTGCGGCCGCTGCCGCTTCTGCCGCGAGGGCCGCTACGGCCAGTGCCGCGGCGGGGGTGGCTGGGTCCTCGGGCACCTCATCGACGGGACGCAGGCCGAGTACGTCCGGGTGCCGTTCGCGGACCTGTCCGTGCACCCGCTGCCGAGCGCGGTCGACAGCTTCGACGCGGTGCTGCTCGCCGACATCTTCCCCACCTCCTACGAGGTGGGCGTCCTGAACGGCCGCGTCCAGCCTGCCGACACGGTCGTCGTGGTCGGCGCGGGCCCCATCGGCCTGGCCGCGATCGCCACCGCACGTCTCTACAGTCCTGGTCGGATCATCGCCGTCGACCTCGCCGAGTCACGGCTCGCAGCAGCGCGCCAGCTCGGCGCCGACGCCACGGCGACCGTCGGCGAGGGTCCGGAACAGCTCGTCGAGGATCTGACCGACGGTCTCGGGGCCGACGTCGTCATGGAGGCGGTGGGCGTGCCCGAGGCCTTCGAGATGTGCACGCGGATGGTGCGGCCCGGCGGGCGGGTCGCCAACATCGGCGTCCACGGCAAGCCGGCGGCCCTGCACCTCGAAGACCTCTGGATCAAGGACATCACCATCACCACCGGGCTCGTGGACACCTCGTCCACGCCCATGCTGCTGCGCATGATGGCGGCCGGCAGGCTGCCCGCGGCCGATCTCGTCACCCACCGCTTCGAGATCGGGCAGATGGAGGAGGCGTACGACGTGTTCGGCCGCGCCGGCGACACCGGCGCCCTGAAGGTCGCGCTGGGCGGTCCGCAGCACACGGCCGTGCAGGTCACCGAGACCCCGGACGCCGGATGAGCGGCCCGCCCTCGGGCCCCGTGCCGCCGCGAGGTGTCGTCCTCGATACCGACGGCGTGCTGATCGACTCCGCCGCTGTCCACGCGGCGGCGTGGAAGACCGCGTTCGACGCCTGCCTCGGCGAGCTGGCGCAGGAGGACGGGAGGTGGGTGCCGTTCGACGCGGACGCCGAGTACCGGCGGTTCGTCGACGGCAGGTCACGCTACGACGGGGCCGAGGCGTTCCTGGCGGCCCGCGGCGTTCGCCTGCCCGCGGGTGAGCCCGGCGACTCGCCCGGGTCCGCGACGGTCTGGGCGGTCGCGGCACGCAAGGAAGCGGCGTTCCAGCAGGCTTTGGCCTCCGAGCCGGTCGTAGCCTTCAGGGACGCCGCAGCGGCTCTCGCCGCGCTCCGCTCCCGGCACGTGCCGTGCGCCGCCGTCTCGGCGTCCCGCCACGCCCGGGCGCTGCTCGCCGCCGCCGGTCTGAACACGACCCTTGCCGCCGTCG
Organism: Streptomyces sp. NPDC053541; assembly: GCF_044544705.1. NCBI lineage: Bacteria > Bacillati > Actinomycetota > Actinomycetes > Kitasatosporales > Streptomycetaceae > Streptomyces > Streptomyces sp. NPDC053541. The sequence goes on from NZ_JBITXM010000010.1 coordinate 411,170, forward strand.
TGGACGGCGAGGACGCCGCCCGGCTCGGCCTCGCCGGGAAACCGGACCCGGCGCTCTTCCTGCACGCGGCCGGTCTCCTCGGCCTCCCCCCGGCCGCCGTCGCGGTGGTCGAGGACGCCGTCGCCGGAGTCCGCGCGGCCCGCCGGGGCGGCTTCGGTCTCGTCGTCGGTGTCGACCGCACCCCTGACGGACACGACGCCTCCCTTCTGGACGAGGGCGCCGACCTTGTCGTCCCCGACCTCACGACGCTGGTCCGTAGGGTGTGGGGGGAGGGCGGATGACCGCCAACCGATCCTGGACGTATGACCATTACGAGCCGGACCGCGAACGGCTCGTCGAGTCCCTCTGCACGCTCGGCAACGGCCGCTTCGCCACCCGCGGCTCCGCCCCCGAGTGCACCGCCGGCCCCGTCCACTACCCGGGCACCTATCTGGCCGGCTGCTACGACCGGCTCGCCTCGCTCGTCGCGGGGAAGCGGATCGAGAACGAGGATCTCGTCAACCTGCCCAACTGGACGCTGCTGCGCTACCGCTGCCTGCCGGACGACGGGCCGCCCGGCGACTGGCTGACGCCCGACTCCGACGACCTGCGCCACAGCGACGTGCACCTCGACCTCCGCGGGGGCGTGCTGAACCGCCACCTGTTCTACCGGGACGCCCAGGGCCGTGGCCTGCGCGTCGGCCACATCAGGATCGTGCACATGGGAGACGCCGGGCTCGCGGCCCAGTACACGATGTTTCGCGCCTACGGCTGGAGCGGCGTCGTGGAGGTCGAGTCCGTCCTCGACGGAGCGGTCGTCAACGCCGGCGTCGAGCGATACCGGCACCTGGAGGGCCGTCACCTCACCGACCACCGGAGCGGCTTCGAACCCGGCGGGGTGGCCTGGCTGTCCTGTCGTACGGACGACCCGGGCAGGCGGATCGCGCTCGCCGTCCGCACGGTCACCCGCCCCGCCCGCCGCGCACGGGAGCACGCCGACAGGACCGGCGCCGTTCAGACCTACCGTCTGCCGGTGGGCCCCGGCCGCTCGGCGACCGTCGTGAAGACGCTGGCCCTGCGCACCTCGACGGACCGGCCCAGCGGCGACCCCCTGGCGGCGGCCTGCGACGACGCCGCCCGCGCCCCGGCCTTCCCCCGGCTGGTCACCACCCACCGAGCGGCCTGGCAACGACTCTGGGAACAAGGCGAGCTGCACGTGCCGGGGGAAGCGGGGCACATCCTGCGTCTGCACCTCTTCCACCTGCTGCAGACGCTCTCCCCGCACACGGCGGAACTCGACGTCGGAGTCCCCGCGCGCGGCCTGCACGGCGAGGCGTACCGCGGTCACGTCTTCTGGGACGAGCTCTTCGTCCTGCCCTACCTCAGCCTCCACTTCCCCGAGGTGGCCCGAGCCCTGCTCATGTACCGGCACCGCCGGCTGCCGGCCGCCCGCGAGGCGGCGCGTCGGGCCGGCGGCGTCGGCGCGATGTATCCGTGGCAGAGCGCGAGCTCCGGCCGGGAGGAGACCCAGGAACTGCACCTGAACCCGCGCTCCGGCCGCTGGCTGCCCGACTTCTCACGGCTGCAACGCCATGTGAACTCGGCCATCGCGTACAACGTGTGGCGGTACGCGCAGACCACCGGCGACCGGGGGTTCCTGCATGCCGCCGGTGCCGAGACGCTTCTTGAGATCGCCCGCAACTGGGCGGGATCCGCCACGTACGATCCCGCCCTCGGGCGCTACCGGATCCGCGGGGTCGTGGGCCCCGACGAGTACCACGACGCCTATCCCGACGCCTCGATGCCCGGCATCGACGACAACGCCTACACCAACGCGACCGCCGCCTGGGTGCTCGCCCGGGGGCTCGACGTGCTGGACGAACTGCCCGAGGGCCGCCGCGCGGAACTGTCCGAACAACTGGCGCTCGACGACGAGGAACTCTCCCGCTGGGAGGACGTCTCCCGCCGCCTGTACGTCCCGTTCCACCGCGGCCTGGTGAGCCAGTTCGAGGGATACGGGGACCTGGCCGAGCTCGACTGGGAGGCGTACCGGGCCCGTTACGGCGACATCCGCAGACTCGACCGGATCCTGGAGGCCGAGGGCGACACCGTCAACCGCTACCAGGCGTCCAAGCAGGCCGACACCCTCATGCTCGGCTACCTCTTTCGGCCCGAGGAGCTGTACGCGTTGTTCGCCCGGCTCGGCTACCCGCTGGACGACGAGATCTGGCGCGCCACCGTCGCGTACCACCTGAGCCGCACCAGCCACGGCTCGACCCTCAGCAGTCTGGTCCACGGCTGGATCCTGGCTCGGCAGCAGGGCACCGACGCCTGGCGCCACTGCCAGGAGGCGCTGCTCGCCGACGTGGCCGACGTCCAGGGCGGAACGACGGGGGAGGGCATCCACCTGGGGGCGATGGCCGGGACGATCGACCTGGTCGAACGCGGGATCACCGGAATGGAAGCCGGACCGGGCGAGCTGCGCGTGGACCCGGTGGCGCTGGCGGAGCTCCCCCGGTTCGCCTTCACGCTCTGCGTCCAAGGCCATCGAGGAGTGCGAGTGCGCGTCCTGCCCGGGCGGCTGGCCGTCCGCGTACCGGCGTCGCCCGGCGGCCCGCTCACCGTCGTCCTCCCCGGAGAGCGGCGGGTCACCGTCGCGCCCGGGGAGGAGCGCTGGTTCCGTCTGTGACGGGGCTGGGTTCTTGCGACGCTGCTCAGCCGAAGGTGAGCACTGACGGAGTTCAGTCGAAAGTGAGGACGTCGGAGGCGGGCCGGCGCGGGGTGGCCCGGCCCCGGGGCCCGTATCCCAGGCGGATCATCATCTGGACGTAGCCCGTGGCGGACCCGGGATCCCGTGCCACCGAACGGAGTTCGGGCCACTCCAGCGGCTGGGACATGAGGGAGGCCGACAGCCCGTCCAGCGTGGCCCGCAGCAGCACCCGGTGCATCGCCTGGCCGGCCTTCAGCCACTCCACCGGGGTGTCCTCGACCGTACCCAGCAGGGCGATCTGGGGACTCTTCTCGAAGGGGACCGACTCGCGCCCCGGGACTCGCCGCTGGGAGCCGAAGTCCCGGACCGGGGAGGTGACGTCGTACTGGCGCGGGCCGAAGGCGTACGACGGGATGCCCTCGGTCCCGGCGCCCTCACCGGCCGCACCCGTGCGCGTCCACGCGGCGATCTCGTCCCGTACCGACGCGTCGGCTGACTCGAACCTCTCGGAGTCGTGGACGAGGTCGAGGACGGTCTCGGTGTGCCAGGCGCCCGGAACGTCCAGTCGGCAGCCCTCCAGGAACGCGGCCGCCCGGAGGCCGTCGAGGATTTCGGCGGGGATCCGTTCCTCGCTGAACGGGAAGCGGCTGGTGTGCCGATCGCGCAGCGCCGGCCGGAGCCCGGCCAGTTCCTCGTCGTGCTCGTCGGCGGCACCGGACGGACGCACGTCGGCCAGGTGCCAAGGATCGTCGGGATCGGGCAGCAGCCGGACGGCGGCGTGCCGGCCGCGGTGCGCGGCAGCGACGCGCAGACCGAACAGGGCGGCTCCGCAGCCGAGATGAAGACCGCGGTGGTCGGGGTCCTCCCGCCGCATTCCGCGCGAGGGGTCACCGTGCAGCTCGATGGTGTCGGTGCCGGTCCGGTGGACGAACTTCCAGGGCTGGGCGTTGTGCATCGACGGAGCGGTGACGGCGTCCTCGATCAGCGACGTCACGAGCGGTCGGGTGAGAGCTGTGGTGGACACGGTTCGTCCTGTCTGTGTGGGTCACCAAGTGATCGGGTGAGCGCTGCGCGCGGGGAACGCGGGGCCGGAGGCGTCCTCGTCGACGGACAGCCGGTCCACCACGGCGACGACCCCGTCCACCCGTTCGGCGAGGCCGACGAGCGTCCGGGCCTGGTCCTGTCGCCGGAGCCGGCCGTGCAGTGTCACCACGCCGTCAAGGACGCGCACGTCGACGTCGTCGGCGCCCGAGCCCATGACATCCGCGAGGACGTCCTCCTGTACATGGCTCCGTATCTCGGCGTCCGGGCGGAGGAAGACGCAGAGCAGATCGCGACGGGTCACGATCCCCACCAGCCGTTCCTCCTCGTCGACGACGGGAAGGCGCTCCACGCCACGGCGGACCATCAGCCGTGCCGCCTCGGCGACCGTCTCCTCGGCGTGCACCGTGACGGCCGGTGCCGTCATGACGTCCCGGGCACTCGGCCGGCGGTGGGCCAGCAGATCGGACTCGGAGACCACCCCCACGACGCGGTCGTCCTCGTCGAGGACGGGCACCCCGCTGATGTCGTGCTCGGCGAGCAGCTTCGCCACCTCCCTGAACGGCGTCATGGGGACGACGGAGACCACGCTGTCGGTCATCAGGGCACCGACCTTCAGGTGCTTCATCGCCGGGCCTCCTGTTCGAGCGTCTCGGGCGTCCAGCGGTGGTTGCCTTGCTTCTCCCACCGTCGGCCGCGCGACGGCGACCTGCGAGGGCCGGACGGTCCAGCGTCGGGGCCGACCGGACCCGAAGGCGCGAACGGGACCTTTGGCCCCGCCCTTGCCCCCAGCGGCCCTCCGGTCGCCCGGGCAGCGGATGCCACGGTGAGAACAGTCCTGCACGGAGGCCGCGGACCGGATGAGGAGGAGCCATGGACGGAACCCCTGACCGTCCCGGGCTTGGCAGGGTCGTGGTCGGAGTGGACGGATCGTCTTCCGCCCGGACCGCTGCCCTGTGGGCCGCGAAAGAGGCTGCGCTGCGCGGCAGCGGACTCTGCCTCGTCCATGCGACGGACACCGACGCCGCCGCCCGGATCCTGTCCCCGGCGGAGATCGTCCGGGTCGGACGAGCCGGTAAGGAGGTGCTCGACCGGACCGCCGAGGTGGTCGCGGCGCGCCACCCCGACCTCGTGGTCGTCACGGAAGTCAGTGGTGGCCCACCCGCGGAGGGGCTTCGCAGGGCCGCCGCTCTGAGCGGCACGATCGTCGTCGGACACCGGGGCCGGGGCGGATACACGGGGATGCGCGTCGGTTCAGTCGTTCACGGCCTACTGCACCGGGCCGGGTGCCCCGTCATCACCGTTCCCGCCGAGTGAGCCCGCCATGACCGCCACCGCAGCCGTGTCGGCCGGTGAGGCTGCGGGCCTCACCGAGGCGGAGGCCGCCCGCCGGCTCGCTGCCACCGGCCCCAACCAGGTGGCCGCGAGGAAGCCCGTACGTCTCCACACCCGGATCCTGGCCCAGCTGCGCGACCCGCTGATCATGGTGCTGCTCGGGGCCGTCGTGCTCACCCTTGCGATCGGCGACCATGCCGACGCGATCGTCATCGCGGTCGTCGTGGTCGTGAACACGACCGTCGGTGTCGCCCAGGAGATCCGGGCCGACAACGCCGTCGCCGCCCTCTCGGCACTGAGTGCACCCCACGCGCGCGTCAGGCGCGACGGTGCCGTCCGGGAACTGCCGGCCGCGGAGATCGTCCCCGGCGACGTGCTCCTCCTCGGCGAGGGCGACATCGTCGCCGCCGACGCCGAGCTCGTCGAGGCGTCCGCCCTTCTCCTGGACGAGTCCATGCTCACCGGGGAGTCGGTGCCCGTGGACAAGGACATCGGGGACACGCTCAGCGCCGGCACGGTCGTGGCGCGCGGCAGAGGTGTGGCCGTCGTGACGGCGTCCGGCGCCTCCAGTGCGCTCGGCCGCATCGCGGCACTCCTCGATGACCACCGCGAGCCGACACCGCTGCAGCGCCGCCTCGCCGCACTCGGCCGCGTCCTCGCCGCCGTGACGCTCGCCCTGTGCGTGCTGGTCTTCGCCCTCGGCCTCGTCCGCGGCCTTCCGCTCGGCACGATGGCGGTCACGTCCATCAGCCTGGCCGTGGCCGCCGTCCCCGAATCCCTGCCGGCCGTCGTCACGCTGGCCCTCGCCCTGGGGGCCAGGCGCATGGTCGCCCGGCACGCCCTGGTGCGGCGGCTGCCGGCGGTGGAGACGCTCGGCTCGGTGTCCGTCCTCGCCACCGACAAGACCGGCACCCTGACGGAGGGGCGCATGGTCGTCCAGCACGTCTGGACGCCGAGCGTGAGCGCGGAACTTCGGGGTGTCGGTTACGAACCCGATGGAGAGGTTCTCGCAGGCGGGAGTCCGGCGGAGGCGGACGTGCTCGCGCCGGTGCAGGAGCTGTTGACCGTCACGGCCCTGTGCAACGACGCCGCCCTGCGGCCACCCGACGCCGGTACGCCCGACGGTCGCTGGACGGCCCTGGGAGACCCCATGGAAGCCGCCCTGCTCGCTGCCGCGGCCAAGGCGGGCTGCCCGGACCAGGCCGCGCTGGCCGGGACCCGTCCCCGGATCGGGGAGGTGCCCTTCGACAGCCTCCGCAAGCGCATGACCACGCTGCACACCGCCGCGGAGGGCAGGGTGCTCGTGTGCCTCAAGGGCGCCCCCGAGGCCGTACTCGCCGGCGCGGTGCTCGTGGACCCTCCGGAGACGCTGAACCAGGCCCGGCAGCGGGCCGCCGACCTGGCAGCGCGCGGCTACCGGGTCCTCGCCGTGGCCTCCGGCGTACGGGACGACGCGCCGGCCCCGGTCGCCGCGGCGGAATCGGGACTCACACTGCTCGGGCTCGTCGCGCTGAGCGACCCGCCCAAGCCGGACGCCGCCGCAACCCTCGCCGCCTGCCGGGCTGCCGGGATCACCCCCGTGCTCATCACGGGCGACCACCCGGCGACGGCGCGGGCGGTGGCGGCCGGCGTCGCGCTTCTCGGAGACACATGCGGAGCCGGGAGGGAAGACACCGGCGGACGCGTCGTCACAGGCCCGGACGTGGCCGCGGGCCGGGTTCCCGACCTCACCTCCGTGAGGGTCTTCGCCCGCACGGACCCCCAGCAGAAGCTGGACATCGTCGAGGCGTGGCGTGCCGGGGGAGCGGTGACCGCCATGACCGGCGACGGGGTCAACGACGGCCCGGCCCTCCACCGCGCCGACATCGGCGTCGCGATGGGCGCCCGGGGTACGGAGGTCGCGCGGCAGGCGGCCGACCTCGTCCTCACGGACGACGAGCTCTCGACGGTCGTCGCGGCCGTCGAGGAAGGCCGGCGCGTCTACGACAACATCCGCCGCTTCCTGGTCTACGGGATGGCCGGCGGCGCGGCCGAGATCCTCGTCATGCTGCTCGGCCCGCTGCTCGGGCTGCCGCTTCCTCTGCGTGCGGGGCAGATCCTCTGGATCAACCTCCTCACGCACGGCCTCACCGGTGTCGCCATGGGCGCCGAACCGGCGGCCCCCGGCACGATGCGACGACCGCCGCGACCGCCGGACCAGCACATCCTCGGTGGAGGCGCCTGGCAGCGGCTGCTGCTCCTGGCCGCCGTCGTCACGACCGCCACGCTGGGCGCCGGCCTCGCCGCCCGGGCGCTGGACCTGGCCTGGCAGAGCGTCCTCTTCCTCGCCCTGCTCGCCGCCCAGCTCGGCGTCGTGCTGGGACTGCGGGCCCGGCTGCTGACCCGCGAGAACCCCTTCCTCCCGCTCTCGGTCCTCGCTTCCGCCCTCCTGGCCGCTGCCGCGCTGTACGTGCCGTTCCTGAGGGCGGTCCTGGAGACCGAACCGCTCGGCTGGGCGGGTATCGGCCTCGCCGCCGTCTGCGCGCCCGCCGGATTTCTCGCGGCACGGCTCGTCCGAACGGCGTTCCGGCGGACGAGGTCAGCAGGAACGGCCGGGACATCGGGACTACGGTGAAAACAGGCGCGCCGGGTCCGTGAGCAGCGCCTGGCGCGACCGGAGGTTTCGATGGGTCGGGACGGCACCGAGTCCGCGGACGCGAGGCTGCCGCGGCTGAGGCTGGACGAGCTGCTCGACGAGCTCCAGGGACGCATCGACGAGGTGCGGGGCACCAGGGACCGGCTCAACGGACTGCTCGAAGCCGTCATGTCCGTCGGCCGGGAACTGGACCTGCCGCAGGTGCTGCGCGGCATCGTGGAGGCGGCGGTGGCCCTCGTGGACGCCGAGTACGGCGCCCTGGGTGTCATCGGCGACGACCGGAGGCTCTCCGAGTTCGTCACCGTCGGCATCGACGAGCACCTGCGCGAGCGAATCGGCGCGCTGCCGTCCGGCCACGGCATCCTGGGCGAGCTGATCCGCAACCCCAAGCCGCTGCGCCTGTCCGAGTTGTCCGAGCACCCGGCCTCGTACGGCTTCCCGCCCCACCACCCGCCGATGCACGCGTTCCTCGGAGTTCCGATCCGCGTGCGTGACGAGGTGTTCGGCAACCTCTACCTCACCGAGAAGCGGGGAGGGGCCGACTTCGACGCCGAGGACGAGGCGGTCGTGACGACCCTGGCCGTGGCCGCCGGTATCGCTGTCGAGAACGCCCGGCTCTACGAGGAGGGTCGGCTCCGCCAGCGCTGGCTGGCCGCGAGCTCCGACTTCACCAGCGCCCTCCTGTCCGGCGAGGCGGAGACGGAGGTCCTGGACGGGATGCTGGAGCGAGCCGTGGACATCGCCGGCGCCGACAACGGGGTGTTCTACCTGGTCGGCCCGGGGGGCGAGCTGCGCGGGTCGCTGGCCTGCGGCGAAGGAGCGGAGGCTCACCGGGGTGTCGTGCTTCCCAGCAGCGAGGGAACCCTTGCCGCCGTCGCTCTGACCGGGGACGGTCTGATCACCGTGGCCGACGTCGAGAACGAACCGCGCATCACCGTGCAGCCGGAACGCTGGACGGGCTTCGGACCGGCGGTGGCCGTGACGGTCGGAACGAAAGAACGGCTGAGCGGAGTCATGATCCTCGCGAGGCGCCGGGGACGGTCGCCCTTCACGGGCGTCGAGATCAGTGCCTTGCCGGGATTCGCCGGCCAGGCGGCGCTGGCCCTGGAACTCGCAGACCGGCGCCGTGACGCCGAGCAGGTCAGCCTGCTGGAGGACCGCGACCGGATCGCCCGCGACCTGCACGACCTCGCGATCCAGCGCCTCTTCGCCACCGGAATGACCTTGCAGAGCGCGCGACGGTTCGTCGAACACCCGGAGGCCCTGGACCGGCTGACGCGTGCCATCGACGATCTCGACGCCACCATCAAGATCATCCGATCGACCATCTTCGGACTCCGGGAACACGAGACCAGCGCAACGGCGCCGAAGCTCAGGAACCGCATCGTGAAGGCGGTCGACTCGGCCGGGTCGATCCTCGGATTCGCCCCGGCGCTGCGCATGGAGGGTCTGCTCGACACCGACGTCCCCGCCGAGGCAGCCGAGGAGGTGATCGCGGTCATCGGCGAAGCCCTCACCAACGTGGCCCGCCACGCGAACGCACGTCACGCGGAGGTGGCGGTCGTCGCGGAGGAGAGCGTGCTGGCCGTCATGGTGAGCGACGACGGCATCGGCATCCGGCCCGGCGGCCCCAGGAGCGGACTGCGCAACCTCACCGAACGGGCCGAGCGGCTTGGCGGCGACCTGTCGGTCCGGGCACGCCCAGGCGCGGCGGGCGGCACGCTGCTCGAATGGAGCATCCCCCTACCACCCGACCAGGGGTGAGGGACGGAAGTGGCTACTTCTCCTCGGCGTCGTGCTCGTGGACCTGCGCGGCGATGACAGCGGCCTGGACACGGCGTTCCACTCCCAGCTTGCCGAGCAGCCGTGAGATGTGGTTCTTGACCGTCTTCTCCGACAGGTAGAGCCGCTTGGCGATCTGCCGGTTGGTGAGCCCCTCACCGATGAGTTCCAGGACGGAGCGCTCCCGCTCGGAAAGCGCCGCGAGGCGTTCGTCCTCCGGTGCCTTGGCCGCTTCGGGATCGCGCAACGAGTGCATCAGCCGGGCGGTGGTGGCCGGGTCCAGCATCGACTGCCCCGTGGCCACGGTCCGCACGGCCGACACGAGGTCCGAACCCTTGATCTGCTTGAGCACGTATCCCGCCGCACCGGCCATGATCGCGTCGAGGAGGGCGTCCTCGTCGTCGAAGGAGGTCAGCATCAGGCACGCCACGTCCGGCATGCTCGACCGCAGCTCGCGGCACACGGTGATCCCGTCGCCGTCCGGCAGGCGTACGTCGAGCACGGCCACGTCCGGCCGCAGGGCCGGCCCCCTGGCCACTGCCTGATCGGCGGTCGACGCCTCCCCGACCACCTCCATGTCGGGTTCGTCGTCGATGAGGTCACGCAGGCCCCGGCGGACTACTTCGTGATCGTCCACGAGGAAGACCCGCGTGGGTGTCTCGGCTGCCGGCAGATCGGTCATGGCGACCCCTGTGGTCGGTGTGTGTCCACCCGCCCCCACAAGGATTGTCCGTCATGAAGCGTCCTCATGGGCACCGAGCTCCATCCGGACGTCGACGACTCCCTCCACGGCTCGCACGGCCCTCGCGAGCAGAGGCACCAGGGAGCGGTCGGCCAGCGCACCCCGGAGGGCGGCCACGCCCTCCACCACGGTGACGTCCAATCCCGTAAGCGCCGCCCGGCCAAGCACCGACCGCCGGATCTCCGCCTCGATCTCGTCGTCCTTCCGCAGGAACACCTTGAGCAGGTCGCTCCGGCTCACGACCCCCTCCAGCAGTCCGATCTCGTTCACCACCGGCAGTCGCTTGACCTTCCGACGGGCCATGATCCGCGCAGCCTCGGCGAGGGTGGCGCCCGCGTGCACCGTCACAGCCGGACTCGACATGAGCTCGCCGGCCCGCACGGCCCCGGCCTTGGCGGCCTCGGCGCATTCGTCCGGTCGCGGTTCCGCGCTCCGGAACTCCTCCTTCGGCAACAGATCAGCCTCGGAGACCACCCCCACGACCCGTCCCTCCCCCTCCAGGACTGGGAGGGCGCTCACCTTCCACTGGTCCATCAGAGCGACGATCTCCTTGTAGGGCGCGTCACGGCCGATCGCGACGGCGGTGTGGGTCATGACGTCACTGACGCGGTAGCTGGGGGAGGGCATCGTGGTCTCCCGGGGCTGAGGGCGAGTACGGGCGCATGACGCCGAAGAGCGACGCGGCCTCACGCGACCCCCGAAGGTCTTCCCTACGAGTCTCCCCTCATCGTTCGGATGTGAGGAGGGCCGGACGGCCCCCTTGCCGTCCCTCTTGGCCGGCCGCCGTGTGGACGGCCGCCGCGCATGCATGGGTCCGGCTGAGCGCTCGGGCAGCCGACCGCCTCAAGGAGCGGCGTACACCGTGGGCATAGGGATCTGCCTGATCGAAGGCGAGCTACCCGGGGGCGTGACCGCCTGAGTGCTGATGATCTGCGTGCCCGTCTCGCGTGCCGCGTCGGCGAGCTGCAGAAGCACCCGCTGCACGACGCTCGGGGCGATTCCCTGCTGACAGGGGTTGTCGAGGAGGAGGAAACCAGGGACGCGCTCCAGGTTCAGGTCCTGCTCGAGGAAGAGCATTGCGTAGCTGTAGGCGAGGAAGAAGAGAACCTTGGCTTCGGCACCCAGGGCCTGGTCCCACGGGCGGGTTCCTACGTAGAAGGTGAGGTCCGAGTCCCTGATCGACACATCGCTGCTCACCCAGACACCGCCGCGGAAGTCCGCCAGGAAGCTGTTCATCCGCTCGGCGAATATGGAGCACGGTCCACGGGTGACATACCTGCCACTTCAGCGGACGGAGGCAGGCTCTGCAGTTCATCCGCGGCCGTCTGCGCGGTCACAAGGGCATGGTCTGCCTCGTCGCGGCGTTCCAGGATCGACTGGATCGCAGGGAACGCGGTCAGCTTGTGCTCCAACCGTGCGATCTCAGCGGACAACTGCTCCAAGGCGGCGACGAAGGGCGCGAGCTGTGCGGCTCGCTCCTCATTCAGGCGTTGAGCGAGTTCACCCTGATGGCTCTGCATTTCCGCCTGTCGGGCGAGAGCGGCACCAAGGTCGGCATCCGTACGGACAATGACCCCGTTGAGGTCGTCGAGTTCGGACCTCAAGGACCGGATCTCGATCTGTGCCCGGCGGACGCGTTTGTCCTCATCGGCAGTCTGGAAGCACAGGTAACAAGCGTTCTCAGCATGGTGACGACGAGCGGCGACCGCCTGCTCGCACGCCGGGCATTGCCGGACTGGCAGGGTGTCGAAGACACCGATGGAAGTGATCAGTCATTCCATACGGCCTATATCTGCGTTCACGGTGCGGGCAGAGTGCTGATGTTCTTCACGCACCTGTGTCAGCGCCATCACTTCATCCGTCGCGAGCTTCACCCGGCTGGTGGGCTCGCTGTATTCGCGGGTGAGAGCGGAGTTGTGGTCCACCGGACCAGTCGCATCCGACGCACTCCCACCGTCGATGCTCTGGATTTCGGCCGTCAATTGCTGCCGCTGCTGGCGGACCGAATCGAGTTTTGCCCGCACCTCCTGACGCGCGCGAGCTACCTGCTCGGACGTACGAGCCGAAGGTAGCTGCAGGCTCTCCGTAATGGCGGTGACGGCTTGCACGGTGCTCTGTCGCACCTCGCGCTCCACGGCTTGTGCTTCGTCGAGGTGACGCCTTGCCCGAGCCAGCTTGAACTCTCGCTGTGCGTTGCCGCTCCTGGCGCGGGCGAAGTCCAACAGCTGACTGATTACGGCGCGCCGAGTGAACTCCTGCTCCTTGTTGGCGAATCTGATCCAGGAGTCCTCATTTCGGTAGGTGTGACGCAGGGTGTTGCGAAAAGGCGGAGGCGTCAGTTGCGTCGCGGTCGCCGGATTGAGCCCGAGAGGGACGTGCAAGTTGGGCCAACCGAGTTCACGGAGGATCCAGTCGGAGAAACCCGTGGCTGGCACCTCCTCCCCGTTGATGGCTACCTTCCCCAATTTCCCGTGTGTCAGGGATCGAGTCAGGGTGTAGGGGCGGCCGTCGATCCGTAGCTCCGTACTGACCTCCACATACTCGCTGGCGACTGCCACGCCCAGGGCACCGACGGGGTTGTCCTTGTCGCCCAGGCAGTAGTCGATGACGCGCAGGGTCGTCGACTTCGAGCTGTTGCGCACGCAGTGGAGGATGTTGAGCATTACGGGCTGGGCGCCCGGGCCCGGAGGCGGGACCCGGGCCGTCGGCCCCCGCTTCTCCCGTGACGGAGATCGTTCGGGGTCAGCGGTGGCGCAGCCTGCCGAGCAGGCGGCTCGCCCGGGTGCGGTTGCGCGGGTCGGCGGCGACGCGGCGAAGGGAAGCCGCCGCGCCGCGACCCTGGGGGCTGCGGGCGAAGCGCTTGATGCGGTCCAGCAGTGCGGTCATGGGATCCTCCTCCTGTTGTCGGGCGGGACGTCGAGGGCGCCGCCACCGGCCGGAGCGAAGCCGTACAGGGACGTTCGCACCGCCTTCGTAGGGTTCGCCGGCACGGTTCCGCGCCCGCCCTCCGTGTCCTGGTCCCCGTGTTGCCAGGAGCGGACGACTCACACCTCCCCGCGGCTGTCCTCCCGTCAGGAGAGGGGTGAGGCAAGGGCGTACGGGTACGGCTCGGTCCGGTCCTCGGTGGCGTCCCACGGCGGGGGAGCCGGAACACGCATGGATGCGCCGCCCGGCGTTCCGGCCGCCGCGAGACCGAGCGTGGCCAGGGCGGCCGCTGGGGCAGGCCGGGCGCGCCGGGTGGCGGGGGCGGCGGTGCGCGCGCCGGTGTGTCGCGAGGTGCGGGGCGCCGCGAGGAGCCGGGCGCAGGCGGCCGCGTCCGGACGGGCGGCGGGGGAGCGGGCGGTCATCGCCGCGAGCAGGCGGGCGAGTTCGGCCGGGAGACCGGACGGCAGCACCGGAGGGCGGTCCAGGTGCGCCAGCGCCGCCTCCAGCGGTGCCCCGCCGTACTCCGCCTCGCCCTTGAGCGTTTCGAGCAGCACCAGACCGAGGCTGTACACGTCGGCCGCGGGTCCGGTCCGCCGCCCCAGCGCCTGCTCGGGCGCCATGTAGGAGGCGGTGCCGACCAGGGTTCCCGCGCACCCGGGGGAGTCGCCCGTCGCCTCGACCCGGCGGGAGATGCCGAAGTCCGTGAGGTGCGGAGCGCCCGACCGGTCCAGCAGGACGTTCGACGGCTTGACGTCGCGGTGGACGACGCCGTGGGCGTGCACGTGGGCGAGGGCCGAGGCCAGGGCCGCCCCCGTCCGGCAGGCCTCGGCGGGCGTGAGCACCCCGCGGGCGATCCGCCGCCGCAGGGTCGTTCCCCGCACGAGCCGCATCACCAGATACGGCCGGTCCGCATCGCGGCCGGTGTCGTAGAGGGGCACCAGCCCCGGATGGTGCATCCGGGCCAGCAACCGGGCCTCCTCGGCGCACTGCACGTCGGCCCGGCGCGACCCCGCGGGCCGGAACGCCTTCACGGCGACGGGGCGCCGCAGCCGCAGGTCCAGCGCCTCGTACACGTCGGCCGTGCCGCCCCGGCCGAGCAGCCGGTCGAGCCGGTAGCGTCCGTCGACGGCTCGGGCCGCCCGCGTGACGTCGACGACCGGAGGTACGGGCCTCGCTCGGAGGTGCATCGGTGCTCCCTGGGGTCTGGCCGGCCCTCTGCCGACGGGCCGGGAGTCGGGTGCGTCGCCCGCCGCCGGAGGCGCGGGCCCGCCGCTGCTCGCGTGCCCCGGCCGTCCATGAACATCCCCCACCGGACCCGCCGCCGCGGCGCGTTCCAGGTTTATCCCCGGATGTCCGGGTACGCGGACGCTGTCCGGCCCCGCGGGAGGGAGCCACCGAACGAGGTGGTCCCGCCGGCGGCGCCCGGGTGCACCGACGACGCCCGTCGTGCCCCGCTCCGGGGCGGCCCGTCCGCCCGGCGCCGCCACCCGTCCGATCCCCGGGCGGCAGAGGAGTGACAGTGACGACCGACCCTCTCTGGTCCTTCAGCACCGAGTCCGGCCACGTGGCGGGCACGGCCCTCACCGGTTGGCGGGTCGAGGCCTGCGACGGCCACATCGGCAAGGTGGACAAGCACTCCGACGAGGTGGACGACTCCTACCTGGTCGTCGACACCGGCGTGTGGATCTTCGGAAGGGAAGTGCTCATCCCGGCGCGGGCGGTGACCCGGGTCGATCCGGAGGAGCGAACCCTCCACCTCGCCCTGTCGAAGGAACAGGTCAAGGACTCGCCCGAGTTCGTCTCCGACAAGCATCTCGCGGACCGCCAGTACCGCGAGGAGATCGACCAGTACTACCGCGCCTCCCGGCGCTTTCCGGGCGGCTTCGGCGGCCTCTGACAGGCCCGTGGGCGATACCGGACGGTCCCGGTCGCTCCCGGCCGGCCGTCCGCCGGGCCCCGCCGGCCCTCGCCCCGCCCCCCGTACGAACGCAGCAGCACGTCCGACGAGGCAGTCGTCCTCGTCCGAGAGAAAGGTGTCGCCATGTCCAAGGTCGAGGAATCCGTCGAGGTGGAGGTCCCGGTCCGCGCCGCCTACGACCAGTGGACCCAGTTCGAGACGTTCCCGCGCTTCATGGACGGTGTGGAACGGATCGAGCAGCGCACGGACACGCTCACCCACTGGGTCACGGAGATCGGCGGGGTGCGGCGCGAGTTCGACGCCGTCATCACGGAGCAGATCCCGGACGACCGCGTCGCCTGGCGGACCGTCGAGGGCCAGGCCCGGCAGGCGGGCGTCGTCACGTTCCACCGTCTCGACGCGACCCGGACGAAGGTCATGCTCCAGATGGAGTTCGCCCCCGAGGGGCTGACGGAACAGGTCGGCGACAAGCTCGGTTTCGTCCAGCGCAAGGTGGCCGGGGACCTCAAGCGGTTCAAGTCGTTCATCGAGGAGCGCGACGGCCGTCAGACGGGCGGCTGGCGCGGATCCGTCTGACGATCCGGCGCCGGCGCGCGCCCCTGGCAGGGGTGACAGGAGCCGGACCTGCGACATCCGGGTTCGGAGACCGGATCCCGTCAGGCGGCTGGGCGGGGCACCACCGGATGTCGCGCCGGGGGAATGGCCGCCCGCGGAAGGGGTAGGCGGGTCGACGGAAACGCCCCTGGACCGCCTCTCCCGCCGTCGGCCGCGGCCACCCCCCCCCACGCCGCCCGCCGACGGTTCCCGACCGCCCCGCACGGACCCCCGCCGTGCGGGGCGGTCGCATGTCCGGGGCCGGCTCCGGCAGGCCGCCCGGCCCGCGCATACCACCGCCCCCCGAGCCCTGGGTCGGGGCCACCCGGCGGTCTCCCCGGGCTCCCGGGGGTTTGACCCGGGGCAGCGCGGCAAGCCGAACTGGTGGGCGACGGAGCGGGGTGACGGACAGTCGGCCCGCGGCACCCACGAGGTGCCCCACGCCGACCGGGCCGCCGTGGCGGAGCCCGCCGCACCGGTCCGCCCGTTCCGTCGCCCGACCCGCCCTCCGGCACGCCGGCGCGGCCGCCGGAGGCCGCAGTCCCGTCCGAGGACCCCAGTGCCACGGGCCGGAACGGCGGGAGCCGCACCCGCGCTCCCGCCGTGCCCCCCGGCGCACCGCGCGGACGGGGCACGCCGGACGGGCGGCGCGGGCGGGCCACCCGCCCTGCCGATGGTGACCTCGGCGGGCCGAGGCGCCCCCGCGGCGCGGGCCCGGCGCGGGCGCCGGGCGTGAACGCACCCTGGGGGGCCCGGCACGGGCCCCCCGCCCCCGCTTTCGAGGAGGAACCTCATGGACGTACGCAACGGCGCCGGCCCGCACGACGGGCCGAAGGGGGCAGGGCAGGACGGGCACGTCCCCGAGCCGGGCGGTGGCACGGGCACCGGGGCCGGCACCCGCGGGCGCGGGCGGGCCGAGACGGAGGAGGAGCGCGCCGACCGGCGCTGGCAGGAGCTCCTCCAGGAGATCCGGGTGGCCCAGACCGGCGTCCAGATCCTCCTCGGCTTCCTGCTCACCGTGGTGTTCACCCCGCCCTTCCACGACCTGGCACGGACCGACAAGACGATCTACCTGGTCACGGTCGTCCTCGGTTCCCTGGCGACGGGTGCGCTGATCGGCCCCGTGTCCTTCCACCGGATTGTGTCGGGGCGGCGGGTGAAGCCCCAGGCCGTGGTCTGGGCCTCCCGGCTCACCTTCACGGGCATGCTGTTGCTGCTCGCGACGCTCACGGCCGCCCTGTGCCTCATCCTGCGGGTGGCGACGCACGACCCGTACGTGCCCTGGCTGGTCTCCGCCGTGCTCGCCTGGTACCTGGTCTGTTGGTTCGTCCTGCCCCTGTGGGTCCGCACCCGCGGGACCGCCGACGAGGGCTGACCGGCCGCGGTCGGGCAGGACGCCCCGGGGGTGGAAGGCGACGACGGAGGGGGACGGCGACGAAGGAGGGGCGGGGGGCCGCGGGGGGGGGGCCCCCCCCCCCACCCCCGCCCGCCCCCCCCCCCCGCCCGGCCGGGGGGGGGGGGGGGCGGTGGTAAAACAAATCTGGGGGGCGCGGGGGCCGGGGCCCGGGCGG
>NZ_JBITXM010000011.1:0-415570 GCF_044544705.1 Streptomyces sp. NPDC053541
GGGGAGCGGCTGGACGAGGCGGGCGACCGGGCCGCGGCCGAGCACCGCCACCTGGTGCACTACCGCGAACTCGCCCGCCGCACCGACCCCGAACTCCGCGGCCCGCGCCAGGCGTTCGCCCTCGCCCGGCTGGAGACCGAGCACGACAACATCCGCGGGGCGCTGCGGACCGCCGTACGGACCGGCGCCGAGCAGGAGGCCCTGTGCCTCGTGCACGCCATGAGCTGGTTCTGGCAGCTGCGCAACCACCACCACGACGCCCGGACCTGGACCGCGGCCGCCGTCACGCTCGGCCCCGACCCCTTCGCCCCGCCCGTCCGGGCCGCGTCGGCCCTCGACGGGCGGTGCGGGGACGTCCCGCCGCCGTGGACCGGGGAGCGCCTGTGGGAGGCCCGGCGCGGCGGACGGCTCCTCGCCCTCGCCACCGAGGGCGGCTCCGGCGCCACCGCCCTGGAACAGCCGGAGACCCGGGCGCGCCTCGACGCGGTGATCGCCGCCTACCGCCCCGGGCTGCCGCAGGTGGCCCGGCACCCCGGCACCATGTGGTTCTTCGCCCAGCTCATGACCGGCCGCTACGCCGGGCTCGACGCCACCCTGTCCGCCCTCGTCGCCGCCGCCCGCGCCCACGGCGACGCCTGGGACCTCGCCTACGCCCTGCTGCTGCGCGCCAAGCTGCTCGGCGAACAGGGCAGGGACGCGGCGGAGGCCCTCGCCCTGTTCGAGGCCGCCGAGGACTCCTGGGGCATCGCCGAGGCGCTCGCCGCGCGCGGCGAGACCCACGAGCGCGCCGGGCGGACCGCCGAGGCCGCCGCCGACTTCGCGCGCGCGATCGACGCCGTCGCCCGGCTCGGCGCCCGCTCGCAGATCCCCGTCTTCCGCGCCCTGCTCGCCGCCGTGCGGCTGCGCACCCCCGAGGTGGCCGGCGACCCGCGGGCCCGCGCCGACGCCGAGCGGATGCTCGTCGACGCCGCCGCCGAGTCCGGCGAGTCCGGCGTCGAAGCCGTCAGCACCGCCCGGCTGCTGCTCGCCCAGCACTACGGCAACACCGGCCGCACCGGCCAGGCGCGCGAACAACTCGACCTGATGCAGGCCGAGTTCAGCGACATCACGCCCGGACTCTTCCAGGGCATGCTGGACGGCCTCGGCGGCTGGCTGGACTGCGTGGACGGACGCCACGAGGAGGCCGTCGCCCGACTCGCCGGGGCCGTACGGGAGATGGAGGCGCTCGCCTACCTGGTGGCGCCCTACCTGGTCGTCACCCAGTTCGCCACCGCCGCCTGGGCCCTCGCCGGCACCGGCGCCGCCGAGGAGGGCGCCCGGCTCCTCGGCGCGTACGACGCCCACTGCGGCACCCCCGGCGGCGCCGGCATCCGCCCGCTCACCACCACCACCGAGGCCGGCGTCCGCGCCGAGGCCGAGCGGGCCCTGCGCGCCGCCCTCGCGCCCGATCTCCTCGCCGCGCGGTACGAGGAGGGCGCGGCGCTCACCGTGCGGGAGGCGGCGCGGCGGGTCCGGGAGTCCGCTCCGTGAGCAGCGCCAGACGCTCCCGGGCCTCCGCCAGGTCCTCCGGGGTCGGCGCGTCGTCCTGGGTGAGCCGGCGGCGCCAGTACCCCGCGAAGTCGATCGCCCGCCGGTCCGCCCCGCACTCCTCCACCAGGTGCCGCCGCAGCTCCCGTACGACCCCGGCCTCCCCGGCCAGCCACACGTACGGCACGCCCTCCGGCAGGGCCGCGGCCCGCACCGCCGGCACCACGAGCTCGGGCCGCTCCCCGTACACCCAGTGCACGGTCAGCTCACCGGCCGTCGGCAGCGGCTGCCGCTCCTCCGGGCCGGCGACCCGCACGAAGGCGACCGCCCGGTGCCCGGGCGGCAGCGCCCGGACGACGGTGGCCAGCGCGGGCAGCGCGCACGCGTCGGCGACGAGCAGCGCCCAGTCGCCGGCCCCGGGATCGACGGGCGCGGCGAACTCCTCGGACGGCCCGAACATCCCCAGCACGTCCCCGGCCCGCGCGCCCCGCGCCCAGCGCGTGGCCGGCCCCTCCGCGCCCGGGGCGCCGGCCGGGCCGCCGTGGAGATGGAAGTCGACGTCGACGGTCCCGGCCGCCGCGTCGTACGCCCGGACCGTGTAGCTCCGCATGACCGGGCGGCGCGCCTCAGGCATCGCCGCCCACGCTCCGTACCAGCGCATCACGTCCCCGTCCGGGTCCGGCGCCGGCAGCTCCGGCTCGCGCTGCCCGGGGCGCGGGAAGTACAGCTTCACCTGTGCGTCGGGCCGGTCGAACGGCGCGCCCGCCGGCGAGGGCACACCCAGGGTGACCCGGACCATGCGCGGGGTGAGCGCGCGGATCCCGGTGACGTGCACCCGGCACAGGGGGAAGGCACTGGTGGAGGGCTGGTTCGGCGGCTGTTCCGGCATGGCGGCTCCCGTGGTGGACCGGCGGACCCCGCGGGTTCGCGGGGGCGTGCCCCCACCCTCCCCGCCGGCTCCGACACGCCTCCGACGCGCCACCGACACGGCCCGCGCGGCCGGGCCGGGGCCGGGGCGCGGGCGGGCCCGGATGCGGGCCGGTGAGCGGCACACGAGAATGGCGAGTGCCTGCAGAATCTGCAGAACAGGAGGCTCGCGGCATGAACGGTGACACCGACAAGACGTCCCGGGGGGTCGGGGGGGACCAGCCCACGCCCGACCGGCTGCTCCACGCCGGGTCCGAGGGCGAGTACACGGCCGAGGACGTCGTCCTCGCCTCCGGCCGTGACGTGAATCCGAAGAACCTCGCCTGGGCCGAGCGGCGCATGGCGGAGAAGGGGCGCGCCTGCCTGGACGAGCTGCTCCCCTGACCGGCGCACGCGCGACGCGGCGCCCCCGCCCGCCGGGGGCGGCGCGAAGGCCCGTACGGGATCGGCACCCGCACGGGCCTTCCGCATGTGTGGAACACGTTCTACCGTGGCGCACCACCGCGCGGAGCCACCGGCCACGGGAGACGCCATGCACCTCGACTACACCCCCGCCCAGCACCGTCTGCGTGCCGAACTGCGCGCCTACTTCGCCGAGTTGGTGCCCGAGGACGTGCACGCCCGTTACGCCGACCCGGCCGCCCAGAAGCGCTTCTACCGCGAGACCGTGCGCCGCCTCGGTGCCGACGGCTGGCTGGGTGTGGGCTGGCCCGTCGAGTACGGCGGCCGCGGCCTGACCCCGATGGAGCAGTTCATCTTCTTCGACGAGGCCGCCCAGGCCGGCGTGCCGCTGCCGCTGATGGCCCTGAACACCGTCGGGCCGACGCTCATGCGGTTCGGCACGGAGGAACAGAAGGAGTACTTCCTGCCGGGGATCCTCTCCGGCGAGATCGACTTCGCGATCGGCTACAGCGAGCCGGACGCCGGCACCGACCTCGCCGCGCTGAAGACCCGGGCCGTCCGCGAGGGCGACGAGACCACCGGCCACTACACCGTCAACGGGCAGAAGATCTGGACCACCAACGGCGACACCGCCGACTGGGTCTGGCTCGCCGTCCGCACCGACCCGGCGGCCCCGCCGCACAAGGGCATCACCATGGTCCTCGTGCCGACCTCCGACCCCGGCTACTCGTGCACCGTGATCAACACCCTGGCCTCGCACGACACCACCGCGAGCTACTACGAGAACGTGCGCGTCCCCTGCTCGCGCCGGGTCGGCGAGGAGAACGCGGGCTGGCGCCTGATCACCAACCAGCTCAACCACGAGCGGGTCACCCTCGCCGCCCACGGCACCATGGCCATCCGCGCCCTCCACGACGTGCGCCGCTGGGCCGCCGACACCAAGCTCGCCGACGGGCGCCGGGTCCTCGACCTCGGCTGGGTCCGCCGCACCCTGGCCCGCACCCACGCCCGGCTCGACGCGATGAAGCTGCTCAACTGGCAGATGGTGAACGCCGTCCAGAACGGCACCCTCACCCCTCAGGACGCCTCCGCCGTCAAGGTCTACGGCTCCGAGGCCCGCCGCGACGCCTACGCCGCCCTCATGGAGGTCACCGGCGCGGCCGGCGCCCTCAAGGAGGGCTCGGCCGGCGCGGTCCTCCACGGCGAACTCGAACGCGGCTACCGCTCCGCCGTCATCTTCACCTTCGGCGGCGGCAACAACGAGATCCAGCGGGAGATCATCTCCTGGATCGGCCTGGGCATGCCGAGGGTCCGCCGCTGAGCGAGGACGTGCCGAGGCGTCTTGGTCGGCGTAAGGACGGGATGGTCGGCACTGACTGCCGCCGACGGCCCCGGAGGTCTTCCGAGGGCTCTGTACCAACGGCTCGTTGATGGTCAGGTCAACTGGGTGCGTGGGTCGACGACCCAGTGATGGGTGTCCAGAACGCGACCGGCGAATTCCAGGCTCTGTTCTCCGACGAACGTGAAGCCGACGGCGCGGCAGATACCGTTGGAAGGCAGGTTGCCGGTTGCGGGAAAGGCGTGGATGAGTCCCCAGCGGCCGTCCTCCGCGGCCATCTCCAGCAGGGCCCGCACGGCTCGCTTGCCGTAGCCCTGGCCTTGGAAGGCGGGCAGGACCATCCAGCCGATTTCGGATATGTACTGGCCGTCGACTTCGTGAGACCACAGGGAGACGGTTCCGGCGACCACCGAGGGGTCAGCCGCTTCGGGGATGATCATTTTGGTCCAGGCGGTGTCCTCGGCAGCCCGCCGGACATCGCGCCGCACCTTCTCGTCCATGCCTTCGCGCGGCAGTGGACCCCCGAGATCCTTCATCATGTCGGGATCGCATCGCATCCGGATGTAAGCATCGACGTCCTCAAGCACCACATTGCGCAACAGCACTTCGGTCCTCCTGGTTGGCGGCGACTGTCCCATGTGATCACGCAGCCCGCACTGCCGGGGTCCGCACTGCCGGTGTCGGGGTGGACAAGGCCTGGTCGTGCACTTAATCTCCGATGCACCTAATCAACTTATTGAATACAGGTGATTCTCGTGCATCCCTTCCGCCAGGCCGTCGAGAACCGCGACGCGACCGCCATCGAGGCCCTCCTCGCCGAGGACGTCGTCTTCACCAGCCCCATCGCCTTCAAGCCGTACCCCGGGAAGGCCGTCACCGCCGCCATCCTGCGCGGTGTGATGCGGGTCCTCGAGGACTTCACGTACGTCCGCGAGATCGCCGACCCCGCCGACCGCGACCACGCCCTCGTCTTCACCGCCACCGTGGGCGGGCGGCGGATCCAGGGCTGCGACTTCCTCCACTTCGACGAGGAGGGCAGGATCGACGACTTCACCGTCATGGTCCGGCCGCTCTCCGCCGCGCAGGCGCTCGCCGAGGCGATGGGCGCCCAGTTCGACCGGATCGCCGCCGAGGCCGCGGAGGCCTCCGGTGCGGCGAGTGCCGGCGCGGCGAGCGCCGGGAACGGGGCCGGGGCCTGACGTCCGCCCGCGCCCGAACGGCCCGGATGGCGGGGCCTGCGCGGCCGACTTAGTCTGCACGAAGGTGGAGGTCGGCCCCCGGGCCTCCGTGCGCCCCCGCCGGGAAGGGTTGAGTGTCGTGACCGTCGAGAAGGACGCGCCGGAAACCGCCCCCGAGACCGAGCCCAGGGTCGGCCCCGTCCCCCAGGGGGACCCCGAGTTCCACCCGTACCACCACCCCGCCGCGGGCTGGGGTGCGGCCAAGAGCGTCACCCGGTTCATGCTGCGCGAGCGCGCCCTGCCCGTGGACGGGCCGCGGGCGATCATGAAGATGAACCACGAGAACAGCGGCTTCGACTGCCCCGGCTGCGCCTGGCCCGACGACACCAAGGGCCTCCACCTGGACATCTGCGAGAACGGCATCAAGCACGTCACGTGGGAGATGACCGCCAAGCGGGTCGGCCGCGCGTTCTTCGCCGCGCACAGCGTGACCGAGCTGGAGGGGTGGACCGACTTCGACCTGGAGGACCAGGGCCGGCTCACCGAGCCCATGGTCTACGACCCGGACACCGACCACTACGTGCCGATCAGCTGGAAGGACGCCTTCGAGCTGGTCGGGCGCACCCTGCGCGGCCTCGCGGACCCGAACGAGGCCTCGTACTACACCTCCGGGCGGCTCGGCAACGAGGCCACCTTCCTCTACCAGCTGATGGCCCGGGAGCTGGGCACGAACAACCTGCCCGACTGCTCCAACATGTGCCACGAGGCCAGCGGCCGGGCCCTGCAGGCCGCGCTCGGCACCGGAAAGGGAACGGTCGACCTGAAGGACTGGGAGACCGCCGACGCCCTCTTCGTCTTCGGCGTCAACGCGGCCTCCAACGCGCCCCGGATGCTGACCGCGCTCGCCGAGGCGTACCACCGCGGCGCACAGATCGTGCACGTCAACCCGCTGATCGAGGCGGCCGCCACCCGCACCATCATCCCGCACGACTTCCGGGACATGGCCACCTTCCACTCCACGCGCACCAGCACCCTCAACCTCCAGCCGCGGATCGGCGGGGACATGGCGCTGCTGCGCGGCATGGCGAAGGCCATCATCGAACAGTCGGCCACCGACCCCAAGGCGCTGGACGAGCTGTTCGTCGAACGGCACACCCACGGCTTCGCCGAGTACCGCGCGCTGTGCGAGGCCACGCCGTGGGAGGAGATCGAGCGCCAGTCGGGACTGAGCCGCGAGGACGTCCTCAAGGCGGCCCGCGTCTACGGCGAGGCCGACCGCAGCATCATCAGCTGGTGCCTCGGGCTCACCCAGCACGAGCACGGCGTGGACACCGTCCGCGAGATCGTCAACCTGCTCCTGCTCCGCGGCAACCTCGGCCGCGAGGGCGCCGGCCCCTCCCCGGTGCGCGGCCACAGCAACGTCCAGGGCAACCGGACCTGCGGCATCGACCACCGGCCCACCCCCGAGTTCCTGGACCGGCTTGCGGAGGCCTGCGGCATCGACCCGCCGCGCGAGCACGGCCTGGACACCGTCGGCACCATCCAGGCCATGCTGGACGGGCGCGTCAAGGTCTTCGTCGCCATGGGCGGCAACTTCGCGCTGGCCGCGCCCGATTCCCCGCTCACCTACGAGGCGCTGCGCAGGTGCGAGCTCACCGTGCAGGTCAGCACCAAACTGAACCGCAGTCACATCGTGCACGGGCGGCAGGCGTTGATCCTGCCCTGCCTCGGCCGCACCGAGAAGGACCGCCAGCGCAAGGGCGTCCAGAGCACCTCCGTCGAGGACTCGATGAGCATGGTGCACCTGTCGCTCGGCATGAAGCGTCCCGCCTCCCCGCACCTGCTCTCCGAGCCCGCGATCGTCGCCGGCATGGCACGGGCCGCGCTGCCCGACAGCGAGACGCCCTGGGAGTGGTACGTCGAGGACTACGACCGCATCCGCGACACCATGGCCAAGGCCCTCGACGGCTTCGAGGACTTCAACCGCCGCGTCCGCCTCCCGCTGGGCTTCCGCATCAAGCAGCCGGCCCGCGAACTGGTCTTCCTCACGCCGTCCGGCAAGGCCGAGTTCTCCACCGCCCCGCTGCCCGACGTGGTGCCCGAGCCCGGCACCCTGGCCCTCGGCACCATGCGCTCGCACGACCAGTGGAACACCACGATCTACTCCGACAACGACCGCTACCGCGGCATCAGGAACCTGCGCACCCTGATCTTCATGAACCGCGCCGACATGCGCGAGCGCGGCATCGCGGACATGGCGCCGGTCGACATCACGAGCACCGCCCGCGACGGCAGCCGCCGCCACCTCAAGGGCTACCTCGCGATCCCGTACGACATCCCGCGCGGCTGCGCCGCCGGCTACATGCCGGAGATGAACGTGCTGTGCGCGCTCGCCGACTACAGCACCCAGAGCGACCAGCCGATCATGAAGCACCTGAAGGTGACGGTCAGCCCGGCGAGTTGAGCGGCGGGCGGGGACAGGCAGGCCGGGGGAGGGCAGGCGGGCCGGGGGACCTCGGGCGGGCCGGGGCAGGCGGGCCGGGCGCTCGTCGGCTCAGTGGCCGCGGACCAGCCGGTCCAGGAGGGCGTACGCGCGCTGTTCCGCGGCGGCCAGTTCGGTGGGGTCGAGTTCCGCGGGCCAGAGTTCGCCCGCCGCCGCGTCGTCCGCCTCGCGCAGCTCCACCACCGCGGCCGCGAGCCGCGACTGGACGTGCGGGAAGGAAGCCGGGTCGCCGGCCGCGAGGGACCGCTCCGCCGCGTCGGCGGCCTCGGCGCACGCCGCCAGCGCGCGCTCCGCGCGCCGCGCCGCGCGGTCGTGCACCACGAGCAGCGCGCAGACCAGCGCGACGCCGATGCCGAGGAGACTGCCCAGGGCCCGGTCCTGGACCAGGGCGTCGGCCGGGGCGGGTGCGGCGAGATCGCTGAGGAGCAGCGCCAGCGGGGTCAGGAAGACCACGCCGAGCCCGTAGTTGCGCGCGACCACGTACTCCATCAGGAACTCCAGGAGCACCACCAGCAGGACGAGCACCGGCGGATCCGGGCGCGCCGCCAGGATGCCGAGCGCGAGCACCAGGCCGGCGCCCGTGCCCAGGGTGCGCTGCACGGCCCGCTGGGCCGCCGTGCGCACGGTGACCGAGTGCAGCACGGCCGCCGCCGAGACCGACGCCCAGTACCCGTGGCCGAGCCCGAGGGCCAGGGCCGCCAGACCCGCCGCGCCCGTGCCGAGGACCATCCGCAGGGCGGGCACGAGGAGCACCGCCGTACGGGTGTGGGCGCGGCCCGCGAACAGCTCCCAGGTCCGCAGCTCGGCGGCGGGACGGGCGGGCGCCGGTCCGTCGTCGGATCCGCCGGGCGCCGCGCCCCGGAGCGCCGCGACCGCTCGCGCGAGGCCCGCCGGGTCCGGATCGCCGCCCCGGCGGCTCACCAGGACCCGCACCTGGACGCGCAGGTCTTCGGCGAGGCGGGCCGGGTCGGCCGGGACGCGGCGGGCCGAGCCGATGAGCAGGGACCAGGACAGGTCGGCGAGCCGGACGCAGACGTCGCCCCGGCCGTCGGCGTTGTCGCGGCGGCCGATGCCGCCGCCGTTCGGTCCGGTCGCCGTCGGAGGCAGCAGCCCCAGCGTCCGGTACGCCTGGAGCACCGTGGCGGTCGCCCGGTGCCGGGCGGTCCGGAGCCCCCGGCCCGTGGCCATCGCTCCGAGCAGGTCGGCGAGTTCGCGCAGCGCGGCGGCGACCGCGAGGCACCGTGGATGGTCCGGGTGCACGAGACGGCCGGACACCCCGAGCAGCCAGGCCACGGCCGCGCCCGCGGCGGCCAGGCCGGTGTGCGGCAGGACGTCCTCCCAGGCGGGCGCGCCGTTGGCCGTGACCGCGAAGGAGAACAGCAGCAGCACGGCGCCGAGGCCCCGCAGCCGGGCCGCGTCGCACGCGAACTTGGCCGCCCCGGCCACCAGCGCCGTCACGGTGACCACAAGGGCGGCGCCGGCCCCGCCGTCCTGGGGCCGGGCCCAGGCGCCGAGCGCGCCGCCGCCCGCCACGCAGGCCGTCATCGCCACGGCGACCAGCGCGAGCACCCGCGCCCGGGGCCCGTACGGCAGATTGCGGCCGAAGGTGGTGGTGAAGGCCCCGAGCATCGCGTACACGGCCTCGTCGGCCCGGCCCGCCATGGCGAGCGGCACCGCGGGGAGGGCCATCGCGGCCGCCGCGCGGAGCGCGAAGGCGAGGGCGCCGTCGACCCCCTGGAGGGCGAGTGCGCCCCGCGGTGACAGGGCGCGTCCCAGGCGGGCGGCGGGCCGACGGGTCACGGTGCTGCCCTTCCGCTCTTCCGGGAAATCCTCGCTCGATCACTCACGGAAAACCCTCGGACGATTTCTGGCGAAAGTCAAAGAGGGGCCGCCGATGACGGCATCGGTGACGCCTATCCGTCGCGCGTTCCCGCAGGTCACAGTCCTGTTTCGTCGAGTGATCGGTGCCGCCTATCTCGTCATCGGAGCCACCTCTTTGACAAGGCGAGGCCGACTCTCGTGAAATCCCATCCGGCGGTTTCGCCATTCCGTCGAACGATTCGGAAAAGAGGCAGGCGGACATGAGCAGCGGAGTCGAGGACCCCACCGACGATCTCAAGGTCACCCCGCCCA
The DNA here is from genome assembly GCF_044544705.1 of Streptomyces sp. NPDC053541. NCBI lineage: Bacteria > Bacillati > Actinomycetota > Actinomycetes > Kitasatosporales > Streptomycetaceae > Streptomyces > Streptomyces sp. NPDC053541. The sequence goes on from NZ_JBITXM010000011.1 coordinate 10,010, forward strand.
AGACCTGGGCGACCGGACTGCCGGCGGTGACACACGCCCTCGAGTACTCCCTCGGCCAGACCTCGCCCCGCCGCACCGCCCTGACGCTCCTCAACATCAACCAGGCCCGGGGCATCGACTGCCCCGGCTGCGCCTGGCCCGAGCCCGCGCCCGGCAAGCGACACAGGAACGAGTACTGCGAGAACGGCGCCAAGCACATCAACGACGAGGCCACCTCGCGCCGCGTCACCCGGGAGTTCTTCCGCGAGCACTCCGTCGCCGAGCTCGACGGCAAGTCCGACTACTGGCTCAACCAGCAGGGCCGGCTCACCGAACCCATGGTCAAGCGCCCCGGCGCCACCCACTACGAGCCGATCGGCTGGGACGAGGCCCTCGGTCTGCTGGCCGCCGAGCTCAAGGCGCTCGACTCGCCCGACGAGGCACTCTTCTACGTCTCCGGCCGCCTCAACAACGAGGCCGCCTTCCTCCTCCAGCTCTTCGCCCGCGCCTTCGGCACCAACAACCTGCCCGACTGCTCCAACATGTGCCACGAGTCCAGCGGCTCCGCGCTCGGTGAGACGCTCGGCATCGGCAAGGGGAGCGTCTCCCTCGACGACCTCCACCACGCCGACCTGGTCTTCGTCGTGGGCCAGAACCCCGGCACCAACCACCCGCGCATGCTGTCCGCGCTGGAGGAGACCAAGCGCAACGGCGGCCAGGTCGTCGCCGTCAACACGCTGCCCGAGGCCGGGCTCATGCGCTTCAAGCACCCGCAGAAGGCCCGCGGCATCCTCGGCCGCGGCACCCCCATCGCCGACCTCTTCCTGCACATCCGGGCCGGCGGCGACCTCGCCCTCTTCCAGGCCCTCAACCGGCTGCTCCTGGAGGCCGAGGACGAGGCGCCCGGCACCGTGCTCGACCACGCCTTCATCGAGCGCAGCACCACCGGCTTCCAGGAGTTCGCCGAGCACGCGCGCACGGTCTCCTGGGACGACATCCTGGCGGCCACCGGACTGGACCGCGCGGAGATTCACAGCGTGTTCGAGCGGGTCCTGCGCAGCCGCAGCGTCATCGTGTGCTGGGCCATGGGCGTCACCCAGCACAAGCACGGCGTGCCCACCATCCGGGAGATCGTCAACTTCCTCCTCGCCCGCGGCAACATCGGGCGCCCCGGCGCCGGCGTGTGCCCCGTCCGCGGCCACAGCAACGTCCAGGGCGACCGCACCATGGGCGTGTGGGAACGCATGCCGCAGTCCTTCCTCGACGCCCTCGGCCGCGAGTTCGGCTTCACCCCGCCCTCGCACCACGGCCTCGACGCCGTGAACGCGATCCGCGCCATGCACGAGGGCCGCGCCAAGGTCTTCCTCGGCGTCGCCGGCAACTTCGTCCGGGCCACCCCCGACAGCGCCGTCACCGAGGAGGCGATGCGCCGCTGCCGGCTCACCGCGCACGTCTCCACCAAGCTCAACCGCTCCCACACCGTCTGCGGCGAGACCGCCCTGATCCTGCCCACCCTCGGCCGCAGCGACCGGGACGTGCAGGACGGCGTCGAGCAGTTCGTCACCGTGGAGGACTCCATGAGCGACGTGCACGCCTCCCGGGGCAAGCTGCCGCCCGCCTCCCCGCACCTGCTCAGCGAGGTGGCCATCGTCAGCCGGCTCGCCCGCGCCGTCCTCGGCGACGAACCCGCGATCCCCTGGGAGGAGTTCGAGCGCGACTACGGCGCCATCCGCGACCGCGTCTCGCGCGTCGTGCCCGGCTTCGAGGACTTCAACGCCCGGGTCGCCGTGCCCGGCGGCTTCACCCTCCCCAACCCGGTGAACCAGGGCGTCTTCCCCACCCCCAGCGGCAAGGCCGTCTTCACCCGCAACGACTTCACCATGCCGGAGATCCCGCCCGGCACCCTGCTCCTCCAGACGCTGCGCTCGCACGACCAGTGGAACACCGTCTGGTACGCCCCCAACGACCGCTACCGGGGCATCCACAACGCCCGCCGGGTCGTCCTCGTCCACCCCGACGACCTGGCCGAACTCGGCCTCGCCGACCGGGACCTGGTCGACCTGGTCACCGTCTGGCACGACGGCCGGGAGCGCCGCGCCGAGGCCTTCCGCACCGTCGCCTACCCCACCAGCCGGGGCTCGGCCGCCGCGTACTACCCCGAGACCAATGTGCTCGTGCCGCTGGACAGCGTCGCCGACGTCAGCAACTGCCCGACCTCCAAGGGCGTCCTCGTCCGCCTGGAACCCTCCCGCGCCACCCCCTGAGCCCGGACCCGGCCCCGGCCCCGTCGAGGAGGCCAAGCCGAGGAAGCCAAGCCGAGGTAGCCAAACCGAGGAAGCGAAGAGGAGCGAACCATGGGACGGAAGACCGCACGCCGCCGCGTGCTGCGCGTGCGCGAGGGCACGTCCGCGTACCGCCCGGACACCCTGGCCGTCGAGGAACCGATGGAGATCCGGGTCGGCGGCCGGCCGCTGACCGTGACCATGCGCACCCCCGGCGACGACTTCGACCTGGCCGCCGGGTTCCTGGTCGGCGAGGGGGTCGCCCACACCACCCGGGACGTCGCCGGCATCCGGTACTGCGCCGGCGCCACCACCGACGGCGGCAACACCTACAACGTGGTGGACGTCCTGCTCGCCCCCGGCACGCCCGCCCCCGACGCCTCCCTGGAGCGCAACTTCTACACCACCTCCTCCTGCGGACTGTGCGGCAAGGCCAGCCTGGACGCGGTGCGCACCACGGCCGCCTGGCCGGTCGCCGACGACCCGGCGCGCGTCACGCCGGAGGTGCTCAGCGTGCTGCCGGACCGGCTGCGGGCGGCCCAGCGGGTCTTCGACACCACCGGCGGACTGCACGCCGCAGGACTGTTCACCAGCGACGGCGAACTGCTCTGCCTGCGCGAGGACGTCGGCCGGCACAACGCCGTGGACAAGGTCGTCGGACACGCCCTGCGGGAGGGACTGCTGCCGTTGCGCGGCACGGTCCTGATGGTGAGCGGCCGGGCCTCGTTCGAACTGGTGCAGAAGGCGGTGATGGCCGGCATCCCGGTGCTCGCCGCCGTCTCCGCGCCGTCCTCGCTCGCCGTGGACCTGGCCGCGGAGAGCGGCCTGACCCTGGTCGGCTTCCTGCGGGGCACCTCCATGAACGTGTACGCGGGCGACCGGCGGGTGCCGGCCCGGGGCACGCCGACCGCCCCGGACGCGCCGACTGGCGTTCCCACCGGAGCTCGGGTAGACCCGTGACGTGCTGTTCCGCCAACTCGAGTACCTGGTCGCGCTGTCCCGCGAGCGTCACTTCGCCCGCGCCGCACAGGCCTGCCACGTCTCCCAGCCCGCCCTGTCCGAGGCCATCCGCAAGCTGGAGGACGAACTCGACGTGCCGCTGGTCCGGCGCGGCCGCACCTACGAGGGCCTGACCCCGGAGGGCGAGCGCATCGTCCTGCGGGCACAGCGGATCCTCGCCGACCGCGACGCCCTGCGCACCGAGGTGACCGCCCTGCGCAGCGGGCTCAGCGGCCGGCTGCGGATCGGCGCGATCCCGACCGCGTCCGGCGCCGTCGCCCAGCTGACCGGCCCCTTCTGCGCCGAGCACCCGCTGGTCACCGTGGAGGTGGCGGCCGACCTGCAGGCGGAGGACATCCTGCGCCGGCTGCGCGACTTCGAGCTCGACGCCGGCATCACGTACCTGCGCGGGGATCTCCCGGCGGGCTTCCGCTCGGTGCCGCTGTACGAGGAGCGGTACGTGCTCCTCACCGACGCCTCCGACGGCCTCGCCCCCGCCGGCGCGGCGACCTGGGCGGAGGCCGCGCGGCTGCCGCTCTGTCTGCTGTCCGGGACCATGCAGGGGCGCCGGGTGCTCGACGAACTGTTCGCCGAGGCGGGCGTCAGCCCCTCGCCGCGGGTGGAGACGGACTCGGTGGCGGGCCTCTTCGCCCATGTCCGCACCGGCCGTTGGGCGAGCGTCGTGCCGCACACCTGGCTGCACGTCTTCGGCGTGCCGCGCGGCATGCGCGCGGTGCCCATGACGGAGCCCGCCCGCACGGTCCCGGTCGGCCTGGTCACCGCCGCCCGGGAACCCGACTCCGTGATGGCCCGCGCCCTGACGGAGGTCGCCCGCCGCACGGACGTGGCCGCGGCGACGGAGCGCCTCCCCGAGGAGTAGGGCCGGTCCGGCGGACCACGGCCGGGCCCGCGCCTCCCCCCGGAGCTTCGCCTGGGCGGGGGTGCCCTCGGCGGAGCCTGGGTGGGGCTGCCCCCGGCACGGCGCCTCGCCGCGTTGCGGACCTGCCCCGATGGCTCCGCTGCCGAGACGCTCCGGCACCTTGCGATGCCTCCCCTCGGCGCTGGTGGGCCTGGGGAGGCCCCATGCACCAGACGCCGTGGCCTGTGGGCCTGTGGGCCTGATCCGCCGGACAGCCCCAGGGCCGGTCCGGTGGATCAGGGCCGGTCCGGTGGATCAGGGTCGGGCCCGCTCAGACCGTGTGGCGCACCCGGAAGCGGCCGGGGGCCGCCGGGTCGCGGTCGGCGATTCGGACCGGCGGCCAGGCCCACTGCCAGACGCCGATGCCCGGTACCCGGGAGAAGCGGATCGGGCCCCGGGTGCCCTCGACGGACAGGTGTGGCCAGGCCCCGGCGAGCTTCTCGGGCGTCGTGCCGCGGGTGCGCAGCGCCTCGGCGAGCACGGTGAGCGTGTCGTACCCCTCGTGGGCGACGAAGGACGGCTCCTCGCCCAGCCGCTCGCGCAGCTCCGCCGCGACCCGCTCGCCGAGCGGGGTGAGGCGCTCGGGCAGATAGCTGAGGAAGGGCACGCCGGCGCCGTCCGTGCCCAGCAGGGCGCCCCAGGAAGGCAGTTCGGGCTGCCCGGCCGGGGCGCCGAGCAGGAGGCCGGAGAGCCGGGGGTCGCGGCGCACGGCCCGGACGAGGGGCACCACCGGCTCCGGGTGGCCGAGCAGGAGCAGCAGGGTCGTCGCCCCGGCGGCGGCCAGCGCGTCGCACGTGCCCTCGGGGCCGAGGGCGCGCGCGTCCAGGACGAGGACCTCGCCGCCGTGCGCGGTGACGTGCTCGCGCAGGATCCGGGTGCCGGACTCCCAGTAGAGGCCGGGGTCGGCCGCCACGGCGATCCGGTGGCTGCCCGGTCCGAGCCGGCCGAGCAGGAAGTCCGCGTAGCCGCGCCAGCCGAGGGACTGGGCCGGCGCGATCCGGGCGACCAGGTCGGTGGGGTGGTCGGTGAGCGCGTCCAGCACCGCCGAGGAGCAGAGGAAGGGCAGACCGAGGGCGTCGGCCCGGCCGGCCGCGGCCCGCGCGACGACGCTGTGGTACTCGCCGGCGAGCGCGGCGACCCCGAGCCCGGCCAGTTCGCCCACGGCCGCCTCGGCCCGCGCCGGGTCGCCCGCGGTGTCGCGGACGAGGAGCTCGACGGGGCGCCCGTCGATGCCGCCGGCCGCGTTGGTCTCGTGCACGGCGAGTTCGAGACCGGCCAGCAGGTGCCGGCCCGCCTCGGCCCAACCGGGCGGGGTCAGCGGGGCGAGGGCGCCGATCCGGACGGCGGGGGGCGTGGTCATGCGGTCTCTCCCGGAGGTGGTTTCAGGGGTCAGGGGCGCGTGGCCGGGGCGGCGAGCGGGGCCAGGGCGGCGCGTACGGAGTCGGTGAGCGCGGCGGCGTCGGCGCCGGCCCGCGAGCGCAGGTTGACGCCGTACGCGAGGAGGGCGAGCACCCCGGCGGCCGAGGCCGGATCGACGCCCGGCACGAGCTGTCCGCGCTCGGCGGCCCCGCGCAGGGCCGCTTCCAGTGCGGCGCGCAGCCACTCGTGGTGCGCGTCGAGCAGGGCCCGCACCTCCGGGTCGGCGTCCGCGGCGCCCGCTCCGGCGTGGGCGTTGGCGATCAGGCAGCCCCAGCCGGCGTACGGCCCCGAGCAGCGCGCCGCGATCAGCCCGTCGAAGAAGGCGGCGACCGCCGGCAGCCCCCGGCCGTCCTCGGCGAGGTTCCGGAAGGCGGGCCGGGAGTGCAGCTCCGTGTAGCGGAGTAGGGCGGCACGGTAGAGGGCCTGCTTGTCGCCGAAGGTGGCGTAGAGGCTGGAGCGGTTGACGCCGGTGGCGGTGACGATGTCCTGGACGCCGGTCGACGCCACGCCCCGCTGCCAGAAGAGCCGCACCACGGTCTCCAGGGCCGCGTCCGGATCGAAGTGCTTGACGTCCGCCATGCCCCGCCCTCCCGCGTCCCGCCGGTCCTCCGCCCGGCCCGGCCGGAGGGCGTCAACAAGGAATCCTGAAACAGAGGTTCCAAGATACAACCTGGCGCCGGACCCCCTCCGCGACTATCTTGAAACGGTCGTTCCAAGTTCCTGCCGCGACGCGGATGCTCCGTCAATCCCGCACACCCATCGAGGAGTTGCGCCCATGACCTCCCTCCATGCCGAACTGCGCGCCCTGCACGCCTCGCGCGGCGAGCGCATCCCCGCCGAACTGCTGGCCGTGATGGACCGGGCCGCCGCCGAGCTCGCCGCCTCCGGGCAGACCGACCGCGCCCTGGCCGTCGGCGAGCAGGCCCCCGCCTTCGCGCTCCCCTCCGCGACCGGCGCGACCGTCTCCCTGGACGTCCTGCTCGCGGCCGGCCCCGTCGTGCTCACCTTCTACCGCGGTGCCTGGTGCCCCTTCTGCAACCTCGCCCTGCGCGCCCTCCAGCAGCACCACGACGGGATCACCGCACGCGGCGCGCGCCTGGTCGCCGTCTCCCCGCAGGTGCCCGACGCCTCGCTGTCCCTCACCGAGAAGCACGCCCTCGCCTTCGACGTGCTCAGCGACCTCGGCTCGGACACCGCCAAGGCGTACGGCCTCGCCTTCGACCTCTCCGACGAACTCGCCGCCGTCTACGAGCGCCTCGGCTTCGACCTCCAGCACGTCAACGGCGGCCACCCGCGCACCCTCCCGCTGCCCGCCACCTACGTCCTCGACCCCGAGGGCACCGTCCGCTGGTCCTTCGTGCGCACCGACTACACGCTCCGAGCCGAACCCGCCGACATCCTCACCGCGCTCGACGCCCTGTCCTGAACCACCGTCAACTCGTGCGCCCGCACCGGGCATCGGCGGTCCGCCCACCCCGGCTCCCGACGGCGGGGGAAGCGTGCGGCACACTGACGCGGTTCGATCACGCACGCGCGCCACGACGGGCGTTCGCACGCCGTCACCCCAGCCCCAGCCCCCCCCCCGCACCCGAGGAGCCGCGCCCTTGAGCGTCACCGTCCCAGGACAGATCGACATCGCGGGCCCGGTGGGCAAACTGCTCCACCGGCGCCCGCTGCACAACGGCACCGTCATGCAGTCCTTCGGCATCGACCCGGTCTCCGGAGACGTCTTCGTCCTCCAGATCATGGACGGCGGCATCCGGCTCCCCGACGAGCCCGCCGCCCTCGACTACCCGACCCGCAAGGCCCGCGGCGACCTGTGCCTCACGCGGCTCCGCCCCACCGGCGCCCTCGCCGGCCACATGTACCTGCGCGGATTCGGCCACGGCGTCAACCTCGGCGTCGAGAACCGCGCCGGGCAGATCTGGCTGTGGACCGAGGCCGCCTCCATGCCCAACAGCAAGAACGAGGGCTACGGCACCGCCGTCGTCTCCTTCTCCTACGCCGACGGCGACGTCGTCGACTCCGGCACCGCCCGCCACACCCCGGCCCACACCCCCGACCCGGCCGCCCGGTTCCTCACCCCCACCATCGACCACGGCGCCGGCGAACTCGTCCTGCGCTACACCCTCGACGGCGCCACCGTCTTCGCCCGCTACGACCTCGCCCGGGCGACGGCCGGGGAGTGGCAGGAGCTCGGGCGGATCGTCCCGGCCGTGCCCGCCGACGGCACCGACTTCCAGGGCTACACCTCCCACGCCGGCGTGCTCTACACCCTCAAGGGCCAGAGCCTCGACACCGTGCCGCTGCCCGGCAACACCCACCTCACCGCCTTCGCCTGGGACACCGGCGCCCAGCTCGACCACCAGCACGTCACCGCCGGGCCGGGCCTCGTCTGGCGCGAGGCCGAGGGCATGGCCGTCTCCGTCCGCGACGGCGTCGCGCACCTGCACTTCGGCTTCGCCTGCGAGGACCCCGGCCCGCGCACCTGCACGATCATGTCGCTCTCCGGAGCCCCCGAGACCGACGGCGTCAAGGTCCTCACCGACTGGCAGCCGCTCGCCCTCGCCGCCGGCGTGAGCGCCGACCAGCAGCCGCCGCGGGCCCGCCTGATCAGCCTCGCCGGCACCACCACCCTGCAGTTCTCCGGCGGCGTCCGCGGCCCCTTCACCACCGACACCGTGCTCGGCACCCTGCCCGACGCGCTCGTCCCCAGCGTCACCGCCCGGGCGAACGTGCCCACCGGCGACACCCCCGCCGGCCCCGCCGTCGCCCGGGTCGAGGTGGGCAGCGACCGCGCCGTCCGCCTCTACGGCGCCCGCTCCACCGCCCCGATCGCCTGGGCCCAGCTCGACGCCTTCCAGGCCGTCTGGCGCTGACCCGCCCCCCACACCGCTTCCCTCGCAAGGAGTCCCGTGCCCCAGAGCCCCGTGTCCCGGAAGTCCGCGTCCCACAACCGCCGCAGCGTCCTCGGCGCCGCCCTCGCCCTGCCCGCCGCCCTCACCGCCGGCGGCCTCGCCACCGCCACCCCGGCCGCCGCCGAACCCGGCACCGTCGACGCCGGCGCCTGGACCCCGCTCGTCCTGGAACCCGGCATCACCCCCAACCCCGCCGCCGTCCCCGAGGTCCGGCTCGTCACCCTCGCCGGCACCGTCTTCCTCCAGGCCCGCGGTCTCGTCACCTGCAACCTCACCGCCGACACCCGCATCGGCCGGCTCCCCGACGGCTTCGCCCTCCCCACCGGGTACGTGCGCGCCACCGCGCCCCGCAACAACAGCCAGGGCGTCAACGCCTGCCGCTTCGAGATCAACCCGTCCGGCTCCGTCACGATCTTCGGCGCGAACACCGGAAACCCCGTCACCTGGGTGCAGTTCGACTCGGTCCAGACGATCTGGCGCTGACCCTGTCCGCCACGCCGGGCCCGTCCTAGCCTGGACGCATGGAACCCGGCCCGAGCACGCCGCCCGCGCCCGACCCGGCCCTCGACCCCGACCCGGCCCTCGACCCCGACCCCGACCCGGCTCCGGACCACCGACCGGACCCCGACCCCGGGCTCTTCGGACCCCGGTCCGTCACCTGGCAGATCCACGGCGACCCGGTCATGTGGATCGGCGGGGTGCGCGCCCTCTACCTCCAGGCGCTGCACCCCGCCGCCGTCCGCGGCGTCATGATCAACAGCGACTTCCGCAAGGACGCCTGGGGCCGCCTGCTGCGCACCGCGAGCTTCGTCGGCACGCTGACCTACGGCACCACCGCAGCCGCCGAGGCGGCCGGCGCCCGGGTGCGGAAGATCCACCGGCTGCTCGGCGTCGACGACCCCGAGCTGCTGCTCTGGGTGCACTGCGCCGAGATCGACTCGTACCTCCACGTCGTCCGCCGCTCCGGCATCCCGCTCACCGACGCCCTCGCCGACCGCTACGTCGACGAACAGCGCACCGCCGCCCGGCTCGTCGGCCTCGACCCCGAGCGGGTGCCCGACGGCACCGCCGCGCTCGACGCGTACTTCGCCGGGATCCGGCCACGGCTCGCCGCCGGCCGGGACGCCCGCACCGTGGACGCGTTCCTGCGCCGGCCCCCGGTCCCGGCCGCCCTCGCCCCCGCGCGCGAGGTGTTCTGGCGGCGCGTGTCCGCCCTCGCGTACGACACCCTGCCCCCGTACGCCCACGCCCTCTACGGCCGGCCCGCGCCGCCCGCCGGGACCGTCACCCGGCGGCTCACCGCCACGGCCAATCTGCTGCGCTGCGTCCCCGGCCGGCTCCGCTGGCGGCTCCCGCCCCGCCACATCCTGCGCGCGATGGAGCGGCTGGGACCGGAGACCCGACCCGCGCCGTACGCACTGTCCGAGGCGGCAGCCATACTGGACGGGCCGGGGAAGGGGCGGCATCACTGACGGGGACGACGGGGGCGGCGGCACGCGATGGCGGACACGGACACCAGGCTGGTCCAGGGCCGGTACCGGCTGCACGAGGTGATCGGCCGCGGCGGCATGGGCGAGGTCTGGCGCGCCACCGACGAGGCGCTCGGCCGGCACGTCGCCGTGAAGTGCCTGCGCCCGCTCGGCCAGCAGCGCGACCCGGCCAACCTCGCCGTGCTGCGCGAGCGCTTCCGCCGCGAGGCGCGGGTGGCCGCCGCCCTCCAGCACCGCGGCATCACCGTCGTGCACGACTTCGGCGAGCACGACGGCGTGCTCTTCCTCGTCATGGAGCTGCTGGAGGGGCGCAATCTCAGCCAACTGCTCAGCGACAACCGCAAGCGGCCGCTGCCCGTGCCGGAGGTCGTCGACATCGCCGAGCAGGTCGCCGAGGCCCTCGCCTACACCCACCGCCAGGGCGTGGTGCACCGCGACCTCAAGCCGGCGAACATCGTGCGCCTCGGCGACGGCGGCACCGTCAAGATCTGCGACTTCGGGATAGCGCGCCTCGGCGCCGACATCGGCTTCACCTCCCGCCTCACCGGCACCGGCATCGCCATGGGCACACCGCACTACATGAGCCCCGAGCAGATCGGCGGCGGCGAGGTCGACCACCGCAGCGACCTGTACTCGCTGGGCTGCGTGCTCTACGAGATCGCCACCGGCGCGCCGCCCTTCGACCTGGACGACACCTGGGCCATCCTCATCGGCCACCGCGACACCGTGCCCGCCCCGCTGCGCAGCCACCGCGCCGAACTGCCCGGCTATCTCGACACCCTCGTCCTCGACCTGCTCGCCAAGACGCCCGACGGCCGCCCCTCCGACGCCGCCGAGCTGCGCGACCGGCTCGCCTCCGGGCGCAGCAGCGGCGCCTGGACCCTGCCGCCGCCGGCGCCGCCCGCGCTGCCGCCGTGGGCCCGCGCGCTGGGCACCGGCCGCCCCGCCGCGTCCGCCCGCCCGGCCCGGGCCGCCGTCCCCGGCCAGGACGACGCCGCCGCGCTCACCCTCGCCTGGACCCGCCCTGCCGGGTCCGGCGGGCCCGACCGCACCGCCGGCGCGAGCCCCGAGCTGGTCGCGGTCCTCGCCGGCCGGCACCGCGCCGGTCTCGGCCTCGGGCGGCTCGGCCGCTGGCAGGAGGCCGCCGACCTGCTGCGCACCGTCGAGCACGACCGCGCCCACGTCCTGGGCGCCGACCACCCCGACACCCTCGCCAGCGGCTACGAGCTGGGCTTCGCGCTCGCCCGCCTCGGCCGCCCCGCCGAGGCGCTGCGCCGCTTCGAGGACGTCGCCGCGGGCCGCGCCCGCACGCTCGGCCCCGACCACGCCGACACCCTCGCCGCGCGCCAGGAGACCGCCTACGTGCTCGGCGGCCTCGGCCGGCACGCCGAGGCGCACGCGGTGTACGAGGCGGTGCTCGCCGTCCGCGAGCGCACCATGGGCCCCGAGCACCCCGACACCCTGCGCTGCCGGCACAACCTGGCCCACACCCTCGGCCGGATCGGCCGGGTGCCCGAGGCCTACGCGACGGCCCGCGAGGTCGCCGACGCCCGCGCCCGGCTGCTCGGCCCCGACCACCCCGACACCCTCGCCACCCGCTACGAGGTGGGGCACGCGCTCGGCGGGCTCGGCCGCTGGTCCGACGCCCTCGCGGAGTACCGGCAGGTGGCCGCGGCCCGGGCCGCCGTCCTCGGCCCGCTGCACCCCGACACCCTCAACGCCCGCTACGAGGCCGGGATCTGCCTCGGCCGGCTCGGCCGCGCCGCCGAGGCCGAGGAGCTGTACCGCGAGCTGGTCGCCGCCCGTGCGAGCACCGGCGGCCCCGAGCACCCGGAGACCCTGCGCGCCCGGCACGGCCTGGGGGTCAACCTGGGGCGCCTCGGGCGCTGGGCGGAGGCCCTGGACGAGGCCCGGGAGGTCGCCGCGGTCCGGGCCCGGGTGCTCGGCCCCGACCACGCCGACACCCTCGCCAGCCACCGGGAAGCCGCCATCGCGCTCGGCTGGCTGGGCCGCTGGGAGGAGGCCCTCGTCCTGCACCGCCGGGTGACGGAGGCCCGCACCCGCACGCTCGGCCCGGACCACCCCGCGACCCTCACGGCCCGGGCGGACGAGGCGCACTGCCAGGAGCACATCCCGCTGTAGGCCCCGGCAGGCCCCCTGGTGGGCGCGACGGGGAGGTGCTAGCAAGAGGCATGACAGCATCCGCTTCCGCACCCGCACCCGTACCCGCGTTCGCGTCCGGGCCCGCGCGGGCCTCGTACGACGTCGTCGTCGTGGGCGGCGGCCACAACGGCCTGGTCGCCGCCGCCTACCTCGCCCGCGCCGGGCGCAGCGTGCTCGTCCTGGAACGGCTCGGGCACACCGGCGGCGCCGCCGTCTCCACCCGGCCCTTCGCCGGCGTCGACGTCCGCCTGTCCCGCTACTCGTACCTGGTCTCGCTGCTGCCCCGGAAGATCGTGCGGGAGCTGGGACTGCGGTTCGCCGTGCGGAAGCGTTCCGTCTCCTCGTACACCCCCTACGGCGACTCCGGCCTCCTCGTCGGCGGCGACCGCGCGCGCACCCGCGCCTCCTTCGCCGCCCGCACCGGCTCCGACCGCGAGCACGAGGCCTGGGAGGCCTTCTACGGGCGCACCGCGCGCGCCGCCCGCCGGATCTTCCCCACCCTCACTGAACCGCTGCCGACCCGCGAGGCGCTGCGCGCCCTGGTCGACGACCCCGAGACCTGGGAGATGCTCTTCGAGGAGCCCCTCGGCGCCGCCGTCGAGCGGCACTTCGCCGACGACCTGGTGCGCGGAGTCGTCCTCACCGACGGACTCATCGGCACCTTCGCCGACGCCCACGACCCCTCCCTGGTGCAGAACCGCTGTTTCCTCTACCACGTGATCGGCGGCGGCACCGGAGACTGGGACGTCCCCGTCGGCGGCATGGGCGCCCTCACCGACGCCCTCGCGGACGCGGCCCGCGCCGCCGGCGCGACCCTGCTCACCGGTCACGAGGCCACCCGGATCGACACCGACGGCCGGCACGCCGAGATCCGCTTCCGCACCGCCGACGGCGAGGGCGTCGTGGCCGCCCGGCACGTCCTGGTCAACGCCTCCCCGCAGGCGCTCGCCGCCCTCCTCGGCGAACCGGCGCCCGCCCCCGCCGAGGGCGCCCAGCTCAAGGTCAACATGGTGCTCACCCGGCTGCCCCGGCTCCGCGACCGCTCCGTCGACCCCCGCGAGGCCTTCTCCGGCACCTTCCACATCGCCGAGGGGTACGAGGAGCTGGGCGCCGCGCACGCCGAGGCCGCCGCCGGCCGGCTGCCCGCCGCGCCGCCCTCGGAGATCTACTGCCACAGCCTCACCGACCCGAGCATCCTCGGCCCCGAGGCCGCCGCCCGCGGCTACCACACCCTCACCCTGTTCGGCCTGCACGCCCCCGCCCGGCTGTTCGCCGACGACCCCGACGGCTCCCGCGAGGCCCTCCTGAAGGCCACCCTCGACCAGCTGGACGCCCGCCTCGACGAGCCGATCGCCGACTGCCTGGCCCGGGACGCCGACGGCCGGCCCTGCGTCGAGGCCAAGACCCCGCTCGACCTCGAACGCGAACTCCGGCTGCCCGGCGGCCACATCTTCCACCGCGACCTGTCCTTCCCGTACGCGGAGTCCGGCGGCGGGCGCTGGGGCGTGGCGACCGGCCGGGCCAACGTCCTCCTGTGCGGCGCCGGCGCCGTCCGCGGCGGCGGAGTGAGCGGGCTGCCCGGCCACAACGCGGCCATGGCGGTGCTCGAAGAAGCGGCCGGTTGACGCCGGAACGGCCCGGGGCAGCGGCGTGAAGCTGATCTGCGCGTGCGCTTAAGAAAACCTCGATGGACCATGGCTCCCGACGGACGGAAGATTTCCTCCCAGGGATCTTGGGCGCTTCGCCGCGCCCGGACCCGGCACATCACAGGACACGCACGTCGGGAGCCGTGACATTGAAGGCACTGGTCAAGCAGAAGGCGGAGCCGGGACTCTGGCTCACGGACGTGCCCGAGCCGGAGTACGGCCCCGGTGACGTCCTCATCAAGGTCAAGCGGACCGGCATCTGCGGCACCGACCTGCACATCCGCTCCTGGGACGGCTGGGCGCAGAAGACCATCGCGACCCCGCTGACCCTCGGCCACGAGTTCGTCGGCGAGGTCGTCGACACCGGCCGCGACGTCGCCGACATCAACGTCGGCGACCTGGTCAGCGGCGAGGGCCACCTGGTCTGCGGCAAGTGCCGCAACTGTCTGGCCGGCCGCCGCCACCTGTGCCGCGCCACCGTCGGCCTCGGCGTCGGCCGCGACGGCGCCTTCGCCGAGTACGTCGTGCTGCCCGCCTCCAACGTCTGGGTGCACCGGGTCCCCGTCGACCTCGACGTCGCCGCGATCTTCGACCCCTTCGGCAACGCCGTGCACACCGCGCTGTCCTTCCCGCTCGTCGGCGAGGACGTCCTCGTCACCGGCGCCGGCCCGATCGGCATCATGGCCGCCGCCGTCGCCAAGCACGCCGGCGCCCGCAACGTCGTCATCACCGACGTCAGCGAGGAGCGCCTGGCCCTCGCCCGCAAGACCGGCGTCTCGCTCGCCCTCAACGTCGCCGAGCAGACCATCGCCGACGGCCAGCGCACCCTCGGCCTCAAGGAGGGCTTCGACGTCGGCCTGGAGATGTCCGGCAACCCGCGCGCGATGCGCGACATGGTCGCCAACATGACCCACGGCGGCAAGATCGCCATGCTCGGCCTGCCCAGCGAGGACTTCTCCGTCGACTGGGCGCGGATCGTCACCTCGATGATCACGATCAAGGGCATCTACGGCCGTGAGATGTTCGAGACCTGGTACGCCATGTCGGTGCTCCTGGAGGGCGGGCTCGACCTGTCCCCGGTGATCACCGGCCGCTACGACTACCGCGACTTCGAGGCCGCCTTCGACGACGCCGCGTCCGGCAAGGGCGGCAAGATCATCCTCGACTGGACCGTCTGATCCCCAGGAGCGCCTGAACCATGTTTGATTCCGTACGCGACGACGTCCGCGCCACCCTCGACGAGATCCGGCAGGCCGGTCTGCACAAGCCCGAGCGGGTCATCGGCACCCCCCAGTCCGCGACCGTCGAGGTCACGGCCGGCGGCCGCCCCGGCGAGGTGCTGAACTTCTGCGCCAACAACTACCTGGGCCTCGCCGACCACCCCGACGTGATCGCCGCCGCCCACGCCGCCCTGGACCGCTGGGGCTACGGCATGGCCTCCGTCCGCTTCATCTGCGGCACCCAGGAGGTCCACAAGGAGCTGGAGGCCCGCCTGTCGCGGTTCCTCGGCCAGGAGGACACGATCCTCTACTCCTCCTGTTTCGATGCCAATGGCGGCGTCTTCGAGACCCTGCTCGGGCCTGAGGACGCGGTCATCTCCGACGCCCTGAACCACGCCTCCATCATCGACGGCATCCGCCTCTCCAAGGCCCGCCGCTTCCGCTACGCCAACCGCGACATGGCCGACCTGGAGCAGCAGCTCAAGGAGGCGACCGAGGGCGGCGCCCGGCGCAAGCTGATCGTCACCGACGGCGTCTTCTCCATGGACGGCTACGTCGCCCCGCTCGACGAGATCTGCGACCTGGCCGAGCGCTACGACGCCATGGTCATGGTCGACGACTCGCACGCCGTCGGCTTCGTCGGCCCCGGCGGCCGCGGCACCCCCGAGCTGCACGGCGTCATGGACCGGGTCGACATCATCACCGGCACCCTCGGCAAGGCCCTCGGCGGTGCCTCCGGCGGCTACGTCGCCGCCCGCGCCGAGATCGTCGCCCTGCTGCGCCAGCGCTCGCGCCCGTACCTCTTCTCCAACACCCTCGCCCCGGTGATCGCCGCCGCCTCCCTGAAGGTCCTCGACCTGCTGGAGTCGGCCGGCGACCTGCGCGAGCGGCTCAACGCCAACACCGAGCTGTTCCGCCGCCGGATGACCGAGGAGGGCTTCGACATCCTCCCTGGCGACCACGCCATCGCCCCCGTCATGATCGGTGACGCCGCCGAGGCCGGCCGCATGGCCGAGCTGCTCCTGGAGCGCGGGGTGTACGTGATCGGCTTCTCGTACCCGGTCGTGCCGCAGGGCCAGGCGCGCATCCGCGTGCAGCTGTCCGCCGCGCACTCCACCGAGGACGTGAACCGGGCGGTGGACGCGTTCGTCGACGCCCGCGCCGCCCTGCGAGACTAGGGGCATGATCGAAGCGCGGCGGCTGCACATCCTCCGGGCGGTGGCCGACCACCGCACCGTCACCGCGGCGGCCGCCGCGCTCTACCTCACCCCCTCCGCGGTCTCCCAGCAGCTCGCCGCCCTGGAGCAGGAGACCGGCCACCGGCTGGTCGAGCGCGGCGCCCGGGGCGCCCGGCTGACCCCGGCGGGTGAGATCCTGCTGAGCCACGCCAACGCCGTCCTGGCCCAGCTGGAACGGGCCGAGGCCGAGCTGGCGGCGTACGGCTCGGGCGAGGCCGGCACCGTCACGGTGGCGGCCTTCGCCACCGGCATCGGCCTGGTCGTCGCCCCCGCCATCGGCTCCCTGGCCCGCACCGCGCCGGGCATCCGGGTGCGGGTCCAGGACGCCGAGGGCGACGAGAGCCTGCTCATGGTCCTGGACCGGCAGGTCGACGTCGCCGTCGCCGTCGAGTACCGGGGCGCCCCCGGCGAGGACGACGCCCGTCTCACCCGCGTCCCGCTGTACGCGGAGCCCTTCGACGCCGTCCTGCCCCCGGATCACGCCCTGGCCGACCGCGAGCGGGTCGCGCTCGCCGATCTCGCCAAGGACCCCTGGATCGGGCAGTCCGCCGGCAACCCCTGCCACGACGTCACCGTCCTGGCCTGCGAGTACGCGGGCTTCGCCCCGCGCCTGGAACACGTCTCCGACGACTTCCGGGCCGTCGTCGCCCTCGCCGCCGCCGGCGCGGGCGTCGCCCTGGTGCCCCGCTCCGCGCTGAGCGGCACAGACCTCAGCGGCGTCGTCGTCCGTCCGGTCGACGGCGTGGCCCCCACCCGCCGCGTCTTCGCCGCCGTCCGCCGCGGCGCCGCCGACCACCCCCTGATCCGCCCGGTCCTGGACGCCCTGCGCGAGGCCGCCGACACCCCCTAGGGGGTGTCTCGCCGATCGTGCCGGGCTCTCGACTCCCCCAGAGCTTCGCCTGGGTGGGGGTGCCCCCGGCGGAGCCTGGGGGAGTGCCCCCGGCACCGCGCCTCGCCGCGTTGTCGTCGGTCGCCGATGGCCCCCTGGGCTTCGCCCGGGTGGGGGCGCCCCCCCCGGCGGAGCCCAGGGGGAGTACCCCCACCGCATCGCTTCCGCCCCCACGGCCCGGCGCCCGGGGAGGTGCCCCCACCTCCGCCTTGCGGTCCTTCCCCTGGGCCCTGGCGGGCCCGGGGAGACCCCAACCCTCGGCCCTGACGGGCCTGGGGAGACTCCAACCCTCGGCCCTGACGGGCCTGGGGAGACCCCATGCACCGGACGCCGCTCTCCCCCGTAGCCCTCCGGGCACGGGAGGTGCCCCGAGATCCGGCCTGATCGACAGGACACCCCTAGGCGGTCGCCGCGTCCAGCCACTCCGCGTACCAGGCGCGGAAGTCCGCCGTGAGCGGCACGAAACCGGACCAGTCCGGGTCGAGCAGCCAGATCTCCCCGGCCCGGGGGCCGTTGAGGACCAGACGCACGTAGGTCCCGCAGCCCTCCTCGGCGAGCGTCAGCGTGCCGGGCACCAGCTCCTCGGCCCGCGCGGTGCCGATCCGGCCCGGGGCGGGGGCGTCGAGGACGAAGGGGGCGGCGAGCCGGCCAGGGCGGCGGTCCTCCCGCCACTCCTCGTCGACGGCCCAGTCGTCACAGGCCTCGGGCCGCGGGACGGTGAGCGGGAGCAGACCGTGGGCGGGACCGGCCGGACCGTCCCCGACCGTGGCGACGAACGAGCGGTACGGCTCGGGGAGCACGATGCCGTGCGTCTCCTCGAAGCGGCGGATCTCCGCCTCGGGCAGCGGCGGCCGGAGCGCGTACCGGTGCGTGGCAGCCCCGAACCGCTCGCGGTTCGCGTCCCGCTCCGCCATCCGCCCCAGGCGCCCGCGCACCGCCACCGCGTCCCACTCGTCCATCCGGCGACCGTAGCGCAGGGCCGCGCGCGCTCAGTCCGCCGAGGCCGTCCATCCCGCCGCCTCGATCCGGACCCGGTCCGCCGGGCGGGCCTCGTCGAAGAGGGGGCGGCCCTCGGGGTCCAGGAGGCGCAGCGCGTCCACGTAGACGCCGCGGCCCACGTAGCGGCGGTCCGTCGTGCACCGCCAGCGGAGGCGCGGGGGCGTCGCGGCCCAGGCGGTCAGGTCGGCGGTGAGGGCGTGCCAGCGGCGGCCGGACCAGCCGGTGAGGGCGCCGGTGGGGTGCTCCTCGGCGGGGGTCGTGGTGGTGAAGGGGACGGGGGCCCAGGTGGCGCCGCCGTCGGTGGAGGCCTCCAGGACGGCGAAGTCCGCGCCCGGTTCGGTGTCCCACCACACGGCGCACTCCAGGCGCGCCGCTCCGGGGACCTCGGGAAGCGTGAGGGTCGCCGTGGTGGCGCTCGCCATGCCGGAGAACCATGCGGTACGGCCCCGGGCCGGGCGGACCGGGACGGCGCGGGCGAGCGCGTCGGCGGCGGCCACCCGGGGCGCGGAGCCGGAGCGCCAGCTGCGCACCGGGTGGACCGAGTTGCCGAGGACGACGAGGAAGGAGTCGGTGGTCGGGTCCAGGACCAGGCTGGTGCCGGTGAACCCGGTGTGGCCGGCGGTGCGCGGCGTGGCCATCGCGCCCATGTACCAGTGCTGGTAGAGCTCGAAGCCGAGCCCGTGCTCGTCGCCGGGGAAGGCGGTGTTGAAGTCGGTGAACATCAGCTCGACGGAGGCGGGGGAGAGGATCCGGGCGTCGCCGTAGGCCCCGCCGTTGAGGAGGGTGCGGGCGAGGACGGCGAGGTCCCAGGCCGTGGAGAACACACCCGCGTGGCCCGCCACCCCGCCCATCGCGAAGGCGTTCTCGTCGTGCACCTCGCCCCGGACCATGCCCCGGTCGAGCCCCGACCAGGGCGTGCGGGCGTCCTCGGTCGCGGCGATGTCGGGCCGCCAGGAGAGCGGGGGATTGAACCGCGTGCGGTGCATCCCGAGCGGAGCGGTGATCTCGGTCCGGAGCAGCTGATCCAGAGGGCGACCGGTGATCTCCTCCAGGACCAGTTGCAGCGTGATCAGGTTCAGATCGGAGTAGAGGTAGACCGTGCCGGGCGGGTTGGCCGGCTTCTCGTTCCACAGCAGCCGCAGCCGCCCCTGGCGGGTCGGCTCCTTGTAGAGCGGGATCCAGGCCCGGAACCCCGAGGTGTGGGTGAGCAGCTGACGGACCGTGACGTCCTGCTTCCCGCCGCCCCCGAACTCGGGCAGGTACGCCGTCACCCGCTCCTCCAGGGCCAGCGCCCCGCGCTCGATCTGCTGCACCGCGAGCAGCGAGGTGAACAGCTTGGACACCGAGGCCAGGTCGAAGACGGTGTCCTCGCGCATCGGGACGCGCTCGGCCTCCGGCAGCTCGACGCCCGTGTCGGTCTTCTCGTCGTACGCCGCGTAGCGCACGGCGAAGCCGATCGGGCGGTGCAGGGCCACCGTCCCGCCGCGCCCGGCGAGCAGCACCGCGCCCGCGTACCACGGGTGGACGGGGGAGGGGCGCAGGAAGGCCTCCGCCTCGGTGACCAGCCGGTCGAGGTGCTCCGGCAGCAGCCCGGCCCGCTCGGCGGAGCCGTGCCGCAGCGTGGTGCGGCGCGCCCCGCCGCCCTCGCCGCCCGCACCGGCACCCGTCCCCGCCCCCGCCCCGGCGTCCGGATCGGGAGCCGCCGCGGCCCCCGGCACCGTACCGATCATCAGCGCACCTCCCAGGGCGAGGACCCCGCCGCCGAACGCGCGGCGGCTCGGACCCCGGTTCGCCCCGCTCGACTCGTCCCTCGTGCCGTCGGTCATGCCGTCCGTCATGCCCACCCTCTCCCACCGCTCCCTGAAAGAAAACTTCGGCCACTCCGGCAAGATCTGAAACTTTCCTACCGGAGTCGCCCGGACGGCGGAAGCGGGCGGCGCGGCAAAGAATCTGACACTGCATCAGAAAATCTCTTCCCTCGCCACGGGAGCTGCGGCATCCTGCCGCCCATGAAGACGGAGCTGAGTCGCACCCTGGGGATCGAGCACGCCATCTTCGGCTTCACGCCCTTCCCCGCGGTGGCCGCCGCCATCACCAGAGCGGGCGGGTTCGGCGTCCTGGGCGCCGTCCGCTACACCGCCCCCGACGAACTCGCCCGCGACCTCGACTGGATGCAGGAGCACACCGACGGGCTGCCCTACGGCCTCGACGTCGTCATGCCCGCCAAGAAGGTCGAGGGCGTCACCGAGGCCGACGTCGAGGCGATGATCCCCGAGGAGCACCGGGCCTTCGTCCGCGAGACCCTCGCCAAGCACGGCGTCCCCGAACTCGCCGAGGGCGAGGCCTCCGGCTGGCGCATCACCGGCTGGATGGAACAGGTCGCCCGCAGCCAGCTCGACGTCGCCTTCGACTACCCCATCAAGCTGCTCGCCAACGCCCTCGGCTCCCCGCCGCCCGACGTCGTCGCCCGCGCCCACGAGCACGGCGTCCTCGTCGCCGCCCTCGCCGGCAGCGCCCGGCACGCCCGCCACCACGCCGAGGCCGGCATCGACGTCGTCGTCGCCCAGGGCTACGAGGCCGGCGGCCACACCGGCGAGATCGCCTCCATGGTCCTCACCCCCGAGGTCGTCGACGCCGTCTCCCCGCTGCCCGTGCTCGCCGCCGGCGGCATCGGCAGCGGCGAGCAGATCGCCGCCGGTCTCGCCCTCGGCGCCCAGGGCGTCTGGCTCGGCTCGCTCTGGCTCACCACCACCGAGGCCGAACTCCACTCCCGCGCGCTGACCGAGAAGCTGCTCGCCGCCGGCTCCGGCGACACCGTCCGCTCCCGCGCCCTGACCGGCAAGCCCGCCCGGCAGCTGCGCACCGAGTGGACCGACGCCTGGGACGACCCGGCGGGCCCCGGCCCGCTGCCCATGCCGCTCCAGGGCCTGCTCGTCGCCGAGGCCGTCTCCCGCATCCAGAAGTACGAGGTCGCGCCGCTGCTCGGCACCCCGGTCGGCCAGATCGTCGGCCGGATGAACTCCGAGCGCAGCGTCCGGCAGGTCTTCGACGAGCTCACCCGAGGCTTCGAGAAGGCCGTCGACCGGATCAACCGCATCGCCGGAAGGAGCACGCCGTGACCGAGATCCCCAACGGCTTCTGGGCACAGGCCGGCGCCGACCCCGACCGGACCGTGATCACCGCTCCGGACGGAGAGCGGTGGTCCGCCGGCCGCCTCCACACGGCCGCCAACCAACTCGTCCACGGCCTGCGCGCGGCCGGCCTGGAGCGCGGCGACGCCTTCGCCGTCGTGCTCCCCAACGGCGTCGAGTTCTTCACCGCCTACCTCGCCGCCGCCCAGGCCGGCTTCTACCTCGTCCCCGTCAACCATCACCTCGTCGGCCCCGAGATCGCCTGGATCGTCGCCGACTCCGGCGCCAAGGTCCTCCTCGCCCACGAACGCTTCGCCGAGGCCGCCACCGCCGCCGCCGAGGAGGCGGGCCTCCCGGCCGGGCAGCGCTACGCCGTCGGCACCGTCCCCGGCTTCCGCCCGTACGCCGAACTCCTCGACGGCCGGCCCGGCCACCCGCCCGCCGACCGCACCCTCGGCTGGGTCATGAACTACACCTCCGGCACCACCGGCCGGCCCCGCGGCATCCGCCGCCCGCTGCCCGGCAGGACGCCCGAGGAGTCGCATCTCGGCGGCTTCCTCGGCATCTTCGGCATCAGGCCCTTCGACGGCAACGTGCACCTGGTCTGCTCGCCGCTCTACCACACGGCCGTGCTCCAGTTCGCCGCCGCGGCCCTGCACATCGGCCACCCGCTCGTCCTCATGGACAAGTGGACCCCCGAGGAGATGCTCCGGCTCATCGACACCCACCGCTGCACCCACACCCACATGGTGCCCACCCAGTTCCACCGGCTGCTCGCCCTGCCCGAGGAGATCCGCCGCCGCTACGACGTCTCCGCCATGCGCCACGCCATCCACGGCGCCGCGCCCTGCCCCGAGCACGTGAAGCGCGCCATGATCGACTGGTGGGGCAGCTGCGTCGAGGAGTACTACGCGGCCAGCGAGGGCGGCGGTGCCTTCGCCACCGCCGAGGACTGGCTGAAGAAGCCCGGCACCGTCGGCCGCGCCTGGCCGATCAGTGAACTCGCCGTCTTCGACGACGACGGCAGACGGCTCGGCCCCGGCGAACTCGGCACCGTCTACATGAAGATGAACACCGGCGGCTTCCGCTACCACAAGGACGAGGCCAAGACCGCGTCGAACCGCATCGGCGACTTCTTCACCGTCGGCGACCTCGGCCTCCTCGACGAGGACGGCTACCTCTTCCTCCGCGACCGCAAGATCGACATGATCATCTCCGGCGGGGTCAACATCTACCCCGCCGAGATCGAGGCCGCGCTGCTCGCCCACCCCGCCGTCGCCGACGCCGCGGCCTTCGGCATCCCGCACGCCGACTGGGGCGAGGAGGTCAAGGCCGTCGTCGAACCCGCCGAGGGCCACGAGCCCGGCCCGGCGCTCGCCGCCGCCCTCCTCGACCACTGCGCCGCACGGCTCGCCGGCTACAAACGCCCCAGGTCCGTGGACTTCACCGCCCACATGCCCCGCGACCCCAACGGCAAGCTCTACAAACGCCGCCTCCGCGACCCCTACTGGGAGGGCCGCGGACACATCTAGGGTCGTCCGCGGCCCCGCCCGCCGGCCGCGTCAGCCCTTCAGGGGCAGCACGATCAGGCGCATGGTGTCCGTACCGGCGTACGTGACGAACACGCCCGCACGCCCCGCCCCGCCGGGGTGCCTGCCCGCGGCGCGGAGCAGGCATATCAGCCCGTTGTGGCAGGATTCGGGGCATGAGTTCGAGCACCGCAGGACGGACAGCAGCGGCACGTCAGTGGACCACCTGGGGGCCGGTCGTCGCCGCCGTCGGCCTCGCCCTCGGCTGGGGGCGTCACGACCTACCCGGCTTCGCGGTGGTGCTCATCGTGATCTGCCTCTTCGCCGCCGTCCTCTCGGCGGTCCACCACGCCGAGGTCATCGCGCACCGGGTCGGCGAACCCTACGGCTCGCTCGTCCTCGCCGTCGCCGTCACCGTCATCGAGGTCGGACTCATCGTCATGCTGATGACCGGCGGCGGCGACAAGGCCTCCAGCTACGCCCGGGACACCGTCTTCGCCGCCGTGATGATCACCTGCAACGGCATCGTCGGACTGTCCCTGCTGGTCGGCGCGTTGCGCAACCGCACCGCCGTCTTCAACGCCGAGGGCTCCGGCGGCGGGCTCGCCCTCGTCTGCACCCTGGCCACCATGACCCTGGTGCTGCCGACCTTCACCACCAGCCACCCCGGGCCCGAGTTCTCCACCGCCCAGCTGGCCTTCGCGGCCGTCTCCTCGCTGCTCCTGTACGGCGTGTTCGTCGCCGTCCAGACCGTCCGGCACCGCGACTACTTCCTGCCCGTGCTCCGCCCCGGCCAGAGCGGCCACCAGTCCGAGGAGGAGCACGCCGAGCCGCCGACGGCCGGCGCCGCCTGGTTCAGCCTCGGCCTGCTGCTCGTCGCGCTCGTGGCCGTCGTCGGCAACGCCAAGCTCATCTCGCCCACCATCGAGGACGGCGTCGAGTCCGCGGGCCTCCCCAAGGCGGTCGTCGGCGTCGTCATCGCCCTCATGGTGCTGCTGCCCGAGACCCTCGCCGCGGTCCGCGCCGCCCGCCGGGACCGCGTGCAGACCAGCATGAACCTGGCCTACGGCTCCGCCATCGCCAGCATCGGCCTCACCATCCCGTCCATCGCGCTCGCCTCCGTCTGGCTCGACGGGCCGCTCGTCCTCGGCCTCGGCCCGCTCCACATGGTGCTGCTCGTGCTCACCGCCGTGGTGAGCGCCCTGACCGTGGTGCCAGGGCGCGCCACCCTCCTCCAGGGCAGCGTCCACCTCTCGATCTTCGCCGCCTTCGTGTTCCTGTCGTTCAGCCCCTGACCCGCACCACCCGCAGCGCGGGCGAGCGCAGCACGTCCTTCTCGCAGAACCGGGCGGTGACCCAGCGCTCGCCCGAGAACAGCCGGGTCTGGTCGCTGAAGTGGGCGGAACCCGGGTCGGAGGACTGGGAGTACGACAACAGGGTGCGGGCCACCGGACAGCCGCTGCCGTCCCAGCCGACCGCCTGCACATGGCTCGTGCCGTGCGCGACCTCCGTGTAGCCGCCGCCCGCCGGGTTCCACACCGGCTCGGTCTTGTTCCAGACGCCCAGCGACTCGGTGCCGCCGCTCACCGGGATCCGCTCCCCGTTCCGCACCACGAACTGGTGCGCGCCCAGCGGTGCGTCCAGCGCGATCCCCGCCGCGCGCAGCTCCGCCACCGCGCCCCGGAGCGCCTGCGCGAAGGCCGGGGAGCCGGTGTTGAGGGTGTGCGGGGTGCGCACCGGGTCGGCCGCCGAGAACGGCACCAGCCACTGGTCGGCCGGCTTCGCCGTCCCCGTGAACCGGCGCCAGAAGCGGTCGAAGAGCAGCGCGCCCCGGCTGTCGGTGTTCACCGTGCGGTCCCAGGCGCCGATCACCCGGCACGCCTCCGGGTCGTCCGCGAGCACGGCCGCGCAGGCCTTCGCGGCGTCCGCCGCCGCCAGGTCGCCGGCCGGCGCCCGGTTCGCGAACTGCTGCCGCTGGAGGTCCGCCACCGTGAGCCCGCCGCGGCCGGCCATCGCCGCCACGTCCTCGATCGCGCCCCGGGTGCGCAGCGAGCGCTGCGTCCCGACGGTGCCGAAGATCCGCTCGTACCCGGTGAGCGGCCGGTCGGCATGGGCCAGCCAGGCGCTGTCGTTGGAGTTCTCCACGTACGGGGCGTCCCGCAGCACCGGCATCCGGGCCGGCCCGAACACGCCCGGCTGCACCGCGTCCGGGTCCGCGCCGAGCGCGCAGTCACCGCGCGAGCCGTCGAGCACCGCGACGCCCGAGGCCGGATAGGTGACCCGGCCCAGCGGGGTCGAGCAGCGCCGCGCCAGCTCGTCGGTGATCCGGGGCAGCACCTGCGCCTGGGTGAAGAGGGTGTGCCCGCCCGCGTCGGCGGCGATCGTGTTCACCCACGGCAGGCCCTGGGTGCGGGCCAGGGCCCGCTCCACGTCCCGGGTCGAGCGGGACTTCGCGAAGCCGAGCGCGGTGTCGGAGGCGCGCAGGTTCGCCGCGTTGGGGTCGTTGAGCGCGTACGCGGTGCTCGTCGTCCACGGCAGCGGCAGCCCCGCACCGAGGTTCGCCAGCACCGGTCCGTAGCGCGTCCACCACTGGGTGCGGGTCACCGGCGCGCCGTCCCGGACCGGCACCGTGACCGTCCGCCGGGTCATCGGCTCGGACCTGCCGTCCACCAGGTAGGCGGTGGGGTCGGCCGGGTCGAGCGTCAGCTGGTGGAGGTTCAGCGGTACGCCCGTGGCGACCGTGTGGCTCCAGGCCACCTTGTCGGTGAAGCCGATGTTCACCACGGTGGTGCCCAGGAGCGAGGCGCCGGAGACGTTCAGCTCGCCGGGGATGGTCTGCTGCGACTGCCAGAAGCGGCGCCCGCCCTGCCACGGATAGTGGGGGTTCCCCAGCAGCAGCCCGCGCCCGCCGGCCGTGACCGAGCCCTGGAACGCGACGGCGTTGGAGCCCATCGTGGCGTTCTCGGCGGCGAACAGGGCACGGGCCGCCTCCGCCGTGCGCCCCGGGTCCGGCGCCGCTGCCGGTGCCGCCTCCGCCGTGCCCGGAGCGGGCGGCCGGGCGGCGGTGATGCCGTCGACGCCCCGGCCCTGGCCGCCGAGCACCGACACCGCCCAGCCGCGCCGCGCCACGTCGAGCGCGGTCACCGGCCGCACCCAGGCGGCCCCCGCGCACGCCGGGTCGGTGATCCGGTTCTGGCGCAGCCAGGCGTTGTAGCCCGCGGCCCAGCCGCGCATCAGCTCCTTCAGCTGCCGGCTCGGCCCGGCCGGGGCCGGAGCGGCGAGCAGCGCCTCCACGGTCCCGGCGTCCTTGACCCCGCGGAAGAACAGGTCGCTGGACAGGTTCCCGGTCGCCGAGGACAGCGAGCCGTCGGGCGCGCCGTCCGCGCCGAAGTGCCGGGACCGCTCGCCGTTCACCGTCACGAAGCCGTCGGCGAGCACGCACACCTGGTCGGCCGCCTGCGCCCAGCCGGTGCCGAAGCCCAGGCTCGCGTAGTCCTTGCCGACGATGTGCGGGATGCCGTACTCGGTGTACCGGATCACGGCCGACAGGCCCCGGTCCGAGGGATGCCGCTCCCGGCCGCCGCCGCCCGGGTCGGCGGCGGCCGGCGCGGGCAGCGAGGCGGTCACGGCTGCGAGCGCCGCGCCGAGCACGGCCAGCCGCCGCAGGCGGGCGGGGAAGAGGGTGCGGAGGTGCAAGGTGCCTCCCAACGGACGGACGTGAACTGCCGGTTGGGCCATCCAGGCAGCTAAGCGCTTGCTTTGTCAACAGTCCGTTCGGTACCCGTGGTCCGTGCCCCGCGGGCCGGTCCCGGTACTTGACCGGCCGTCACCGCCGCCGCAGGATCTCCAGCCATGGAACGAGAGCTGCTCACCCGCACCGTCGACGGCGTGCTGCGCGCGAGCGCCCGCCGCGTCCCCGGCCGGACCGCCGTCCGCTACGGCGACCGCGTCTGGACCTACGCCGTGCTGGACGCCGCCGTGTCGACCGCCGCGGCCCGGCTGCGGGAGGGCGCGCTCGGCGCCCGGCTCGCCCCGGGGGACCGGGTCGCGACCTACGGGCACAACTCCGACGCGTACCTCATCGCCTTCCTCGCCTGCGCCCGCGCCGGACTGGTGCACGTCCCGGTCAACCACCACCTCACCGGCGAGGACCTCGACTACCTGCTGCGCCAGTCGGGCAGTTCCCTCGTCCTCGCCGACCCGGCCCTGGCCGACCGGGTGCCGGCCGGCCCGCCGGTCCGCGCGCTGCGCGACACCGGGGACTCGCTCCTCGCGGCGCTCGCCGAGCCCGTGCCGTACGAGCCGGCGGACGACTCCGGCACCCTCGTCCAGCTGCTCTACACCTCCGGCACCACGGCCCTGCCCAAGGGCGCGATGATGACCCACCGGGCCCTGGTGCACGAGTACGCGAGCGCGATCGAGGCGCTCGACCTGCACGAGGACGACCGGCCGGTGCACTCGCTGCCGCTCTACCACTCGGCGCAGATGCACGTCTTCCTGCTGCCCTATCTCGCCGTCGGCGCCGAGAGCACCATCGTCGACGCCCCCGACCCGGCCGTCCTCTTCGACCTGGTCGAATCCGGCCGCTGCGACAGCCTCTTCGCGCCCCCGACCGTCTGGATCGGCCTCGCCCACCACCCGGAGTTCGCCACCCGCGACCTCTCCGCCCTCCGCAAGGCCTACTACGGCGCCTCGATCATGCCCGTCCCGGTCCTGGAGGGCCTGCGCGCCCGGCTGCCCGGCCTGCGCTTCCACAACTGCTTCGGGCAGTCCGAGATCGGCCCGCTCGCCACCGTCCTCGGCCCCGACGAGCACGAGGGCCGGATGGACTCCTGCGGCCGCCCGGTCCGCCACGTCGAGGCGCGGGTCGTGGACGAGCACGGGAAGGACGTCCCCGACGGCACCCCCGGCGAAGTCGTCTACCGCTCCCCGCAGTTGTGCACCGGCTACTGGGACAAGCCGGAGGAGACCGCGGCCGCCTTCCGCGACGGCTGGTTCCGCTCCGGCGACCTCGCGGTCCGCGACGCCGAGGGCTACTTCACGGTCGTCGACCGGGTCAAGGACGTCATCAACTCCGGCGGCGTCCTGGTCGCCTCCCGCCAGGTCGAGGACGCCCTCTACACCCACCCGGCCGTCGCAGAGACCGCCGTCGTCGGCCTCCCGGACCCCCGCTGGATCGAGGCCGTCACCGCCTTCGTCGTCCCCCGCGCCGAGGTCACCGAGGCCGAACTCCTCACCCACGCCCGCGAGAAGCTCGCACACTTCAAGGCCCCGAAGCGCATCGTCCTGGTCGACGCCCTGCCCCGCAACGCGAGCGGCAAGATCCTGAAGCGGGAGCTGCGGGACCGGTACGGGGAGGGGCGGGGCACCGTCGGGTCGTAGCCGCCCCGCCCGCCTCAGTGGTCCGGGCGGAGGTCCACGATGCGCTTGATCTTGCCCACCGAGCGTTCCAGGGTCTCCGGGTCGACCACCTCCACCGTCACCGTGACGCCGATGCCGGCCTTCACCGCCGCGGTGATCGCGCGGGCGGCCTCCGCGCGCTGGTCGGGGGAGGCGTCCGGGCGGGCCTCGGCGCGGATCGTGAGGGCGTCGAGGCGGCCCTCACGGGTGAGGCGGAGCTGGAAGTGCGGGGCCACGGCCGGGGTGCGCAGGACGATCTCCTCGATCTGGGTGGGGAAGAGGTTCACCCCGCGCAGGATGACCATGTCGTCGCTGCGCCCGGTGACCTTCTCCATGCGGCGGAAGACCCGCGCGGTGCCCGGCAGCAGCCGGGTGAGGTCCCGGGTGCGGTAGCGCACCACCGGCATGGCCTCCTTGGTGAGCGAGGTGAACACCAGCTCCCCCTCCGCGCCGTCCGGCAGCACCTCGCCGGTGACCGGGTCCACGATCTCCGGGTAGAAGTGGTCCTCCCAGACGTGCAGTCCGTCCTTGGTCTCCACGCACTCCTGGGCCACGCCCGGCCCCATCACCTCGGACAGGCCGTAGATGTCCACCGCGTCGATCCCGAAGCGCTCCTCGATCTCGCGGCGCATCGCCTCGGTCCACGGCTCGGCGCCGAAGATGCCCGTCCGCAGCGAGGTGGACCGCGGGTCCACGCCCTGCCGTTCGAACTCGTCGAGCAGGGTCAGCATGTACGAGGGCGTGATCATGATGATCTCGGGCCGCAGGTCCTGGATCAGCTGGACCTGGCGGGCCGTCATGCCGCCGGAGGCCGGGATCACCGTGCAGCCGAGCCGCTCGGCACCGTAGTGCGCGCCCAGGCCGCCGGTGAAGAGCCCGTATCCGTAGGCCACGTGCACGGTCTGGCCCGGGCGGCCGCCGGCCGCGCGGATCGAGCGGGCCACCACGTCCGCCCAGGTGTCCAGATCGCGCTGGGTGTAGCCGACCACGGTGGGCCGCCCGGTGGTGCCGCTGGAGGCGTGCAGCCGGCGGATCTCGGACCGGTCGACGGCGAACAGCCCGTACGGGTACTGCTCGCGCAGATCGGCCTTCACGGTGAAGGGGAAGCGCGCCAGATCGGCCAGCGAGCCGCAGTCCTCGGGCCGCACCCCCGCCTTGTCGAAGGCCTGCCGGTAGAAGGGCACCCGGGTGTAGACGTGGTGCAGGGTCGCGCGCAGCCGCTCCAGCTGGAGCGCCGCCAGCTCCTCGCGTCCGAGCCGCTCGCCCGCGTCCAGCAGATCACTCATGCGCCACTCCCTCGCCTCGGGCCGCGCGCTCGCGCCACCTTGCGTAAAACGGGCGACCGATCATTCGGTCGTTGCGTCCGGGATCAGTAAAACCGGCCACACCCCGGACTTGGCAAGGGGTCGGCCCGGATTTTCCGCGCTCGCCCGTCCGGCGGCCCGCCCGACCTCGCACCCGGAGGCCTTTCCGCAGGTCACGCCTCTCCGGGGAAGATCACACATTCGGGTGCGATTGCCCCCGGGAGTGCAGGAACGGTGCTGCGCGGGGCACAACGGACCCGAAGATGATGCCCGTCCGGCTTCCCCTCCCACCCCCGGACGAAATGGAACCACCACCACCATGCCTGTCCTGTGCCGTCCCGCCGTCGCCGTGCCCGAACACGTCATCACCCAGGAGGAGACCCTCGACCTGGCCCGCAGGCTCCACGCGGACCACCCGTCGCTCCCGCTCGTCCTCCGGCTGATCCGCAACACGGGCGTGGCCCGACGGCACCTGGTGCGGCCCATCGAGGAGACCCTCGCCCACCCCGGCTTCGAGGCCCGCAACGCGCGCTACGAGGCCGAGGCCAAGGCCCGGGTGCCCGCCGTCGTCGCCGAGGCCCTCGGCCACGCCGGGCTCGGACCGCGCGACATCGACCTCATCGTCTACGTCTCCTGCACGGGCTTCATGATGCCCTCGCTCACCGCCTGGATGATCAACAACCTGGGCTTCCGCGCGGACACCCGCCAGCTCCCCGTCGCCCAGCTCGGCTGCGCCGCCGGCGGCGCGGCGATCAACCGCGCCCACGACTTCTGCCTCGCCTACCCCGGCGCCAACGTCCTCGTCGTCGCCTGCGAGTTCTGCTCGCTGTGCTACCAGCCCACCGACCTCGGCGTCGGCAACCTGCTCTCCAACGGGCTCTTCGGCGACGCCGTCGCCGCCGCCGTCGTCCGCGGCTCCGGCGACGGCGCGTGCGACGGCGACGCGCACGGTACCGGCGCCGCCACCGGCATCCGCCTGGAGCGCAACGGCTCCCACCTCGTCCCCGGCACCGAGGACTGGATCGCCTACCGGGTCCGCGAGACCGGCTTCCACTTCATGCTCGACAAGCGCGTCCCCGGCACCATGGAACAGCTCGGCCCCGCCCTCGTCGACCTCGCCGCCCGGCACGGCCGCGACGCCGCGCGCCAGGACTTCTACCTCGTGCACGCCGGCGGGCCCCGCATCCTCGACGACCTCGGCAAGCAACTGGGCCTGCCCCCCGAGGTCTTCCGCTTCAGCCGGGCCACCCTCACCGAGTACGGCAACATCGCCAGCGCCGTCGTCCTCGACGCGCTGCGCCGGCTCTTCGAGGAGGGCGGGCCCGCCCCCGGCGCCACCGGGATCCTGGCCGGCTTCGGCCCCGGCATCACCGCCGAGATCTCCCTCGGCAGCTGGACCGGCCCGCGGCACGACGACCCGGCCCGGCACACCGCCGGCGCCCACCACACCCCGGCCGCCGGCCCCACGGGCCCCGACCCCGACCCCGCCGGACCCGGCCCCCTCGGTGCCGGCCCGCTCGACCCCGTACCCCAGGAGCCCCCGGTGCACCCGGCTTCCCCGGCGTCCCCCCTGCTCCCCGCGCCCTCCTGTCCCGACCACGACATCCCTGTCCCCACGACCGCGGCGGTGGCCCGATGACGACGACCACGACCCCCCACACCAGCGACGAGCCCCACGTGCACTTCTGGGCCGTCCCCGACCTCACCGGACTCGAATTCGACCCGCTCCTCGCCAAACTGCTCCACGAGGACCCCGTCAGCCGGGTGCGCCTCCCGCACGGCGAGGGCCACGCCTGGCTCGTCACCCGCTACGAGGACGTCAAATTCGTCTCCGTCGACCCCAGGTTCAGCCGCCAGGCCGTCTACGGACGTTCCATCACCCGGCTCGCCCCCCACTTCATCCCCATGGAGGGCGCCGTCGGCTTCGCCGACCCGCCGGACCACACCCGGATGCGCCGGGTCGTCGCCCGCGCCTTCAGCGCCCGCGCCCTGCGCTCCCTGCGCGACCACGCCCAGGAGGTCATGGACCGGCTCCTCGACCGGCTCGAACGGCACGGCCCGCCCGCCGACCTCATGGAACTGGTCAACCGGCCCTTCCCGCTCGCCATGGTCAGCGAGCTCATGGGCGTCCCCGAGGGCGACCAGCCGCTCATGGCCCAGTGGTCCGACACCATCATCTCCGCCGGCGCCGGCCGCGAGGCCAGCGAACGCGCCAAGGCCGAGATGGCCCGCTACTTCACCGAACTCATCGGCCGCAGCCACGGCACCGGCCAGGAGTTCCTCGCCGCCGTCCTCGCCGACGCGATCGACGAGGGCACCCTCGACGAGCAGGAGGCCGTCGGCCTCGCCGTCCTCATCCAGATCGGCGGCGCCCACGCCGTCCGCAACAACAGCGCCAACATGGTCTACGCGCTGCTCACCCACCCCGAGCACCTCGCCCGGCTGCGCGCCGAGCCCGCCCTGCTCCCGCAGGCCGTCGACGAACTCCTGCGCTACATCCCGCACCGCAACGCCGTCGGACTCTCCCGGATCGCCCTGGAGGACGTCGAGGTCGGCGGCGTCACCATCCCCGCCGGCGACCCCGTCTACGTCTCCTACCTCACCGCCAACCGCGACCCCGACGTCTTCCCCGAGCCCGAACGGCTCGACTTCGACCGCGGCTACAACCCGCACGTCGCCTTCGGCCACGGCCCGCACTACTGCCCCGGCTCCGCGCTCGCCCGCATCGAGTCCGAGATCCTCCTCGACACCCTGTGGACCCGCTTCCCCGACCTGCGGCTCGCCGTCCCCGAGGAGGACATCCGCTGGCAGCGCGGCGCCCTCATCCGCGGCCCCGAGACCCTGCCCGTCACCTGGTGAGAGGAAGCCTCCCGCGATGACCCCCAGCGGCCTCGTCGTGCCCCCCGGAGAGGGCCGGACCCTCGCCACCCCGGCCCAGCACGTCACCTTCAAGGTCACCGGCGAACACACCCGCACCGCCTCCACCTTCGAGGTGGTCGTCCCGCCCGGCTTCGACGTCGGCGCCCACACCCACGGGCGCGCCGAGGAGCTCTTCTACCTCCTCGACGGAGAACTGGAGGTGCTCGCCTTCGAACCCGAGGTGCGCACCGCCGACAGCTGGCGCGGCTGGCGCTCCGCCGACGGCCGGCGCGCCGTCCGGGCCACCCCCGGCACCCTCATGCTGGTGCCGCCCGGCTGCCCGCACGCCTTCGCCAACGTCGGCGACCGCCCCGCCCGGATGCTCTTCCAGGTGGCCCCGCCCACCTACCACGAGACCTACTTCGAGGAGCTCATGGAGATCCTCGCCGCCGCCGACGGCGGCGAGGTCGACCACGCCGCCATCGCGGCACTCCGCGTCCGCTACGACATCGAGCAGATCACCCCGCTCCGGCACGACGCCGGAGCCCGGCCGGAGGCCGCGCCCGCGCCATGACCCACGACCCGCACCACGGCCCGGTCGTCCACGACTGGGCCGTGGTCCCGCTGCGCGGCACCGACTTCGACCCGCTGCCGCACCGCCTGCTCCACCAGGAACCCGTCGCCCGCGTCCGCCTCCCGTACGGCGAGGGCCACGCCTGGCTCGTCACCCGCTACGAGGACGTCAAACTGGTCGCCGCCGACCCCCGGATGAGCCGCGCGCTCACCGTCGGACGGCCGCTGCCCAGCACCACCCCGCACACCCTCGCCCCGGCCGGCGGCGTCGGCCGCGCCGACCCGCCCGAGCACACCCGGCTGCGCAAGCTCGTCGCCCCCGCCTTCGGCCGCCGCCGCGTCGCCGCCCTGCGCGAGCACACCGCACGGCGCGCCGAGCGCGCCGTCCGCGACCTCCTGGAGAGCGGCCCGCCCGCCGACGTCGCCGAGCGGTACGTCGGCCCGCTGTCCGCCGCGGTCGTCGCCGAACTCCTCGGCGTGCCCGCCGCCGACCTCGACCGCGTCCAGGCCTGGCGCGCCGGACTGCTCTCCCACGACACCACGGCCGACGCCGGCGAGGCCGTCAAGAAGGAGATCGCCGGCTACTTCGCCGACCTCGCCCGGCATCGCGCCGAGCACCCCGCCGACGACCTGATCAGCGAACTCGCCGCGGCCCGCGCCGCCGGCGGGGTCAGCACCGCCGAACTCGTCTCCCTCGCCGTGATGCTCACCCTCAACGGCCTCGACGCCGTCCGCAACATCGTCTCCACCATGGTGTACGTGCTGCTCACCCACCCCGAGCAGACCGCCAAGCTGCGCGCCGAACCCGCCGGACTGCCCCGGGCCGTCGACGAACTCCTGCGCTACGTCCCCCAGCGCAACGGCGCCGGCCTGCCCCGGATCGCCACCGCCGACCTGGAGGTCGGCGGGGTCACCATCCGGGCCGGCGAGGCCGTCCACGTCTTCTACCCGGCCGCCAACCGCGACCCCGCCGTCTTCCCCGACCCCGATCGGCTCGACCTCACCCGCGAGGGCGCCCCGCACCTCGCCTTCGGGCACGGCGCCCACTACTGCGCCGGCGCCCAGCTCGCCCGCATGGAGGCCGAGGTCATGCTCGGCACCCTGCTCGCCGCACTGCCGGGCCTCGCGCTCGCCGTGCCGCCCGAGCGGATCGCCTGGCGCACCGGCACCGTCAACCGCGGCCCGCAGGCCCTGCCGGTCACCTGGTAAACCGGTGGCGCCCCACCCCCGCCCGGTGCTGGGGTGGGGCCATGGACCTCGACCTCACCGCCCTGCGCACCCTGCACGACCAGCAGCTCCGCCGCGACGCCCGGCCCGACGGGCCCGGCGCCCGGGTGGAGCGGGACGGCCCCGTCGTCCGCCAGACCGGACCCGCGCACGGCTGGAACGGCGTGCTCTGGTCCGCGCTCCGTGCCGAGGACGCCGACGCCGCCGTCGCCGCGCAGATCCGGCACTTCCGCGCCGCCGGCCACGGCTTCGAATGGAAGCTCTACGCCCACGACACGCCCGCCGACCTCGGCGACCGGCTCCTCGCCGCCGGTTTCGTCCCCGACGAGCCGGAGACCGTCATGGTCGCCGAGGCCGCCGCCGTCTCCGCGCCCGTGCCCCTGCCCGAGGGCGTGGAACTGCGCGAGGTCACCGACGAGGAAGGGGTGCGGATGGTGGTCCAGGTGCACGACCGGGCCTTCGGCGGCGACTCCTCCCACCTCGGCCGGCGCCTGCTCGACCAGCTCGCCGGCGCCCCCGGCACCGTCGCCGCCGTCCTCGCCCTCGCCCACGGCGAACCGGTCAGCGCCGCCCGCCTGGAACTCCCGCCCGGCAGTGACTTCGCCGGACTGTACGGCGGCGGCACCGTCGTACCCTGGCGCGGCAAGGGCCTCTACCGCGCCCTGGTCGCCCACCGCGCGCGCGTCGCCGCCGCCCACGGCCGCCGCTGGGTCCAGGTCGACGCCGCCGACACCAGCCGCCCGATCCTCGCCCGCCTCGGCTTCGCCGAACTCACGCGGACCACCCCGTACGCGTACGAGATCTGAGTCCCGTACGGGATCCGGGCTCCGTACGGGACTCAGCGCGTCCAGTGCGCGGGGCGCTCGAAGCCCTCCGGCAGGCGGGTAGCGGCGTCGCCGCGCGCCGCGTTCAGCTGGGGCTGGGTGAGGAACAGCGCCCCCGTGAGGTCCGCGCCCGACAGGTCGGCGTCCCGCAGGTCCGCACCGATCAGATCGGCCAGCGACAGGTCCGCGCCGGTCAGGTCGGCCGCGATCAGCAGCGCCCCGCGCAGGTCCGCGCCGCGCAGCCGCGCCCCGCGCAGTCGCTTGCCGATCAGGTCCGCGCCCCGCCGGTCCTGGGGCTTCCCGCCGGCCGCGGCGCGCACCAGGGCGCTGCTCTTCAGGAGCAGCGGGTTCACCTCGGCGCGCACGGGGCCGACGTCCAGCTTCTCCAGGTCGGCCGCTTCCGCCCCGGTCAGGGCGGTGACCCGGGCCAGCGCCCGGTCCAGCTCGGCGTGCAGCGGGCGGGTGGCGGCCAGGGCGCGGGCCTCGGTGAGGTAGCGCAGCAGCTCGTACAGTTGGCGCACCACCGGGAACACCTCGTACATCTGCCGCGCGGTCTCCGGCGCCTCGCGCCAGGACACGCCGCCGTACACCACCTGGGAGACGTGCTGGCCGGCGCCGAAGCAGTCGTAGACCGTGCAGCCGGGGAAGCCGGAGTCGCGCAGCCGGGTGTGGATCCCGCAGCGGAAGTCGTCCCTCAGGTTGCGGCAGGGCTCGCCGGAGGCCTTGTTCACGGCGAAGTCGTTCGACCGGGCGAAGGGCAGGGCCACGCAGCACAGCCCGAAGCAGTTCGCGCAGTCACCGCGCAGCTCGTCGTGGTGGAGTGCGGCCGGGCGGGTCTGGGACACGGTGGGAACGGTTCCTTCGCAGGTGGGACGGACGACCCCCCACGGTATCGCGCCCTCGGCGAAACCCGGTTGTCGCACCCGGCGCCCGCCGACCATGATCGGCGCCATGCCGCACTTCACGACGTACGACGGAACCCGCCTCGCCTACCGGACCCTGGGCACGGGGGAACCCCTCCTCGTGCTGCCCGGCGGGCCGATGCGCGACGCGGACTACCTCGGCGACCTCGGCGGGCTGTCCGCCCACCGCGCCCTGATCGTCCTCGACCAGCGCGGCGTCGGCGCCAGTGAGGCGCCGGCCGACCCGGCGAGCTACCGCTGCGACCGGCAGGTCGCCGACGTCGAGGCGCTCCGCGCCCACCTGGGCCTCGACCGGATCGACCTGCTCGGGCACTCGGCCGGCGCCGCCCTCGCCACCCTCTACGCCGCCGCGCACCCCGACCGGATCCGCTCCCTGACCCTCGTCACCGGCGGCACCCGGGCCGTCGGCATCGAGATCTCCGACGCCGAGTGGGACGCCGCCGCCGAGGTCTTCGCGGACCGGGACTGGTACCCGGCGGCGCGGGCCGCCCTGGAGACCATCGGCCCCGACACCCCGCTGCCCGAGCAGGCGGAGATCACGATGCCCTTCGCGTACGGACGCTGGGACGGGGCCGCCCGCGCCCACGCGGCCGGCGCCGCCACCCAGATGAACTGGGCGGCGGCGAGCGCCTACTACGCCCCCGGCGCCTTCGACCCCGAGGCCACCCGGGCCGCGCTGCGCGGCCTCACCGCGCCCGTCCTCGTCCTCGCCGGCGGGTACGACCCGGGCCCGAGCCCGGCCAGGGCCGCCGAGCTCGCCGCCTGCTTCCCGCACGCCGAGCTCGTCGTCCAGCCCGGCGCCGGCCACTTCCCGTGGGTCGACGACGCGGGCGCCTTCGTCCGCGCGGTCGCCGCCTTCCTCGACCCGGACGTGCGCACCGTCACCGTCGACGGGGTGCGGCTCGCCTACCGGGTCAGCGGCCCCGAGGACGCCCCTCCGGTGGTCCTGGTGCACGGCCGCGGCGAGAACAGCACCGACTGGAGCGGGATCGCGGCCGAGCTGTCCGCCGACCGGCGGGTGTACGCCGTCGACCTGCGCGGCCACGGACTCAGCGACCACCCGGGGCACTACGGCTTCGACGTCTTCCGGGACGAGCTGAGCGGCTTCGTCAAGGCGCTCGGCCTGGTCCGCCCCGCCGTCGTCGGGCACTCGATGGGCGGTGCGGCGGTCTGTCTGCTCGCCCAGAGCGAGCCGGAGCTGATGGACCGGATCGTCCTGGAGGAGCCCCCGGTCTTCTTCCCGCTCGACCCGCCGCGCGGCCCCGCGGAGCGCCCGGACGGGCCGCTCGGCTTCGACTGGGCGGTGGTCCCGGCGACCGACGCCCAGCTGAACGAGCCCGACCCGGCCTGGCGCGCCGGCCTGCCGGAGATCTCCCGCCCCACCCTGATCGTCGGCGGCGGCCGGAGCAGCCATCTGCCGCAGGAGCACCTGAGCTGGATGGCCGAGGAGATCCAGGACGCCTGGCTGGTCACCATCAAGGCCGGGCACCTCGTGCACGCGCAGCGGCCGCAGCGGTTCCTGGCGGAGCTGCGGGAGTTCGGCGTCTGATCAGCCGCCGGAGCCCGGTGCCGCCTGGGTGCCGGGGGCCCCGGCACCGGACCCGGCCGCCTCCGTCGCCACCGAGCGGGCCCAGCGGTAGTCCGCCTTGCCGCTGGGGGAGCGCTGGATCGTGTCGGTGAGCACCAGCTGGCGCGGCACCTTGTAGCCGGCGAGCCGGGTGCGGCAGTGGTCCTGGACGGCCGCCAGGTCCAGCGGCGCGGCGCCGTCGCGGAGCTGGACGACGGCCGCCACGTGGTGGCCCCAGGTCGCGTCGGGCACGCCGGCGACCAGCGCGTCGTACACGTCGGGGTGGGACTTCAGCGCCTGCTCGACCTCCTCCGGATAGACCTTCTCGCCGCCGGTGTTGATGCACTGCGAGCCGCGCCCGAGGACGGTGACGACGCCCTCCTCGTCCACCGTGGCCATGTCGCCGAGCAGCACCCAGCGCTCCCCGCCCTTGTGGAAGAAGGTCTCGGCGGTCTTCGCGGGGTCGTTGTAGTAGCCGAGCGGGACGTGGCCGCGCTGCGCGAGCCGGCCGACCGCGCCGACCGGGACCGGTTCGTGGGTGGCCGGGTCGACCACCCGGGTGCGCTCGTTGACGTGCAGCCGGAAGCCCCGGTCCGGGCCGGAGTCGTCGGTGGCCCGTCCGTTCGAACCGGACTCGGAGGAGCCGAAGTTGTTGAGCAGCAGCACGTGCGGCGCGAGCGCCCGGAACTGGTCGCGGACGGTGTCCGACATGATCGCGCCGGAGGAGGAGAGGCTGAACAGCGAGGACAGGTCGGTGCCCCGGAGCGGTCCGTGCAGCGCGTCGACCAGGGGGCGCAGCATCGCGTCGCCGACCAGGGAGACGCTGGACACCTTCTCCTTCTCGATGGTGCGCAGCACCTCCTCGGGCACGTACTTGCGGTGCACCACCACCCGCTGCCCGTAGTGGAAGGCGATGAAGGAGGTGAGCGTGGAGGTGCCGTGCATCAGCGGGGGAGTGGGGAAGAAGGTGAGCCCCGCGCCGCCCGCCGCGACCCGCTCGGCCAGCTCCTCGGGCCGCTTGACCGGCTCGCCGCTCGGGTCACCGCCGAACAGGCCCGCGAAGAACAGGTCCTCCTGGCGCCACATCACGCCCTTGGGCATGCCGGTGGTGCCGCCGGTGTAGATGATGAAGAGGTCGTCGGGCGAGCGCGGCGGGAAGCCGCGGTCCGGCGAGCCGGCCGCCTCCGCCGCGGTGAACTCCACGCAGTCCAGGGCGGGCGCGTCCGCGGCGGGGGTCCCCACCCGCACGAGGTGCCGCAGCTTCTCCGTCTGCGGCAGCGCGTCCGCGACCCGTCCGGTGAACTCGGCGTCGAAGACGAGCGCGGCCAGGTCGGCGTCGCGGTAGAGGTAGACCAGTTCCTCCGCCACGTAACGGTAGTTGACGTTGACCGGCACCAGCCGGGCCTTGAGGCAGGCGATGACGGTCTGGAGGTACTCGACGCCGTTGTACAGGTGCAGCCCGAGGTGCTCGCCGGGCCGCAGCCCGGAGTCGATCAGGTGGTGGGCCAGCCGGTTGGCGGCGGCGTCCAGTCCGGCGTAGGTGAGCCGGCGCTCGGCGCCGGTGCCGGGGTGGTCGACGTACACCAGCGCCTCGCGGTCCGGAACCACGTCGACGACCGATTCGAACAGGTCGGCAAGGTTGTACTCCACCGTTCCTCCTGATCCTGGCGCGCCAGCGACTGGTCGGTCATTAGAGCGCCGATGGGAAGAGGTGGGAAGGGCCCGCGCAGAAGAATCTGACTAGGTGTCAGAAAACTATTGAAGTGGTCCGGCGACTCCTGCAACCTGTTCCGGAAACGGAGACGGGAGACGTCCATGGCTGGCACCGAACACCTCACCGTGCGGCGCGAGGGCGCCACACTCGTCCTCACCCTCAACCGGCCCGAGGCGAAGAACGCGCTCTCGCTTCCGATGCTCGTCGGCCTCCACGACGGCTGGCTGGAGGCCGACGCCGACGACACCGTCCGCTCCGTCGTCCTCACCGGCGCCGGCGGCAGCTTCTGCGCCGGCATGGACCTCAAGGCCCTCGCCGGCGACGGCATGGCGGGCGGCGAGCACTACCGCGAGCGCCTGAAGGCCGACCCCGACCTGCACTGGAAGGCCATGCTCCGCCACCACCGCCCGCGCAAGCCGGTCATCGCCGCCGTCGAGGGCCCCTGCGTCGCCGGCGGCACCGAGATCCTCCAGGGCACCGACATCCGGGTGGCCGGCGCCTCCGCCACCTTCGGCCTCTTCGAGGTCCGCCGCGGCCTCTTCCCGATCGGCGGCTCCACCGTCCGGCTGCCCCGCCAGATCCCCCGCACCCACGCCCTCGAAATGCTCCTCACCGGCCGCCCGTACACGGCCGAGGAAGCCGCCCGCATCGGACTCGTCGGCCGCGTCGTGCCCGACGGCACGGCACTGGAGGCGGCGCTGGAGACCGCGGAACGCATCAACGCCTGCGGGCCGCTCGCCGTCGAGGCCGTCAAGGCCTCCGTCTACGAGACCGCCGGGATGACCGAGGAGGACGGCCTCGCGGCCGAACTGAAGCGCGGCTGGCCCGTCTTCGCGACGGCGGACGCGAAGGAGGGCGCTAAGGCCTTCGCCGAGAAGCGGACCCCGGTCTACCGGCGGCAGTGACCGGACCCGCCCGGAAGCCCCCCTCCACCCACGAAGGAGCCGCCCCATGACCACCACCCCGGAAACCCTCCGCGCCCCCCTGGTCGTCGAGTTCCCCTTCACCCGGTCCCTCGGCCCCGTCCAGTCCGCCTTCCTCACCGGACTGCGCGAGCGCACCCTGCTCGGCGTGCGCACCGAGGCCGGCCGCGTCCTCGTGCCCCCCGTCGAGTACGACCCCGAGACCGCCGCCGAACTGCGCGAGCTCGTCGCGCTCGAACCCACCGGCACCGTGACCACCTGGGCCTGGAACCCCGAACCCCGCCCCGGCCAGCCGCTCGACACCCCCTTCGCCTGGGTCCTGGTCCGCCCCGACGGCGCCGACACCGCCCTGCTCCACGCCCTCGACGCACCCGGCCCCGGGGCCGTCCGCACCGGCATGCGGGTCCGGATCCGCTGGGCCGCGGAGCGGCACGGCGCCATCACCGACATCGCCTGCTTCGAACCGGACGACGGCACGCCCCGGGAGCGCCCGCCCCGCCCCCACGACGGCGTCTTCGAGGACCCCGTCACCGGCATCGTCGCCCCGGCCCGGCTCGACTACACCTACACGCCCGGGCGCGCCCAGAGCGCCTGGCTCCGGTCCCTCACCGAACGCCGCACCGTCGGCGAACGCTGTCCCTCCTGCGCCAAGGTGTACGTGCCGCCCCGCGGCGCCTGCCCCACCTGCGGGGTCGCCACCACCGAACGCGTCGAGGTCGGCCCGCGCGGCACGGTCACCACCTTCTGCATCGTCAACATCAAGGCCGCGCACACGGCGAATCTCGACATCGAGGTCCCCTACGTCTACGCCCACATCGCCCTCGACGGCGCCGGCCTCGCCCTGCACGGCCGGATCGGCGGCATCCCCTACGACCAGGTCCGGATGGGCCTGCGGGTCGAACCCGTCTGGACCGCCGGCGGCCGCTACCCCGACCACTACCGGCCCAGCGGCGAGCCGGACGCCGACTACGACACGTACAAGGAGCTGTTGTGAGCGCTGCCCGCCCCGGCCGGGAGGTGGCGATCGTCGCCTTCGCCCAGACCGCCCACACCCGGCGCACCGACGAACTCTCCGAGGTCGAACTGCTCATGCCCGTCCTCCACGACGTGCTGCGGCAGACCGGCCTGAGGACCTCCGACATCGGCTTCACCTGCTCCGGCTCCTCCGACTACCTCGCCGGCCGCCCCTTCTCCTTCACCATGGCCCTCGACGGCGTCGGCGCCTGGCCCCCGATCTCCGAGTCCCACGTCGAGACGGACGGCGCCTGGGCGCTGTACGAGGCCTGGGTGAAGCTGCTCACCGGCCAGGCCGACACGGCCCTCGTCTACGGCTACGGCAAGTCCTCGCCCGGCTCCGTGCGCGACGTCCTCACCCGCCAGCTCGACCCCTACTACCTCGCCCCGCTCTGGCCCGACTCCGTCTCCCTCGCCGCGCTCCAGGCCCAGGCCCTCGTCGACGCCGGCCACACCGACGAACCCGCGCTCGCCGCCATCGCCGCCCGCAGCCGCGAGGACGCCCGGGCCAACCCGCACGCCCAGCTGCGCGGCGCCCGCCCCCAGGGCGACTACACCGTCCGGCCGCTGCGCACCGGCGACTGCCCGCCGATCGGCGACGGCGCCGCCGCCGTGATCCTCGCCGCCGGCGACCGGGCCCGCGAACTGTGCGCCCGGCCCGCCTGGATCACCGGCATGGACCACCGCGTCGAGGCCCACGCGCTCGGCGTCCGCGACCTCACCGACTCGCCGTCCACCCGGCTCGCCGCCGAACGCGCCGGCGCCTTCGACCCGGCCGCCCGCCCCGTCGACACCGCCGAACTCCACGCCCCCTTCAGCTCCCAGGAGGTCGTGCTGCGCAGGGCCCTCCGCCTCGGCGACGACGTCCGGGTCAACCCCTCCGGCGGCGCGCTCGCCGCCAACCCCGTGATGGCCGCCGGCCTGATCCGGCTCGGCGAGGCCGCCGCCCGGATCCACCGCGGCGAGTCCGACCGCGCCCTCGCCCACGCGACCTCCGGCCCCTGCCTCCAGCAGAACCTGGTCGCCGTCCTGGAAGGAGAAGCCCGTGGCTGAGGAGCCCGTGGCGGTCGTCGGCATCGGCCAGACCAAGCACGTCGCCGCCCGCAGGGACGTCTCGATCGCCGGACTCGTCCGCGAGGCCGCCGTCCGCGCCCTGGCGGACGCCGAGCTCACCTGGGCCGACGTCGACGCCGTCGTCATCGGCAAGGCCCCCGACTTCTTCGAGGGCGTCATGATGCCGGAGCTCTACCTCGCCGACGCCCTCGGCGCGGTCGGCAAACCCATGCTCCGGGTCCACACCGCCGGCTCCGTCGGCGGCTCCACCGCCCTGGTCGCCGCCAACCTGGTCGCCGCCCGGGTGCACCGCACCGTCCTCACCCTCGCCTTCGAGAAGCAGTCCGAGTCCAACGCCATGTGGGGGCTCTCGCTGCCCGTGCCCTTCCAGCAGCCGCTGCTCGCCGGCGCCGGCGGCTTCTTCGCCCCGCACGTGCGCGCCTACATGCGCCGCACCGGCGCCCCCGACACCATCGGCTCCCTCGTCGCGTACAAGGACCGCCGCAACGCCCTGAAGAACCCCTACGCCCACCTCCACGAGCACGACATCACCCTGGAGAAGGTGCTGGCGTCCCCGATGCTGTGGGACCCCATCCGCTACTCCGAGACCTGCCCGTCCTCCGACGGCGCCTGCGCCATGGTCCTCACCGACCGGGCGGGCGCGGCCCGTTCGCCCCGCCCGCCGGCCTGGGTGCTCGGCGGGGCGATGCGCAGCGAACCGACCCTCTTCGCCGGCAAGGACTTCGTCTCCCCGCGGGCCGGCCGGGACTGCGCCGCCGACGTCTACCGGCAGGCCGGGATCACCGACCCGCGCCGCCAGATCGACGCCGTCGAGATGTACGTGCCCTTCTCCTGGTACGAGCCGATGTGGCTGGAGAACCTGGGCTTCGCCGAGGAGAGCGAGGGCTGGAAGCTGACCGAGGCCGGCGTCACCGAACTCACCGGCGACCTGCCGGTGAACCCCTCGGGCGGGGTGCTGTCCACCAACCCCATCGGCGCCTCCGGCATGATCCGCTTCGCCGAGGCCGCCCTCCAGGTGCGCGGCCTGGCCGGCGAGCACCAGGTCGACGGCGCCCGCACGGCCCTCGGCCACGCGTACGGCGGCGGCGCGCAGTTCTTCTCCATGTGGCTGGTCGGCGACCGGCCGCCCGGCGTCTGAGGGGTGTCGGCGGTCAGGGCCGCTCGCTACGCTGAGCCCCGGACCCGCCGCACGGAGTGACGTGCGACGGAGGCGAGAGGAGCACGGACGTGGCGGACAGCACCCTCACCGGCCCCGGCCCCGGCCCCGGCACCCAGCCCGGCCGCACCCCGCACGGCCCGGCCCGGCGCGGGCTGACGGGGCAGGACCTGCCGGAGCTCGATCTGGCCGGGGCGGAGTGGCGCTCCGGCAGCGACGGGGTGGGCGACGTGCAGATCGCGTTCGTCGAGGGCTTCATCGCCATGCGCAACGGGCGCCGGCCCGAGGCGCCGTCGATCGTGTTCACCCCGGCCGAGTGGCGGGCGTTCGTGGTGAACGCGCGCGAGGGCGAGTTCGATCTGACGTGACGTGACGTCACCGGACCTGACCTGACCGAGTCGTACGAAAGCGGCCGGAAGCGGAGGCGCTCGGCCGTGTGGTGGCCGGATTCGCGCATCCGCCACAATCCGGCCCCCTGACGGCGCATCCCCGCGTACGCTGGGGCTTTGACGGGGCCACGGCCTCCGACGCACCCCCTGTGCGCCGGGCGTGCGCCCCCGGCGTGGGGGTGGACGATGGCAGCACACACCGGCGGACCGGCCGGCCGGGGCTTCGGCCTCTTCGAGCGCGACGCGGAACTCGCGGCGGCGGAGGAGGCGTTGAACCTGCTCGTCGGGTACGACGCCGAACCCGGGGCGCCCGGGCCCGCGGTGCCCGGCTTCCTGCCCGGCGTGCCCGGAACCGGCGGCGTGGTGCGCCCCGTCGAGCGTCCCGACCGCGTCCCCCGGCCCCGGCACGCCTTCCCGCCCATGCTCCGCCTGGTCAAGGGCGCGCACGGCACCGACCCCGCCGCCCTCGGCCCGGCCGGTTCCGCCGCCGACCGGGAACCCGGCCTCCCGCCCGGCCCGGCCACCCGCGCCGTGCGCCGCGGCGGCGTCCTCGCCTACGCCGCGCCCGCCGGACTCGGCAAGACCACCCTGCTCGCCGAGATCCGCCGGCGCGCCGCCGCCAAGGGCTGCACCGTGCTCTCCGCCCGCGGCGGCGACCAGGAGCAGCGGGTCGCCTTCCACGTCGCCCGCCAGCTCCTCCAGCCCCAACTGGCCGCCGCCTCGCCCTTCGAGCTCCGTGAACGTCTCGGCAGCTGGTACGACATCGTCGGCCCGGCCCTCGGCCTGTGCACCGCCGCCGACGGCGCCCCGCCGGACCCGCAGGGCCTGCGCGACGGACTCGACTGGGTGCTCACCCACCTC
This sequence comes from Streptomyces sp. NPDC053541, assembly GCF_044544705.1. NCBI lineage: Bacteria > Bacillati > Actinomycetota > Actinomycetes > Kitasatosporales > Streptomycetaceae > Streptomyces > Streptomyces sp. NPDC053541. The sequence goes on from NZ_JBITXM010000011.1 coordinate 54,639, forward strand.
GCCGTGCGCCGCGCCCCGCTCGTCGTCTTCCTCGACGACGCGCACTGGGCCGACCCCGAGTCCCTGAGCTGGCTCTCCGCGTTCTCGCCGCGTGCCGAGGAACTGCCCATGCTCCTCGTCGTCGCCTACCGGCCCGACGAACTCCCCGAGACCGGCGAGGAGTTCACCGGCCGCCGGTCCGGGCAGCGCCCGCTCGGCCTGGAACCGCTCACCTCCGAGGCCATCGCCCGCCTGGTCCGCGACCGGGTCGGCGCCCACGCCGACGACGCCTTCTGCCAGGAGTTCTGGGAGGTCACCGCCGGCAACCCCTTCGAGGCCGTCGAGCTCGCCGCCCGCATCCGCGACCACGGCGTCGAGCCCACCGCCGACCGGGCCCACGCCGTGCGCGACCTCGCCGCCGCCGTCAAGGGCAGCGGGCTGATCGCCCAGATCGAGCGCCTCGGCCCCGCCACCGTCCGCCTCGCCTGGGCCTGCGCCGTCCTCGGCACCGAGATCTCCCCGCAGCTCGCCGGGGCCGTCGCCGGACTCGGCGGCGAGGACGTCGCCCGCGGCGCCGGCCTGCTGCGCGCCGCCCGCGTGCTCGCCGAACCGGTGGACGAGGAGTCCGACACCCTCGAATTCGTCCACCCGCTGATCGCCTCCGCCGTCTACGACGCCATCCCGGCCGCCACCCGCGTCGCCCTGCACGGCCAGGCCGCCTGGTGCGTCGTCGACGCCGGCCTCGGCTCCACCGCCGCGGCCCGCCACCTCGTCGAGACCCACCCCGAGGGCGACCCGTGGGTCGTGCAGCACCTGCGCGCCGCCGCCCAGGAGACCCTGCGGGCCGGCGCGCCCGACACCGCCCGCCGCTATCTCGCACGCGCGCTGCGCGAACCCCCGGACTACGACGAGCGCGCCGCCGTGCTGTACGAACTCGGCTGCGCCTCGCTGCTCACCGAACCCGCCACCACCGTCAACCACCTGCGCGCCGCCCTGGAGGAGCCGGTCTCGGACCCCGCCCTGCGGCACGGCATCGTCTACCGCCTGGCCCAGGTCCTCGCCCACAGCGACCGCCTCGTCGAGGCCTCCGAGCTGCTGGAACGCGAGTCCCGGCAGCCCACCACCGACGCCCGCAGCCGGCTGCGGATGCAGGCCGAGAAGTTCCTGTGGGACGCCCTGCGCGCCGACGAACCGGAGGCGCCCGCCCGCTCCCGGCGCCTCGCCACCCTCGCCGACCGGCTCTCCGGCCGCGACCTCACCGAGCGCTACATCATCGGCCTGCGCGCCTGGGACGCCACCCTGCGCGCCGAACCGGCCACCGTGGCCCTCCGGCACGCCGAGCGCGCCCTCGAAGGCGGCCTCACCTGGGCCGACGAGAGCCGCAACTTCGAGGTCCCGGTCCTCGTCGCCCTGCTGCACCTCTACGCCGACCGGCCCGGCCGGGCCGAGGAGCTGTTCGCCGCCGGCACCGCCGAGTTCGAGCGGCAGGGCTGGCGCGGTGCCCACCTCGCCTTCGCGTACACCCTCATCGGCTACATCCGCTTCCGGCGCGGCCGGCTCATGGAGGCCGAGGACTTCGCCCGCGCCGGACTCCGCCTCGCCGAGCGCGTCGGCGCCCGCACCCCGGCGCTCTGGTACGCCACCGGCGTCATGATCGAGATCCTGCTGGCCCGCGGCCGCACGGACGAGGCCGAGCGGGTGGCCCGCGACCACGACTTCGGCGACCCCTTCCCCAACGCCGTCACCATCCCCGACTGCGAGACCGTGCACGCCGAGCTGCTGCTCGCCACCGGCCGCACCGAGGAGGCCCTCGGCGCGCTGTCCGCCGTCGGCCAGCGGCTCGACCCGCGCGGCAAGCGCAACCCGTCCTGCTGCCCCTGGCAGCTCCACCTCGCCCTCGCCCAGGCGCCGACCTCCCCGGCCCGGGCGCTGGCCACCGCCCAGGAGGCCGTCACCCGCGCCCGGCAGTACGGCGCGCCCTCCGCGATCGGCCAGGCGCTCCGGGTGACCGCCGAGGTCTCCCAGGGCGCCGAGCGGATCAAGCTCCTGGAGGAGTCCGTCGACTGGCTCGACCAGTCACCGGCCGCCTACGAGCTGGCCCGCTCCCTGGTCGCCCTCGGCGCGGCGCTGCGCCGCACCGAGCGCCACGCGGAGGCGGCCGAGCACCTCTACCGGGGCCTGGAGACCGCACAGACGTGCGGCGCCGACGGCCTCGTCGAGGAGGCCAGGGCCGAGCTCGCCGCCGCCGGACTGCGCCCCCGCGCGCTGCACACCACGGACACCGACACGCTCACCGCCCGTGAGCGGGCCGCCGCCGAGGCCACCCTCGCCGGCCGGGACCCGGCCGTGGCCCTCGGCGTCGACCGCACCACCGCCGTGCGGCTGCTGTCCGCCGTCTATCGCAAGCTCGGCACCGACCGGGCCGGACTGGAGGGCGCGCTGAGCGCCCGGGCCACCACCACCCCGTGAACCCGGCCCCTGGAGCCCGGCCCCGGCGCGCCGCACGGTGCGCCGGGGCACGTACCATGGCGGTATGTCCTTCCTCCGCCGCCGCAGCGCCGCCACACCCGCGGGCCCGGACTTCGACGTCCTGGCCATGGACCCCGGGGACTGGCCCGGCAATCTCGGCGCCGGTCTGCTCCCGGCCCCCGACGGCAGCTGCCAGGGCGTGTTCCTGCGCTACGACCTGTTCGGCGGCCGCGGCCCCGCGATGATCATCGGCAATCTGCCGGAGGGCTCGCCGGCCCGCGAGCTCGCCGAGGGCCAGATCCCCTTCGAGGTCGCCCAGCTCCTCGCCGCCCTCGAGAACGACGAGCCGGTCGAGGTCCTCGACACCGAGGACGTCCCGGTCATGCAGGGCGACAACCTGCTGATCGTGCGCCGCCTCAAGCTCTCCGAGAGCCGCATCTCCTGCGTGCAGTTCGACCGCAGCGACAACGTCCTGGTCACCATCGCCAGTTGGGACCGGCCCATCACCGACGACCTGTACGCGCTGCTCAAGCCGCTGCCCGCCGAGCTGTTCCAGCAGGGCTGACCGGGAGGGCGGGGGCCGATGAGCGGCGTGCGCGTCGACAGCTGGATCTGGGCCGTGCGGCTCACCAAGACCCGTTCCCAGGCCGCCGCGGCCTGCCGCGCCGGCCACGTCAAGGTCAACGGCGAGCGGGCGAAGCCCGCCCAGGCCGTCAAGCCCGGCGACGAGGTACGGGTCTTCCACGGCGGCCGGCAGCGGATCGTCGAGGTGAAGCAGCTGCTCACCAAGCGGGTCGGGCCCCCGGCCGCCGCCGAGGCCTACGTGGACAACAGCCCGCCCCCGCCGCCCCGCGAGCACGTCGCCGTGGCCGCCGTCCGCGACCGCGGCGCCGGCCGCCCCACCAAGCGCGACCGCCGCGAACTCGACCGGCTCCGCGGCCTCCAGGGCTGAGACCGCCCGGGACCCGGTACGGGCCGCCCCCGGAACACTCCGGAGGCGGCCCGCCGCGTCTCATCCCGCGGGCGCCCCGGCCGACGCCCCCGCCGGCGGGCCGAACAGCGTCGCGATCCGCGTCGACGCGGTGCCGAGCCCCTGCGGGCCGCGCCGCGCCAGGGTCGTACCGGCGCCGGAGCGCACGTCGTCCGCACCGTAGCGGCGCACCGAGCGGTGCCAGTGCAGCACCGCCGCCAGCCAGTCCTCCAGCTCCCGCAGATACGCCTCGAAGGCCGCCCGGCCGGCCGCGTCGAGCCCGAAGTCGGCGTACAGGAGCGGCACTTCGTGCTTCTTCACGTGCTCGTACTGGCTCAGCCGGCCGCGCATCAGATCGTCCACCATGCGCATCGCGGTCGGGTAGTCGCAGCCGAAGAAGGTCTGCACGACGAGGACCAGGTTGTGCAACTCGCCCTCGACCTCGATCTCCTTCTGGTACGAGAACAGGTCGTTGATCATCGCCCCGTAGTCCATCACCGAGCCCTCCAGGGCCCGCACGGTGCCGGTGCGGAAGATCTCCGGCGGCAGCGCGTCGGGCTGCCGCAGCCGGGCCATCAGCATGGTCAGCTGGGAGCCGAAGGTGGCGCGCCGCATCTCGATGTAGTCGACCGGATCGGGCACCCGGTGCTGGGCCACGTTGTGCAGCTCCCACAGCCAGCTGTCCAGCATCACCTCCAGGGCCTCGCGCAGCCGCGCCCGGGCGGCCTCCTCCATCGGGGCGGCGGTGCGCGCCCACAGGTCGGCCAGCGAGCGCTCCAGCGCGTTGTCCGGCGCGCCGGACGCGTCGGCCGGGCCGGGGGAGGCGAGCAGGGCCTTGAGGCGGTCCGTCTGCAGCCGGGCCCCGGTCAGGTTGCGCGGCCGGCCGAAGACGATCGGGTAGTAGTCGTCCGCGTAGGTGCCCCAGGTCAGCCAGCCGGTGGCGAGGTCCAGCTCCTCCTCGGTGGCGTCCGGGTCGATCCCGGCCGCGCACAGGGCCAGGTCGAAGCCGTCCATCATCCGCCGGTCCCAGATGTCCTCGAACAGGCCCATCCGCTGCGCCCACTCCTCCGAGCGGCGCTTGGCGGCGGCGTGGTGCGGGCTGAGCGTCAGCGGATAGGGCAGGTCGAAGTCGGGCAGCAGCGAGGGCCCCACCCGCTGGTGCGGCACGTGGGTGAGGGCGCGGGCCCGGCCGCGGGCCGGACGCCCGATCACGTTGCGGATGTCGAAGGCGGAGGTCCCGAGCCCGGCGTTCGGCGAACCGCCGCTCACCAGGCCCTCGTTCATGTAGCGGCTGGACCGCATGTGCCACTCGTGTCCGCCGGACTGCCAGTCCTGGAGGCCCTTGGTGTACGCGGCGATCGCCGCCGCCTCGGCCGGGCCGAGGCCCTGCTCCAGACAGAGCGCCGGGATCTCGGTGAGCGCCGTGTTCTCGAACTGCTGGAGCCGAGAGGTCAGCAGGTCGTTGACGGCGTCGGCGGCCTCCTGGGTCGTGCAGCCGAGGAAGGTCTCCAGGACCAGGACGCCGTTGCTGTTCTCGCCCTCGTCCTCGACCTCCCGCTGGTACGAGAAGAGGTCGTTGCGCAGGTGCACCGCGTCCGAGAAGGCGTCCCGCAGCACCCGCAACGGGCGGGAGTGCGCGACTTGTTCGGGCACCTCCGCGCCCGCCGCGTACTCGACGAGCCCGGCCGACCAGGGCGCTCCGCCCACCTTGCGGCGCATCTCGACGTACTCGACCGGGTTGGCGATCCGGCCCTCGTTGATGTTGTCGAGCTCCCACAGCGACTCGTAGAGCAGGTGCTCGGTGGCCTCGGCGAACCGGATCCGCCAGGCCTCGGACATCGCCGGCACGGTGCGCCGCCACAGGTCGGCGAGGCCCGCCTCCACCGGGTTGGTGGGCTCGGGCATCCCGGCGGCCGGGTCGGCCGGCATGAACAGCGGCAGTCGGTCCAGATAGGCCTTGCCGGCCGGGCGGTTCTGGGTGCGCTTGAAGACCTCCAGGAAGTGGTCGTCGAAGAAGAAGACCCATGTGTACCAGTCGGTCACCAGGGACAGCGCCTCCGCGTCGCAGTCCGGGTGGGTGTAGGAGCACAGCAGCGCGTAGTCGTGCGCCTGGAGGTCCGCCTCCTCCCAGATCCCGGAGCCCTCCAGCATCCCCATCTCCCGGGCCCAGGCGCAGGTGTGCGCCCGGGCCACCTCCAGATGGGGATTGAGCCGTGCCGGATACGGGACATAGAAATCCGGCAGAACGAAGGGCTGAGCCATGCCTGGGAGGCCTTTCAATGAGCGTCGGGCGGTCTTCCGGCCGAGCCCTACCCCCCGGTCACCGGCCCCACGCGAGCCCCGGAATAGTCGTACGAACGGCAGGGGGTGCCGGTCGGACCGCGCCCCGTCGCACGGCCCGCCGGCACCCGACGCTTTTCGGCCGCCCTCCCTCAGCCTTGGGAAACGCGCACGTCAGCGGCCTTCACAAAGGCCACCCGATGGCCGAACTGGATCTGGTAGTACTCCTCCTGCCCCCGCACCACCCGGTGCCCCGAGGTGTCGAACGTGGGAGCGAAGAGGTACTCGCCCGGGGTGCGGCCCCCGACCACGTACCGCTGGCCCGCGAGCAGCGCGTACGGCAGCGGCGACACCGCCTGCACCGGGACCCCCGCCGGATAGGCCGAGGCCTCCGGATAGGCCCGCCCGTACACCGGCACCGACGCCCGGCCCTCCTTCGGCGTCAGGACCAGCCCCCGCGCGCTCACCGCCGTCGGCCCGTCCTGCGGATTGTGGAACCACGCCTTCTGACCCAGGTACCAGATCGCCGTCCAGTCGCCCCGCCGCTCCGCCACCGCGAAGCTCTGGCCGGTCGAGGCCCGCGCCCCGGTGTCGTTCACCCCCGTCGTCGAGTCCTGCCCGCCCGGCCGCAGCCCGATGTCCTTCACCAGCGGCGCGTCGGCGCTCGGCGCGGTGTGCAGGCGCACCGCCCCGCTCCCGTGCGGCGCGCACGCCTGCCCGGCCGTCACGCAGCCCGTGTACACCGGCCGGTTGGTCGCGTAGTCCGGGCGGATGGTCACCACCCCCGCGTCCGGGCCGGCGCTCGGCGTGAGCGGCCGGCCGAGCAGCCGGAAGTAGTGCGCCCAGTCCCAGTACGGCCCCGGATCCGTGTGCATCCCCTTGATGCTCGACGTCACCGTCCCCGGCACGTTGTCGTGCCCGAGGATGTGCTGCCGGTCCAGCGGGATGCCGAAACGCTGCGCCAGATAGCGCACCAGACGCGCCGACGAGCGGTACATCGCCTCCGTGTACCAGGAGTCCGGCGAGGTCAGGAAGCCCTCGTGCTCCAGCCCCACCGACTTGGCGTTCACGAACCAGTTGCCCGCGTGCCAGCCCACGTCCTTCAGCGCCAGGTGCTGCGCCACGTGCCCGTCCGAGGAGCGCAGCGAGTACTGCCAGGACACGTAGGTCGGGTCCTGCACCAGCCGCAGCGTGGTGTCCCAGTCCGCCTCGGTGTCGTGGATCACGATGTAGTCCACCGACTGCGAGACCGGCCGGTCCGCCTTGTCGTGGTTGCCGTAGTCGCCGTCCCCGAACTCCTCGTACGGCGCCGGCACCCACGCGCACGGCAGCGACGGCGGGCACTCCACCGGGCCCCGCGGCACCGTCCGCAGCCCCAGGTCCGCCAGCTGCCCGGTGTCCGGGACCACCGCCGGATCGGCCGCCAGGGTCACCCGCTGCCCCGCGTCCGTGGTCCGCGACTCCCCGGTGCGGATCAGCTCGAAGACCTCGTCCGCGAACGCCGCCGCCGTCGCCGAGTCGTCCGCGCCCGAGTAGCGCGCCACCGCCCCGTACCAGTCGGCCGGGTCCGCGCTCGCCGGCCGGCCCGCCGCCCGCTGCGCCTCCGCGAGCAGCGCCGCGCCGCCCTCGATGTTCGCCGCGGTGTCCGTGCGCAGCTCCGCCGCCGGGCGGCCGGACAGCTCCGCCGCCCGCTCCAGCGTGCGCAGCCGGGCCGGCGGCTCGCCCGACCGGGCCGACCGCTCCGCCGCGCCCTCGCCGGTCCGGGGCGCGCGGGCGTCGTCGCCGCGCGCGTCCTCCGTACCGTCCGCGTGGTGCCCCGCACCGGCCAGTGCCGTCACCACGTCCGTCAGGTGCATCGGACCGTAGCCGCCGGTCACGCTCGGCGCGCCGCCGTGCGCGTCCCACCGCGACTCCAGGTACGACACGGCGAGCAGCACGCTCTGCGGTACGCGCTGCCGCTCGGCCGCCACCGCGAACTGACGTTGCAGCGCGTCCGGTTCGGGGTCGTCGGCGGTGGCCGCCGCGGGCGCCTGGACGAGCAGGGGGAGGAGCAGGACGAGGGGGGCGGCACGTCTGAGGGACGCGGAACGGAGCAAGGCAGCCTCCAGCGACAGGGGGGAACGGGGGCGTGCGGTACCGAACCCGTACAGGGGTAGCGGCTCCCGGACGCCCCGTCAATCACCCCTCCCGCTCCGCGATTTCCCGAGGTCAGAGCGGCAACCGGCGGCACGCCGCCGAGTTTCGCGCGGGCGGTCCGCCCGCCTGCGGCGCGTCACCGGCGTAGACCAATGGGGCCACCGCGCCGAACACGCGGGACGCCCGGGAAAACAGATGCGCCGCGCCCCGGTGTGTCGGCACCGGGCGCGCGGCGCGCCACCCCCGTACTGCGTCGGACCGCCAGATCAGGTCTAGCGCGTTCCGACCGCCGCGCGCACGGCCCGCCGTGCCATGGCGCAGTCGTCGTGCAGCCGCCGCAGCAGCAGCCGCTGTTCCTCACCCGCCGAGACCGTCCCGGCCGGCACCGGCACCGAACCCGCCGGCGGCGCCTCCTTGATGGTGCGCTGCACCGCCGTCTCGTACGTCCGGATCTCCCGGGTCAGCACGATCATCAGGTTCACCAGGAACGCGTCCCGCGAGGCCGCACCCGCCTGCTGGGCCAGCTGACTGATCTGCCGGCGCGCCAGGGGAGCGTCCCCCAGCACCGCCCACAGCGTCGCCAGGTCGTACCCCGGCAGGTACCAGCCCGCGTGCTCCCAGTCCACCAGGACCGGACCGGTCGGCGACAGCAGCACGTTCGAGAGCAGCGCGTCACCGTGACAGAACTGGCCCATGCCCTGCCGCCCGCCCGCGTGCGCCAGACCGTGCAGCAGCTTCTGCAGGTCGTCCCGGTCCCGGTCCGTGAACAGGCCCAGCTCGTGGTAGCGCGCGATCCGCGCCCCGTAGTCGAGCGGCGCGTCGAACGTCCCGGCCGGCGGCCGCCAGGCGTTCAGCCGGGCGATCGCGCCCAGCGCGGCCCGCACGTCCGCCCTGGGCGGCGCCTCCACGGGGTGCCGCGACAGGGCCGCCGCCCGCCCCGGCGTCCGCTCGATCACCAGCGTGCAGTTCTCCGGGTCCGCCGCGATCAGCCGGGGCGCCCGCACAGGCGGACGGTGCCGGACGAACGTGCGGTACGCAGCTATCTCGTGCCGGAACCGCTCGACCCACGCGGGGGAGTGGTCCAGTAAACACTTGGCGACCGCGGTCGTCCGCCCGGTCGTCCCGACGATCAGCACGGAGCGCCCGCTGCGCCGCAGCACCTGCACCGGGTTGAACTCGGGGCAGATGCGGTGGACGGACGCGATGGCCATGCGCAGCTGGGCGCCCTGCGGTCCGGACAGGTCGATCCTCCCGCTGGGCGGCTGGACGGTGCTCCCCGCCCAGCGCCTCGGCCGCACCGCCCCCTGCACCGGGGCGGGGGCGAGGTACGGACCGGAACCGGCCGGGAGGGTGCGGTGGAGCGGCCGGGGCGGAGCGGACACGGAGGACGATGCTGTGTACATGGAGGAGACAGATCCCTTCGTGTGCCGACGAGTTGCGTGCGTCGCCCCGCCCGCCCGAACGGTCCGCACCCTGGGGAAAATGAGGGCCGGTCGACGGGGCGGGGTGGCGCGTTCCTACCTGACACCCCCCGGCGGGTGGCGGAACATCCAGCGCACCCTGGCGAACCCTGGCGAATTGTCGCCAGGCCTATGCCAGGGGGCTACTGTCAACTCAGCCGAGAACCTGGGGGCTTAGACGTGACAGGGAAGACCAACACCCGCCTGGCAGACCTCTTCGGCCTGGCCGGCTGGTCCAAGGGCGAACTCGCGAGACTCGTGAACCGGCAGGCGGCGGCCATGGGCCACCCCCAGCTGTCGACCGACACCTCGCGGGTGCGGCGCTGGATCGACATGGGGGAGACCCCCCGCGATCCCGTGCCCCGGGTGCTGGCAGCGCTGTTCACCGAGCGACTCGGCCGTGTCGTGACCATCGAGGACCTCGGGTTCGTACGACACGGGCGCGCCGGCAGGCGGCGGGACGTCAGGAACACCGACAACCCTGACGGGCTGCCCTGGGCGCCCGAGCGTACGGCAGCGGTCCTCACCGAATTCACGGGAATGGACCTCATGCTCAACCGACGCGGCCTGGTGGGCGCGGGCGCCGCGCTTGCCGCCGGCTCCGTACTCACCAACGCCATGCACGACTGGCTCCACACCGACCCCTCGCAAGCCGGCGCCGCCCCCCGCGCCGTCGATCCCCTCCACGCCGACCCCGCTGGGTACGACCGCTACGAGGCCGCCCCCATCGGGTCGGAGGAGATCGAGGCCCTGGAACGCTCCGTGGAGGTCTTCCGCGCCTGGGACGCCTCCCGGGGCGGCGGACTGCAGCGCAAGGCGGTCGTGGGCCAGCTCAACGAGGTGGGCGGCATGCTCGCCTACCACCACCCCGACCACCTCCAGCGCCGCCTGTGGGGCGTCGCCGCCAACCTGGCGGTCCTCGCCGGCTGGATGTCCCACGACGTCGGCCTGGAACCCACCGCCCAGAAGTACTTCGTGATCGCCGCGCACGCGGCACGCGAGGGCGGCGACCGGCCCCGCGCCGGCGAGGCGCTCTCCCGCGCCGCCCGCCAGATGGTCCACCTGGGCCGGCCCGACGAGGCCCTCGACCTGATGAAGCTCGCCACCTCCGGCTCCGGCGAACGCCTGCTGCCGCGCACCAAGGCCATGTTCCACACCATCGAGGCCTGGGCGCAGGCGTCCATGGGCCGCGGCCAGGCCATGCGCCGCACCCTCGGCGAGGCCGAGGACCTGTTCGTGTCCGACCGGGGCGAGGACAAGCCCAGCTGGATGCAGAACTTCGACGAGGCCGACCTCCACGGCATGCAGGCGCTCGCCTACCGCACCCTGGCCGAGCACGACCCGGGCGCCGCGGTCCCGGCCCAGCGCCACGCCAAGCTCGCCCTGGAGCTGCGCCGCCACGGGCACGACCGGTCCAAGCTCTTCGACCACATCTCGCTCGCCTCGGCCTGCTTCATCGCCGACGACCCCGAGCAGGCGGACCGCTACGCCCGCCTCGCCCTGGTCTCCATGGGCGACACCTCCTCGCACCGCACCTGGGACCGGCTGCGCGAGATGTACCGGCTCACCGGGCAGTACGCGGGCTACACCAAGATCGACCACCTGCGGGAGGAGATCGAGACGGCGCTGCCGAAGGCGCCGACCAACCGCCCGAGAACCGGAGAGGCGTGAAGGGCGCCGGGGGCGCCGGAAGGCCCGTGGGGCACCTGCGGAAGGAGCGGGCCGGGCCCGCTCCTGACACCCCGGGGTGCGCGGTGTTCCGGGGCGTGTCGTGTTCCTCGGTGTGCCGTGTGCCGCGGTGTGCCGTGCCCGGGGTCAGTGCCCGACCCGGACCACCATCACACAGGCGTCGTCCTCGCGGGGACCTTCGGCGAACTCCTCGAGCACGGCCCGCACGCACTCCTGCGCGTCCCGTGCCGCCGCCAGCCGCCCGCCGAGGCCGAGCAGTCGCTCCGTACCCGCGGGGTCGTCCGGCCGGCCGACCGTGCGGGTCAGCCCGTCGGTGTGCAGCAGCAGCAGGTCGCCGGGGAGCAGCCGGGTCGCGGCCTCCTCGTACGCCGCGTGCGTCGTGGCGCCGAGCAGCACGCCCTCGGGTCTGCCCAGGGCGCGCCCCGTCCCGTCGCGGAACAGCAGCGGGGCGGGGTGTCCGGCCTGCGACCAGGTGAGGAGCTGGGTGGCGGGGTCGTAGCGGCAGCACATCGCGCTGCCCAGGGCGGGCTGGACGGAGGTCTCCAGGAGCTGGTTGAGGTGCCCGAGGAGGGCGCCCGGGCGGATCCCGGCCACGGCCATGCCGCGCAGCGCGCCGAGCACCATGGCCATGGAGGAGGTCGCGGCGACCCCGTGCCCGGTCAGGTCGCCGACGGTGAGCAGCGCGTCCCCGTCGGGGAGCGCCAGCGCGTCGTACCAGTCGCCGCCGATCAGGCCCGGGGCGGCGGCCGGGAGGTAGTGCCCGGCGACGTCGAGCGGCGCGGGGCCGTCGTGGGCGAAGCGGAGCGAGCCGCGCCACGGCGGCAGGACGGCCTCCTGGAGCTCGACCGCCACCCGGCGCTCGGTGTGCTCGATGTGCTGGTGCCGCCGGAGGTTGTCCCGGGTCTCGCGGACCGCGCGCTCGCTGCGGCGCAGCTCGCTGACGTCGCGTAAGACGGCCCACATGGAGGCGGTGCAGCCGTCGGCGTCGAGGACCGGCTCGCCGGTCATGTGGACCGTGCGCACCCGGCCGTCGGTGCGGACGATCCGGAACTCGCCGTCGATCGGCTTCCCGTCGATCAGGCAGTCCGTCACCATCGCCTGGAGCACCGGCTGGTCCTCGGCGAACACCATGGACGGCAGCTCGTCCAGGGACATCGGCCCGCTCTCGCGCGGGCGCCCGAAGATCTGGAACAGCTCGTCGGACCAGTGCACGTCGTCGGTGAGCAGGTCCCACTCGGCGCTGCCGACCCGGGAGAGCAGCGAGCCGGTCTGCCGCTGTCCCGGTACGCCGTCGAGGACGGGTCCGGCGTAGGCGGCGGCCGCGTCGGAGGGGGCGGCGGAGCCGGGCAGCCCGGCCTTCAGCTGGCCCAAGTGGGCGCCCAGGTCGTCGAGCTGGTGCACCGCCAGGTCGCAGAGGGCGCGCTGCCAGCGCTGCTGCGGGTCGTCCTCGTCGACCGCCGAGTCCCGGCGCACCGCGTCCACCTCGCCGCGCAGCCGGCGCGTCTGCGAGATCAGGGCGTCCACCGCGCCGGACTCGGGCGGCTGGGCGGGACGGTCCGCGAAGAGGGGGGACGGCATGTCGTACTCCGATGCAGGCGACGTGGCGCGGCCAAGTCTGGAAAGTGAAGCCCGGGTACGACTTTGGCACAGCCCGGGACACCTCGTAAGTGATTTGGCAACACTCGATCCGGTGGTGCTTATGGCATATGCCTGAGGCCCACGGGGGGACCAGTCGACATTCGGCCAAGGCCGCACGGGTTACGGTGCTGGTGTGGTGAGCGACGAGGTGAACGCAATGGGTACGGCCGTGCTGCTGGCCGCGGCACCGGCCGGCCGGGGACGGGCCATGGACGCGGCCTCCGTGCTGTCGGCCCTCGCGGCGGTGCCCGCCGGAGTGCTGGCCGGGGCGCACATGGCGACGGTCGTCGAACTGGCGGACCCCCTCGACCCGCAGACCGTCCTCACCCGGCTGCGCGCCGCCGCGTCCGCGCCCGGCCCGCTGGCCCTCTACCTCGCCGGCCAGGTCCAGCTCGACCGCCGCCAGCACCTCCCGCACCTCGCGCTCGCCCGCAGCACGCCGACGACCCTGCGCTACACGGGACTTCCCTGGCACTGGCTGGCCGCCGAACTCGCCCGGCGCCGCCCGGGCACCACCCAGGTGGTCGCCGACCTCGCGGCCGACCCCGAGCTCTGGCAGCGCCTCACGACGGACCCCGCGGCCCTCGACCTCGGCCCCGCGGCGCCCCTCTACGCCCGCCTCACCCCCTTCCCGCGCCGCGGCCCGCTCACCACCCCCGACTACCTGCGCCACTTCGCGGCCCGCTGGCGCGCCGGGGCCCTGCCCCCACTGCCCGACCTGCACGCGGAGGCCGGCGCCGCCGCGGCCGCCGCCGCGCCGCAGACCCCGGCGATCCTGCTGGCCCCGCCCGCGGCGGCGGTCGCCCCGGTCGCGCCGCCCGTGCCCGCGCAGGCTCCGGCGCCCGTACCCGTCCCCGTGCCCACGCCCGTACCGGAGGTCGTGGAGTCGCCCCCGACGCGCCGCCTGGTGCGCACGGGCAGCCGGCCGGAGGCCGAAACGCCGTCCCCGGCACGGCTCGAACCGGCCCGGACACCCGCACACCAGCGCGCCGAAGGCGCGCCCGGCGCACCCGATGCCACCCTTCGTCCGCCGGTGGGACCGGAGGTGAACGCACGGCAGGACGTGCGCCAGGACGTGCGGCCGGACGGGCCGCCGGCGCCCGACGCGCCCCCTGCCCCCACCTCGGCTCCCGCCCCGGCTTCCGTTGCCCCGCCGCTGCCCGGCACGCAGACCGACCCGCACCCGGCGATCCTGGCCGCCGCCATGGCCGGGCGGCACGGGGAGGCGGCCGCCGTGGCGGCGGCCTGGGAGAGCGACGCGCTGAGACGGTACGGGCCGCGGTCCGCCGAGGCCCTGCACTGGGTGGAGGTACGGGCGGACCTGGCGCGCCTCGCCGGGGAACCCGCCCGCAGTTGCGAGCTGTGGATCGCCGCCGCTCAGGCCCGGCTCGGGCTGCGGCAGGGCCCCGACGAACCCGACGTCGAGGGCGCCGTGGACCGCGCCCACCACCAGTGGGAACAGATCGACGACCCGGCCCGGGCCCGCGCCCTCGGCCCCGCCCTGGTCGAACTCCGGCGCGCCGTCCCCGGCCGCCGCGCCGGCGCGCTCGCCGCGCTCCAGCGGAAGATGGACGGATGACCCCGCCGGCCGACACCCCCGGCGCGGTACCCACCGACTCCGGGGGTGACTCCCTCGCGCCGCCGACACGGCACGCGTCCCGGTCGGGCCGACCGCCGCGTACGCCATCGACTGCGAGGTCAGCGGCTGCCGCGGGGTGGCCGCCCTGCGCGGCACAGGCGGCGCCGCCCGTTCGGTGACGGACCGCCAGATATGCGGCGCGCAGGCCGGGTTGGCTGATCAGGGCGTCTGTGGTGCGAGCTGTCCTCGGCGGCCGGGCTCGCGGGCCTGCGCGCCCACGGCCCGGCCGGGGGCGAGGACGGACCCGTCGTCCGCGTGGTCACCACCTCCAGCGGCCACAACGCGCCCGCGGACCCGGCGTGGACGGAGCTGAAGCGCCTGCTCAGCGGTGCGTCGTCGCCGCCCGCTCGGCCGGCATCACCACGCGCAGGCCGAAGAGGTGGGTGCCGGTGCTCTCCGCGATGCCGATGAAGAGCAGGCTGACGTGCTCCTGGGCCCGTGCGGTGCCGATCCCGCCCAGGTCGAGCAGCGCGTCGTCCGCCCAGCCGAGGTCGCGCAGCAGACCGCGCACGGTCGCCTTCGCCGCCGGGTCCTCGCCCGACAGGAAGAGCGTGCCCGGCCCCTCCAGCGAACCCGGGTCGACCATCACCATCCGGTCCACCGTGCACAGCGTCTTGACCACCGGTGTGGCGGGGAAGGCGCGCTGGAGCTCCTCGCCCAGGCTCTCGCCGAGGTGCGACAGGTCGCCGTCCTCCGTGAAGCCCACGGCGACGTCGAGCAGCACCTTCCCGGCGAGCGCCGCCGCCCCCACCGAGCTGAGCAGGCCGAGCGAGGCCGTACCGGGGGTCGCGTTCACCACGACGTCGGCGGCCGCGACCGCCTCCCGCGTCGAGGCCACTCGTACCCGGCCGGCCGGCGTTCCCGCCGCGTCCGGCGTCCGCGAGCCGAGCACGACCTCGTGCCCGGCCGCGCTCCACGCGTCGGCGAGCGTCCGGCCGACATGTCCCGTTCCGAGGATTCCGATTCTCATGCCGCGACGCTAGGCGGCCGTGGCCCCGGCCCGCCTCGGCCCGGCGACCGGTGATCACTACCCCGTGGGGCGTAGGCCTCCGGACCTGCCATCATCGAGACATGGACCCCGACCCCGCACCCCTGGCCACCGAGCGGCTGGTGCTGCGCCCCGTGCGCACCCGCGACCTGGCCGCCGTGACCCGGCTGTGGACCGATCCGGAGGTACGGCGGCACCTGGGCGGACCGGTGGTCGAGTCGGTGATCCGCATCCGGCGGCAGCGGATCGTCGGCGCGCCCGGCTTCCACGCCGTCGAGCGGACCGTGGACGGCACGGTGCTCGGCCTGGTCACCGTGGAGCGGGCGGGTCGGAAGGGCGAGACGGAGGTCTCGTACCAGTTCCTGCCCGAGCACTGGGGCGCGGGATACGCCCGCGAGGCCGTCGCCGCCGCCATAGAGCGGGCCCTGACCGAGGCCCCCAGCGTCGTGGCCGTCACCCAGGAGGCCAACGGGCGCTCCCGCCGCCTCCTGGAGGCCGTCGGCATGGTCCACGCCGAGTCCTTCGTGGAATGGGACGCCCACCAGGTCCTCTACCGGCGCCGCCGGGACGCCTGAGAGCGGGACCGGGCCGGACCGGGAGGGGCCGGTCAGGCGGGAGCGTCGCCGGCGGCCGCGAGGCGGGCCACGGCCCGCTCGATCCGGGCCGCCCGGGTCTTCGCCGTCCGTGCCTGCCACAGACTCAGGATGATCAGATACCGCTCGGTCCTGCCCAGCGCCTCGAACGCGGCCGCCGCGCGCGGCTCCGCCGCCAGCGCGCCCGCCAGGTCCTCGGGCACGGTCGCCTCCTTCTGCGAGGGATACGCGGCCTCCCACCGCCCGTCCGCCCGCGCCGCCCGCACCTCCGCGAGCCCCGGCTCCCGCATCCGCCCGGCCGCGAGCAGTGCCTCGACCTGCCGCACGTTGACCTGCGACCAGAGGCTCCGCGGCCGGCGCGGGGTGATCTTCTGGAGATAGGCCTCCGCGTCACGGGCCCGGCGCTTGCCGGTGATCCAGCCGTACGCGAGCGTGGCGTCGAGGATCTCCCCGGCGGTGGGGGAGGCGAGGCCGGAACCGCCGCGGCCGAGCAGCAGCCACACCCCGCCGGGGGTGTCGCCGTGGTGCGCCGCGAGCCAGTCCTCCAGTTCCGCGCCGTCGGCGAAACGCACGACCGGCAGCCCCTCCACCGTCTCGTCGTCCCGGTCCGTCCCCATCGCACGCTCCTCCCCGTGGCAGCGGTCGGGGCCCACGATAGGCGGCCCGGCGCCGGGCGGCGGATCAGAAGCGCGCGTGCGTCGTGATGTCGGACTCGAACTGCTCGATCATCTCCGGCGTCACGGTCGGCCGGCACTGTCCGATCGCGTCCAGGTAGTCCGCGGTCGTGGCACCGGGCGCGGCGGTCTCCACGGGGCGGCCGCCGACCGCGACGAGGTCGCGCTCGAAGGAGTTCTGCGCGGCGATCCGCGCCGCGTGCTCGATGTCGGCCGGGGTGAACAGCTCGCTCGCGGCCACCAGCGCGTCCACGTCGACCTCGGGGCGGGCGTCCGTGTAGCGGGCCCAGATCGCCGCGCGGGCCGCCCGGTCCGGCGTACCGATCGGGATGAGGTAGTCGAAGCGGCCCGGCCGCAGGAAGGCCGGGTCGAGGGAACGGATGGAGTTGGTGGCGCAGACGAGGAGGCGTTCGTCGCGCTCCCGGAACCCCGGGATGAGCTTGAGGAGTTCGTTGGTCACCCCGTGCATGCCGCCGGGCTGCACGGGCTCGGTGCGTACGGGAGCGATCTCCTCGACCTCGTCGATGAAGACGAGCACCCGCTCCAGCTCGCCGATCCGGGCGAAGGCCGTGCGCAGTGCGGCGGCCAGGTTGCCCTCGTCGGCCAGCCGGGAGGGCAGGATCTCGACGAAGGGCCAGCCGAGGCGGGAGGCGATGGCGCGGGCGAAGGTCGTCTTGCCGGTGCCGGGCGGCCCGAAGAGACCGATCGCGCGCGGCGGGCGCACGCCGTGCCGGGCGGCCCGCTCGGGCTCCGCGAGCGGCAGCACGACACGCCGCTCGATCAGGTCCTTCTCCCGCTCCATGCCGGCCACCTTGGCCCACAGGTCGGCGGGCAGCAGGCGGCCGCCGAGGTCGTCCAGGAGGTTGGCGGCCGGGCCGTGCAGCGGCTCGACCTTTTCGAAGTACGCGACGGCCGGCTGCCGGGTGTACCCGGCGTTGAGCAGCCCCTCGCCGAGGAGTTCCTCCTCGGGCAGCACATAGGCGATGCGCCCCACGCGCGCGGCCACGAGGCGCCGTTCCAGCTCGACCAGGAGCGCGCTGGCCAGGCCCCGGCCGCGCCAGGCGGAGGAGATCGCCACCCGCATCACCCAGGCGCGTTCCCCGGCGACGCACGCGAGCGCCGCGCCGATCGGGGTGCCCTGGTGGACGGCGACCACGGCCGGCTGACGCGAGGTCAGCGCGCCGATGCACTCGGCGAGCGAGAAGACCGACTCCTGGCCGAGCTCGGCCGTGGTGTCGATGAGATGGACGACCGCGGCGAGATCGCTCTCGCGGTAGTCGTGGATGAGCCAGTTCACGGTGGTACCGCCCCTCGTTGGTGCCGTCGCGGCCGAGGCTAGGCGGGGCGGCACGGGCGGGTCGTGCGCCACCCTGCACAAGCGGGGCCCGGCGAATGCGCCGCTCCGGCTCTGTACGCGCGGAGACCGGGGGCTGGGGCGAAGCCGGGGGCGCGGGCACGGGAAGGCCCCCGGAAGGGCGTGCCTTCCGGGGGCCTTCGAGGGCCGCCTGTCAGTAGGCGGGCGCCAGCTTCGGGTTCGGGCCGTGCGCGTTCTGCTGCGGCTCGCCCTCGGAGGCGAAGAACACGATCAGGATGATGGTGCCGATCAGCGGGATGAGGCCGATGAGCAGCCACCAGCCGCTGCGGCCCGTGTCGTGCAGGCGGCGCACCGCGACCGCGAGGTACGGGATGAGCACCGCGAGGATGTAGATCGGGCTGATGAGCGTAATGCCCAGGACGGCGTCGAGGATCGACGCGACCGCCGAGAAGATGAAGTTGAACAGGAAGAACATCCAGAATGCCTGGCGGCGGGCGCGGCCACTGAAGGTGGCGTAGTTCTTGAACGCGTCGAGGTACCAGTTCACTTTGTCCCCCCAAGGACTGGGTGTGTGAGCGGGAGCCTGTCCCTGTGGAGCAAGCTTTACGCCGAACTTATGTGGCCGAAACCGCGTGGGTCAATTCGTTACCTGGCAGTGGCCGTTCACAGACCTCACGGGGACATGAGTGAACGGCGTCGCCCCGGTCGAGGGGCGACGCCGTTCATTCGGAGGGGATCGGGTCGGTCGTCACGTCCTTCTCTTGCTCATCAGCAGGCCACCCGCGGTGAGGGCGAAGAGACAGACACAGGCGCCGGTGATGACATTGCTGAGGATCGCGCCGGTGCCGGCGTCCCGGGAGACCACCCAGGGAGAGACGATCAGCCACACACCCAGCAGCAGGACCACGAAGTTGAGGTCCTGGGACCGCTCCGGAGCCATCGACATGCACAGACCGAGGGCGGCGAGTGCGACGCCGACGATCAGGTTGCTGATGGCGAGTTCCGGCTTCGCGGCGGAGAAGTGGACCGTCCACGCGGAGACCGCGGCGTAGATGCCGGCGAGGATCACCAGTTCCTCGACCGCCGCCACGCCCCGGGTCTGGAGCATGCGGGCATACCGCTCCCGCATTTCCCCGGCATCCGGGTGTCCCCTGATATCACCAGGACGGTGAGAGACGTCGGCCATACGACTCGCCTCCTTCTGGCGTTCCACACGTCTGACCGCGCTTGCGGCATCGATGCCGCGGTTTCATTGTGCTCTTATCTAGCCTTTATGTGTAGATGTGTCCGATAAGGGAAGTGCACAGAAAACCTTTGCTCCTCCTGGCCGGAATCTCCAATTCCGAGGATTCGTTCAACAAAAATTCAACGAAGTGCCGCGGGACGGGTGACGCAGTGCGTTCAGGGGCGCACGTACGGGCGCGTCATGATTTCCATGTTGTGCCCGTCCGGGTCCTCGAAATAGGCACCCCGGCCACCGAAAAGCCGGTTGATCCGCCCGGGTTCGGTGTGGCGCGGGTCGGCGTAGTAGGTGACGCCCATCCGCTCAAGGCGCCCGATCATCGCCTCGAACTCCCCGTCCGGGACGAGGAAGGCGTAGTGGCCGGGCTGGATGGGGGCGTCACCGGCGTCGTAGTAGTCGAGGGTGACGTGGTTGCCGGTGTCCACCGGCACGAACGGCCCGAAGGGCGCTCCGACCTCCAGGCCGAGCACCTCGGCGAGGAAGGCGGCGGAGGCCCGCTTGTCACGGGCGTGGACGACGGTGTGGTTGAGCTCGACGGCCACAGGGGGTCCTTTCACGGAGTGCGCTGATGTCCACCTTCTGTCCCGCGTGCCCGGCGCACCGGCGTGCGCGGCACGGGACGAACGGGCGACCGCGGCGGACCCCGCGCCCACCGGCACCGGGCGCTCACGCCACGGCCGGGCGCCTCTCTCGATCACGGCCCATGGCCGACCCGGCAGTCATGTGATCACGGTAGCCCGGCCCGCGGGGCGGCGGCAACGACGTTCCCAGGCCACCGGTTTCCGCCCGCCGGGCGGGTGCGGGGGCGGGGCCCGGCGTAGCCTGGAAGTGGCCTCGGGGGTCGCACGTTCCACCGCCGGGAGGCGGATGATGACCGGAATCGTTTCCAGGAGCTTCGACTCCGCGGACGAGACCCGCCCCTTCGAGGGCGGCAAGGGCAGGCTCGACCTGCTGAACACGGAGAGCGGAGCGGTCGGCCGCGCCGTGTTCGAGCCGGGCTGGAAGTGGTCCGAACACGTGAAGCCGATCGCCGGCACCGACAGCTGCCAGGCGCACCACGTCGGCTATGTGGTGAGCGGCCGCATCACCGTGGCCATGGACGACGGCGAGACCGTCGACCTGGCCCCCGGGGACTTCTACGAGATCCAGCCGGGCCACGACGCCTGGGTGGTCGGCGACGAGCGCTGCGTGGCCCTCGACTGGGTCGGCTTCGTCGACTACGCGACCGCCGCCGGTTCCTGACGGAAGGGAAGGCCCCTCAGGCGTGGCCGAAACGCACGCCCTCCCACGGAACGCGGTGCTCCGGGAAGGAGAACGGTGAACGCTGGTCCAGGGTGCGGGGCGGGGCCGCCTCGACCACCGGGGCGGTGCCCTCGACCTCCTTCAGCCAGGCGCCCAGCGCGTCCCGCAGCCCGTCCGCCACCCGCCGGTGCGAGGTGAGGCCGACCAGGTTCTCCAACTCGTGCGGATCGGCCGCCAGGTCGTACAGCTCCGTCTCCCGGTAGCGGTCGGACGCCCGCTCCTCCCACGCGTCCGGGCCGTCCGGCGCCGTCACCACGTACTTCCAGCGGTCCGTGCGCACCGCGCGGCCGATCACGTCCTCACTGATCTGCACGAACACCGAGAACGGGCGGTCCGGTTCGCTGCCCCCGCCTACCAGCGGCCGCAGCGAACGCCCGTGCACGCCGGCCGGCACCGGAATCCCGGCGGCGTCGAGCAGCGTCGGCATCAGGTCGACCGTCGACACGGGCTGCCGGACGCGCCCGCCACCCCGGAAGCCCGGACCGGTGAGCACGAACGGCACGCGTACGGAGGCCTCGTGGGCCGAGCGCTTGTACTCGCCGTTGCGGGTACGGAAGTGCGAACCGTGGTCGGCCGTCCACGCGAACACCGTGTCGTCCTCGATGCCGAGGCTGCGCAGACAGTCCCGCAGCCGCCCGACGCCCTCGTCGACCCGCTTGATCTGACCGAGATAGCCGCCGATGTGCCGGTGCGCGCCGCCCTGCGCCGCGCCCGGGCTCAGTGCGGCCAGGTCGGGTGGCAGCCACCGCCCCTCGAAGCGCTCCCGGTAGCCGGCCGGCGCCGGGTAGTCGTCCGTCGCGTTCTGGTGGTGCGGCTCCAGGAGGGACAGGAACAGCAGGAACGGGCGGTCGTGGTGGTCCGCGACGAACCGGATCGCGGCGTCGACGAGCCCGTCCGACCGGTACCCCGGCAGCCGCACCGGCTCGCCGTCCTCGTCGTACAGCACCGTCCGGTACGCGTCGGAGGTGAACTCCAGCCGGTCCGAGGCCAGCCACTTCTCGTACCCGCCGCGCCGCTCCGGCGGCACGGGCCCGTCCGGGTGCTCCTCGCCCGCCAGGTGCCACTTCCCGATGTACCCCGTGACGTATCCCGCCGCCCGGAACGCGGCGGCGAGCGTGGGCACGTCCGCCCCGAGCGGCAGCCCGTTCCGGTGCACGCCGGTCGCGGTCGGGAAGCGGCCGGTCTGCAGCGCGGCCCGGGCGGGCGCGCACACCGGATTCGGCGTGATCGCCTGCTCGACCAGCGTCCCCTCGCGCGCCAGCCGGTCGAACTCGGGCGTGACCCCGGCCGGATTGCCGTGCGCGCCGGTGGTGTCCCACCGCTGCTGATCAGTGAGGACCACGATGACGCGGGGCTGGCTCGTCGGCATGCGGATCCCTTCGGGGCGGGGGCGGAGCCCAATTAATTTCGCAGAGGAAGTAATGTCCGCGCCAGGGTTCCGTACGAGAACGGCCGAAGTCACGCGGGTCGTCCGGGTGGGCCCGGTGGCCCCGGGGTGCCGGGTCCGGGGTGACAAAGTCGAGAAAACCTCCCACCTCGTGAAGGGCCCTTCCGGGCCCGACGGATGCCCGCGCGGGGGCTGCCGGTGCCGGCCCGTCCGGGAGCGGGGAACGGGGCCTGACTGCGGAATCCGTACTGACGGGTCGTCAAGTCACCTGGCGCGGGCGTGTTCCCGGCCGCCGCGGACCGTGGCGCGCACGGTGCCCGGGCCCTGCGGCTCTTGCTGTAATCAAGGGGCCACCCCTTCCGAGACGAGGCATGGATGAGCCCCACCCTCCGCGGCCCGCGACCCTCCGGCGACGGCACGGGCAGTGTCACCGGCGACGCCGACGGCCACGCCGCAGGCGGCGGCCCCGGTGCCGCAGACGGCCACCGCACCGGCGACGGCCGCGACCGTGACGCCACCCGCGCCGGTGACGGGAGCCACGCGTGACGGCCGAGACGTCCCCGCGAAGCGCCGCAGGGCCCCGCGGCGCCGGGGACTGCCGGCGCGAGACCAACGCGGCCACCGTGCTGCGCACCGTGCTCGACCACGGTCCGCTCGCCCGCAGCGCCATCGCCCGCCACTCCGGCCTCAGCCCCGCCGCCGTCTCGCGGCAGGCCACCGACCTGCTCCGGCACGGACTCCTCAGGGAACTCCCCGAGCGCGCAGAGACCGTCGGCCCCGGCCGCCCCCAGATCCCCGTCGACCTCCACCTCGGCGCCCCCGCCGGGCCCGTCGCCGGCGGCGTCCACCTCGGCGTCGACGTCTCCTCCTTCGGCCTCGTCGACCTGCGCGGCCGGGTCGTCGCCCGCCGCCGCTTCGGCCACGCCGGCGCCGATCCGCGCGTCCTGCCCGCCGCCGTCGCGGCCGAGTTGCGCCTCTTCCTCGCCCAACACCTCGGCGAACGGCCCCTGCTGGGCGTCGGCGCCGCCCTCGGCGGCTGGGTCGACCCCGACCGGGGCCGGGTCGTCCGGCACGACGCGCTGGGCTGGACCCACCGCCCGCTCGCCGCCGAACTCGCCCGCGGCCTCGGCGTCCCCGCCGTACGCGTCGACAACCACGCCCGCGCCGTCGCCCAGTCCGAGATCCTCTTCGGCCGCCCCGAGGCCCGCCGCAGCCTCGTCCACCTCTTCGTCGGCAACGTCGTCGACGCCGCCCTCGGCATCGCCGGGGTGGTCCACCAGGGCCCCGGCTCGGCCGCGGGCGAAGTCGCCCACCTGCCCGTGCCCGACTCCCACGCCCCCTGCGCGTGCGGCCGCTCCGGCTGCCTCGCCGCGACCGCCTCCAACCGGGCGCTCGGCGAGACCGCGTACCGCCGGGGCATCGTCCCGGAGCCCGACACCTTCCTCGTCGTCGACGCCGCCGCCACCGGCGACGGCCGTGCCGACCGGCTGCTGCGCGAACGCGCCCGCGCCGTGGGCCGCGCCGTGGCCCTGCTCCTCGACGTCCTCAACCCCGACCTCGTGGTCGTCACCGAACTCGCCAGCCTGCTCGACCCCTGCTACCTGGAGGAGATCCGGGCCGCCGCCGTCGACCTCTCCCACGTCTGCCACGACCCGGAACGCATCGTCATCCCCCACGCGGGCCCGGCGGCCATGCCGGCCGCCGCCGGCACCGTCCTGCTCAACCCGTTCTTCCGCAACCCGCTCCAGAGCCTCGAAGGCCTCGCCTTACGGGACGGGGAGGGGGACGGGGACGCGTTCACCGGGACCGGCACCGACGAGAAAATCGAGGGCCGCACCGCGCGGGCGCCTGGCAGCATGCCGACATGAACCAGGACCCCCGGACCGCGACGCCCCACACCGCCGACGAGCGCACCACGCTCACCGCCATGCTCCAGTTCCAGCGGGACACCCTCGCGATGAAGTGCGAGGGCCTCACCCCCGAGCAGCTCCGGACCCGTTCGGCGGCCCCCTCCGGACTCTCCCTCCTGGGGCTGGTGCGTCACGCCGCCGAGGTGGAGCGCACCTGGTTCCGCAGCATCATGGGCGGCGAAGAGAGCCGCAGCCCCTGGACCCGGCCCGGCGCCACCGAGTGGGCCGACTTCGACGTGGACGAGGCCGACGCCGACGAGGCCTTCGCCCTGTGGCGCGCCGAGTGCGCCCGGGCCCGCGAACTCGTGGACGCGGCACCGGACCTCGACGTCACCGGCACCTTCGGCGACACGACGTACTCGCTGCGCTACGTCCTCGCCCACATGATCGAGGAGTACGCCCGCCACAACGGCCACGCCGACCTGCTGCGCGAGCGCATCGACGGGCGCACCGGCGAGTGACGCCACCGTACGACCGCCTCCGGCGACACCCCCGTCGCCCGAACCCCAGGGACACCGCATGGCCCGGCTGATCGCCCCCACCGCCCGACTGCACGCCTCCTGGCTCGCCGCCCACGCCGAGTGGGAGCCCGACGGCCACCAGGCCGGCGGCGGCACCTGGCTGGTGCCGGAGCTGGACCTCGCCGACCCCGGGGCCTTCGCCGACTGGGTCGAGCTGCTGCGCGAACAGTCCGACCGCTCCCGCCCGTTGCCTCCCGGCCGGGTCCACTCCACCCACTGGTGGATCGTCGAGGGCGACACCTACCTCGGCGCGATCGACCTGCGCCACGAGCTCAACGACTTCCTGCTCCGCAGCGGCGGCCACATCGGCTACAGCGTGCGCCCGTCCGCCCGCCGCCGCGGCCTGGCCCGCTGGGCGCTCGGCGCCGTCCTCGGGGAGGCCCGCGCGCTCGGCCTGGACCGGGTGCTGATCACCTGCGACGACACCAACATCGCCTCCGCCCGCACGATCGAGTCCAACGGGGGAGTCCTGGAGGACGTCCGCGCGACCGAACGCGGGCGCAAGCGGCGCTACTGGATCGAGCTGTAGGCGTCGGTGACGCAGTCCGCCGGGCTCCCGGCCCGCTCGTACGCGTGCCGGAGCGCCGCGGCGGCGTCCTCGCGCTCCACCTCGTCGTAACCGAAGCGCTCGTCCGCGAGCCGCAGGACGTCCCCGACCGTCACCACCGCCGGCTCGCCCGGGCTCGCCGCGCGTCGCGCGGACAGCAGGGCCTGCTCGGCGGAGCGGGTGAGGGCCCGCGTGTACGCCCGCCAGGCGAAGGACCGCGCCCGCCGGGGCGCGAACGGGCGGCGCGCCCGCCCCCGCCGCAGCGCACCGGCCGCGACCAGGAGCGCGCCGGGCGTCACGACCAGGGCGGCGCCGGCGGCGGCATCGAGGCTCATCTGCACACCGCCTCCTTTCCCCGGGAGCCCTGGACCCGAACCGGTGGGGGGCTTGGTCACCCGTGGTGACACGTGTAAATTCCTGGTGTCACCCTCTTCGCAGCACCGAGCAAGGCGGCCGCCGCACCGGCCAGGCCAGGAAGGCACGCGCATGTCCCTGGAGACCCCGGAAACCCGTCCCGACCCCGTGGACGCCCCCGTCGTCACCACCACCCGCGGCCCCGTCCGCGGCGAGCGGCGGGCCGACGGCAGCTGCCGCTTCCTCGGCATCCCCTACGCCAAGCCGCCCGTCGGCCCGCTGCGCTTCGCCGCGCCCCAGCCGCCCGAGCCGTGGACCGAGCCGCTGGACGCCACCGCGTACGGGCCGACCGCGCAGCGCCGGCCGTTCGCCGACGTCACGACGATCCCGGAGCCGACGATCCCCGGCGACGGCGTCCTCAACCTCAACGTCTTCACCCCCGCGCCGGCCACCGACACCGCCGTGCCCGGGAGCGGTCTCCCGGTGCTCGTCTGGATCCACGGCGGCGGATACGTCGCCGGCTCGGCGGCCAGCCCCTGGTACGACGGCGCCGCCTTCAACCGCGACGGCGTGGTCGTCGTCTCGCTCGGCTACCGCCTCGGCATCGAGGGCTTCCTGCACCTCGACGACGCGCCCGACAACCGCGGCGTACGGGACTGGATCGCCGCCCTGGAATGGGTGCGCGACAACATCGCCCGCTTCGGCGGCGACCCCGCCAAGGTGACCGTCGCCGGGCAGTCGGCCGGCGGCGGAGCCGTCCAGACCCTGCTCGCCGTCCCGGCCGCCCGCGGCCTCTTCCGTGCCGCGCTCTCCGTCTCCGGTGCCGTCACGCGGCCCGACGGACCGGAGGTCGCCCGCGCCGTCTCGCGCCTCTTCACCGCCCGCACCGGACGCCCGGCCGCCGCCGCCGCGCTGCGCGACCTCACCGACGACGAACTCCTCGACCTCCAGGACCTGCTGACCGCACCCGGCCCGGACCGCGAGGGACTGCCGCCCATGCTGTCCCTGGTGCCCTTCGCGGACGGCGAGCTGATCCCCGAACCCGTCCTGGACGCCCTCACGTCGGGCCGTGCGGGCGCCGGCGTCCCGCTGGTGCTGGGCTTCACGGCGCACGAGTTCAACCTGATCCCTGCCCCCGGCCCGGACGGCCCGCCGCTGCCGGTGCTGCTCGGCGGCCTGGGCCTCACCGGCGACCGCGCGGCCGCCTTCGCGGAGGCGTACGCGGACACCGACCCGGCCGGCCACTTCGGCCAGGCGCTCACCGACCTCACCTTCCGCGCCCCGTCCCTCGCGGTCGCCGACGCCCGCGCGGAGCGCGAACAGCCCACCTGGCTCTACCAGTTCGAGTGGACCTCGCCCACCACCGGCCAGGCCCACCACTGCCTCGACCTGCCCTTCGCCTTCGACCTCCTCGACGCGGAGGGCGTCCCGGCCGCCGCCGGCCCCACCCCACCCCGCGCCCTCGCCGACGCCCTGCACCGCGCCTGGGTCGCCTTCGTCACCGACGCCGACCCGGGCCCGGACTGGCCCTCCTACACCCCGGTCACCCGCACCACCCGCATCTGGGACACCGGCCCGCGTAACGAACGCGACCCGCTGGCGCAGGTCCGGCGGATCTGGCTGGGGGAGTAGGCAGGAAGGACGGCCGGGCCGGCACGTGGCAGGGCGGGGTCCGGCGCCGCCCGTTCCGCCCGGGCGGGCCCGGGGGTCCTTTCCGGCCGTAATTGGTTTGACCAGGACCGGCTTCGGGGCTGCACTGTGCCGGGGCGCCGCGTGGGTGGTGTCCGTGACACGGGAGGCGACAGCACCGATGCAGATCCGTCCGACGACCGAGCAGGACCACGAGGTCTTCGTGGACACCCTCCACGCCGCGTTCGCGCGCTTCCCGGAGACCCCGGGCGAGGACGGCAGCGGGGTCTGGTGGGCCGCGCTCGAGATGGACCGGGCGCTGCTCGCGGTGGCGCCGGACGGGCGGCCCGTCGGCACCGCCGCCGCGTACTCCTTCGAGCTCACCCTGCCCGGGCAGACCGTCGTCCCGGCCCCCGGCGTGACCGCCGTCGGGGTCCTGCCCTCGCACCGGCGCCGGGGCGTGCTCACCGCGATGATGCGGCACCAGCTCACCGAACTGCGCGAGCGCGGCGAGTTCCTCTCCGTGCTGCTCGCCTCCGAGGCGGCGATCTACCGCCGCTTCGGCTACGGCCCCGCCACCTTCACCGCGCGCCTGACCGTGCCCCGCCACCAGAGCGCCTTCGCTCGCCCGCGGGCCGGCGCGACCGACGAGGCGGTGACCGACACCGACACCGGCAGCATCGAGGTGCTGAAGGCCTCCGCCTGCAAGGACGTCCTCGAAGAGGTCTACGACCGCTACCGCCGCGCCCAGCCCGGCGCCCTGTCCCGCCCGCACCGCTGGTGGGAGCGCGCCGCCGGGCAGCCGCCGCTCGCGCCCGCGCCCCGTTACGTGGCCCTGCACCGCGACGCGGACGGCGTGCCCGACGGCTACGCCAGCTACGAGCCCGGCGACTCCGGCACCCTGAGGGTCGACGAGGTCGTCACCACCGACGACGCCGTCTTCACCGCCCTCGTCCGCTACCTCCTCGACCACGACCTGTTCACCGAGGTCGTCCTCAAGCACGTCCCGGCCGACCACCCGGTGCGCTGGCAGTTCGCCGACTTCCGGGCCGCGCAGGTCGCGGACGGCGGCGACTGGCTCTGGGTGCGGCTGCTCGACGTGCCGGGCGCGCTGACCGCGCGCGGCTGGTTCGCGGACGGCGAGCTCGTGCTCGACGTGGACGACCCCTTCCTCGGCGAACGCCGGCGCCACCTGCTGACCGTCCGCGACGGCAAGGCCGAGTGCGTCCCCACCGACCGCGAGCCCGACCTGTCCCTCGACATCAGCGACCTCGGCTCGCTCTACCTCGGCGGCACCGCGCCCAGCACCCTCGTCCGCGCCGGCCACGTCCGCGCCCACCACCCCGACGCGGCCCGGCGCGCGGACGCCCTCTTCCGCACCGACCGGGCCCCGCACTGCCTCCACTGGTTCTGACCGGTCCGGCTCCGCTCAGGCGGCGGGCCCGGCGTAGCAGCGGACCGTCACCGTCCGCCCGGCAGCCCACTGCTGGGCGGCCGTGGTGAGCAGCCGCCAGCCGGCCCGCTCGTACAGGGCGATCGCCGCCGTGTCCGAGGCCACCACGTCCAGGACCGGGTGGAGACCCCGCCGCCGGGCCTCCGCCGCGGCGTGGCCGAGGAGCGCCGCGCCGAGGCGGTGACCGCGCGCGGCGGGACCGACGAACAGGCGTCCCACGACGCCGGGTTCGGTGCCGCCACGCTCCCGCCAGAGGCGGGCCGCGAGGTCGTCGTCCGTCGGACGGGACAGCACCGCGTGACCGGCGACCCGGCCGTCGAGCTCGGCCACCCACGCGCCGAGGGTGTCCCCGGACGCCAGCCATTCGGCCGGCCGGGCGGGCCAGTTCACCGGGTAGCCGTCCCGGTGGTGTACATCGGAGAGGAGCTCGACGCAGGAGGGAAGGTCGGCGGGGGTGCGGGGGCGTACGGAGGCGGCGGTCGCAGAGGTCATCCGGACAGGAGAACACACCCTTCTTCGCCCCGGTCGGCCGCGGCACCCGCACCCGAAGACCCGCCACACCGAAGCACCGAAGTCGCCCCGCGCCACCCGAGAACGCCCGAAGCCGGATCCCGGCCGCCCACGAAGGGAACAGTCATGCCGAAGCGGTTCGCCGAGCTGTCCACACCCCTGATCGCCGACGCCTGCGTACGCCTCGGGGTGCCCCTGCGGGCCGCGCCCGCCGGGGTCGGGCCCGTCGTCCCCGGGCAGCGGCTCGCCGGGCGGGTGCTGCCCGCCCGGCACTACGGCAGCGTGGACGTGTTCCTGGAGGCCTTCACGCTGTACGCCGAGCCCGGCGACGTCCTGGTCGTCGACAACGCGGGGCGCCGCGACGAGGCCTGCGTCGGCGACCTCGCGGTCCTGGAGGCCGCTGCGGCCGGCGTGGCCGGGCTCGTCGTGTGGGGGCTGCACCGCGACACGCCCGACCTGGTGGAGATCGGGCTGCCGGTCTTCTCGTACGGCGCCCACGCGCCCGGACCCGTGCGCCTCGACCCGCGCGGTACGGAGGCGCTGCGCAACGCCCGCGTCGGCGAACACACCGTGGACTCCGGCGACCTGGTGTTCGCCGACGACGACGGCGTGCTGTTCGTGCCCGCCGACCGCGCCGACGAGGTGCTCGGCACCGCCGCGGACATCTTCCGTACGGAACGCGCCCAGGCCCGGCGCATCCGGGCGGGCGAGACCCTGCGCGAACAGACCCGCTTCGCCGAGTACCTGGAGCGCCGCGCGCAGGACCCCTCGTACACCTTCCGGCAGCACCTGCGCCGGGTCGGCGGCGCCATCGAGGAGTGAGCCTGAGCGGTGCGGCCGGACCCGGCACGATCAGGAAGGCCCCGCCGGACGGGTCCTAGCCGGCGCGGAAGCCGATCGAGCCGTCCGGCAGGACCGCCTCCACCTCGGCGCCGTGCTCCACGGTGCGGCTCACCGTGCAGTACTTCTCGTGCGTGAGGCGCACCGCCCGGGCGAACACCTCGGCCGCCCGCGGGTTGGTGTCGGGCAGCTCGAACTCGTAACTGACCCGGATCCGCCCGATCCGGCCGTCGTCCTCCGGGCCGACCCCGCCCTCCACGACGATCCGCAGCTCGTCGTGGTCGACGGCGCGGGCCGTGCGGTCGACGACGAGCCCGCCGCAACCGCCCATCGCCGCGAGCAGCAGCTCCACCGGCGTGAACGACGGCTGGGCCGCGTCGTCGTCGGCCGCGGCGATCCGGACCTCCGCACCGCGGTCGTTGCGGGCGGTCCAGGTGCGGTAGCCGGTGCGGACGGTCTCGATCCGGTACTCGTCGGCCATGGGGCGGGTCCTCCTCGGTGCGGGGCACGGGGTGCGGGCGCGTGTGCCCGCACCATCCCATCACTCCGGGCCGGACGGCGCCGCCACCGGGACACGCGCGGCCCGTACGACGGCCCCCCAGGCCTCGGCCACCGCGCCCCACACCTCCCGCAGCCGCGGTTCGGCCGCCCGGACGGCACCCACGAGAGCCTCCGGGGCGAGACCGGCAGCCAGGACCTGGGCCTCGTCGGCACGGGCCCAGGAAGCGACGGTGCCGGCCAGGACCTCCGGATGGAACTGCACGCCCCAGGCGTGCGGGCCGACCCGGAAGGCCTGGTACGGGCAGTCGTCACCGGCGAGCAGCGGCACCGCGCCGGGCGGCAGGCCGCCGATCTCGTCCCAGTGCCACTGCGCGGCGGGCGCGCCCCCGGGCACGGTGCCGAGCACCGGGTCGCCCTCGACGCCGGGCAGCCGGCGCAGCGGCACGGTGCCCAACTCGGGTCCCTGCGGCCGGCGGACCACCGTGCCGCCGAGCGCGTGGGCCATGATCTGGGCGCCGAGGCAGATCCCGAGGACGGGCGTCGCGGCCGGGCCCGCGACCGCCTCCCGTATCAGCTCCCTGACCCGGGGCAGCCAGGGCGCCGCGGTGTCGTCCTCGCAGTTCGCCGAGCCGCCCAGGACGAGGAGCCCGGCCCAGCCGTCGAGGGAGACGGGCAGCGGCTCGCCGCGCCACGGGTGCACGGTCCGGACGTCGAGCCCGGCCGCCCGCAGCCGCTCGCCGACGAGACCGGGCCCGGCGCCGTCCTCGTGCTGGACGACCAGGACGGAAGGCGCCGCGGACCGAGCCGGCCCCCTGCCCCGCCCCTGCCCCTGCCCCGGTCCCTGTCCCTGGCTGTCCTGGCTGTGGCTCTGGTTCTGGTTCTGGATCTGGATCTGGATCTGGGGCACAGTCGTCCCGCCTCCGCGCAGTGAGAGTGACCGGTGATCGGAGCAGCCTCCAGAGTCCCCGAGTAATCGTTTCCGCGTGGCCGGTTCCGGGGACTTGCCGCGGCCGGCCGGCCGGTGGGGCGGAGGTGAGTACCGGTGCGCGGGCGGATGAGTACGTCGCCCCATGACCGGGGTGTCGTCCCGCTGCTGGACTGGTTCCATGACCGACGACGCCCCGCGCACCGCCCGCCCGCTCCGCACCGTCACCGCCACGGCCACCGCCACCGGTTCGGCCCTCGCCGTGGCGCTGCTGCCGGTCGTCGTCGGCGCGCTGTTCGCCCGCTCCATGGGCGGCGACCCGATGGTGTCCGTGAACGCCCTGATCGCGGGCGGCGGCCAGCGCGCCCGCCTCTCGCGCTCGCAACTGCGGGTGTCCCGGGGGCGCGCCGTCGCCCGGGCGCGGGGCGCCTGGGACCACTCCCCGCTGCGGCCCCGGCGCCGGACCCGGGCGGAGCGCCCCGCGGGCCGCCGGTAGGAACGGGGAGGGGGCGGCCGGGCCGTCGTGGCCCCGGCCGTGTGGGGAGGTGACGGTCCCGCGGTGAAAGTCGCGCCGTTCCGGCCCCGGAGCGGGCCCGAACGGGTGATGATCATCCCGGGCGCCGGACCGTCGCCGTACCACCGGCGTGCGCCCCGCCCGCACCCCCCCGTCCCCGTCGAAAGGCCGCCCCTCATGCCGCAACAGGACCCCGCCCCGCAGCCCCGCGGCCTGGCCCGGCGCAGATTCCTCGGTTACGTGCTGGCCGCGCCGACGCTGACCGTCGCCGCCCGGATCGGCGCCGACGCCCTGGCGCCCGCGCCCGCGGCGGCCGCCGTCCCCGACGCGGCGCCCGCCGTCGTGCCCTCGCTGCCCGGACCGGCCGAGATCCTCGACCTCAACGACCTGCTCACCGCCGCCGCGCTGCCCACCGCGAACCTCATCACCATCCGCCTCGACCCGGACGGCACCGCCCACTTCGCGCTGCCCCGCGCCGAGGTCGGCCAGGGCATCACCACCTCCACCGCGATGATCATCGCCGAGGAGCTGGACCTGCCCCTGGACCGGATCCGGGTCACCCTCGCCGACGCCCGCCCCGAACTGCTCTTCAACCAGCTGACCGGCGGCTCCAACACCACCGTCTCCACCTTCACCCCGGTCCGGGTCGCCGCCGCCGTCGCCCGCGGCCGGCTGCTGCGCGCCGCCGCCCTGGAACTCGGCGAGGCCGTCGCCACCCTCACCGCCAAGGCCGGCGTCATCACCTCGGCCGCCGGCGTCTCCCGCACCTACGGCGAACTCGCCGTCAAGGCCGCGGCCCTGACGGACACGCAGGTCGCCGTCACCCTCAAGGACGCCGCCGACTTCACCGTCATCGGCACCGCCCAGCGGCGCGTGGACGCGCTCGAAGCCGTCACGGGGCGCAAGAAGTTCGCCATGGACGTGCACGTGCCCGGCGCCCTGCCCACCATGGTCTGCCGCCCGCCGACGATCAACGGCACCGTCCGCTCCGTGGCGAACACGGCCGAGGTCGCCGCCATGCCCGGCATCACCGACGTCGCCGTCGTGTCCACCGGAGTCGCCGTCCGCGGCCGCACCTTCGGCCAGTGCATCGACGCCGTCCGCGCCCTGAAGGTCACCTGGGGCCCCGGCACCGCCGAGGGCGCCTCCGACGCCACCGTCCTGGACGAGCTGCGCCGCGCCGAACTCCCCCTCGTCGTCCCGCCGCTCGACCTCCTCACCAAGTCCGTCGACGTCCGCTTCACCTTCGCCTTCGCCAGCAACGGCGCCCTGGAGACCAACTGCGCCGTCGCCGACGTGCGCCCCGACTCGGCCGAGATCTGGGCCAGCCTCAAGTCGCCGATCGTCGCCCAGGAGAAGATCGCACTCCAGCTCGGCCTGCCGGTGAGCGCCGTCACCGTCCACGTCACCGAGGGCGGCGGTTCGTTCGGCCGCAAGCTGTTCCACGACGCCGCCGCCGAGGCCGCCGAGATCTCGAAGGCCATGGGCAAGCCGGTGCGCCTGATGTGGCACCGCACCGACGACTTCCGACAGGGCCGTACGCACCCGATGGCCACCTCCCGGGTGCGCGCCACGTACGCGCTCGGCGAGGTCCTCACGTACGAGCAGCGGCACACCTCCGTCGCCACCGACTTCGGGCACGGCGTCGGCGAGATCATCACCTCGGAGGCGGCCAGGCTGCCGGTCGCGAACCTCACCTTCTCCGAGACCATGTTCCAGCTCACCCAGACCAGCCCCTACCACTTCGGGGTGACCACCCAGCTCCTCAGCGAGGTCGACCACGGCTTCAACACCGGCTCCATGCGCAACATCTACTCGCCCAACGTGCGCACCGCCCAGGAACTGGTCGTCGACGAACTCGCCGCGCGCATGGGCCTCGACCCGCTCGCCTTCCGCCGGCGCTTCCTGAAGGACGAGCGGGCCCGCGCGGTCCTCGACAAGGTCGCCGAAATCGGCCACTGGGGCCGTCCGATGGAGCCCGGCACCGCGCAGGGCATCGCCCTGCACCCCGAGTACCACTCCGTGGTCGCCGTCCTCGCCGAGATCGACTGCCGCCCGGAGACCACCGGCCGCCGCATCCCGAACGCGTACACCGGACCGCGCGTCACCAAGGTCGTCTGCGCCGTCGACGTCGGCCTCGTCGTCAACCCGCGCGGCCTGGAGGCCCAGATGATGGGCGGCATCAGCGACGGCATCGCGCTCACGCTCAGCTCCGGACTGCACCTGAAGGACGGGCACTTCCAGGAGAGCAGCTGGGACAACTACTTCTACACCCGGCAGTGGAACACCCCGCCCGAGCTGCGGATCGTCGTCATGCCCTCGACCGGCGACCGACCGGGCGGGGCCGGCGAACTCGCCGTCGCCGCCTCCGCGGCCGCCGTCGCCTGCGCCTACGGCCGGGCCACCGGCACCATGCCGACCAGCTTCCCGGTCAACCACCGCGAGCCGCTGCCGTTCACCCCGGCGCCCACCGTCCCGCCGATCCCCGCCGCGCCGGCCGACGGCCGCGAGCACACCCTCTGACCGATCCCCACCGACCAACGGAGCCACCGTGCCCCAGCACACCTTCATCCTCAACGGCAGGGCCGTCACCGCCGAGGTCGAGGACGACGTCCGGCTGCTCTGGGTGCTCCGGGACGTCCTCGGCGTCACCGGACCCAAGTACGGCTGCGGGGTCGGCGTCTGCCGGGCCTGCACCAGCCACCTCAACGGGCGGGCCTTCACGCCCTGTTCCGTCCCCGTGAAGGACCTCGCCGCGACGGACGAGGTCACCACCATCGAGGGCCTGCCCGCCACCGTCGGCAAGGAACTGCACCCCATGCAGGAGGCCTGGCTCGACATCGACGTCGCCCAGTGCGGCTACTGCCAGCCGGGCCAGATCATGACCGCCGTCGCCGCCGTCCGGCGCGCCCACGAGGCCGGTCGGGAGATCGACGAGGCCGATCTCGACCAGATCCGCAACATCTGCCGCTGCGGCACCTATAACCGTATCCGTGAGGCCATCAAGGAGGGCGCCCGCCGCATGGCCTGAACCGTGCGCACCCGCCGGCCCGCCGGCGGCCCTCCACCCAGCAGAGCCTCCGCGACCGCAGGGGAGAGCCGCCGGTGCCCGGAAAGATCGTCCAGTTCATCTCCGTCTCGCTCGACGGCCACATCGAGGGCCCCGGCCACGACATCTCCTGGCACCGGGTCGACGAGGAGCTGCACGCCTACTTCAACCAGGAGATCGCCGCCATGGGCCGGCTGCTCAGCGGCCGGCGCACCCACCAGCTGATGGCGGACTTCTGGCCGACCGCCGACGAGGACCCGGACAACCCTCCGGTGATGCGGGAGTTCGCCGGGATCTGGCGCTCCAAGCCCAAGACCGTGTACTCGACCACCCTGGAGCGGGCCGACTGGAACACCACGGTCGTGCCCCGGGTGGACGCCGCCGAGGTCCGCGCGCTCGCGGCGGCCACGGACGGCGACCTCTGCCTCGGTGGCGCGGAGATCGGCGCCGCCTTCCGCGAGCTCGACCTGATCGACGCCTATCACATCTGCGTCCACCCGGTCCTGATCGGCCGCGGCACCCCGCTCTTCCCGCCCACCGACACCACCGCCGACCTCCGGCTCGACCGCACCCGCACCTTCGGCAACGGCGTCGTGCTGCTCCGCTACGAGCGCGACCGCGGCGACCGCCCGACCGTCGGATAGCTCGCGCGGAGAGTTCACGAGTTCGTCCGGCTCGTTCGTGCGGATCCTTCGCGCGGGTAGTTCGTGCAGCGAATTTTCCCTTCCGGAGGCGTCCTGCCGGCATTCCCGTGACGTATTCTGGGCCGATGGGAAAGCCTTCGGACGGGTCGATGGGCGTGGTCGCCGCGCTGGTGCGCTCCTCGTTCCTCGTGAACGCCGTGTACGCGAACGCCAGCCGGGAGTACGGCATCACCCCGCAACAGGGACAGCTGCTGTGCGTCCTGATGCCGCAGCCGTACGGCATGGGCGAGCTCGGCGCCGTCCTCGGCCTCGCCAAGTCGAGCCTGACCGGGCTGGTGGACCGCACCGCGCAGCGCGGGCTCGTGCGGCGCGAGCCCGACCCCGAGGACCGGCGGGCCGTCCGGATCGTGCTCACCGAGGAGGGCGCCCGGATCGCCGGGGCCTTCTACGAGGAGACCTGCCGGCGGGTCGACGCGCTGCCCTCCGGGCTGGACGCCGAGGAGCGCGAGCGGCTCGCCGAGCTGCTCGGCCGGGTCGTCCTGGACAACGAGGTGCCGATGGTCTTCGCCGAGCCCGGCGCCTGACGGAGCCGCCCCGAGCGCACGATCGGCGCCGGCCCCTCCGGTAGGCTCCCGTGCTCCACGATCATGGGGGGACCACCATGCTGCATTCCTCGTTCACGGCGTCGATACGGGGCGGCGCCGTCGCCCTGGTGGCGCTCGCCGCGCTGTGCGTGTCCTGCGGCGCCGATCCCGCGCCGCAGCCGCTGCCCGGAGCGTCCGACGCCGTCGCCACGGTGCCCACCTCCGCCGCCGAGGCGGCCGAGGCCGCGGCGAGCGCGGACGCCGCGGCCGGCGTGACCACCCCGCCCGCCGAGCCGGACCCGACACCGGGGGCGGAGAAGGTGCGGGACGCGTTCGCCGGACTCCAGGCGACCCTGAACGACTCCTGCGCGACGAGCGGCTGCGCGTACTTCCTGGGGCGGGTGCACGACGAACTGCTGCGCCTCGACCGGGCGATGAAGGCGGACCCGAAGGGCCCCGGGCACTTCCCGCAGCCGATCGAGCTCATCGCGCAGCTGGAGGCCGAGCTCGGCGGGGACAGCTCCTTCGAGAACCTGAAGAAGCACGAGACCCTGCTGGTGGGCACCCGCGACAAGATCAACACCTGGATGCAGGGCCACCCGGACGACTACCGCTGACGCGGCAGGGACGGAGACCGGCGGGGCCGGGCCGGGCGTCTCGCCCCGCCCGGCCCCGCCGGTGTCTCCCGTGGTGCGCTCACGCCCGGGCCGGCACCGGCTCGGTGCCGAAGAGCTCCACGAACCGGCCGGTGAAGAGGTCGGCACCCTTGTACGCGGCGACCGTCTCGGCCGGCAGCAGCTGCGGTCCGTCCTCGGACGGCACCTGGCCCACGCCGCCCGTCGGGCCGAGCGGCAGCAGCACCGACGGCACGGGGGAGGGCCGGTAGGTCGCGGCCGGCTCCTCGCCGCGCAGGGCGGCGGCGATGTTCTCGGCGACGACCTGGGCGTGCTGCATCGCGTACCCGGCCATCTTCGCCTCGGCGAGGTCGGTGATGTCGCCCACCGCGTACACCCGGTCCTGGCCGGCCACCCGCAGGTGCTCGTCGACCCGGACCCGGCCCTCCGGGGTGCGGGCCTTCGCGAGCCCGCCGGTCAGGAAGTCGCTCTCGACCCGGCCGCCGTACGCGCGGAACCACAGGTCGGCGATGAGTTCGGTGCCGTCCGTGGTCCGGACGGCGAAGGTCCGCGCCCGGCCGGTCCCGACGGGCGGCTCCTCGGCGAGCGCGGTCCCGAGGCGCAGTTCGACGTCCAGCTCGGCGAGCTGGGCGAGCAGGTCGGCGCGCAGCTCCGGGGCGAAGCCGGGCAGCAGTTCCGGCGCGGGATCGACCAGGACGACCCGCTTCCCGGGCCACACGGCCTTGATCTCGCCGGCCAGCTCCAGGCCGACCGGACCGGCCCCGGCGATCAGGACCCGCTCGGCGGCGGCGAGTTCGGCGTGCGTCGCGCGCAGCCGGGCCAGGGCCTCCTCGGCGGAGTCGACGCCGGACTTGGCGGGCCGGGGATAGCGGGAGCCGGTGGCGAGGACGATGTGGTCGGCCTCGACCAGGGCGCCGGAGGCGAGGGTGACGGCCCCGGCGTCGACGGCGGTGGCGCGCTCGCGGATCACCCGGCCGCGCCGCAGGAGGCGGTCGTAGCGGAAGTGGATGTTCGGCGCCCAGTCGGGCCGCACCAGGGCCCTGAGCGAGCCGGCGGCGTGCTCGAAGGCGTCCTTGGGCTCGACGAGGACGACCTCGGCGTCGGTCTGCTCGTCGAGTGCCTTGGCGACGCTCGCGCCGCCGTAGCCGCCACCGATGACCGCGACGATGTCTGACATGGAGAACTCCTCGGAGAAGACGGAGAGGGACGGAGAAAGACGGGGGATTGTGGGAAGGGCGTGATGAGGACGCCTACCGCTTTAGTTCGTGATGCGAACTGTAGTAGTTCGTGATGCGAACTGTAAAGTGGGATCGCGGTGACATGACCGAAAAGGAGTGGGTGGCCGAAAAGGGGACCCGAACCCGGGGGGCGCCGGGCCGGCGCTGCTACCGTGCGGGCGTGGACCACTTCTCACGCGCGTGGAGCGCGCTGCGCGCGGCCGTCGCCGCGCTCGCCGAAGAGGACTTCGAGCGGCCCTCCGGCTGCACCGGCTGGCTCGTCCGCGACCTGGTGTGCCACCTCGTCATCGACGCCCAGGACGTCCTGATCACCCTCGCCACGCCCGCGGCGCCCGACGCCGCACCCACCTGCGACGCCGCGAGCTACTGGCAGGTCTCCGACCGGCCCCCGACGGGCGACGACCCGCTCGACGCCCTCACCGTCCGGCTGGCCGCCGCCTACCAGGACCCCGGACTCCTCACCTTCCACCTCGACGACGTCGGCTCCGCCGCGGGCCGCGCCGCCGTCCTCGCCGACCCCGCCCTGCGGGTGGAGACCAAGGGTGAGGTCCTCACCGTCGTCGACTACCTCGACGCCTACGTCCTCGAATGGACCCTCCACCACCTGGACCTGATCGCCCATCTGCCCGCCGGCGCGCCCCAGCCGCCCGCCGCCACCCTCGGCGCGGCCCGGGCGCTCCTCGAACGGGTGGCCGGGGCGGAGTTCCCCGCGACGCTGTCCGACACGGCCGCGCTGCTCGCGGGCACGGGCCGGCGCGCCCCGGACGAGACGGAACGGGCCGCGTTCGCCGCGGCCGGGGTGCGGATCCCGCTCTCACTCGGCTGACCCGGCGCGCCGCGCGCGTCCGCCCCCGCGCGCCGGGGCGGCGGCCCCCCCCGCTCAGCCGTCGCCCGTCGCGCCGTCCGTCCGCTCCCGCAGGAAGTCGGCGTGCCCGTTGTGCCGGGCGTACTCCTGGATCATCAGCAGATACACCCAGCGCAGGCTCAACTCCGCCCCGCCCGAGGTCCGGAAGGTCTCGTCCAGACCGCGCCCGGCCACCGCCGCGTCGCAGGCCGCGACTTCCGCCCGGTAGCGGGCGAAGTCGCGCTCCGCGTGGGCCGGATCGACCCCCGCGAGACCCTCGTCACCGTCCGCCGGCCCGGTGAAGACGGCCCCCAGCTCCTCGCCCGCGACGCTCCGCCGGAACCACCACCGCTCCACCTCCGCCATGTGCCGCACCAGGCCGAGGAGACTCAGCGCCGAGGGCCGCACGGCCGGCCGTGCGAGCGGCTCGGACCCGAGCCCGGTGCACTTGGCGAGCAGGGTCTCCCGGTGCCAGGTCAGCCAGCCCTCCAGCATCCGGCGCTCGCCCACCGTGCCCAGACCACCCAGTTTCAGGCTCCGCTCCACCGGCGGCGCAGTCCACGTCATGCCTGCCACCCTGCCCCGTTGATCACCCGTCATACCTGAGAGCCACAACGGAGGTTGGCTCCTGGGCGGGACGCCGACCACAACCGCCGCTTCCTACCTTCCTTCGCAGCGGACCCGATCCGCCCCCCCCGCTCCCGCTACGGAAGGAACCGCCCATGGCGCCGCCCCTCGCCCGGACCACCGGCGACGCCCGCCCCCGCCCCGCCGCCCGCGCCGGCCGGATCCGGCGCGCCCTGTGCGCCGCGCTCGCCACCGCCGCCGTCGCGCTCCCGGTGGTCGGCGCGGCCGGACCCGCCGAGGTGCCGGCCCCCGCCCCTGCGGCCGCACCCTCGCTCACCGCCGACGGCCCCGGCGGCCTCGCCGCCCGGCTCGACGCCCGCTACGCGGACCGGCGCGCCGCCGTCCGGGACGCCGAACGCGCCGCCGGCGCGTACGGGGCCCACGGCAGGGCCGCCGCCCTGCACGCGATGGCCATGCCGGAACGCCGGTTCCTCGCGTTCGACGGACGCGACGGCGGCCGCAGCGAGGAGGTGCTCGGCGACCTCGCCCACGCCGACCGGATCGCCGTGCTCGTCCCCGGCGCCGACACCGGCCTCGACCACTACGCGCGCTTCCGGGCCGGCGCCCTCGCCCTCCACGACGCCCTGCGCCGGGAGAGCGGCGGCGCCCGCACCGCCGTCGTCGCCTGGCTCGGCTACCGCCCGCCCGCCACCGGCGGCGCCGCCTCCCTCACCCCCGGCCGCGCCGAGCAGGCCGCCCCCGCCCTCGCCGCCTCCGTCGCCGCACTGCACCGCATCCGGCCCAGCGCCCGCATCACCCTGCTCTGCCACTCCTACGGCTCCGTCGTCTGCGCCCACGCCGCCGCCGGCACGCCCGCCGCCGCGATCGTCCTCTACGGCAGCCCCGGCACCGGCCACGAGGACGTCGCCGCCCTGCGCACCCGCGCCACCGTCTGGGCCGGACGCGCCGCGGACGACTGGGTCGCCCGGGTGCCGCACGTCCGCGTCCCGCTGCTGCCCGGCACCGAACTCGGCTTCGGCACCGACCCGGTGGACCCCGCCTTCGGCGCCCGCCGCTTCGCCGCCGGGAACGGCGGCCACAGCGCCTACCTCGCCCCCGGCTCCGTACCGCTGCGCAACCTCGCCCGGATCGCCGCCGGACGGGAGCCGGCCGATGCGTGACCTCGCCCGCCGCGTCGACGCCGCCACCCCGCCCGGCCGCGACCGCGCCCTCGACGCGCTGCGCGCCCTCGCCATCCTCGGCGTCGTCCTCGGCCACTGGCTCGTCACCGCCCTGGTCGCCGACAGCGGCAGCCTGCGGGTCGAGAGCCCGCTCGGCCGGATGCCCGGACTCGCCCCGGTCTCCTGGGTGTTCCAGACCCTCGCCGTCTTCTTCCTGGTCGGCGGCCTGGTCGCGGCCCGCGGCCACGCCGCCGCCCGGGCCCGCGGAGAGAGCCACCGCCGGTGGATCACCGCCCGGCTCGCCCGGCTGTTCCGCCCGGTCCCGCCCCTGCTCGCCGTGTGGACGGCGGCCTGTCTCGTCATGCTCGGCTGCGGAGTGCCCTGGCAGACCCTGTGGACGCTGGGGAAACTGGTGCTGTCCCCGCTGTGGTTCCTGCTCGTGCTCGGCGCCCTCACCGCCGCCACCCCGCTGGTCGCCCGCGTCCACCCGCTGTGGCCGCTCGCCGTCGTCCTCCACGTCGACCTGGTCCGCTTCGGCCTCGACGGACCCGACGGGCTCGGCTGGATCAACCTGCCGGCCGGCTGGCTCGTCCCGTACACCCTCGGCGCCCTGCTCGCCCGGCGCGGCACGCCCGCGCACGGCGCCTCCTGGGCCCTGCTCCTCGGCGGCGCCACCGCGACCGGCCTGCTCGTCGCGTTCGCCGGCTACCCCGGCTCCATGGTCGGCGTGCCCGGCGCCCCGGTCTCCAACCTCAACCCGCCCACCCTCGCCGCCGTCACCTTCGGCCTCGCCCAGTGCGGCGCGGCGACCCTGCTCCTCGGCCCGCTCCGCCGCGCCCTGCGCCGGCCCCGGCTCTGGGCCGCCGTCGCCCTGCTCAACCTCGGCGCCCTCACCGTCTTCCTCTGGCACCAGACCGCGATGATCGCCGTCACCACCGGCGGACTGCTCACCGCCCGCCTCCTCGGCCGCCCGCCCCTGCCCGGCCTCCACACGGTCCCCGACCACCCCGCCTGGGCCCTCGCCCGGCTCGGCTGGCTCCCCCTCTTCACCGGCGCGCTGCTGCTCTGCTGCGCCGCCTTCCACACGTACGAACGCACGCGCACGGCCCGCCCCCCGAAGACGCGGCCCGCCGGAAGAACGGAGGCAGGACATGCCTAGGCTGTCGCGGGGAGTCGAACACACCAGCGGGGGGAGCACGGTGACGGACAGCGGGCGATGGCGGACGGCCCTGCGCGCGGTCCCCGGGGTCCTGCGCGCCGACCTGCGGCCCGGGCGCCGCGACCCGCTGCCCCGGCACCGGCATCTGGGCCGGCTCGCGCACGGCCACATCGTGCTCCTCGGCGTCCTCATGGGCATCTGGAACCTCAACAGCTACGCCCGCTTCATGGAACCCGTCCCCGGCGCCGTCTCCTCCGCCGTGCTGCTCCTCGGCGCGGCGCCCGTCCTCGCCCTCGTCCGGCCCGTGGCCGCCTGGTGGCTCTCCACCGCCGTCCTGTGGCTCCTCGCCCTCGTCACCGAGTCCGTCTTCGCCGGGCCGTGGCCCTGGAGCGTCCCCTCCCTCGCCCTGCACGCCCTGGTCCTGCTGCTCCTCGCGCTCCGGGTCCGCCCGCTCGCCGCCGCCACGGCCCTGACGGTCAGCCTGCTCACCGGTGCCGGGGCCCTGCTGCCGCACGCGCCCGTGCCCCACCCGCCCAACCTCGGGCTCGGCGCCGTCTTCCTCACCGCCGCCACCGTCGTCGGCTGCTCCCTGCGCGCCACCCGCGTCTCGCGCACCCGGCTCGTCGAGCAGGAGGTGCTCACCTCCGAGGAACGCGCCCGCCGCGCCCTCCTGGAGGAGCGCGGCCGGATCGCCCGGGAGCTCCACGACGTCGTCGCCCACCACATGTCCGTGATCTCCATCCAGGCCCAGGTCGCCCCGCACCTGGTCGCCGACCCCACCCCGGAGCTGCGCGAAAACCTCGCCGGGATCCGGCAGAACGCCGTGGACGCCCTCACCGAACTGCGCCGGGTGCTCGGCGTGCTGCGCGGCGACGGCACGGCGGGCGACGCCGCCGCCGGCGCACGGCACGCCCCGCAGCCCGACCTCGATCGGCTCGGCGAACTCCTCGCCAACGTACGGGCCGCCGGCCTCGACGCGACCGTCGAGACCCGCGGCGAACGCCGCCCGCTGTCGCCGGGCACCGAGCTGTCGGCGTACCGGATCGTCCAGGAGGCGCTGAGCAACACCATGCGGCACGCGCCCGGCGCCCGCGCCACCGTCCGCACCCACTACCACCGCGAGGGCCTGACCGTGCGGGTCACCAACACCGCGCCCACCCGGTCCCCGGAGGCACCCGCGGCCGGGCCCGGCCGGGAACCCGGGCACGGACTGCTCGGCATGCGCGAGCGCACCGCGATGCTCGGCGGCGAACTGGCCGCCGGCCCCACCCCCGAAGGCGGCTGGGACGTCACCGCCTTCCTGCCCGCACCCCTCGACCCCAAGGACGGTCCATGACCCACGACGGCACCGGAGACATCAGGGTGCTCATCGCCGACGACCAGGTGATGGTCCGGCAGGGCTTCACCGTCCTGCTGAACGCCGAGCCGGGCATCACCGTCGTCGGCCAGGCCGTCGACGGCGCCGACGCGATCGCCCAGGCCGCCGAACTCGCCCCCGACGTCGTCCTGATGGACATCCGGATGCCCGGCACCGGGGGCATCGAGGCCACCCGGGTGCTCACCGCCCCGGCCGACGCCGGAGTCAAGGTGCTCGTGCTCACCACCTTCGACCTCGACGAGTACGTGTACGAGGCGCTGCGCGCCGGCGCCGCCGGATTCCTCCTCAAGGACGCCTCGGCCGAGGAACTCGCCGACGCGGTCCGGGTGGTGGCCCGCGGCGACGCCCTGCTCGCCCCGCACGTCACCAAGCGCCTCATCGCCGAGTTCTCCCGCCTCAGCGCCGCCGTCCCGCGCGCCCCGCTGATGGACCGCCTCGGCGCCCTGACGGAGCGCGAGACCGAGGTCCTCACCCTCATCGCGCACGGCCTGTCCAACGCGGAGATCGCCGCCCGCCTGGTCGTCGCCGAACAGACGGTGAAGACCTACGTCAGCCGCATCCTCACCAAGCTCTCCCTGCGCGACCGCACCCAGGCCGCCGTCCACGCCTACGAGACGGGCCTGGTCCGCCCGGGCGGGCGCTGAGCCCGGACGGGCCGGAGGGCCGCACCGGCTGATCGGTGCGGCCCTCCGGTCTTCGTGCGGGCGGTCGGGTGGTCAGGCGCTCGGGGGGACGTGCGCCGGGCGGCCCGAGCCGCGGGTGAGGGTGTACCCGGCGAGACCCGCGAGGGCGGCGAGGACGCCGCCCGCGGCGGTCCACAGCCAGCGGTCGGACCACCAGCCGGAGGACCAGCCGTCCTCGGGGGCGCGGGCCTCCACGGCCTTCGGGTCGGTGGCGCCCGGCACCAGGGGCACGGCGAGGGCGCCGTCCGTCGCGTAGGCGCCGCCGAGATCGCGGGAGGTGGCGCCGACGCGTACGGAGAAGGGCTGGCCCGAGTCCTCCTCGGGCAGCGACGTCACGGTCAGGCGGACGAAGTAGCTGCCCGGCAGCGGGTCGTTCGACCAGGCGTCGGCCGCCGAGCGGACCGGGCGCAGGGTACAGGAGAGCTCGACCGTGGCCGCCTCCTTCGCCGCGGTGCGGGACTGCATCCCGTACACGCACGGCTGGCGCCTGCGCAGCCCGTCGTACACGTCGATCCGCCAGGCCGAGGCGCCGTGCCGCAGGCTCGCCTCGGGCAGCGTGACGGTGGCTGTGACGGTCGGCCGCTGACCGGTGTCGGCGGGGAACGCCCAGTACAGGTAGTCACCCGTGGCCGCCTGTGCGGTGGCCTGCTGCTCCTGCCGGAAGAAGGCGGCGGTACGGAACGAGGTGCCGGCCTCGGTCGGCCCGGCCTCGGCCGCCGCGCCGCCCGCGCTGCCGCTGGGGGTCGGGGTCGCCGTGTCGGCGAGGCCGGCCGGCGCGGCCGGACCGAGCAGGGCCGCGCCCGCCAGGGCGACGGCGGCGAACAGTCTGCGTGCGGTACGCATCAGTGGGTCCTCCAGACAGCGACGCGCCAGCGGGACAGCCAGCCCCAGATCAGACCGCCGAGGAAGCCGGCGAGCACCAGCGCGCCGAGCAGCCACCAGCCGCGTCCCAGGCCGAAGGAGGCGGCGTCGGAGGCGGAGCCGGGGCCGTCGACGACGTCGACCGCCAGCTCGACCGGCATGCCCGGGGTGGTCTTCACCGACGGGGGAGCGGAGAAGGAGTTGCTGACCTGGAGACAGACCGTCTCGGCCGCCGACTTGGTGTCGTCCGCCAGGGCGGCCTCGTCGTCCTTCTTCGGATAGCGCAGACCGGTCGAGAGGACGTCGGTGCGTCCGTCGCCCGCCTCGGAGCCGCGGACGATCTCCCGGCCGTGCAGCGTGACGGCCCGCAGCAGCACGCCGTAGTCGTTGTTCACGGCCCGGTCGGCGGAGACGCTGACCGAGGCGCGCAGCTCCTGGCCGGGCAGCACGTTCACCCGGTACCAGCGGTGCTGTCCGAAGGCCTGCCGGTCGGTGTAGAGGCCCGGCTTGAGCACGGGCGCGTCGGCACAGCGCCCGGCGCCCTCGGTGGCGACCGGGGTCACCACGGGGTCGGCGGCGCGGTCGACGAGCTGCCGCACGCGGCCGGACAGTTCCTCGGTGCGGTGCACCGAGGTGTAGGTGCCGCCGGTGGCCTCGGCGATGCACATCAGCTGGCGGCGGGTCTTGAGGTCCGGCACCAG
The DNA here is from genome assembly GCF_044544705.1 of Streptomyces sp. NPDC053541. NCBI lineage: Bacteria > Bacillati > Actinomycetota > Actinomycetes > Kitasatosporales > Streptomycetaceae > Streptomyces > Streptomyces sp. NPDC053541. The sequence goes on from NZ_JBITXM010000011.1 coordinate 99,629, forward strand.
ACCCAGGGTGTCGATGACCAGGTGGATGCCCTTGGCGGCGATCTCCCGGGCCACCTCGCACGGGTCGAGCGGGGCGCAGGTGTCCTCGCCGTCCGTGATGAGCACGATCCGCTTGGTCGCCTCGCCGCCCTTGAGGTCCTCGGCGGCGCCGAGCAGCGCGGGGCCGATCGGGGTCCAGCCGGTGGGCGCGAGGGTGGCGACGGCCGTCTTGGCCTCGGTGCGGTCCAGCGGCCCGACCGGGTACAGGGCGCGGGTGTCCTTGCAGCCACGCTGCCGGTCCTGGCCGGGGTAGTCGGCGCCGAGGGTGCGGATGCCGAGTCGCACCTCCTGCGGGACGGCGTCCAGGACCTCGTTGAAGGCCTGCTTGGCGGCGGCCATCCGGGACTGTCCGTCGATGTCGCGGGCGCGCATCGAGCCGCTGACGTCGAGCACCAGCTCGACCTTGGGGGACTCCTTGGGGGTGTCCGAGGCACCGGGGCCGGCGTCTGCGGCGGCGGTGGGCGCGGTGGCCGGAAGGAGTCCGACGGTCAGGGCGGCGAGCAGCGCACAGGCTCCGGTCGCCAGCCGTTTTCTCGTGATCATCGGAGGATCGTAGGGATGATCGTCCGAAGAACCAAAACCGGGTGGTGAACCCCTGGCCAGAGCTTCTTGACCGGGGGTCAGGACTGGCTGTTGAGGAAGCCGATGAGGGTCGCGCCCCACCAGCCGAGCTGGCTCAGGCCGGCCACGGCGGCGGACCGCAGCAGCAGCCGGCGCGGCACCGCGCCGCGCCCCCGGAAGCGTTCGAGCAGCTGGCCGAGCCGGTGCGCGTGCAGTCCGTTGAGGGTGACGGCGAGGACCAGGCCGAGCTTGACGAGGGTGAGCGGCGAGCCCAGGTCGGGGTGGAGGAAGAGACCGCTGACGGTGAGTCCGCCGAGGCCCGCCCAGATCGGGGTCTGGAGCGCGCAGGCCGTGTCGAGGACGCCGGCGAGCGGGCGCCGCCCGGTGAGCCAGAGGACAGCGAACCAGTCCACCGCGAGCACCGCGCCGAGGCCGGCGACCAGGCTCGCCACGTGCACGAAGCGGGCGGCCGTCTGGAGGGTCGCGTCCGCGTGGACATGGCCCGAGGTCCAGACGGAGGCCGCGAGGAAGCCCGCCGTGAGCACGCCGGCGGCGCTGAGCAGCCAGCCGGAGGTGAGGTGGGGGAGCGGCTCGTCGGGGACCGGTCTCGGCATGGCGTGTTTCTCTCGACTGGCTGGAAAGGGAGGTTAGGTAAGGCGAAGCTAAGTGTCGGCCGAGTTCACGTCAAGTGCACGTGACCGGGATCGCGCCACCCGCGACCGGACCGCCCGCCCCGGTGGCATACCGTGAGCCGATCGGCACCGGAGGACCGCGGCACCGGCGCACCGGCGGACGGCGGGCGCGCGGACCGCGGACGCAGGGGAGGACGGATGGCAGCACACGCGACCGGAACACCGCAGGCCGGCCCCGCCGCGCCCGCGGGAGGGGGCGGCTGGCTCCGCGACCAGGTCTGCGAGGGACTGCGCGACCGCATCATCACCGGACGGCTCAAGCCCGGCGACCGGCTCGTCGAGCGGGACGTCGCCGAGGACTTCGGCGTCTCCCGCGTCCCCGTCCGCGAGGCCATCCGCATCCTCATCGGCGAGGGCTTCCTCCAGGCCGTCTCCCAGCGCCGCATCGTCGTCCGCGAGCTGTCCCGGCAGGACGTCGAGAACCTCTTCGACATGCGCGAGGCCCTGGAGGTGCTCGCGGTCCGCCGCGCCGCCGAGCGGCGCACCGACGCCGAACTCGACGCCCTCGCCCTGCTCCTCGCGGAGGCCCGCGCCGCGACCGACGCCGGCGGCCCCGAGCGCCTCTCCCGCGCCAACACCGCCTTCCACGCCCACATCGTGCGCATCTCGCGCAACGAACTCCTCACCACCACCCTCGAATCCCTCGAAGGCCGGCTGCGCTGGCTGTTCCAGCAGGTCGACGACCCGGAACCGCTGTGGGAGGAGCACCGCCTGCTGTACGAGGCGATCGACGCGGGCGACCCCGACGCGGCGGCCGACCTCGCCCTGCGCCACGTGCGCCACTACCGCGAGGTCGCGCTGCGCCTGCTGTTCGCCGAACCCGCGGGCCCCGCCGGTTCCGGCGGGTAGCCCCTCGGGGCGCCGGGGGGGCCCGCCCGGGGGCGGCACGGCCGACCGCGCGAACGGCCGGCGGGCCCGTGCCGCGCCGTCTCGTCCGGCCCGGCGGGGGGGCGGACGAGACGGTTCCTCCTCAGGCCGGACCGCGGGTCACGACGCCGGGGACTCCTGGAAGGTGCGGCCACGGGTGGCGACGCGGCGGACCTCGCCCTCCGCGAGGGCGTAGCCGAATCCGACGACGGCGACCTCGCCCGTCTCGACCTGGTCGGCGAGGACGCGGGAACGGTCGAGGAGCAGGTCGACGGTGTGCCGGATGTGCTCGTCGATGATGTCGCTCTCGGCGGTCAGCCCGGCGGTGCGGGCGGCGAGGATGCTCGGCGTGACCCGCTCCACGACGTCGCGGACGAAACCGCTCGCCGCGAAGCCGTCCTCGACGGCCGCGCGACCGGCGGCGACGGCACCGCAGGAGTCGTGACCGAGGACGACGACGAGCCGCGCTCCGAGGACGGTGGTCGCGTATTCGATGCTGCCGAGGACCTCGGTGCCGAGGACATGGCCGGCGGTGCGGACGACGAAGAGGTCACCGAGCCCCTGGTCGAAGATGATCTCGGCGGCGAGGCGGGAGTCCGAGCAGCCGAGGATCACGGCGAACGGTTCCTGGCCGGGAGCCAGCTCCGTGCGGCGCGCGGCATCCTGGTTCGGATGCGAGGGCGCGCCGGACACGAAGCGGCGGTTGCCGGCGAGCAGGGAGTCGAGGGCGACGGCAGGAGAAGTTCTGGGCATGTGCTCAGCTTATGATCCTTCTTCTCCCGGGCGTCAGCGCACCCTGCCGGTCCGCGGGGAAGTCGGGTCACCGGCCGCTCGGGACAAGGGCGCCGTTCCTCCCGTCTCCGCCACGGCTGCGGCCACCCGCCGCCCCCCCGGTGCGACCGGGCGTCGTCCGGCCGGCCCGTCCTCGCCGTCACTCGGGCGGCGTCGGCTTCCGCGGGAGAAAAGGACGCATGCTCGGCCGCGGACCGGGTGACACGCCGGGAATGAACCGTCTACGACGCGGAGTCCCCCCGGGACTCGTCGTGGTGGTGACCGGCGCCTCCAGTGGCATCGGCCGGGCCACGGCCCTCGCCTTCGCGCGGCACGGCGCGCGGATCGTCCTGACCGCCCGCAGCCCGCGGGCGCTGGAGCACGTGGCGGCCGACTGCCGGGCCGCCCACCGGGCGACCGTGGCGGTTCCGGTGCCGGCCGACGTGACGGACGCCGAGGCGCTGGAACGGCTCGGGCGGACGGCCCGCGCCCGCTTCGGCCGGATCGACGTGTGGGTGAACGCGGCCGGCGTGGGCGTGCTCGGCCGCCTCACCGACGTGCCGCTCACCGACGTGCGCCGGCTGTGGGAGGTCAACGTCCTGGGGACCCTGAACGGCGCCCGGGCCGCCCTGCCGGTGATGCGCGACCAGGGGCGCGGGGTCCTCGTCGACATCGCGTCGGTCCTCGGCGGGGTCGTCCAGGCGCCCTACATGGGCGCCTACGCCGCTTCGAAGGCGGCCCTGGTGACGCTCGACGAGGTCCTTCGCCGGGAATTGGCGCTCGCCGGCGCGGACGGCGTGCGCGTCTGCACCGTCCTGCCGGCCGGGGTCGACACCCCGTTCTTCGCGCACGCGGCGAATCGCACCGGCCGCGAACTGCGCGCCCTGCCGTCCGTCGCGACACCGGAGCGCGTGGCGGACGCCGTGCTGCGTGCGGCCACCCGCACCCGGCCGCCACGGCGCCTGGCCGTCGGGCCCGGAGCGCGGCTCCTGCCCGCCGCCCACGCGACCGCCCGCCGGCCCACCCTCCGTGTCATCGCCTGGCGTACCGAACACCACTATCTCGGCCCGCACGGCTCCGCCGCCGACACCCCGGGCCGCCTGTGGACGCCGTCCGGCGACTCGGCCGCGGTCCGGGGCGGGCGGCACTCCGGCGTCCGGTCGGCCGCCCGCGCGGCGGCGCTCGGGGCGGCCGGAACGGCGGCCGCGCTCGCCGTCCTCCGGGCCGCGCACCGCATCCCGGCCCGCACCCCGCCACCGCCGCGCCGCGTCGGCGCCGCACCACCCGCCACCCCACGCGCCCACCACCCCCGAGGAGACCTCCATGGCTCGATGGCACCGGCTGATCACCGCGACCCCGGAGGACGTCTGGGCCGTCCTCGGTGACGGCTCGCTCTACGCGCACTGGGTGGTCGGCACCCACGACACGTGGGATCGCGACGGCGACTGGCCCGCGGTCGGGTCCGAGCTGGGCTACACCGTGAAACTGGGCACCTGGACGATGAAGGGCCGCACCATCTCCCGGCTGTGCGAACCCGGACGCCGCCTGGAGCTGGAGGCGGTCAACCCGCTCGGCAGCGCGCGCATCGGCATCCGGACCCTGCTGTGGGGCGACCGCTGCCTGGTCCTGGTCGACGAACACCCGCTGCGCGGACCCGCCGCTCCGCTGCACAACGCCGCCCTGGACGCGCTCCTCCGCTGGCGGAACCGGAACATGCTCGCCCGACTGGACCGCGCCGTGCGGGAAGCGGCGGAGCGGACCGGCGGCTCCGGGCAGGCCGCGACGGCCGGCCGCGCCGGCAGACAGGGGGAAACGGGCGATGGGCACGCCTGACGCCGTCGTGATCGGGGCCGGCCCCAACGGCCTCGTCGCCGCCAACGTCCTGGCCGACGCCGGCTGGCACGTCGTGGTCCTGGAGGCCCAGGACGAACCGGGCGGGGCCGTCCGCAGCGACCGCGGCGTGCACCCCGACTACGTCCACGACCTCTTCAGCGCCTTCTACCCGCTGGCTGCCGCCTCCCCCGTCCTCGCGAAGCTCGCCCTGGAGCGCCACGGTCTGCGGTGGCGTCACGCCCCCTCGGTCGTCGCCCATCCGCTGCGCGACGGCCGGTGCCCGGTCCTGGAACGCGACGTCCGCCGCACCGCCGCGTCCCTGGACGCGTTCGCGCCCGGGGACGGAGCGGCATGGGAACGCCTCGACCGGCTGTGGCAGCGGACCGGAGACGCCCTGGTGCACTGCCTGTTCACCCCGTTCCCGCCGCTGCTGCCAGGGCTGCGCCTGGCCGCGCGCACCGGACCCGACCTGCCGCGCTTGGTGCGCACCATGCTGCTGCCCGCGCGCCGCTTCGGTCAGGAGCACTTCGCGGGGGACGGCGGCCGGCTGCTGATCGCGGGCAACGCCCTGCACGCGGACCTCGGTCCGGAATCCGCGTTGGGCGGCGGTTTCGGCTGGCTGATGTGCATGCTCGGGCAGTCGTACGGCTTCCCGGTGCCGGTCGGCGGGGCCGGCATGCTCACCCGGGCGCTGGTGGCCCGGCTGCGGGAGCGCGGCGGCGAACTGCGCTGCGGCACTCCCGTGACCCGCGTGGTGGTGCGCGGCGGCAGGGCCGTCGCCGTGCGGACGGACGACGGCACGGAGGTCCCGGCCCGCCACGCCGTCCTCGCCGACATCCCCGCGCCCTCGCTCTACCTCGGGCTGGTGGGGGAGGAGCACCTGCCGCCCGGGACCCGAGCGGACCTGCGCCGTTTCCAGTGGGACTTCGCCACGGTCAAGGTGGACTGGGCCCTCGCCCGGCCGATCCCCTGGGCCTGCGAGGCGGCCCGGGGCGCGGGCACCGTGCACGTGGCCGACGGTGTCGACGCGCTGACCCGGTTCGCCGGGCAGCTCGCGACGGAGCACGTGCCGGACGTGCCGTTCAGCGTGCTCGGTCAGATGACGACGGCGGACCCCAGCCGTTCCCCGGCCGGTACGGAGTCGGCGTGGGCGTACACCCATGTGCCGCAGCACGTCAGCGGGGACGCCGGACCCGACGGCATCGAAGGACGGTGGGACGAGCGGGAGAAGGAGGCGATCGCCGGCCGCGTCGAGGCCGGCATCGAGCGCCTCGCCCCGGGTTTCCGGGCCGCGATCGCGGCGCGCAGGATCCTCGCGCCGCCCGACCTGGAACGGCGCGACGCCGCCCTGGTCGGAGGCGCCGTCAACCAGGGCACCACCAACCTGCACCAGCAGCTGGTCTTCCGCCCCCTGCCGGGCACCGGACGCCCGCGCACGCCCGTGCGGGGCCTGTACCTCGCGTCCGCGACCGCCCACCCCGGCGGCGGGGTCCACGGCGCGCCCGGCGCCAACGCGGCCCGCGCCGCCCTCAGGGCCCACCCGCTCCGGACCCGTCGGCGCCGACCGGCGGACGGGGGTTCCGTCGAGGGGCGCGAGTGACCGGGCGAGGTCGGGGGCCGGGGTGGGGGGCCGGGGCGGTGAGGGGGCGGGGAGACGTCGGCCGGGACGGCCTCGCTCCCGGCCTTCCGGCGCACACTGGAGGAGTGTTCACGTCCTTGCCGCCCTGCGTCGGCGCGCTGCGGGGGCGGGCCGGTGAGGCGCTGATCCACCGGGTCGCCGGCCCGACCGCGCACGAGAAGCGGGCACGGATCCACGGCACCCCGGGGCCGCGCTGGTTCGGGCCCGAGCGCCCGGTGCGGATCGTCCACGCGGACGCGGCGATGTACGTCGGCGGGCTCGCCGCGCTGCTCCTCCAGTCGCTGCACCCGCTCGCGATGGCGGCGGTCGCCGCGCACTCGGGCTTCGAGAGCGACCCCTGGGGGCGGCTCCAGCGCACCAGCACCTTCCTCGCGGTCACCACGTTCGGCACCGCCGAGGACGCGGAGCGGGCGGTCCTCCGGGTCCGACGGGTGCACGACACGGTGCGGGGCCGGTCGCCGCAGGGGGTGCCCTACCGGGCGTCCGACCCGCATCTGCTCGCCTGGGTGCACGCGGCGGAGACCGCCTGCTTCCTGCGGGCCCACCAGCGCTACGGCCGTCACCCGCTGGACCCGTCCGCGGCCGACGGCTACGTCGCCGACATGGCCCGGGTCGCGCGCCGGCTCGGCGTCCCCGACCCGCCGGAGACCACCGCTCGGCTGACGGCCGTGCTCGCGCGGTACCGCCCCGAGCTGAGCGGCACCGCGCAGTCGCGAGCCGCGGCCCGCTATCTGCTGGCCCGGCCTCCGCTGCCCTGGCCCGCCCGGCTCCCCTACGCGTTCCTCGCGGCCGCGGCGGTCGAGCTGCTGCCCCCCTGGGTCCGGGCCCGCCTCCGCGTGCCGTACGCCACCCGTCTGCTGCTGCCGCTCGCCCGCCCCGGGGGCCACGCGGTGGTCTCGGCGATCCGCTGGATCCTGAACGCGATGCCGCCGCCCGCCGCCCCGGCGGAGGCCTGACGGCCCCGCCGCGCGCCGGGCCCCGCGGTCGAGGTCCGTCCCCCCCGGACCGGAATCCGGCACGGCCAGGAGGATTCGACTCCGCGCGACGCGGTTACCCGCACGGCATGACACGGACACGGCATCAGGGGCGCGACGGGCACGACCAAGGGCGCCGGCACGGCCGGCCGGACCGGCCGGCCCCCGACTCCGCCTCGGGCACCGGCCCGGGGGCACCGCCGCTCCCCGGCGGGCCCACCGACCTGCCGAGGAGGTCCTGGTGGCAGGCGCTGAAGCGGACGGTGGCGGAGTTCAAGGACGACGAGCTCACCGACCGGGCCGCGGCGCTCACGTACTACGGGATCCTGGCCCTGTTCCCCGCGCTGCTGGTGCTGGTCTCGATCCTGGGCATCGCGGGGAAGTCGGCGACGCGGAGCGTCCTGGACAACCTGACGAAGCTCACGCCCGGATCGGTGCGCGATGTCGTCACCGACGCGGTCACCCAGTTGCAGGGCGGCGGCGGCACGGGATCCGTGATGGCGATCGTCGGTCTGCTCCTCGCGCTGTGGTCGGCGTCGGGGTACGTGGCCGCGTTCATCCGCGCCGCCAACGCCGTCTACGACATCCCCGAGGGCCGCTCGGTGTGGAAGGTCACGCCCCTGCGGGTCCTGCTGACCCTCGTCCTGATGGTCCTCGCCTGCGTCAGCGCGCTGATCGTGGTCTTCACCGGCACGCTGGCCACCCGGGCGGGCACGGCACTGGGGATCGGTGACACCGCGCTGACCGTGTGGTCGATCGCCAAGTGGCCGCTCCTGGTGGTGCTGGTCGCCCTGATGATCACGATCCTGTACTGGGCGGCTCCGAACGCCAGGGGCCGCGGCTTCCGGTGGATCACACCGGGCAGCTTCCTGGCCCTGGCGATCTGGATGGCCGCCTCGGCGGGCTTCGCGCTGTACGTGGCGAACTTCGGCTCGTACAACAAGACCTACGGCACCCTGGCCGGCGTCATCATCTTCCTGATCTGGCTGTGGATCACCAACCTCGCGATGCTGCTGGGCCTCGAGTTCGACGCCGAACTGTCCCGCGAGCGCGCGATCGCCGGCGGCCGTCCCGCGGACGAGGAGCCCTACGTCGAGCCCCGCGACACCAGCGCGTGGAGCGACAAGGACCGCCGGGACATGGACCGGAAGGGCGGCGACGGCGCGTGACCGGGCGGTGGGGGCGGGTCAGCGGTGCTCGGGGTTCGCGAAGTCCGGGCGGCAGCCCGCGTCCCAGGTCGTGCGCTGGTTGCCGTGGGCCGGGATGCCGCCCGAGCGCTTGATCAGCGCCGCCAGGTGCATCAGGTTCCACGCCATGAAGGACGTGTTCCGGTTGGTGAAGTCGTTCTCCGGACCGCCCGAACCCGGATCCAGGTACGAGGGCCCCGGGCCCGCCTCGCCGATCCAGCCGGCGTCCGCCTGCGGCGGGATGCTGTAGCCGAGGTGCTGGAGGCTGTAGAGGACGTTCATCGCGCAGTGCTTGACCCCGTCCTCGTTGCCCGTGATCAGACAGCCGCCGACCCGGCCGTAGTACGCGTACTGCCCCCGGTCGTTGAGGAGCGCCGAGCAGGAGTAGAGCCGCTCGATCACCTGCTTCATCACCGAGCTGTTGTCACCCAGCCAGATCGGGCCGCACAGCACCAGGATGTCCGCGGCCATCACCCGCTCGTACAGCCCCGGCCAGGCGTCCGTCTCCCACCCGTGCTCCCTCATGTCGGGCCACACCCCGGTCGCGATGTCGTGGTCCACCGCACGCACCAGCGAGGTGGTCACGCCCTGCGCCGTCATCACCTCCCGGCTGCGCTCGATGAGCCCCTCCGTGTTGCTCACCTCGGGGGAACGCTTGAGCGTGCAGTTGACGAACAACGCGTTCAGGTCGTCGTAGCGGTACGCGGACGCGTCCATCGGCGGGCTCCTCGAAGGCGGGGACGGCCCTCCCACCCTGCGCCGTTCGGCCCCGCCGGGCCATCGCGGCGGGGCCGAACGCGTGAGCGGGGCGGCGGACGGCGACTACCGGAGCAGGAAGGCCTCCGCCGCGGCGGCCCCGTTGCCCCTGCTCTGGGTGGAGTGCCCCGAGCCCTCGACGAGGCCCTGTTCTCCCGAAGCTGCCGTGAAGTGACATGTAGCTCTCTGTGATCAGAGTGACGCTCGGTCAGGGAGAGCGATGCGGGGTTCGGGGGCCTCGCCGGCCTCGAGGGCGGCGTGCGCGGCCTCGATGGCTTCCGGGTACGCCTCGCGCTTCGCGTGCTCTGCGAGCGCCCGGTAGATGCTGGCGGCGGAGGGGTTCTGGCCCTTGCGCTTGCCGGTGGGGATGAACAGGTCGGGCTGGATCTGCTCCACGGACTCGCCGTTCGCCCGGCGTCGCAGGACGGTGTGGAGCATGTCGTCGGTGATGACCGGCGGCCGGCCGCCGTGCTTGCCCTTGCGGGCCGCAGTGTCGAGTCCTTCCAGCGTCGACTCGCGGATGTTCTCCCGCTCGGTCTCCGCCATCGCCGCGAAGAACGCGAACAGCAGCTTGCCGGGGCCGGTGGGGTCGTAGATGCCGGGCAGGGGCCCGGCGAGCATCTCCAGGACCAGGCCGTGGGCGGTGAGGTGGTCGGCGAGCGCGGTGAGTTCGGCGGCGTCGCGGCCGAGCCGCTTCATCTCGTACACGGTGAAGATGACCCGGCAGTGCGGGGCGTGCGCCTTGACCTCCCGCGCGGTCCGCAGGGCCTCCTCGAACTTCGGCCGTACGCGGACGCGGGTGCTGATCTTCTCGCTGAAGATCTTGTCCCTCGGGATGCCGTGCTTACTGAGCGCGTCGAGCTGGGAGTCGAGTTCCTGCCCGAGCGTCGAGCACCGCGCGTACCCGATGCGGATGTCGGCGCTCGGCAGGTCCGGATCGATCGGCTCCGGCGGCGGGGTGCCCGGCCGCCACGGCCGGCCCGGGCCGCGGTCGGCCGGGGTCGGTACCCGCAGCAGCTTCGCGAGTCGGGGCACCTTCGTGAAGCGGCGGGTGTGGTAGGCGGAGGCGACCGCGCCGCCGCGCGAGCGGCAGGGTGAGCCGGGCTGCGCGTCACACTTCGGACAGGTGTGCTGTTCGACGTCGTCGGCGTCCGACCGGCCGGTTGGGGAAAGCTGCTGAGGGTCCGTCATGGGCCCGGATTTTCGCACAATGCAAGTCTCAGAAGGGGGCCTGTCCCGCTTTTGAGTGAGAACGGGTTCTGCGAACGAATCCGGCTTCGGCGGAGGTCCGGCAGCCCGTTTCTGATCATGCTCGCGCAAAGGACCGTTTGTGCGAGCGGGTCAGTGCGTGCAGCCCATGGCTTTAGCTCGCATGTGAGCCGCCAGCGGTCTGCGTCACGGTCCGGAACGGCTCAAGATCGGGCTCGTTCTGCCAGGGCTTCGCTATCGACGGGTCTGCGAGCCGCCCGGGCGGGGTGCGTCACGGGTGCTGCGGCGAGTCGTCGTCCGCGAGCAGTCGACGCGTCGCTCCCTCCGCGAAGTCGGACACGGTCGTCAGATCGTCGCCCTGGTCGATTCTGCGGATGCATGCATCGACAACTGCCTGGACCACCGCCACGGTCAGCTCGGGCTGTGGCTGACCCAGTTCGCGCACGACCCGGGCGAGCGCCTCATGTAGCGAGACGTGCAGACTCCTCACCCGCTCCCGCGCCGAGGGAGAGAGCGAGCCGCGCGAGAGCGCGGCCCGCCAGCCGTGGGTGCCGCGAGCTGCCTGTTCGAGGTTGGCCCTGACGTAGGCGGCAGCCTGGGCGGCGGGCGTGGTCTCGCTCGCGATGGCCTGCTCCACTGCGTCGATCCAGGCGGGGAATTCGCGGGTGACGACGAGTTCGAGCAGGTCGTCGATGGAGTTGAAGTAGCGGTAGATGCTGTTGCGGGCGATCCCGGCTCGCGCGGCAACCGCTCCGGCTGTGAGGGCTTCGACGCCGCCCTCTTCCAGTAGCCCCTCGGCCGCATCGATCAGCCGCGCGAGCCGCTGGGCCCGGTGCTCCCGGACACTGCCAGCTTCAATCTTGGGCATTTTCTCCGCTTCACCTCGGACACTGTGCCGTCTCCCGCCAACCTACCCCCACCCCCGAGAGGCTGAGAGAGCGTGTTAGCTTGACAGAACTTAGAGACACCCTGTCGCTAAGTTCTGTCCGTGCTTCCTGCCGAAGGCTGCCCGATGCAACCGATGAACTCCCCCGCTCTGCTCCGATGTCTCCTGGGATCGAAGAAACGCGCCGCCGTGGTGGTGGCCTTCTGGGTCCTGATCGCGGGCCTCCTCGCCGGGGTCGCCCCGACCCTGGAATCCGTCGAGGACAACGCGTCCGCCAACCTGCCGCCCGCCGCCTCGGACTCGATGAAGGCACGTGATCTCGTCCGCGCCCAGCTTCCGGGCCAGGACGCGACGCCGGCAATCATCGTGGTCCGCGGCAAGGGCACCGACGCCGCGGCGAGCGCCACACAGGCGGTCGCCGCCATCACCTCGGCCCTTTCCGGAACCAGCCGACCCGACCATGTCGTGAGCGTGGTCTCCACGGTGACCGCTCCCGACGCCGTAGCCGAGCTGGTCTCGCAGGACCGCGGTGCCCAGCTGATCATCGTGCCCATGAAGGGAAGCCCCTCGGACGAGTCCTTCCAGAACGCGGTCGACGCGGTGCGTGACCTCGCCTCCGACCGGGCCGGGCCCGTCGACGTCGCAGTGACCGGCCCCGCCGGGATCGCCACCGACACCGTGAAGGTCTTCAGCGGCGGTGACAAAGTCCTGCTACTGGCCACCATCGTGCTCGTCCTGATCATCTTGCTGGCCATCTACCGCTCGCCCCTGATGGCGCTCGTACCGCTTCTTGCCGTGGGCGTGGCTATGCGCGTGGCGGAGACCCTCGGCGCGATTCTCGCGGACGCCGGAGTCATCACGGTCAGCTCCCAGACCGCCTCGATCATGACCGTGCTGCTGTTCGGGGTGGGCACGGACTACGCGCTGATCATCACCGCCCGCTACCGCGAGACCCTCCTCGACGAGCCGGACCGCGCCCGCGCGATGCAGACCGCCGTGCGCCGCACTGCCGAGTCCGTCCTCGCCAGCGCCTCAACCATCGTGCTCGCCATGTTCGCCCTGCTCGTGGCCGTTTCCCCGGCACTTCACGGCTTCGGACCGTACCTCGCCCTGGGCGTGGCCGTCATGGCGCTGGTGGCGTTCACCTTCATCCCCGCCCTGGTCCTCCTGCTGGGCAGGGGCGTCTTCTGGCCCGGGGGCATGGACAAGGCCGCCGAACGCAGTCGCGGCGCAGGCATCTGGCACCGCATCGCCGCCCTGGTCGCACGGGCCCCCGTCAAGGTGGCCTCGGCCGTGATCGCACTCCTCGTGGTACTGAGCGCGGGACTGCTCGGCTACCAGGAGAGCTTCAACACCCTCAGCGGCTTCCGCGCCGCCACCGAGTCGGAGCACGGGCAGCACCTCATCCAGGAGGAATTCGGGCCCGGCGAGATCGCCCCCAGTACCGTCGTCGTCCATGCCCAGGACAACCTGCGCTCCAGCCCCGCACCCGCCGACATCGCCACCGCGCTCACCGATGCCGATCACGTCAGCCGTGTCGCAGACCCCCGCATGGGCAAGGACGGCAAGACCGTCTTCTACGAGGTCGTCCTCGACCTCGACCCCTACAGCTCCAAGGCACTCGATGCGATCGGTCCCCTCAAGCAGGCCACGCAATCCGCAGCCCAGGCCACCGGAGTGCAGGACGCCACGGTGCTCATCGGCGGCGAGACCGCGCAGAACGCCGACATCCGCTCCGCCCTCGACCGCGACACGACCTTCATCGTGCTCCTGGTCCTGGCCATCGTCACCGCGGTGCTCGTCCTGCTGCTCCGCTCGCTCCTTGCCCCGCTCTACCTGGTCGCGACCCTGATCCTGTCGTTCCTGGCCACCCTGGGCGCCACCACCTTCTTCACCGTGACCGTCCTCGGTGACGACGGCATCGGCAACCGCGTCACCGCGTACATCTTTGTCTTCCTCGTCGCGCTCGGCGTCGACTACAACATCTTCATCATGAGCCGGTTCAAGCAGGAACTGCGCACCCAGCCCCCGGCGAAGGCGATCACCGCCGCCCTGACACGCACCGGCGGCGTCGTCTCCTCCGCGGGCCTCATCCTCGCGGCGACCTTCGCCGTCCTGATGACCCAGCCGATCCGCGAACTGTTCCAGTTCGGTTTCGCCATGGCCTTCGGCATCCTGCTGGACACCTTCCTCATCCGCCCTCTCCTGGTCCCCGCCATCGTCCGCATGCTCGGCGACCGCGCCCTGTGGCCCGCACGCCCAGGCACCCCGCAGACGCCTTCCACGCCCACCTCCGAACCGCCTTCCGCCGACGTGCCGGCCGCACGGGCTGCCGAGACCGGCTCCAGCCGTCTGCTGCGCGCGTTCACCTGGATCGCGGTCATCGAAGCGTGCACGTGGGCGGGTCTGCTGGTCGGGATGTACCTCAAGTACATTCCCGAAACCACCGAACTCGGCGTGCGGATCTTCGGCACCCTCCACGGCGCCGCCTTCATCGTCTACGTGTTCCTGACCGTCCTGGTCGCGATCCGGCTGAAGTGGCGGCTGGGCCGGACCACGATCTTCGCCCTGCTGGCCGCCGTACCCCCGTTCATGACTGTCGCGTTCGACATCTGGGCCCGCCGCACAGGCAGGCTCCCTCAGCCGGCCGCGGCCCCGACCCCGGCCCTGTAACCGCACCCCGCAGAGGGACTCGTTCGGACACGCGGTGCACATCATCGCCATCGCCGTGCGGGCCTCGGCCGGGCGGGACAGCCACCGACATCACGTCAACAACCGAGAGAAGACAGGAATGATCACCGCCGTCACCGAGTTCACCGTCGCCGCGCCCGCCCAGGACGCGTTCGAGGACCACTTCACCGCCAGCATGCGCGCCACCCTTACCGACGTGCCGGGGCTGCGCAACGCACGGCTGCTGCGTCCCCGCAGGGGCGCACACGGCTATCTGGCCGTCCTCGACTTCGAGGACGACGCCGCGTTCACCGCCTACACCTCGTCGGAGGCATTCCGCGCCGCGCACGCCGACCCCACCCACTCGCTCTCCGACGACAACCGCGTCACGGTCTTCGAAGCGGTCATGCAGGTCTGACGTTTTTGGGTCCCGCGGATGCCGGAACAACTCGCGCGGCCGAGCCGCGCGGGATGACGCAGACGGCGCCTCCTGACCGCACTGCGGCAGTGGTGACCGCCGAGTCGAGCAAGGGTGGTCCCTCGGAGTCACGGGCAGTGACTCCGAGGGACCACCCTTCCCTGTGCTTTCCGCGGTGGCGCAAGAAACTGCTGGCCCCGGACCCAGCGCCTCACCCTAAAGAACGATCTAATCGCTCCCTGGACAACGCCGGGAGTACGGACCGTCAGGATGCCGACCCGGCCGCACCCTGCATCGCCAGTCCGGGAACCCGCGTATCGGACACGGCACGGGGCCCGGGAACCAAAGACGTCGCGGCAGTGAGGTCGAGGTGGGAATTCATGTCCAGCTCGAACCGGCCGTAGGGGTTCACATGAGTCCAGAACAGCGGTGACAAGGCCCGCCGGTCGGCGTCGGAGAGCCGCTTCTGCCACTTCTCCTCGCCCAGGATGTCCTGGAGGAGCAGTGTGTTGACGTGCACCAACGCGGACTGGAGCAGGTGCAGGGCGAGCATGGACACCTCCTGGGACTCCTTGTCCGAGCCGGTCAGGTCGCCGTCCTTGCCGTAGAACAGGTCGCGGTTGGCGCTGTTCCAGTTCTCCACGACCTGGAGCCCGTCGTTGATCTCCCGGCGCAGCTCGGCGTCGGCGAGGTAGTCACAGATGAACGCCGTACGCACCGCCCGGCCCAGTTCTTCGATCGCCCTGTAGGTGGGGTGCTTGGGTCCGCCGCGGGTGAAGCGGCGCAGCACCTGCTCGGCCTCGGTGGTGCCCAGGCGCAGGGCGGTGGTGTACTTCACGATCTGGTCGTACTGCCGGCGGATCAGGTCCCAGTCGATCGTCTTGGTCGACAGCACCGGCGCCAGGTGCGGCCACTTCTCGTCCTCCCC
Source organism: Streptomyces sp. NPDC053541 (assembly GCF_044544705.1). Taxonomy (NCBI): domain Bacteria; kingdom Bacillati; phylum Actinomycetota; class Actinomycetes; order Kitasatosporales; family Streptomycetaceae; genus Streptomyces; species Streptomyces sp. NPDC053541. The sequence continues at coordinate 115,059 of NZ_JBITXM010000011.1, forward strand.
GGCCGCCGGCCGGTACAACCTGGCCGAGCCGACGTTCTTCAACCGCGGGAGCAGGTTGAAGCCGAGCATGTGGGCGAAGGCGAACCCGACGATGGAGGCGCCGTGCGTGTCGGTGTACTGCCGGTCGATCTCCACGTCCGTGCAGTGCCGCAGCACCCCCTCGATCATCGCGGCGACCTCGGAGGCCGAGCAGGACTTGAGCTGGCTGTAGACGCACAGCGACTTCTTCTCTACGTGCCAGTAGATCATCACCCCGGGGCCGCGGTAGCGCTGGTGCCACTCGGTCATGAAGTTGCTGGACCAGGAGCCGAACTTCTTCGAGTCGCTCGCGCAGGCGGTGCCCTCGCCCCACCACGCCGCATCCCGGGCGACGAAGGTGGCGTTGACCAGCCGCACCAGAGCCGCGCGCAGGTTGGTCCGGTTGACGAACAGGTGCCGCACCCGGCGCAGGACGGCCTCGCTCTCGCCGTGCTTGCCGGTGACCGCGACCCGCTTGATGCCCATGTTCGTCCCCAGCGCGAACAGCACCAGCAGCAACCGGCGCCGCAGCACCGCCTTCGGGACCGCCTCCCTGGTGGCGACCGAGGTGAATTCGCCGGTGAAACCGGTGGCGAACTCGGCCTCCTTGAGGACGTCGATCAGGTCGATAGTGCCCCAGCGGCGTTCGATCTCCGCCTTCAGCGCGACGAGGTTCTCCGGCTCCTCCTGCTTGCCCAGCTTCGGAACCCTGATCCACGGCTCACCGTGCCGGCGCACGATCTCCACTCCGCCCGTGGTGCCCAGCTCCAGTGCGGTGTCGAAGCGGGTCAGCGCATCCCGCAACCGCTGATCGAGGGCCTCGATGAACTTCTCCGGGTCCTGCGGCTGGCGGATCGCGTCGTAGTGCACATCGCGGTTGTCCTCGAAGTCCGGCGGCAGGTCGTCCTCCGGGTTCTGCCACCGGGCCGCCCCCGGCACCCAGATCTCCCGCCGCCGCAGCGCGTCCCGCAATGACACCAGCACGCACAGCTCGTACGGGATGCGCTCTACCCGGCCCCGCTCATCCACGACCGCCTTGCGCCACTCCTCGCGCACCACCCCGGCCAGCGGGATCTTCTCCGCCTCGTCGAAGAACGCTCCCTCCTTGGCGATGGGCTGGTCCAGATACCGCTTGAGCAAGTCGATGGCGTCCATCACCGGCCGGTAGGCGGTGTTGTTGCACTTCAGCTCCAGCGCGTTCAGCAGCGGCGAGAGCATCCGCCGCCAGTGGTTGGAGTACGACGAGCGCAGCACCGTGCGCACCCGGGCCCGGTAACGGGCCTCGTTCGCCGCGGCCGCCGCCGCCAGCGCTTTCAGGGTGGACTCCCCGGCCACCGGATAAATCACCTTGCGGACCGTGCCGCCCGGCTCCGCCACGGCAGCCTCCGCCAGCCGCAGCAGGATGCCCTCCTTGCCGCGGACCCGCTTGAGCTCCTTGTTGAACTCGCCCTCGACCTTCTTCTCCGCCCGCGTGTTGATCTTCTGCACGAGCTGGATGAACAGCTCCACCAGCGAGTCGGTGATCTCCGTCTGGCGCACGTAGCACAGCGCCGCCAACAGCGTGTACCGCACCGGCCCGGCCGCCGCCCGCATGTCCGAGGGGTATTCCTTCGCCGCCCGCGCCCGCCAGGCCGCCACCAGCTTCTCCGACACGTCCGCGAACAGCTCCGGCGGCAACTCCAGCGCCCGCACCCGCTGAAGCTTGTTCACCTCCGCCAGCAAGCTGTCCAGCCCCAGCGCGCCCGGGTCCGCCTTCAGCTCGGTGAAGAAGGTGCCCCCACCGCCCGCGCTCTCCACGTCCGCGCCGGCGTCCTCGGCGATCAGATCGTCCAGCCGCGAGCGGGTCGCCGCCGACAGCCGCCCCACGGTGGCCGCGCAGAACCGTTCCTCGAAGGTGCTGATCGCCGAGCCCACCAGCCGGGCGATACGCCCCGGCGTCGGCGGCTCCAGCCGGCCCTTGCGGCAGCGGGCCACCACCGCCTCCGCCAACCGGTCCCGGTTCAGCTCCACCCCGCACAGCTCGACCGCCAGCCACTCGGCAAGCTGGGCCTGGTCCTCCTCGGTGCACTCACGGAAGCCGAACGCGCCCCGGATCTCCATCCGGTGCCGCTTGATCGCCCGCCCCGACCAGTCGTACGCGGCCCACTCCTCCGCCGCCACCTTCACCTGCAGGGCGACGTACGACACCACCGGCACCGGGACCTCCTCGGCGTCCTCCGGGAACCGGGCCTCCACCTCGAAGAACTTCAGCAACAGCGCGAACCCCAACCGGTTCGCCCCCGACTTGTTCCGCAGCCGCTCCTGGTCATCCTCCAGCAGCGTCCAGACCTCGATCAGGTCCTCCGGCTCCCACTCCTGCCGCACCCTGGCGCCCTCCGGTCGTCGTGTCATGACACGACCAACCTGGCCGAGCGCGGCCTTCGGGAAGGTCAGAAGATCGAAGCGGCTGACAAGCTCACTCCTGATCCACTACAGAGAGCTACTTGTCACTTCGCGGCAGCTTCGGGAGAACAAGGCCGACGACCGTGAGCTCCGCCCGCGGGGTGGCGGCGGCGACCGCCCTGGCCCAGTCGAGCGGGGTCGACAGGTCGCGGTCGCCCGCGAGCAGCAGCACCGGCATGGTCAGGGTGCGGCCGGGAGCGGGCCGGTTGGGGCGGGTGGACGGCCAGGGGAGACAGGTCTGCGGAATGCCCTGGGCGGCGGCGGTCTCGCGGAGGAACGGCCACACGTCGGCCGGCCGGATCCGGGCCACCGCCTTCCGGAGCGCCCGCTCGCGGCCCTCGACCGGCGCCGAGGAGTCGCCCCACGGCCAGCGCGAGTCGGCGCACAGCGTGGCCGCGTGCAGCCCGGCGCTGAACTCCTCCGGCGGCTCGCCCGAGGACTCGGCGAAGCCCGCCACGAGCCCGTCGAGCCGGGTCCGGTCGCCGCCCGCCGAGGCGTGCAGCGCGGCCAGGATGCCGAACCGCGGATCGTCGAGCTTCGGGTCGATGATGCTCGCCAGGACCAGCAGGTTGAACACCCCGACCCCGTTGCCGTCCCGGCGCACCACCTTCGCCAGGTCCGCCGCCGGGTCGAAGCCGCACCCCTGCTCGCGGCAGGCCGTGCGCAGCACCTCGGCCGAGCGCCCGAAGCCCGCCTCGTACAGCACGCCCGCGCCGTCCAGGGGCACCACCGAGTCGAGCACCAGCCGGCGCACCCGCTCCGGGTGCGTCAGCGCGTACTGCCCGGCGGTGAAGGTGCCGTACGACACCCCGTCGAGGGTCCAGGACGCCACCCCGAGCGCGCGCCGCAGGTCCTCCAGGTCGGCGACGGTGTCGGCGGTGGTGTAGAGGCCGCGGCGCGGGCCGAGCGCCTCGGCGCAGGCGGTGACGGCGCCCGGGCTCGGCGGCACCGTGTCGCTGCCGCCGACCTCCTTCTGCAGCGCCGGGCAGTCGACGGCGGTGCCGCCGGTGCCGCGCTGGTCGATCATCACCAGGCGGTACGCGGCCAGGGCCTTCGGCAGCCGGGCGCGGATCCGCTCCACGAACGGCACGCCGGGCTGGCCCGGCCCGCCGGTGAGGAAGAGCAGCGTGCCGCGGGGCGCGTCGGCCGGCCCGTACAGCGCGGTCCGCAGCTTCAGCGTGCCGGGCACGGCCCCGCCGCGGTCCAGCGGCACCGTCAGATCGGCGCAGGTGACGTCCGGTTGCCCCGGGCACGGCCGGTGACCGGTCAGGGCGGGCGCGCCGGTCGCCGCCGCTCCACCGGCACCGCTCGTGTCCCCGGCCGCGCCGGGCGCCGAGACGGCGCAGGCCGCCGCCGTCAGGATCGCCACCAGCGCCGTACCGGCTCTGCTCAGCAGGGTCATCGTCGGGTTCCCCCGTTCGGAAGACGGGATGTCCGCGGGCGCCTTCCGGGCGGTCCGCGGCACCGGCCGGTGCTCCGGCCGCCGCCATGGTGCGCCCCGGACCCCGCGCGCGCGTTGGACATTCATGCGCGGTCGCGGAGCATGACCCGCAGGGCGCCGGGCGGCTGCCCCGTCCGGCTGCGGCACAGGCGGGTGAGATGCGCCTGGTCGGCGAAGCCGTACGCGTGCGCGAGGGTGCGCAGGCTCTCCTCGCCCTCCTCCAGACGGTGCAGCACGGCACGGACCCGCAGCTCGTTGCGGTAGCGGGTGAGACTGGTGCCGGTGACCGCGCGGAACACCCGGCTCAGATGGTGCGGCGAGGCCCCGACCCCGCGGGCCAGCTCCTCCAGGGGCAGCCGCAGTGCCTGCGGGCCGCCGGCGAGCAGTGCGCAGGTGTCACGGACCAGCCGGGCGTGGGCGCGGGCGGTGGCGGGCCGGGCGCCGGTGTCGGCGCGCCAGTGTCCGGCGTCCGCGGCGACCCCGTCCAGCAAGCGGTGCAGCCGGTCGGCCAGTTCGAAGGCGTCGGTGCCGCGCCGGGCCGCCGCCAGCAGCTCCCGGTGCCGCACGTCGGTGGCGCCGGTGACGGTGAGCCGCCGCGAGCGCGGCGGCCCGTCGAACCGGTCGGCGAACAGCGCGGCGCCGACCCGGAACTCCGAGGACCGGTCGCCGGGCCCGGCCGGATGGGCGACCTGGTGGACGTCACCGGGCCGGGTGAGATAGCCGCCGGTGGCGTCCGCGAAGAATTCCTCGCCCGCGATCCGGCGCACGTAGCCGCCCGACCGGGTGAGCACCACGGCGAACGCCGAGGCCGTGCCGGGCCCGGCGAAACCGGTGCGGTCCTCGGCGCACAGGATGTCGTCCACGGTGATCCCGCCCGCAGAGATCCGGCGGCACAACCGGCCGCGCCGCTCCCGCACCGCGTCGGGGTGCGGAAGCGGGCGCGGGCACGGGTGCGGGTGCGGGAACGGGGGAGGGGGTGGATTCCCGTACGTGCCCCGGCACTCGGCGTCCACGCCGCACCCCCGTCCCGTCCGTCCGGTCCCGGTCGCCCCGGCGCGGGCCGGGGCCGGCTACCAGATTGCCTCGACCCACTCCGGGTGGTCGATGAACGGATTGCGGTTGCCCTGGTAGGTGTTGAAGATGATGTCGTTGCGGCGCTCCTCGAACGCGCTCGGCGGGTCCTGCTCGTTCCACTGCTTGAGGACCGAGATCCGGCCGAGGAAGGGCACGCTGCCGTTGGTGGTGGAGTCGTTGGCCTCCAGGTCGGGGAAGCCGTCGTCGCCCTCGTAGCGGACGGCCATGTAGAGCACCATCCGGGCCACGTCGCCCTTGTCGGCGTCGCGCGGCTCGAAGGAGTTGCTGTCGGTGTAGCTGCCGGGGGCGCCGCTGACCGCGCTGCCGCCGTAGTCGAAGTCCTTGTTGCCGCGGATGCTGTTGACCTGGACGTCGGCCGCGCGCAGGTGGTGCAGGTCGGTGCCGGGGCCGGCCGAGGTGCCGAAGCCGCCGTGCGACTGCGCCCACACGTGCTCGCGGTTCCAGTCGCCGAGGTCGCCGCCGCTGAGCGTCTTGCTGCGCGAGGTGCCGCTGTAGAGCAGCAGCACGTTGGCGCTGTTGGCGGGGTCCTGGTCGGTGGTCTTCAGGGCGTTCCACACCGCGTCGTAGGAGATCTTGCGGGTGTTGCCGCTGATGATGGTGTGCAGCGAGGACTTGAGGCCGGTGCCTGTCTTGCCGACCGCGTTCTTGTAGTACGTGCTGTCGTAGGCGCCGGTGGTGGCGCCGGCCGGGGTGGCGGTGAGGGCCGGAACGGTGAGGCCGACGAGGGCCGCGGATATCGCGGCCCAGGTCTTCCAGCGGCCTCGCTGCGCGACGGACATGGGGGGGTCCCTTCTGGCGGGGTGACGGTGTCGTCGTGGCGGTGTCGCCGTGACGGTGTCGGCCTGTCGGCGTCGCCCGGACACGGCGGAGTGACCCGCGCCGCACGGACGGACGGGTCCGTGCGGCGCGGGGGTGCGGGGTGGGGTGACGGGGCGGGTCAGCCCACGGTGAGCGAGGTGTCGTCGATCACGAACGAGGTCTGCAGCTGGGAGCCCTCGGTGCCGGTGAACCGCAGCGTGACCGTCTGGCCTGCGTAGCCGGCGAGGTTGAAGGAGCGCTGCACGTAGCCGCTCGACCGGTCGAGGTTGGAGTACGTGGCGAGGGTGGCCAGGACCGTGCCGGAGCCGTTCAGGACCTCGACCTTGAGCTTGTCGTAGGCCGTGGTCGTCGTGGTCTCGGCGGTGTCGATCCGGGTGTGGAAGGTCAGCGCGGCGGTGGTGCAGCCGGCCGGGATCGTCACGGTCTGGGCCAGCGTGTCGGTGTGCGCGGAGCCGTAGCCGCCGAGCCAGGCCTTGTAGCTGCCGGTACGGGCCGGGCGGGCCGGGTCGTTGGTGATGACGCCGGTGGAGGCGGTCCACACCGTGGTGCCCGACTCGAAGCCGGGGTTGCCGAGCAGCTGGGCCGCCGCGCAGGTGCCGCCGCCCCCGCCGCCGGTGCCGCCGGCTCCGGAGAGCCAGTCGGTGGCGTTGAGCGCGAGGGCCGCGTTGGTGCCGGCGGGGTCGTTCCAGCCGTCGTACAGCGTGTTGCCCGACTGGCCGGTGCCGTCGTCGACCGGGGAGCTGTCGCCCCACACGGCGACCCGGCCGCTGCCGAAGGTGCTCGTCGCGAAGAAGGCCCCGGTGGTGCCGGAGGAACCGGTGCGGTAGACGAGGCCCTTGACGGAGGGGTTGGCGGCGGGCTTGAGCGTCATCGTGGTGCCGCTGCGGATGATGCTGCCGGTGACCTTGCCGAAGGCGCCGTTGAGGACCGGGTCGGTGGAGTCGGACACGGCCCGCGGGTTGTCGGTCTGGACGGTTCCGGTGTCCACGGTGAAGCCGAACGGGTCGGTGTTGTCGACGCCGTTGTCGGCCATGAGGTCGTTGATGATCTCGACCGCGTCCCAGCCGTCGTTGTTGCGGTCGGCGCCGGTGTGGTCGGAGACCAGGAAGAGGCCGCCGCCGTTCTGGACGAAGCGCATCACCGCGGTCTTCTCGCTCGCGCTGAGCCGGACGTTGGGCTCGGGCAGCACGAAGGTGTCGAAGTTCTGCAGGTCGGTCGCGGCGGCGGTGCCGTAGGTGATGGTGCCGCCGGACGGCAGGGTCTTGAGCGCGTAGCGGCCGGTCCGCTGGAGGGCCACGCCCCAGGCGGAGATCGCGCCGGTCCAGTCGGTCTCGGCGGTGGGCGCGGGGTTCTGGGTGAGCGGGTCGGGCTGGCCGGTGCCGATGATCCAGTCGGCGTTTCCGGCGGTCTCCGCCTTGGAGTTGTCGAAGAGCACGCGCAGCGGGGTCGCCGCGGCGGACGCCGTGGTGCCGGCGACGGCGGGAGCGGCGGCCGGTGCGGCGACCGCGGGGGAGCCGAGAGCGGCGGCGCCCGCGGCGAGCGCGCCGCAGGCCGTCAGGGCGGCGAAGCGGCGGGTGGACCTCATGAGTCCGGGCATCCGTCAGACCTCCGTGGGGGCTGGGGTGGTGGGCGGAAGGCGGTGCGGGTGGCCACTCTGCGCGCGTAGAACGTCGGGTACGGGTCGCTCACCACACGCGCGGTTGAACCGTACATGACCAGATCCCGCCCATGGAATGCCCTGCTCCGCGCGGAAGTTGAGATTCCGCTCCCTCGGGCGGCCGCGGCTCAGCGCTCGACCGGCAGCCCGCGCGGCTCCTTGACCCGCTTCATGATGATCTGCGAGTTCACCTCGGTGACCCCGGCGAGCGTGGTCAGGCGCTCGATCCACAGGCGCTCGTACGCCGAGAGGTCGGCCACCGCGATCCGCAGCAGGCAGCCCGGGCTGCCGAAGAGGCGGTACGCCTCGATCACGTCCGGGATGTCCTGGAGGGCCTCCTCGAAGGCCTCGACCGTCTCCCGGTCCCGCTTCACCTCCACCGAGACCAGCACCTCGAAGCCCCGCCCCACCGCCTCCGGGTCGATGATCGCCCGGTATCCGCGGATCACCCCGTCCTGCTCCAGCTGGCGCACCCGCCGCAGGCAGGGGGAGGGGCTCAGGCCCACCCGCTGGGCCAGCTCCTGGTTGCTCAGCCGGCCGTCCGCCTGGAGCTCGCGCAAGATATGCAGATCGATTCGGTCCATGGCGCAATTATCCACCACGGAGTTCATGATTCCGGGCCGAATTGGCAATCGCCTTGCGCACCCTCTGACCTATCGTTGCGGCGCACACCCCAGGGAAGGACAGCACCGTCATGAAGTGGACGCGCGACGCCCGGCCGCGCCGCATCGTGGTCATCAGCACCGGCGGCACCATAGCCAGCCGCTGGACCGGCAGCGGCTACGCCGCCGACGCCTCCGGCGACGACGTCGTGGCCACCGCCGCCGTACCGGACAACATCGACGTCGAGGTCCTCGACCTCTTCAACGTCAACAGCTCCCGGATGACCACCGACCGCCAGCTCGCCCTGCTGCGCGCCGTCCACGAGACCCTGGCCGACCCCGGCGTCGACGGCATCGTCGTCACCCACGGCACCGACACCCTCGAGGAGTCGGCCTTCTTCCTGGACCTGCACCACTCCGACCCCCGCCCGGTCGTCTTCACCGGCGCCCAGCGCCCCTTCGGCACCGGCGACGGCGACGGACCCGGCAACCTCTACGACGCCCTCCAGGTCGCCGCCACCGTCCACGGCCTCGGCGTCCTCGTCGTCTTCGACGGCCTCGTGCACGCCGCCCGCGGCACCGTGAAGACCAAGACGCTCGACTCCGACCCCTTCGCCGACCCCTCCGGGCGCCGGGTCGGCCGCCTCGGCTTCGGCCAGGTCGACATCGAGCGCGAGCCCGAGCGCCCCACCGCCCTGCCGCTGCCCGCGCCCCTCCCGGCCGGCACCGCCCCGCGCGTGGACATCGTCATGCACCACTCGGACGGCGACCCCGTCCTCTTCGACGCCGCCGTCGCCGCCGGCGCCCGCGGCATCGTGCTCGTCGGCACCGGCGCCGGCAACGCCACGCCCGAGATCGCCCAGGCGGTCGCACGCGCCGTGGACCAGGGAGTCCACGTCGTCCTCTCCACCCGGGTCGCCTCCGGCACCGTCGCCGAGGTCTACACCGGCGGCGGCGCCGTCGACCTGGCCGCCGCGGGTGCCGTCCTCGCCGGCACGCTGCGCCCCGGCCAGGCCCGGATCGCGCTGCTCGCCGCCCTGCTCGCCGACACCTCCAGCCCCGAGCGCCGCACCCACCTGCTGCGCGCCCTCCTGGAAGGCCCGGTCCGCGCGGAGCCCGCGCTCGCCGTGACGCACTGACGGCGGGGCACACCGTCGCCGAGGGGCGCTGCCCGACCCGTCCGGGGGCGCCCTGCCGCGCCCCGCGCCCCGTGCGCCCCGGGCCGGGGTCCAGGGCGGGCCGCTCTCCGTGCCCTGCGTGCCCCCGTGCCCAGGCGCCCCTTCCCGCCCCGTGCCGCTGCCACCTCCGGCGGCCCCCGCCCCCCCCACCCCGTACCACCCACCCCTCCCTCCCCACCCCTCCGCGCACCGCACCCACCCGAGGAACCGGCACCGTGAACCCCGCACCCGCGCCCGCACCGGACGCGACCGCCGCCGCCCGCCCCACCCGCCGCGAGCACGACCTGCTCGGCGACCGGGACGTCCCCGCCGAGGCGTACTGGGGCGTGCACACCCTGCGCGCCACCGAGAACTTCGCCATCACCGGCACCCCGATCTCCGTCTACCCGCAGCTGGTCGAGGCCCTCGCCGCCGTGAAGGAGGCCGCGGCGCTGGCCAACGAGGAGCTGGGCCTGCTGCCCGCCGCCAAGGCCGCGGCGATCGTCGCCGCCTGCCGGGAGATCCGCGGCGGCGCGCTGCACGACCAGTTCGTCGTCGACGTCGTCCAGGGCGGGGCCGGCACCTCGACCAACATGAACGCCAACGAGGTCGTCGCCAACCGGGCGCTCGAACTGCTCGGCCACCCCAAGGGCGCCTACGAGGTCCTGCACCCCAACGAGGACGTCAACCTCGGGCAGTCGACCAACGACGTCTACCCGACCGCGATCCGCATCGCCGCCATCGGCGCCGCACGCCGGCTGCTGGTCGCCATGGCCGTGCTCCAGGACGCCTTCGCCGCGAAGGCAGTCGAGTTCGGCGGGGTCGTCAAGATGGGGCGCACCCAGCTCCAGGACGCCGTGCCGATGACGCTGGGCCAGGAGTTCTCCACCTACGCCGTGATGCTGGAGGAGGACCGCGGCCGGCTCGCCGAGGCGATCGAGCTGATCCACGAGATCAACCTGGGCGCCACCGCCATCGGCACCGGCCTCAACGCCGCCCCCGGCTACGCCGAGACCGCCCGCCGTCACCTCGCCGGCATCACGGACCTGCCCCTGGTCACCTCGGCCAACCTGGTCGAGGCCACCCAGGACTGCGGGGCCTTCGTCCAGCTCTCGGGCGTCCTCAAGCGGATCGCCGTCAAGCTCTCCAAGACCTGCAACGACCTGCGGCTGCTGTCCTCCGGCCCGCGCGCCGGGCTCGGCGAGATCAACCTGCCGCCGGTGCAGGCCGGGTCGAGCATCATGCCCGGCAAGGTCAACCCGGTCATCCCCGAGGTGGTCAACCAGGTGGCCTTCGAGGTCATCGGCAACGACATGACCATCACCATGGCGGCCGAGGGCGGCCAGCTCCAGCTCAACGCCTTCGAGCCGGTGATCTTCCACGCCCTGTCGAAGAGCCTGACCTCGCTGCGGGCCGCATGCCTGACCCTCGCCGAGCGCTGCGTCAGCGGCATCACCGCCAACACCGAACACCTGCGGGCGAGCGTGGAGAACTCCATCGGCCTGGCCACCGCGCTCAACCCCCACCTCGGCTACACGGCGGCCACCGCCATCGCCCAGGAGGCGCTGGCCACCGGCCGCTCGGTCGCCGCACTGACCCTGGAGAAGGGCCTCCTGCCGCCCGAGCGGCTCGCCGAACTCCTCACCACCGAGCACCTCACGGGCACCACCGGCGCCGCGGGCACCGCGCTGTCCGCGTGAGCCGGTCCGCGCGGTGCCGGGGCCGAGGCCCATGGCACCGCGCGGCCGACCGCACGACCGGCGGCCGGGGGCGGGCACTCAAGTTCGAGCAGGGCGAAGCCGACATTCATTCCGATAACGGTATGAATCGCTCGTGGAGTCGCCCCCATGCCCAGCACCGCCACCGCCGAGACCGCCGCCACCACCGACACCCCGGCCACCGCCGAAAGCCCGGCCTCCCCGGCCTCCCCGGCCTCCCCGGACGCCCTCCGCGCCCTCGACGCCGTCGACGCGCTCGACCGGGAGGCCGCCGCCCTGCGCGAGACCGCCGCCTGGCAGGACCTGGTGGCCCGCTGGACCGCCGCGCCGCAGCCGGTACGGGAGGAGGACGCCGACTGGCGGCGGCTGCTGTCCGTCCCGGTGGACCGGCTCGTCGCCGAGGCCCTCGAAGCCCTCCCCGCGCCCCCGCCCGCCGAACGCCCGCTGCCCGGACGGCTCGGCGCGATGCTGCCCGACCGGCTGCACGTCTGGCGCCGGATCGGCCGCCCCGACGTGCGCCCCTCCGTCCATCTCGCCCACGCCCGGCGGGTGCTGACCGAATGGGGCTGGCAGAACACCCCGTACCGGCTCCGCGACGCCCGCGGCGCGCGCTGCGTCTGCGGCGCGATGCTCGCCGCCCACCGGCTCGGCTTCGGCAGCTCCGCCACCATGAACGAGGCCGGTGCCTGGATGCTCGAAGAGCTCCGCTCGCGCGGCTGGCACCAGCTCATCGGTCCCTGGAACCGCGCCCCGGGCCGCACGGCCGAGGACGCCCTCGCCCTGGTCGACGCCACCATCCGCCGCGCCGCCCTCGCCGGACGCTAGACCGCCTCCCTGTCCCCCCGTCCCCCCGTGCTCCCTGTACCCCTCGGGCCCGGCCTCCGGCGGACTAACCTGGGGGTATGGGCGGCGGACTGACCGGTCTGTTCCTCTGCGGCGATGTGATGCTCGGCCGGGGAATCGACCAGATCCTTCCCCATCCGCTCGATCCGGCCCTGCCCGAGCGGTACGTCCACGACGCCCGGGACTACGTCGCCCTCGCCGAGGCGGCCGCCGGGCCGGTGCCCCGCGGGGCCGACCCCCGCTATCCGTGGGGAGAGGCCCTCGGCATCCTGGACGCGGTCGGGCCGGCGGTCCGGGTGGTGAACCTGGAGACCGCGGTGACCAGGAACGACGCGCCCTGTCCCGGCAAGGCCGTGCACTACCACATGGATCCGGCCAACCTCCCGGCGCTGACGGCCGTCCGCCCCGACGTCGTCGTCCTCGCCAACAACCACGTCCTCGACCACGGCCGGCGCGGGCTCCTCGACACCCTCGACGCGCTGGCCACCGCCGGGCTGCGCACCGCCGGTGCGGGGCGGGACGCCGAGGAGGCGCGGCGGCCCGCCGTCGTCCCGCTGCCCGGCGGGCGCCGGCTCCTGGTGTACGCGCTCGGGCTCGCGTCCAGCGGCGTGCCCCGTGACTGGGCCGCGACCGCCGGGCGCGGCGGCGTCCACTTCGCCTCGGGACCGGACGATCCGGCCGCGGCCCGGCTCACCGCCCGGCTGCGCGCCGCCCGACGGCCCGGCGACCTGGTGGTCGTGTCGGTCCACTGGGGCTCCAACTGGGGCTGGGCCCCGGCCCGTGCCGAGGTCGCGTTCGGGCACGCCCTGGTCGACGCGGGCGCCGACATCGTGCACGGGCACTCCTCGCACCACCCGCGGCCGCTGGAGGCGTACCGGGGCAGGCTCGTCCTGCACGGCTGCGGCGACCTCGTGAACGACTACGAAGGCATCACCGGACAGCAGCAGTACCGCGACGACCTGCGGCTCCTCCACCTGGTCTCGGTCCGCGACGAGGACGGCGGCCTGGCGGAGGTGCGGCTGGTGCCGCTGCGCAGCCGGCGGCTGCGCCTGGAGCGGGCCGGCGGGCGGGACCTCGCGTGGCTGCACGACGTGCTCGGCCGGATCAGCCGCCCGTACGGGATGCGGATCGACCCCGCGCCCGCCGGGACCCCCGGCGCGCCGGCCCTGACCGCCACGCCCGCGTGACGGCCCGCCGGGCCGCGCGCGGACACGGGCAGGAAGGCGAGCGGACATGTACTTCACCGACCGCACCGACGCGGGCCGACAACTGGCCGAGGTCCTGGCCGGGACCGTGCCGAAGGACGCGGTGGTGCTCGGGCTGCCGCGCGGCGGGGTGCCCGTGGCCGCCGAGGTCGCCGACGCGCTCGGCGCGCCGCTCGACGTCTGCCTGGTCCGCAAGCTGGGCGTGCCCTACCAGCCCGAGGTCGCCATGGGCGCGATCGGCGAGGACGGCGTGCGCGTGGTCAACGACCACGTCCTCCGGCAGTCCGGCGCCTCCGAGGGCGACCTCGCCGAGGCCGAGCGGCGCGAACGGGCCGTGCTCGCCGAACGGACCCGCCGCTACCGGGGCGCCCGCGAGCCCGTCGACGTCCGCGGGCGCACCGCGGTCGTGGTCGACGACGGCTTCGCGACCGGCGCCACCGCCCGGGCCGCCTGCCAGGTGGTACGGGCCCGGGGCGCCGCCCGGATCGTGCTCGCCGTGCCGGTGGCCCCGCGCGGCTGGGCCGAGGGCCTGGCGGGCGTCGCGGACGAGACGTACTGCGTGCGCGAGCCCGAGGACTTCTACGCCATCGGGCAGTTCTACACCGACTTCGGGCAGACGCCCGACGAGGAGGTGGTGGCCGCGCTGCGGCTGCGGCGCGGCGGCCCCGTGGCCGATCCCGAGGTGCGGATCCCGCTCGGCGGCACGGAGACCGGCGGCCGGCTCGCGGTGCCCGAGGGCGCGACCGGCATCGTGCTCTTCGCGCACGGCAGCGGCAGCAGCCGGCACAGTCCGCGCAACCAGGCGGTGGCCGAGACGCTGCACCGGGCCGGCCTCGGCACCCTGCTCTTCGACCTGCTGACCGAGGAGGAGGCCGTCGACCGGTCGAACGTCTTCGACACCCCGCTGCTCGCCGGACGGCTGCGGCAGGCCGACGCGTGGCTGGCGGGCCGCCCGGAGGCGGCGGGCCTGCGCACCGGCTACTTCGGCGCCAGCACCGGCGCGGCCGCCGCGCTGTGGGCGGCCGCCGAGCCGGGCAGCACCGTGGCCGCCGTGGTCTCCCGGGGCGGCCGGCCCGACCTGGCCGAGGAGCGCCTCGGCGCCGTCACCGCCCCGACCCTGCTGATCGTGGGCGGCGCCGACCCCCTGGTGCTCGACCTCAACCGGCAGGCCGCGCGGCAGCTGCGGTGCGAGCACCGCCTGGTCACGGTCCCGGACGCGGGCCACCTCTTCGAGGAGCCGGGCGCACTGGCGGAGGTGGGGCGGCTGGCGGCCGACTGGTTCGCCGAACGGCTCTGACCCCGCCGCCGTGCCGCCGCCCGGACGGACCCGGCCTTCGCCGACCTCTCGCGCCGCACCGCCGAGGGCGCGCGCGAGCTGGTCCGCCGGATCCTCGGTCGCCCGGCCGCCACGGGCGCGCTGCGCCCCGGACTCGACCTGGACACCGAGACCGAGTGCCTGACCTCCCTCGTCGACGGCCTCGGCCTCAACGCCGTCCTGCACCCCGGACTCCTCGCCACGGAGGGCTGCACGGGGGTCCTGACGGCCCATCTGGCGGGCCTGGCGGCGCAAGGGGGAGCCGCCGGGGCCGCCGGGGGAGACGCCGGCTAGTCACCCGTTACGCGCCGGAGCCCGCGCCCACGATCCGCTCGACCGCCGCCGCGATCAGCGCGTCGCGCTCCTCCTCCGAGAAGACCTCGGGCAGCGTCAGCTGTTCCACGATCAGCCAGTTGAAGGCCAGCATCAGCAGCTTCACGGCGGTCGCGTCGCCGGGCAGGTGGGTGCTCTCGTGGTAGGCCACGTTGGCCTCGACGTCGGCCCGGACCCGCTGGGTCAGGACGGCGCGCAGCTCCGGACGGCGGGTGGCCTCCAGACGGAGCTCCAGAAGGGCGAGGTAGCCGGTGCGGAAGGAGCTGACCCGGCCCACGAGCTCGCGCATCAACTCGGTGTACGTGGCGAGGTCGGGGCTCGCCACGCGCTGCCGCGCGATCGTCTCGTCGTCCGGCCGGAGGCGCTCGTACACCCGGGCGCCCGCCTGGGTCAGCAGGTCGTCACGGTTGGCGAAGTAGTTGGAGGCCGTGCCCGGCGGGACGCCCGCCTCGGTGTCGACCGAGCGGAAGGTGAGGCCCCGGGCGCCCTCCCGGGCCAGGACCTCGATCGCCGCGTCCACCAGGGCCGCCCTGCGCTCCGGGTTGCTGCGCGCCATCGTCCCCGCTTCCGTCACCCGCCCGGACCCGCCGGGCACTTCACCGCTCCGCCGAGAGTACTACGGGCGGAGTGGAACCCCGGGGCCCGCGCCCGGCCGGGCCCTCACCACTCGGCCGCGACGAGCTCCACCTCGAACCCGTCCGCGTTCTCCAGATAGGCGGCGCAGCTCCGCTCCCCGCCCGCGTGCGGATGCCGGTCCGGGAACAGCAGCCGCCACCCCGCCGCCGGCGCACCCGCCACCAGGCGGTCCAGCTCCTCCCGCGTCGCCACGTGGAACGCCAGATGGTTGAGGCCCGGCCGCAGCCGGTCGTGCGTGCCCGCGCTCAGCGCCGGCGACTCCTCGAACACCAGATACGTTGCCCCGAGCCGCCAGCTCCGGCCCCGCTCCCACTCCTGGAACGGCGCGTAGCCCAGCGCTTCGAGCAGCGGCCCGAACGAGGCGGCGGCCCGCCCGATGTCGGGCACCCAGATCTCCACGTGGTGCAGCGCGCCGGTGCCGGCCGGGCTCGTCATGCTCTCCTCCAAGATCGCTCCCGGAGAGCCTAGACGGCACCCGTCCTCCACCCGCACACGCCCCTCACCAGGCCAGATCCTCCAGCGCGCTCAGGTCCGGCACCGGCTCCGCGCCCGCTCCGGCCACGGCGTTGCCGCCGGGGCCGTCCGGGGTCACCGGCAGCTCCGCCCAGATCGTCTTGCCGCGCCGCGCGTAGCGGGTGCCCCAGCGCTGCGCGAACTGCGCCACCAGGAACAGGCCCCGGCCGCCCTCGTCCGTGTCCGCCGCGTGCCGCAGGTGCGGCGAGGTGCTGCTGCCGTCCGACACCTCGCAGATCAGCACCCGGTCGTACACCAGCCGCACCCGCACCGGCGGCCGCCCGTACCGGATCGCGTTGGTGATCAGCTCGCTCAGCACCAGCTCCGCCGTGAACCCGGCCTCCTCCAGGCCCCACCCGGCGATCCGGGCCGCCGCCTCCGTGCGCACCGGCGCCACCGCCGACGGATCCGACGGCACCTCCCACTCGGCGATCCGGTCCGCCGGAATACGGTCGGCCCGCGCCACGAGCAGCGCGATGTCGTCGCCCGGCACCGGGAACAGCAGCGTCGCGAGCACGTCCGCGCAGGTCTGCTCGGGTGTCCGGCCCGGCCGCGCCAGGGCCTCGCGCAGCAGCCGCAGCCCCGCGTCGTAGTCCCGCTGCCGGCCCTCCAGGAGCCCGTCCGTGAACAGCACCAGCTTGCTGCCCGGCTCCAGCTTGAGCCGGGCCGAGGCGAACGGGCGGTCGCCGAGCCCCAGGCCCAGCGGAAGGCCGGCCGGCACCGCGGGGAACTCCACGCTGCCGTCCGGCCGCACCAGGGCCGGACCCGGATGCCCCGCGCTCGCCATCGTGCACGCCCCCGTGGTCGGGTCGTAGATGACGTACAGACAGGTCGCGCCCGCCGTGCCCTCCCCGGGATCCCCGTCGGCGGCCACCCCCGTCTCGGCCCGCAGCCCCGGCTCCGTCTCCTCGCCGAGCCGGTCGATCAGCTCGTCCAGGTGGCCGAGCAGCTCCTCCGGCGGCAGGTCCAGGGTGGAGAAGTTCGCCACCGCCGTGCGCAGCCGGCCCATCGTCGCCGCCGCGTGCAGCCCGTGCCCCACCACGTCGCCCACCACCAGCGCCACCCGCGCCCCGGGCAGCGGGATCACGTCGAACCAGTCGCCGCCCACCCCCGCCGTCGCCGGCAGATAGCGGTAGGCGACCTGCATCGCGTTCTGCTCGGGCAGCACCCGGGGGAGCAGACTGCGCTGCAGCGCCACCGCCATCGAGTGCTCCCGGGTGAACCGGCGGGCGTTGTCGATGGCGAGTGCCGCCCGGGCCGCCAGCTCCTCCGCGAACGACAGGTCCTCCTCGCCGAACGGCTCCGGAGTGTCGCTGCCCCGCCAGAAGTTCGCCATCCCGAGCACCACCCCGCGGGCCAGCAGCGGCACCGTGAGCAGCGAGTGCAGCCCGTACGCCAGCGCCTGTGCCGCGCCCTCCGGGTCCTGCGCCCGCCAGCCCTGGGCCGCCGCCAGGTCGGGCTGGATCACCGCCCGGCCCTCCTGGAGCGCCGAGGCCATCGGCGTGGTCGGCACCACGAAACGGATCAGGTCGCCCACCGGCTGCAGCGGGGTCTCCGCCCGCACCCCGGTCAGCGCCGTCCGCCGCATCTCCGTGTACGCCCCCGAGGGCTCCTCGCCCCGCACCACCGGGTCCAGCAGCTCCACCGTCACGAAGTCGGCGAACCGCGGCACCGCCACCTCCGACAGCTCCTCCGCCGTCCGGACCACGTCGAGCGTCGTGCCGATCCGGGTGCCCGCGTCGTAGAGCAGCCGCAGCCGCCCCCGCGCCACCTCCGCCCGGCCGGCGAGGGCGGCGAGCTCGGTGGTGTCGCGCATCGTCATCACACAGCCGCGCTCCGCGGCGCCGTACCGGGTCGGCCGCACGTTCACCGCGAGCAGCCGGTCCCCGGCCAGGTGCACCTCGTCCGTCGCGGCCCGCCCGGACAGCAGCAGCGCGGCGGTACGGGGCTCCAGGCCGAGCTCGCGGACATGGCGCCGCTCGGCGTCCTCCGGCAGCTTCAGGAGCCGGCGCGCCTCGTCGTTCGCCAGCAGCAGCCGTCCGTCGCCCGCGACGATCAGCACGCCCTCCTTCACCGAGTGCAGCACCGCCTCGTGGTGCTCCTTCAGCCGG
Organism: Streptomyces sp. NPDC053541; assembly: GCF_044544705.1. Classification (NCBI taxonomy): domain Bacteria; kingdom Bacillati; phylum Actinomycetota; class Actinomycetes; order Kitasatosporales; family Streptomycetaceae; genus Streptomyces; species Streptomyces sp. NPDC053541. The sequence goes on from NZ_JBITXM010000011.1 coordinate 132,964, forward strand.
GTCATCTCCGCCGGGCCCAGGCCGTGCGTCTGGCGCCGCAGCCGGGCGCTCACCAGGCCCGCGCCGCCCACCGCGAGCGCCAGGCCGCCGGCCGCCGCGCCCAGCAGCACGGGCAGCCGGCCCTGCACCGCCTGCCCGACGGTCTCGACCTCGATGCCGCTGCTCACCATGCCGACGACGCCGCCCCGGTCGTCCCGGACCGGCACCACCGCGCGCACCGCGTCGTTCGGCGCGCCGTGGAAGATCTCGGTGAAGGACTCGCCGTTCGCCGCCCGCCCCACGTCGCCGCTGGCCTTCTGGCCGATCAGCTCCGGCTCCGTGTCCGTGTAGCGGGTGCCGTCCACCGCGAGGACCGCGACGAAGTCGACGCCGGAGGCCCTCCGGGCGGCCTCGGCGCGCGGCTGGAGCACCGCCGTGGGATCGGGGGAGCGCAGGGCGACCGCCGTGCCCGGCGCGTGCGCGAAGGCCTCGGCGACGGCCAGCGAGCGGTTGCGGGCGTCGCGCTCGCTGTCGTACCGCCCCTGGAGCACCAGCGCGACCGCCGCGGCGGCCACGATCAGCAGGGCGATGACCGCCTGCAGCGCGAACACCTGGCCCGCTACGCTCCGCAGCCCGGTCGGTCCCGCACGCTGTCCACCCGCGGACCGGTCCGCGCGTTCCGTCACGGTGTGCTCCTTCCCGCCCTGCTCACCGGGGGGCTCCTTCCATGCTGCCCCCGGCCCCGCCCCCAGGGAAACGGAGACCGCGGCGGAGTGCCCGCGGACCCGCCCCGGCCGCGTGCCGGTCACGGAGCGCGGTCGGGGCAGCCGCCACGGAGAGCGACCGGGGGCGGCGGCCCGCGGACGGCGGGCCCTGTGCGGACGCGGTCCGGACCGTTACGGTGGACGGAAGATCGTTTCGGCCGCCGGAAGGACACAGCATGTCGGTCACCGCCGACCTCTCCGAGCCCGAGGTCCTCGTCCACACCGAGGGCCGCGCCGGCTTCCTCACCCTCAACCGGCCGCGCGCCATCAACGCCCTCACCCACGGCATGGTGCGCCGGATCGACGAGGCGCTCACGGCCTGGGCCGACGACCCCGCCATCGGCACCGTCGTGCTCGGGGGAGCCGGCGAACGCGGACTCTGCGCGGGCGGCGACATCCGGGCCATCCACGCCGACGCCGTCGCCGGCGGCAGCGCCTCCCTCGCCTTCTGGCGCGACGAGTACCGGCTCAACGCCCGCATCGCCCGCTACCCCAAGCCGTTCGTCGCCCTCATGGACGGCATCGTCATGGGCGGCGGCGTCGGCCTGTCCGGTCACGCCTCCGTCCGGGTCGTCACCGAACGCTCCCGCGTCGCCATGCCCGAGACCGGCATCGGCCTCGTCCCCGACGTCGGCGGGACCTGGCTGCTCGGCCGCGCCCCCGGCGAACTCGGCACCCACCTCGCCCTCACCGGCACCCCCGTCGGCGCCGCCGACGCCCTGCTGACCGGCCTCGCCGACCACCACGTGCCCGCCGCCGAGCTGCCCGCGCTCACCGCCGCCCTCGCCGAGGCGGACGCCGCCGCCGTCCTGGCCCGCTTCGCCCGGCCCGCCCCGGAGGGCGAGCTCGCCGCCCGGCGCGACTGGATCGACGCCTGCTACGGCGCCGGCACCGTCGAGGAGATCGTCCAGCGCCTCACCGACTCCGGCGTCCCCGAGGCCAAGGAGACCGCCACCCTCCTCCTCACCCGCTCGCCCACCGCCCTCAAGGCCACCCTCGCCGCCGTCCGCCGCGCCCGCGCCCTCGACTCCCTCGAAGCGGCCCTCATCATGGAGTTCCGCCTCTCCAGCGCCGCCCTCCGCTCGCCCGACCTCGCCGAGGGCATCCGCGCCCAGGTCGTCGACAAGGACCGCAACCCCCGCTGGAACCCGCCGACCCTCGCCGGAGTGACCCCCGAGGACACCGCACGCTGGTTCGCCCCCGCCGAGGGCGGCGACCTCGACCTGGAGGTCCCGGAAGCCCGACCGGACCCGGAAGCGGCGTCCTAGTCGTCCGATCCCCATTCGTCCAGCGTGAAGAGACCGCCCTGCGGGTCCCGCACCGTCGCCGTGCGGCGGTCCTCCGGGGCGGACCAGCCGTGGTCCGCCTCCGGGACCAGATGGCCGCCGAGCTCCAGGACCGCCGACGTGGCGCGCTCCAGGTCGGGCACCCGGAAGTGCACCAGCCAGCGGGGGCGCAGCTGGGGCTGCGCCGCCGCCGACTCGGCCGGGCCGCTGTTGAGGCGGGCCACCGCCTCGCCGTGCCGGCGCAGCACCACCTGCTCGTGCTCGTAGGCCACCTCGAAGCGCTGCGGCGCGTCCGGCGTGCCGTCCGCCCAGTCCAGGACGCCGCCGTAGAACAGGGCCGCGTCGAAGGCGTTGCGGGTGTGCAGCTCCAGCCAGGCCGGCGCCCGGTGCTCGCCGATCCGCCACCGCGAGGACACCCGGCCCTCCCAGACGCCGAACGCCGCGCCCTCCACGTCCGTGGCCAGCGCCGCGCGCCCGCGCGGCGGGAAGGCCACCGGACCGACCCCGACCGTGCCGCCGCGCTCCCGGATCCGCGCCACCGCCACGTCCGCGTCGGGCACCGCGAAGTACACGGTCCACGCCACCGGCACCGCCATCCGTTCCGCCACCTCGCCGATGCCGGCCACCGGCACACCGTCCCGCTCGCCCACCGAGAAGCCCTGGCCCAGCGGCCCGTGCCGGAAGGTCCAGCCGAGCACCGCCCCGTAGAACTCCTCCGCCGCGCCGAGGTCGCGCGCCGCCAGGCTCAGCCAGCAGGGCGCGCCCGGCTCGTCCGCGGTCAGCGGCACCCGGCTCACCTCTCTCCCGTCCGGCCCCCCGACTCGGTCCCTCCAGCCACCCTGACCCGTCCGCCCCGGCCCTGCCACTCGTCGGCTCCGGCGGCGCGGCATGATGTGATCATGCTGTTGACGTTCGAACCCGTCCTCGACCGGATCGCCGAGGAGATCGCCGGCCTCACGGAGCGCGGGCGGCCGGCCGACTACATCCCCGCACTCGCCTCGGGCGACCCCGGCAGCTTCGGCATGGCGGTCGCCGAGCTCGACGGCACGGTGTACGGCGTCGGGGACTGGCAGCGGCCCTTCTCCACCCAGTCCGTGACCAAGGTCTTCACCCTCGCGCTCGCCCTCGCCCGCAAGGGCGAGGCGCTGTGGGACCACGTCGGCCGCGAGCCCTCCGGCAACCCCTTCAACTCGCTGGTCCAGCTGGAGTACGAGAACGGCATCCCGCGCAACCCGTTCATCAACGCCGGCGCCCTCGTCGTCACCGACCAGCTGCACCGCATCACCGGCGACGCCTCCGGCGTCCTGCTCGACTTCCTGCGCGCTGAGAGCGGCAACCAGGACCTCGACTTCGACCGGGACGTCGCCGCCTCCGAGACCGCGCACGGCGACCGCAACGCCGCCCTCGGGCACTTCATGGCCTCGTACGACAACATCGCCAACCCGGTGCCCACCCTGCTGCGCGAGTACTTCCGCCAGTGCTCCGTCGAGGCCTCCTGCGCCGACCTCGCCCTCGCCACCGGCTTCCTCGCCCGACACGGCGTCCGCGCCGACGGCTCCCGGCTGCTCACCCGCAGCCAGGCCAAGCAGGTCAACGCGGTGATGATGACCTGCGGCACCTACGACGCCGCCGGCGACTTCGCCTACCGGGTCGGACTGCCCGGCAAGAGCGGCGTCGGCGGCGGCATCATCGCCGTCGTCCCCGGGCGCTGCACCCTGTGCGTGTGGAGCCCCGGGCTCGACGAGCGGGGGAACTCGGTCGCGGGCGTCACCGCCCTCGACCGGTTCACCACCATCACCGGCCTGTCCGTGTTCTGACGGTCCGGCGTCCCGGCCGGGCCCCCGGCCTCAGGACGGGTCGAGCACCAGCACGTACGCCCCGCGGCGCCGCTCGCCGTCCGGCAGCGACCAGCCCGTCACCACCTGGCCGCGCGGGCCGGCCGCCTTCTCGTCCAGGACCCGGGCGATCCGCAGCGACAGCGCGCCCGCCCCGAGCCGCACGTCCGTGCCGTGCGCCCCGTCCGCCACGACCGGCGCGGCCGACGCGTCCCACGCGCCCGCCGGGCCGTCGAAGGAGGCGGCCACGGTCGGGTCCGGGGTGTCCGTCTCGCTCTGCGCCTGCGGCTCCGCACGGCCCTCCAGGAGCGCCGTCAGCGCGCCGAGGAGCACCGGGTCGTGCGCCCCGTCGTACAGCCAGCGGGTGCCGAGCACCCCGTGCTCCGAAGTGCCGATCAGCGCGTGCTCGGCGCCCTCCAGGGGCGCCCCGCGGTAGGTCATCGGCGCCAGATAGGCGTGCGTCTCGTCCCCGGCGGTGTCCGTGACCACCATGAACTCGATGCCCACCTCGCCCTCCGGGTCGTCGAGCCGGAAACCGCCCGCCCTCGCCAGCTCCGGAACGGTGTCCCCGCCGCCCCGGTACCAGGGACGGGTCGGCAGCCAGGCCGCCAGCAGCTCCAGCTTGGTCGGCGCCATGGTGGTGCGGTGGATCACAGACATGCGCGTGCTCTTCCTCCGTGACGGTACGGCCCGGGTGGCGGACCGCCCGGAAACCGTACCGCTTCACGATCTTCGCTCAGGCGTGCGCCTCCGGGGCGTGCAGCTCGCCCGACCGCGCCACGCGCGCGTACCACCGGGCGCTCGACTTCGGGGTGCGCGCGAGCGTGTCGTAGTCCACGTGCACCGCGCCGAACCGCTTCGCATAGCCGTACGCCCACTCGAAGTTGTCGAGCAGCGACCACAGGAAGTAGCCCCGCACCGGCACGCCGGCCTCCACCGCCCGGTGCACGGCCTCCAGGTGCGCGTGCACGTAGGCGATGCGCTCCGGGTCGTGCACCGAGCCGTCCGGGCCGACCACGTCCTCGTACGCCGCGCCGTTCTCGCTCACCACCAGCGGCAGCCCCGGACGGCGCGCCGCGACCCGGGTCAGCAGGTCGGTGAGGCCCGAGGGGTCCACCGGCCAGCCCATCGCCGTCCGCGGCCCGTCCGCCTGGTGGAAGGCGACGTCGTCGGCGCCCGGCCACGGCGAGAAGTCGCTGGCGCCGTGGCCGTCGTCCTGCGGCTTGGCCTCGCCCGCGCGGACCTGCGAGACCACCGTCGGCGTGTAGTAGTTGATGCCCAGCCAGTCCAGCGGCTGTCCCGCCGCCGCCGTGTCGCCGGCCCGGACGAAGCCCCAGTCCGTCAGGTGGGCGGTGTCCGCGAACAGCTCCTCCGGATAGCGCCCCTCCAGCATCGGGCCCAGCCACACCTCGTTGCCCACCGTGTCGATCCGGCGGGCCGCCTCGCGGTCCTCCGCCGAGCCGGTCAGCGGCCGCACCTCGTGCAGGTTCAGCGAGACCGCCAGCTGCGCCCCGGCCGGCAGCGCCGCCCGCAGGCCCTGCACCGCGAGCCCGTGCGCCAGGTTGAGGTGGTGCGCGGCGCGCAGCGCGGCCACCGGGTCGGTCCGGCCCGGCGCGTGCACCCCGGAGCCGTAGCCCAGGAAGGCGCTGCACCACGGCTCGTTGAGCGTGGTCCAGCGGGTCACCCGGTCGCCCAGCGCGTCGGCGACCAGCGTCGCGTACGCGGCGAAGCGCTCCGCCGTCGCCCGCTCCGGCCAGCCGCCCGCGTCCTCCAGCTCCTGCGGCAGGTCCCAGTGGTAGAGGGTCAGCGCCGGCTCGATGCCGGCCGCGAGCAGCTCGTCCACCAGCCGCCGGTAGAAGTCCAGGCCCTTCTGCACCGCCGGGCCGCGCCCGGTGGGCTGCACCCGCGACCAGGACACCGAGAAGCGGTACGCGTTGAGCCCGAGCTCGGACATCAGCCGCACGTCCTCGCGGAAGCGGTGGTAGTGGTCCACGGCGACATCGCCCGTGTGGCCCTCGAAGACCTTCCCGGGAGTGTGCGAGAAGGTGTCCCAGATGGACGGCGTCCGGCCGTCCTCGGCCGCCGCCCCCTCGATCTGGTACGCGGCGGTGGCCGCGCCCCACAGGAAGTCGGACGGGAATCGGCGGACGGCGGTCAGCGGCCGGGTTTCGGACGCGGTCATACGAGGACGCTCCCAACGGGGATAGGGACGGGAAAAGGACGCGTACCCGGGCGGTACGGAGAAGGAATCGGCGCGCGGGCGTCAGCTCTTGACCGCGCCCGCGGTGATCCCGCCGACGATGTGCTTGCCGAGCACGGCGAACACCAGCAGCAGCGGCACCGTCGAGATCAGCGCGCCGGTCAGCACCACGGCCTGGTCCACGCTGTGGTTGCCGGCGCCGAGCCCGGCGAGGGCCACCTGGAGGGTCGGACTGCCGTCCGGGGTGAGGGCGATGAAGGGCCAGAAGAAGTCGTTCCAGGCCTGGACGAACACCAGCATGCCGAGCACGGCCATCGCGGGCCGGGCGACCGGGAACACCACGTGCCAGATGATCCGCAGCGAGTGCGCCCCGTCCATCCGGGCCGCCTCCACCAGCTCGACGGGCAGCGCCTCGACGAGGAACTGGCGCATGAAGAACACGCCGAAGGCGGCGACGAGCGAGGGCAGCACCACCGACTGCAGCTGGTCGACCCAGCCCAGGTCGGTGATGATCCGGTACAGCGGGATCACGCTCAGCTGCGGCGGCACCGTCATCGTCGCGACCACCAGGGCGAGCAGCACGTTGCGGCCCTTGAACGGCAGCTTGGCGAAGGCGAAGCCGGCCAGCGTGGAGAACAGCACCGTGGACAGCGCGACGAGCGCGGCGACGACCGTCGTGTTGACCAGCGCCTCGCCCATGTCGACCTGGTTCCAGGCGAAGGACAGGTTGTCGAAGAGCCGGGGCCCGGGCAGCAGCGGCGCCGGGGCGCTGACCACCCGCTCGCCGGTGTGCGAGGCGGCCACCAGGTTCCAGTAGAGCGGGAAGAGCGAGACCAGCGCGGCGAGGCCGAGCAGCACGTAGGTGAGCGGTCCCGCGTGGTGCTGCCGGCCGGCGGCCGGGCGCAGCGACGGGCGGATTCGGGTGCGCACGGTCAGCCCCCCAGCTTCTTGCGGTTGGCGCGGGCGACGAGCGCCTGGACGCCGCCGATGAGCAGCAGGAGCAGCAGCATCACCCAGGCGATGGCCGAGGCCTGGCCGAGCGCGCCGGTGACCCAGCCCTTCTCGTACATCAGCAGGCTCAGGGTCTGGAACTGGTTGCCGCTGCCGCCGGAGATGCCGACGCTGCCGCCGTAGAGCATCGGCTCGCCGAACAGCTGGGTGGCGCCGATGGTCGAGACGATGACGGTGAACAGGATGGTCGGCCGGATCGAGGGGATGGTCACGCTGAGGAACTGCCGCCAGCGGGAGGCCCCGTCGAGGGCGGCCGCCTCGTACAGGTCCTGCGGCACCGCCTGCATCGCGGCCAGGTAGATCAGCGCGTTGTAGCCGGTCCACCGCCAGGTCACGATCACCGAGATGGCGATCTGCGCCGGCCACTTGGAGGACTCCCAGTCGACCGGGTCGAAACCGACCAGGCCGAGCGCCGAGTTGATGAGTCCGTAGTCCTTGTTGAACAGCTGGGTGAAGACCAGGGTCGCCGCGGCGATCGAGGTCGCGTACGGGGCGAGGACCGCGACCCGGAAGAAACCGCGGCCGCGCAGCTTGTAGTTGAGCAGGTGCGCGAGGCCGAGCGCCATGAGGAGCTGCGGCACGGTCGAGATCACACCGATGGTGAAGGTGTTGCCGAGCGCGTTCCAGAAGAACTCGCTGTCGGCCAGGTCGGTGTAGTTCTCCAGGCCCTTCCACTGCGGATCGCCGCCCAGCTCGACCCGGTTGAGCGAGAGCCAGCCGGTGTAGAGCAGCGGGAAAAGCCCGAAGGCGGCGAAGGTGAGGAAGAAGGGGGCGACGAAGGCGTACGGGGTCGCCTTCAGGTCCCAGCGGTAGAGCCGGCGGCGCAGGGCGGACGGGCCGCCGCCGGCCGGGCGGTGGGCGCCGGGGCGCGAGGAGCGGGCGGGCGGTGCGTCGGGCGGCGGGGAGCCGCTCCTCCTGGCCCGCAGGGAGGTGGCCACGGGGGCGTCCTTCCGGTTCGGTGCGTACGGGTGGGGCGCTGCGGCGGGGACCCGGCGGCCGTGCGGGCGGCCGGGCCCCCGCCGTCTCCCGCTACTGGTCGATCTTGTCGTCGACCAGCTTCTTGACGTTCTCCCAGGCCTTGGCCGGGTCGGTGCCGCGCTGCTCGATGTCGAGGATGCCGTTGTCGGTGAGGAAGGTCTTCACCTGGCCGTCCCAGCGGCTGATCGGCGCGGGCTTGATCCCGGCGGCCGCGGCGGAGTAGATCTCGCCGACCGGGGTGTCGCCGAAATAGGGCAGCTTCGCGCCGATCACGGCGGGGGAGGAGAGGGTGTCCTTGGTGGACGGGATGTTGCCGTTGACCGCGAAGACCTTGGCGTGCTGGGCGGGGGCGGTCAGCCAGGCGGCCAGCTCCGCCGCCTCCTTGGCGTGCTTTCCGGACTTCGGCACGGCGAGGAAGGAACCGCCCCAGTTGCCCGCCACCGGCGGTGCGGCGATGTCCCACTTGCCCTGGTTGCCGGGGCCGGCCTGGTCCTTGATGATGCCGGTCATCCAGCTCGGGCAGGCGACCGTGGCGAACTTCGAGTTCTTGAAGGCCGCGTTCCAGGTGCCCTTCTCGTCGAACTGGCGCAGCTTGGCGGTGATCCCGCTCTGGGCCGCCGAGACGGCCGTGTTCCAGGCCAGCTTCACGCCCGGGCTGGTCTCCCAGGCGAGCTCGCCCTTGCTGTTCGCGTACTGCTCGGGGTCGCTGTTGACGACGGCGTTGAACAGACCGCTCGCGGAGTCGTGGAAGAAGGTCCCGGCCGGCGCGCTCTTCTGGTAGGTCTTGCCGACCTCCACGAACTTGGCCCAGTCGCCCGCCCACAGCCGGCCGACCTCGGCGCGGTCGGTGGGCAGCTTGGCCTTGGCGAAGAGCTCCTTGTTGTAGCAGATGGCCATCGGACCGATGTCGGTGCCGAGGGCGATCACCTTGCCGTCGGCGGTGGTGGCCTGCTTGACCTTCCAGTCGAGGAAGGCGCCGAGGTCCGCGCCGCCGGTCTTGGACAGGTCGACCCACTTGTCCGCCATCGTGGGGCCGGTCGCCTCGGCGATGTAGCCGACCTCGACCGCCTGGATGTCGGCGAGCCCGCTGTTGCGGGAGAGCCTCAGCTTGAGGGTGTCCCAGTACTTCTGCCCGTCGGCCACGTTCGACTCGACGATCTTGATGCCGGGGTGGCTCTTCTCGTACTCGGCGTAGAGCTTGGCGCCGGTCTTGTTGTCGTAGCCGAAGGAACCGTAGGTCCCGATCCGCAGCGTGATCGTGCCGCCGTCGGCGGAGTCCCCTCCGTCACCGCCGTCCCCGCAGCCGGTGAGCAGGGCCGTGCCGGCGACCAGTGCCGCGGTCGCCGCCAGGGCGGTGCGGCGGGCGCGGCCGGGGGCCCGTCTGCTGCTGGATGTGCGCATTCCACTCTCCTCGTCCCAAAGGTGGTGCTCGTCGTGGTGCTCGTCGTGCGGGTGGAGCCCTGGCGCGGGGGCGTGCGTCTCGGACCCGTCCGGTCGTCGGCAGGCCGGATGGGAGCGCTCCCACGTCGTCGTTGCCGGAAGGTTCCTGCCTGCCGGGCGGCAGTGTCAAGACATGAACGCGGATTCGTTACGAGTGCCGGCGAGCGGTGTGCGGTGTCCTGTTTCGGGTACGGTGGGAGCGCTCCCATCGCCCGGGGCCGCCTTCGCTTCCCGAAGGGTGCCGTGTGCGACGCGAGCCGGGATCGTGGCCTATCTTGACCTGATCGCCGCAAGGGACGGGGCGAGCCCGCACGAGGGGAGTACGAGGGTCGTGAGCGGACGGCACAGTGGCAGGCCCACGCTGGAACAGGTCGCGGTCAGGGCCGGGGTCGGCCGGGGCACCGTGTCCCGGGTCATCAACGGCTCGCCGAGGGTCAGCGAACAGGCCCGCGAGGCCGTCCGCAGGGCCATCGAGGAGCTGGGCTACGTCCCCAACCAGGCCGCCCGCACCCTCGCCGGCAGCCGCACCGACGCCATCGCGCTGGTCATCCCCGAGACCGAGGCCCGGCTCTTCGCCGAGCCCTACTTCCTCGACATCATCCGGGGCATCAGCGCCGAACTCGGCGCCGCCGACCAGCAGCTGCTGCTCACCCTGGTGCGCACCGAGCGGGAGCGGCAGCGCTTCGAGCAGTACGTGGCAGCACGGCGCGTGGACGGCGTCCTGCTCGCCTCCGTGCACGCCGACGACCCGCTGCCCGAGCGGGTCCGCGAACTCGGCCTGCCCGTGGTCCTCAACGGCCGGCGCACCGCGGACGAGGCCGCCCCGTTCGTCGACTCCGACAACGCCGGAGCCGGCCGCGCCGCCGTCGCCCACCTGGCCGCCCGCGGCCGCCGCCGGATCGCCACCATCACCGGACCGCTCGACATGTACGTGGCCCGGGCCCGGCTCGACGGCTACCGCGAGGGCATCGTGGCGGCGGGCCTCGCCCCCGACGAACTCCTCGTCGCCACCGGCGACTTCACCGAGGAGGGCGGCCGCCGCGCCATGCGCGCCCTGATCGAGCGCGCGCCCGACCTCGACGCCGTCTTCGCCGCCTCCGACGTCATGGCCGCCGGCGCCCGCGGAGTGCTGCGCGAGGCCGGTCGCCGGGTCCCCGAGGACGTGGCCCTCGTGGGCGTCGACGACTCCGCCGTCGCCCGGCTGATGGACCCGCCCCTCACCAGCGTGCGCCAGCCCATCGAGGAGATGGGCCGCACCATGGCGCGGATGCTGCTGCGGGAGCTCGCCGGCGAGGGCGATCGCGAGGACGAGGGGCGGTCGGCGCGGCAGGTGCTGCCGACGGAGCTGGTGGTGCGGGCGTCCTCCTGAGCCGGACGCCCGCACCGCGCGGGTCCGTCAGCCGAGGTGGCGGGCGAAGAAGCGCACCGTGCTGTCCAGCTCGTACGCGGGAACCTCGCCGTGCGGGCCGGGGTTGACGTGCAGGGTCTTCTCCGCCGAGCCGAGGGCGTCGAAGAGCGCCAGGCCCTCGGCCCGCGGCACCCGTTCGTCGTCCCACTGGAGCAGGAACTCCACGGGCACGGTGATCCGGGCCGCCTCCGCCGCCGAGGCGAGCGCCCCGCCGTGGCCGAGCACGGCGGCGCGGACCCGGGGCTCGGCGGCGACGAACGGGACGCCGAGGCCGCAGCCCAGCGACACGCCCCAGTAGCCGACCGGGCCGTTGCCCACGTGGTCGAGCCGCTGGACCGCGTCGAGGACGGCCCGCCACTCGGGCACCGTCCGGCGCGCCACGAGCGCCTGGAACTCGGCGATCAGCGGGGCGAGTTCGGCCCCGGCCGCGATCCGCTCCCGGTTCTCGGCCGCCAGCCGGTCGTACTCCTCGACCTTCGGCCGGTCGCCGTGGGCCGGCACGTCGACGGCGACGACCGCGTATCCGAGCTCGGTCACGAAGCGGTGCGCCGGGGCCAGGACGCCGGGGGCCTTCTTGTGGTGCCCGCCGCCGTGTCCCATCAGGACGAGCGGGCGGGGTCCGGTGGCGCCCTCCGGCGTCCACAGCACGCCCGGAACCTCGCCGAGCGTGAAGAACTGCTCGTGCACGCCGCCGGACGAGCTCGCGGCGCCGAGGGACACCGAGGAGGGGAAGGAGGAAGACGAAGCGGAAAGGAGGGAGGAGCGCATGGTGGTGTCATGCCTTTCGGGATGCCTGCTGCGGGCTCTCCCTAGGCCATGCGGGGGAGGAAGGCCCGACCTGTCATCGTGTGGATCGGTCTCACCTCCTCGGTTCGCGGTGGCGCACGGCGGGCGGAAACGTACCACGAAGGGGGCGCGGGGCGATGCCCCCGCGCCCCCTCCCGGCGCCTGTCGGCCCCCTGGCGAGGGGCGCTCAGTGCGTCACAGTGCCGGGTACGCGTTCTTCATGAGCTCCTGGAACTGGGCCGAGAACCACTTGCCGGACAGCGGCGCGTTCGGCAGCGCGCCCGACAGGTTGTTGTTGTTCCGGGGGTTGCCGGTGTACGTCGGGTCGCACATGCGGTCGAAGCCCTTGCCCTCGTCGTTCGGGATCTCCGAGCTCGCGCCGTCGGACTCGCCCGGGGGCTTCATCCAGACGTACGCGTCGATGCCCGGCTCCGGGGCCGCCTTCGGGCGTTCGCCGAGGCCCGCGCCCGCCTGGTTGCACCAGTTGCCGGTGTTGAGGCGACGGTCGTAACGGCCGCCGTCGACATAGGTGTTGACGTCGGTCTTCGCGCCGGGCGCGGTCGGCCGGGCGGTGCCGCCCCAGCCGTTGCGGGAGGTGTCGATCAGCATGCCGATCTTCGGGTCGAAGCCGATCGAGACCAGCTTGTCGCGCATGGCCTGGGCGTACGACAGCTCGTCGGTGTAGCGGTTCCAGTCCACCCACTTGGACTGGCGGACCGTGACGCCGTTGACGGTGTCGTCGATGCTGAAGTGGTCCTCCTTGAGGGCGCTGTAGTTGGCGGTGTTGACGATGAAGCCGGTCACGTTGGCGAGGGTCGAGCCCTCCGCCGTCGCGGCCGTCTTGAAGAGTTCGGCGGAGGGGCCGAAGTTGTCGTCCCAGCCGAGCCAGCCGTGGTGTCCGGCGTCCACGTAGTTGTAGACGTTGGGGATCGCGCCGAGCTTGTTGAGGGCGTAGCCGACGCCCTTGATGTAGTTGCCGTTGGCCTTCATCACGTCGCAGTTCGGGGTCGCGGTCGCGCGGCCCGAGACGTTGGTGACGAGGTTGGGCAGCGAGTCCAGCTCGACGGTGGTGACGATCCGCAGGCTCGCGTACTTGGGATCGGACAGGATCGCCGCGATCGGGTCGATGTACTGCGTCTTGTACTTGTCGATCTCCGTCGGGCCGAGCTCGCCGTTGGACGCGAGGGCCGCGCAGTCCCGGCCGGGCAGGTTGTAGATGACGAACTGGACGACCATCTCGCCGTCGCCCTTCTGGCGCAGCGCCTCGTCGAGGTGGGCGCGCAGGCCCATGCCGCCGTTCACGCCGTTGATGGCCGCTATCCGGTCCAGCCAGACGCCGGTGGGCTGGTTCGACACCCTGGTGCCGCCCGGCTCGGCCGCGGCGTGCGCGGACCACTCCGGGTTCACGTACACCCGGGCGCCGGCGTAGGGGTTGTCGGCCTTGGTGCCGGCCGGCGGCGGCGTGGTCGGCGGGGTGGTGGGGGGTGTCGTCGGGGGAGTGGTGGGCGGGGTGGTCGGGACGGAGCCGGTGCAGGTCACGCCGTTGAGCGTGAAGGTCCCGGGCACGGCGTTGGTGCCGCTGTAGGTGCCGTTGAAACCGAAGGAGGTGGATCCGCCGGTGGCGAGGGTCCCGTTGTAGGAGAGGTTCTTCGCGGTCACGGCGGCGCCGGACTGGCTGAGGACGGCGTTCCAGCCCTGCGTGACCTTCTGGTCGCCCGCGTAGTTCCAGCCGAGGGTCCAGGAGTTCACCGGGTCGCCGAGGTTGGTGACGGTGACGTTGGCGGTGAAGCCGTTGTTCCACTGGCTGGCAATCTGGTAGTCGACCTTGCAGCCCGCGGCGGCGGCGCCGGCGGTCGCGGTGCCCAGTGCGGTGGCCGTCGCGCCGGTGGCGGCGATCAGGCCGAGCGCCGCCAGCAGGGCGGTGCGGCTCTTCGTGCGGCTCATGGTGTGGGGGTGCCCTTTCAGTGTCCGTTCGGGGTGCGCGGGTGGTCGCGCAGCCCGATGCCGAATGCGGTGGGAGTGCCGTCGTGCGAGGTGATGAGCGAGGGCCCGGAAGCGCGGTTCCAGCTGTTCCGGGTCCAGCCCAGGTAGGACAGGCCGCGGTCGTCGAACCACTTCATGACGCGGTCGACGGATCCGTTGGCGCAGGTGGTCTCGCCCAGGGCTCGTTGAACAGGTCGCCCGAGTACTCCACGGCGCGGGCGGTTCCGGCTCCCGAGGCCGTACCCGTGACGACGGGAGCGGTGCCCGCCGTCGCGAGCGCCGCTCCCGCGAGCAGCGCCGTCAGACGTGGGGGGTGTCGCATGAGCGAGTCCTCACAGCGAGGACACCCCGGGATCGGGGTGCCGACGGGATGGATTCGCTCCCACTGGTGCGGCAGACCGTAGCGCCAACTCACGCCAAGGAAAAGAGGAGTTGAGCAAATTCCGGCGGGCGGGCCTTCGACTCTTCGGGCATCTTGACGGCGCCATGCCGGGTCTGCACAGTGGGAGCGCTCCCACTGGTTCAGAGCTTGACCACTCGGCCTCGCACCACCCCGCTCGCACCCACCCCACCTTCGAGCCGCGAGGAGAACCACCCGCATGCCACCACGCCTCCGCCGGCCCCGCGGCCCACGCCGCCCGGTCCGGCCCCTCACCGCGCTGGCCGCCCTGCTGGCCCTGCCCGCCCCCCTGCTCGCGGTCGGCCCGACCCCCGCCCGGGCCGCCGACGTGCAGTGCAGCGTCGACTACCGCACCAACGACTGGGGCTCCGGCTTCACCGCCGAACTCACCCTCACCAACCGCTCCACCACCGCGCTCAACGGCTGGACCCTCGGCTACAGCTACGCCGGCGACCAGAAGCTGAGCAACGGCTGGAACGGCACCTGGACCCAGTCCGGCAAGAACGTCACCGTCACCAACGCCTCCTGGAACGGCACCGTCGCCGCCGGGGCCGCCGTCACGACCGGCGCCCAGTTCTCGTACACCGGCAGCAACACGGCGCCCACCTCCTTCACCGTCAACGGCACCCCCTGCACCGGCGCCCACCAGCCCCCGGTAGCGGTCCTCACCAGCCCCGCGCCCGGCGCCGTCTACACCCAGGGCGACCCGGTCCCGCTCGCCGCCACCGCGGCCGCCGCCGACGGCGCGACCGTCAGCAAGGTCGAGTTCTACAGCGACACGACCCTGCTCGGCACCGACACCACCGCACCCTTCACCCTCTCCGCCGGCTCCCTTGCGGCCGGCACCCACTCGCTCTACGCCAAGGCCTACGACTCCCTCGGCGCCACCGGCGAGTCCGCCCCCGTCGGCATCACCGTCGCCGCCGGGGCCGCGCTCGTCGCCACCCCCGCCCAGCTCTCCGTGCGCCAGGGCACGAGCGGCACCTTCGACCTCAAGCTCTCCACCCAGCCGGCCGCGAACGTGACCGTGAGCGTCGCCCGCACGTCCGGCGTCACCGGCCTCACCGCGAGCCCGGCCACCCTCACCTTCACCCCGGCGAACTGGAACACCGCCCAGAAGGTGACCGTCACCGCCGCGGCCACCGGCACCGGCACCGCCGTCTTCACCGCGACCGCCCCCGGCCACACCACGGCCGAGGTCACCGTCGCCCAGCTGGCCGCGAACTCCACGTACGAGGCCCGCTTCCTCGACCTCTACGGGAAGATCACCAACTCGGCCAACGGCTACTTCTCGCCCGAGGGCATCCCGTACCACTCCGTCGAGACCCTGATCGTCGAGGCCCCCGACCACGGCCACGAGACGACCTCCGAGGCCTACAGCTACCTCGTCTGGCTCCAGGCCATGTACGGGAAGGTCACCGGCGACTGGTCCAAGTTCAACGGCGCGTGGGACACCCTCGAGAAGTACATGATCCCCACCCACGCCGACCAGCCGACCAACTCCTCCTACAACGCCTCGAAGCCCGCCACCTACGCCCCCGAGTGGGACCTGCCGTCCCAGTACCCGGCCCGGCTCGACTCCTCCGTCACCTCCGGCTCCGACCCGCTCGCCGCCGAGCTGAAGAGCGCCTACGGCACCGACGACATCTACGGCATGCACTGGATCCAGGACGTCGACAACGTCTACGGCTACGGCAACGAGCCCGGCAAGTGCTCCACCGGACCGGCCGCGACCGGCCCCTCGTACATCAACACCTTCCAGCGCGGACCGCAGGAATCGGTCTGGGAGACCGTCACCCACCCCACCTGCGACAACTTCTCCTTCGGCGGCAGGAACGGCTACCTGGACCTGTTCACCGGGGACTCCTCGTACGCCAAGCAGTGGAAGTTCACCAACGCCCCCGACGCCGACGCCCGCGCCGTCCAGGCCGCCTACTGGGCCGACGTGTGGGCCAAGCAGCAGGGCAAGGGCGCCCAGGTCGCCACGACCGTCGGCAAGGCCGCCAAGATGGGCGACTACCTGCGCTACTCCATGTTCGACAAGTACTTCAAGAAGTCCGGCGACTGCGTCGGGCCCACCACCTGCCCGGCGGGCAGCGGCAAGAACAGCGCCCACTACCTGATGTCCTGGTACTACGCCTGGGGCGGTGCCACCGACACCAGCGCCGCCTGGTCCTGGCGGATCGGCTCCAGCCACGCCCACGGCGGCTACCAGAACCCGCTGGCCGCCTACGCCCTCAGCTCCTACGCCCCGCTGAAGCCCAAGTCGGCCACCGGCGCCGCGGACTGGGGAACCAGCCTGGACCGGCAGCTGGAGTTCTACCGCTGGCTCCAGTCGTCCGAGGGCGCCATCGCGGGCGGCGCCACCAACAGCTGGCAGGGCCGCTACGCCACCCCGCCGGCCGGCACGCCCACCTTCCACGGGCTCTACTACGACGAGAAGCCCGTCTACCACGACCCGCCGTCCAACCAGTGGTTCGGCTTCCAGGCCTGGTCGATGGAGCGGGTCGCCGAGTACTACCAGCAGACCGGGGACACCGACGCCAAGACAGTTCTCGACAAGTGGGTCACCTGGGCACTGTCCAAGACCACGATCAACCCCGACGGCACCTACCGCGTCCCCTCCACCCTCCAGTGGTCCGGCGCCCCCGACACCTGGAACCCGGCGAGCCCCGGCGCCAACGCCGGCCTGCACGTCACCGTCGCCGACTACACCGACGACGTCGGCGTGGCCGCCGCCTACGCCAAGACCCTCACCTACTACGCGGCCAAGTCCGGCCACGCCGAGGCCAAGCGCGTCGCCAAGGCCCTCCTCGACGGCATGTGGACCCACCACCAGGACCCGCTGGGCATCGCCGTCCCGGAGACCCGCGCCGACTACAACCGCTTCGACGACCCGGTCTACGTCCCCAGCGGCTGGACCGGCACCATGCCCAACGGCGACACCGTGAACTCCTCGTCCACGTTCGCCTCGATCCGCTCCTTCTACGAGAACGACCCGGCCTGGCCGAAGATCGAGGCCTACCTGGCGGGCGGCGCCGCCCCCGTCTTCACCTACCACCGGTTCTGGGCCCAGGCGGACATCGCCCTGGCCATGGGCTCGTACGCGGAACTGCTCGAATAACAACCGCCGCCCCGCGAAGAGCATCCGCTCCGCGTACGATCCGGCCGGGCGGGCCCCGACAAGGGACCCGCCCGGCCGCACGCCGTCGGCGTGCCGATGCACGGCGACCCGACGGTCCCCGACGGCCGACCCGCCGATGTTTGATCGAAATTCGATCAAACGACACCTTTCCATTGACTCGTTCACGGCTCGCTCATAGCTTCTGGCGGCACCGGACCTCCAGAAAGGGCGTGACGTGCCATGACCATGCGGGCCTTCCCCGGGCGGCGGGGGGCGAGGACGGCTGTCCTCGCGGTCGCCCTCGCACTCGCGAGCGGCACCGGCGTCGCCGCCGCACCCGCCACCGGCGCACCTGCCGCGGCGGCGGAGACCACCATCCACGTGGACTGCTCACGGCAGTCGGCCGGCGACGGCAGCCAGGCCTCGCCGTTCAACAGCATCGCTCAGGCCAACGGACGGACCTACGCCCCCGGCGACACGCTCGCGTTCGCCTCCGGCACCACCTGCACCGGCTCCCTCGCCCCCCGGGGCAGCGGTACCGCCCTGGCCCCGATCACCCTCACCAGCTACGGCACCGGCGCGCTGCCCGTGATCGACGGCGGCGGCGCCGCGAACGCGGTGTCCTTCACCAACCAGGACCACTGGCGGATCGGCAACCTGAAACTGACGAACCCGGCCGCCACCCTCGCCCGCCGTGCCGGTCTGCGCATCACGGCCACCGACGGCACGGCGCACCGCGGTTTCGATGTCGGACATCTCGTGGTCGACCGGGTCGCCGGCCAGACGAACAAGAACAGCCCGACCACCGAGGACTTCGTGCAGTCGGCGGGCATCGTCACCGGGGCGAGCGGGGCGAACTCCACGCTCCACGACATCCACGTCCACCACAACCAGATCAGCAACACGGGCGGCGGCGGCCTCAAGATCCGGGTCGGCGCGATGGCCGTCAAGGGATCCGGGGTGCTGATCGAGCACAACCTCGTCAAGGACGTCGGCGGGGACGGCATCATCGCCAGCTACGCGGCGGCCCCACTGATCCAGTACAACCAGGCCTCCGGCGTCGGCAACGGCGAGTACCCGTTCTCCGGCGGCAACTTCGCCGGCATCTGGGTGCTCGGCGACTCCGACCCGACCATCCAGTTCAACGCCGTGCACGACATCACCCGCATGTCGGTCGCCGACAGCCAGGCGTTCGACTGCGACTGGGGCAACACGGGCACCTGCACCGTGCAGTACAACTTCAGCCGCGACAACATCGGCGGGTTCTTCCTCGACTGCGACGGCTGCGGCACCATCGGCGGCGCCCGGCAGGTGATCCGCTTCAACGTCTCCGAGAACGACTGCCGCATGAGCAGCAACAGCGCCGGCCGGTCCGCGCTGCACATGTACAACAACGTCTTCTACTGCACGGCCAGGAAGCTCTCCGTCACCCTTCCCGAGGAGAGCGTGATCGAGAACAACATCTGGGTGGGCACCACCGACTCCCGGCTGCCCACCGGCGCGGGCATCTCCTGGCTGTGGAACGTCTTCCAGGGCGTTCCGAGGCCGACGGCCAACGGGATCACGGGCGATCCCCGGTTCGTGAACCCCGGCTCCGGAGGGGACACGATCGACTCCGCCGACGGCTACCGGCTGCTCGCCACGTCCCCGGCCCTGAACAACGGCTCCGTGATCTCCGGCAACGGCGGCCGCGACTACTGGGGCAACCCCGTCTCGGCCACCACGAAGCCACACCGGGGCGCGTACAACGGCCCCGGCCTGTAGTCCCTCCCGAAGGACCGGGGCGGGGGTGGAAAGGACAGCGGACGCCCCCCGTTCAAGGGCGTCCGCTGCGGTACCGGGAGGTCAGCCGCCGTAACCGCCGGTGTCGCCGTAACCGCCGGTGTCGCCGTAGCCACCGGTGCCGTGGTCACCATCCGTGCCCGGAAGGCCGGGCAGACCCGGCAGACCGGCCTCGGGACCGCCGTTGCCGGCCTCGGCGCCGCGGGCGTCGCCGTTCACGCAGGTGTTGCCGAAGGCCGGGTTCAGCGCGCCGATGATGTTGACCGTGTTGCCGCAGACGTTCACCGGCACGTGGACCGGGACCTGGACCACGTTGCCGGAGGCGACGCCGGGCGAGTGGGCGGCGAGGGCCTCGGCCCCCGCGTCGGCGGTGGCGAGACCCGCTCCGCCGAGAGCGACGGCTCCGGTGCCGGCGAGGACGGCGGCGGCCTTCGCGATGCGAGACATCAGTGACTCCTTGTCGAACGAGACCGTGGGAACACGGTCGTGTGGTCCGGTCAACGCCGCACGCACGGGCCGGACACGATCATTGGGCCGAACGGGAGAGCCCGTGTCCCCCCGAGGAAGAAACGTGTCCTCATCCGCCGGACAGGCCCTCGTTCATCGTCGAGCCGATCGTCGTCGACCCCGTGGTCAGGAAGGTCGTCCCCGGCAGCGAGCCGTCCGCCTTGCGGGCGCCGTAGGCCGTGGCCCGGTTGGTGGAGACAGAGGCGTCGCGACGCCCGGGTCCCCGTTGTCGCCCGACGACACCACCGAGGAGCCCTTGATCGTGACGCCCGGCGTCGAGGCCGGGCCCAGGGCCATGCAGTGCCCGGGGAGCGGGCGGGCCCGATCTCCGGCTCCGCCGCGCCCCATGCCGGGACGGCGCTTGCTGTCCTCGCCGGGCCCGGACTTCTTCGGGTGTCAGCGCACCGCCAGCAGGTGCTCCAGGGCCAGCTGGTCGAGCCGCTCGAAGGCCATCGAGCGCTCGGCCGCCGCCGTCGCGTCGAAGTCCTCGTACGCGGCGGGGTCGGCGAGCAGGCCCGCGAGCCCCTCGGGGGCGGTCGGCGCGGCGAGTTCGTCGAGGCGGGAGGCGGCGAGTGCGGCGACGACCTCCGGGTCGGCGCGGAAGGCGGCGGCGCGCTCCTTGAGGATCAGGTAGTTCCGCATGCAGTTCTTCGCGGACTCCCACACGCCGTCGGCGCCGTCGGTGCGCACCGGCTTGAAGTCGAAGTGCCGCGGACCGGCGTAGCCGGCCGTCTCCAGCAGGTCGACCAGCCAGAACGCCTGGCGCAGATCGCCCGCGCCGAAGCGGAAGTCCTGGTCGTACTTGATCCCGGACTGCCCGTTCAGGTCGATGTGGAAGAGCTTGCCCGCCCACAGTGCCTGCGCGATGCCGTGCGGGAAGTTGAGGCCCGCCATCTGCTCGTGCCCGGTCTCCGGGTTGACGCCCACGAGCTCGGGGCGCTCCAGGCGCTCGATGAACGCCAGCGCGTGCCCGATCGTCGGCAACAGGATGTCGCCGCGCGGCTCGTTCGGCTTGGGCTCGATCGCGAAGCGCAGCTCGTAGCCCTGCTCGGTGACGTACTGGCCGAGCAGGTCGAAGGCCTCCTTCATCCGGTCCAGGGCCAGGCGCACGTCCTTCGCGGCGCCCGACTCCGCGCCCTCCCGGCCGCCCCAGGCCACGTACACCGAGGCGCCGAGCTCCACCGCCAGGTCGATGTTGCGGATCGTCTTGCGCAGGGCGAAGCGGCGCACGTCCCGGTCGTTCGCCGTGAACGCGCCGTCCTTGAAGACGGGGTGGGTGAAGAGGTTGGTGGTGGCCATCGGGACCGCGAGGCCGGTGCGGTCGAGTGCGGCCCGGAAGCGCTTCACGGCCGCCTCGCGCTCCGCCTCCGGCGCGCCGAAGGGGATCAGGTCGTCGTCGTGGAAGGTCACGCCGTACGCCCCGAGGGCCGCGAGCCGCTCGACCGACTCGACCGGGTCGAGGGCCGGCCGGGTCGCGTCGCCGAAGGGGTCGCGGCCCTGCCAGCCGACGGTCCACAGGCCGAAGGTGAAGCGGTCGCCGGGGGTGGGGAGGAAACGCTGTGTCACGGGAGGCTCCTTCCGGGCGCGGCCGCCCGTCCGGGGGCTGGCCGCGAGATTTGTTTTCTGAGATAACTAATACCGCCGGGAGCCGCCCGGCGCCAGAGCCCGACCCCGCGCGGCGGGGAGTGAGAGGTGGTCCATGGCCCAGCGCCCGGTGGTCGTCGGCATCGACAGCTCCACCCAGTCGACCAAGGCGGCCGTCGTGGCCGCCGAGGACGGCGCCCTGCTCGCCGTCGGCCGCGCGCCGCACACCGTCACCGGTGAGGGTGGGGCACGCGAGTCCGACCCGGAGGAGTGGTGGTCCGCCCTCGGCCGGGCCCTCGCCGACGGCCTCCGGCAGGCCGCCGTGCCGCCCGCCGCCGTGACCGGCATCGCCGTCGCCGGACAGCAGCACGGCCTCGTCACCCTGGACCCGGCGGGCCGCCCGCTGCGGCCCGCGCTCCTCTGGAACGACACCCGCTCCGCGCCCCAGGCCGGCGCCCTCACCGAGGCGCTCGGCGGCCCGGACGCCTGGCTCGCCCGCACCGGCTCGGTGCCCGTGGCCGCCGTGACCGCCGCCAAGTGGCAGTGGCTGCAGGAGTACGAGCCCGCCCTCGCCGCCCGCACGGCGGCCGTCCGCCTGCCGCACGACTTCCTCACCGAACGGCTCACCGGCGCCGCCGTCACCGACCCCGGCGACGCCTCGGGAACCGGCTGGTACGACCCCGCCAAGAGCGACTACGACCCCGGGATCCTCGCCCTCCTCGGCCTCGACCCCGCGCTCCTGCCGGCCGTCGCCCCCACCGGCGGCACCCGGGCCGGCACCCTCACCCGCGCCGCCGCCGAGGCACTCGGCCTCCCCGCCGGGATCCCCGTGGCCGCCGGGACCGGCGACAACATGGCCGCCGCCGTCGGCCTCGGCCTCGGCACGGCCGGCCTGCTCGACCACCCGGTGGTCAGCCTCGGCACCTCGGGCACCGTCTTCGCCGCCACCCGCACCCGGGCCACGAGCCCCGGCGTCTCCGGCTTCGCCGCCACCGACGGCGGCCACCTGCCGCTCGGCTGCACGCTCAACTGCACCCTCGCCGTCGACCGGATCGCCACCCTGCTCGGCCTCGACCGAGAGGCCGCCGCACCCGGCGACGGCCTCGTCCTCCTGCCGTACCTCGACGGCGAACGCACTCCCGACCTGCCGCACGCCACCGGCCTCCTCACCGGTCTGCGGCACGCCACCACCCCGCAGGCGCTGCTCGGCGCCGCCTATGAGGGCGCCGTCTTCACGGTGCTCCGCGCGCTCGACGACGTGCTCGCCGCCTGCGGGCTCGACCCCGCCGACCCGGCCGTACGGGACCGGCCGCTGCGCCTGGTCGGCGGCGGCGCCCGCGGCCGGGCCTGGACCGAGACCGTCCGGCGCCTCTCCGGGCGCCCTCTCGTCGTGCCCGCCGCGACCGAACTCGTCGCCCTCGGTGCCGCCGCCCTCGCCGCGGCCGCCGCCACCGGAGACGACCCCGTCGCCCAGGCCCGCGCCTGGGGCACGGGGGAGGGCGAGACGCTGCCGGCGCTGCCCCGCGACACGGCCACCTGGGACCGGATCGCCCGCGTCCTCGACCGGGCGGACCCCCTGCTCGCGGGCTGAGCCGCCCCGGCGCCGGCAGGATCCGCCTACGGGCCCCGGTGCGGGCGGTTCGTCAGTGCACCGAGGACCTTTCCGCGCCCGCCGGGGCCCGGCCGTCAGGGTGCGGCGACCGGCTCCGCCGGGACCCTGAGCTGCTCCGCCGCGTCGGACACGCGGCGCAGGAGCGACAGGAACTGGGTCTGCTCCTCCGCGGAGAGAGGCGCCAGGAAGATCTGGTTCATCCGGGCGGTCCGCACGGTCAGACGGCGGTGGACCCGGGCCCCCTCGTCGGTCGGGCGGAGCAGGAAGCGCCGTCCGTCCTCCGGGTCGCGCACCTTGTCGAGGAGACCGCGCCGGATGAGCCGGCTCACCACCTCGGCGATCGTCGACCGGTCGAGGCCCACCCGCTCGCCCACGGTCCGCTGGTCCAGGCCGGGCTCGGCCACCAGGGCGTTGAGGACGCCGAACTGCGGCGAGGTGATCTCCTCCGAGACCACCGTCGTCCACAGCAGGTGGTGGGCCTGCTGGAGCCGGCGGGCCAGGTGCCCGGGATGCGTGCTCAGATCCACCGCGCCCATCGTGCGCTCCTTCCCGCCGTGCCCGCCGCTTTGTCGGTGCACGGAACGATACCCGCCCGGCCCTCCGGAGCCCGGAGCCGGGCCGTCCTCCCGTCCGCAAGGCGTTGACGGCGGGCGGCCCGGCTGCCAGCATGGCGCGGTCGGCGCAGATGCTCAGTGCACTGACGAATTACGCCGACTCCTTCGATCGGGCCGCGAGACCGCACTCGTGACCCGGGGACGAGAGGCTTCCCATGGACAAAGTGGTCGCCGGAGCCGCCGAGGCGGTGGCCGACATCCCCGACGGGGCGACGCTCGCCGTCGGCGGCTTCGGCCTCAGCGGCGTGCCCACCACCCTGATCCGGGCGCTCCACGCCCGGGGCGTCGGAGGACTGGGCGTGGTCTCCAACAACTGCGGCGCGCTGGACAGCGGGCTCGCCGTGCTGCTCGCCGCCGGCCGGATCGCCCGCGTCACCGGCTCGTACATCGGCGCCAACAAGGAGTTCGCCCGGCAGTACCTGGCCGGCGAACTGGAGGTCGAGCTCATCCCGCAGGGCACCCTCGCCGAGCGGCTGCGCGCCGGCGGCTGCGGCATCCCCGCCTTCTACACCCCGGCCGGCGTCGGCACCCAGGTCGCCGACGGGGGACTGCCCTGGCGGTACGACGGGAACGGCGGCGTCGCGCTCGCCTCGCCGCCCAAGGAGGTGCGGGAGTTCGACGGCGTCCCGTACGTCCTGGAGCGCGCCATCCGCACCGACTTCGCCCTGGTCCGCGCGGCCCGCGGCGACCGGCACGGCAACCTCGTCTTCCACGCCGCCGCCCGCAACTTCAACCCGCTCGCCGCCATGGCCGGCCGGGTCACCGTCGCCGAGGTCGAGGAACTCGTCGAGCCCGGCGCCCTCGACCCCGACGAGGTGCACCTGCCCGGCGTCTTCGTCCGGCGCGTCGTCGCACTCACCCCGGAACAGGCCGCGGACAAGGGCGTGGAGAAGAGGACGACCCGATGAGCCTGACCCGCGAGCAGATGGCCGCCCGTGCCGCCCGCGAACTGCGCGACGGGCAGTACGTGAACCTGGGCATCGGACTGCCCACGCTCATCCCCAACCACCTCCCCGACGGCGTCGAGGTCGTCCTCCACTCCGAGAACGGCATCCTCGGCACCGGCCCCTACCCCACCGAGGACGAGGTCGACCCCGACCTGATCAACGCGGGCAAGGAGACCGTCACCGTCCTGCCCGGCGCCTCCTTCTTCGACTCGGCGCTCTCCTTCGGCATGATCCGCGGCGGCCACGTCGACGTCGCCGTCCTCGGCGGCATGCAGGTCTCCGCCCGCGGCGACCTCGCCAACTGGGCCGTGCCCGGGCGCCTCGTCACCGGCATCGGCGGCGCCATGGACCTCGTCCACGGCGCCCGCACCGTGATCGTCGTGCTCAGCCACACCGCCAAGGACGGCACCCCCAAGATCGTCGCCGAGTGCGACCTGCCGCTGACCGGCCGCGGCTGCGTCGACCGGATCATCACCGACCTCGCCGTGCTCGACGTGACGCCCGACGGCCTCGTCCTGGTCGAGACCGCACCCGGCGTGACCCCCGGTCAGGTCGCCGCCCGCACCGCCGCCCCGGTCCTCGGCCCCGACGGCCGCCCCGTGCCCCCGGCCGGCGAGCCCGCCCCGGAGCCCGGGACACCCGCCACCGGCAGCCCGGCACCCGCGGCCCCGGCCGGCGACCCCGCCCCGGAGCCCGGGACACCCGCCACCGGCAGCCCGGCACCCGCGGCCCCGGCCGGCGAGGCCCCTGCCCGCGCCTGAGCGCGCCCGCCCCACCGCCTGACGCGCCCCGCCTTTCCGCCCCGAGAGGAAAGAACCCCTCCGCATGGACGACCAGCTCACCCAGGACCGCATCGACAGCGAGATCGCGGCCCTCCAGGACGCCTACGACACCGCCCGCGCCGCCGGCGCACCGCCCCGCCACCACCCGCCGCGCCACTACCCCCCGTACCGCAGCTCCCTGCTCCGCCACCCCCACCGGCCGCTGGTCGCCGTCGACGCCGCCGGCGACCCCGAGGCCGTCGAGCTCGCCGGGCCCGTCTTCGGGCCCACCGACGTCACCGAGCACGACAACGACCTCACCCGGATGCACGCCGGGGAGCCGCTCGGCGAGCGGATCACCGTCTCCGGCCGGCTCCTCGACCGGGACGGGCGGCCCGTGCGCGGACAGCTCATCGAGCTGTGGCAGGCCAACGCCTCCGGCCGCTACGCCCACCACCGTGACCGGCACCCGGCCCCGCTCGACCCCCACTTCTCCGGCGTCGGCCGCACCCTGACCGACGACCAGGGCCGCTACACCTTCACCACCGTCAAGCCCGGCGCCTACCCCTGGCGCAACCACACCAACGCCTGGCGACCCGCCCACATCCACTTCTCGGTCTTCGGCACGGCGTTCACCCAGCGCCTGGTCACCCAGATGTACTTCCCCGGCGACCCGCTGCTCGCCCACGACCCCATCATGCGCTCCGTGACCGACCCGGCGGCCCGCGAGCGCCTCGTCGCCCGCTACGACCACGCCCTGTCCGTCCCCGAGTTCTCCCTCGGCTACGCCTGGGACATCGTCCTCGACGGACCCGCCGCCACCTGGACGGAGGAAGGCCGATGACCACCGCGACCCCCGGCCCCCGGGCGTTGCCCACCCCCTCCCACACCGTCGGACCGTTCTACGGCTACGCCCTGCCCTTCCCCGAGGGCGAGCACGTGGCCCCCGCCGGGCACCCCGACCGCATCACCCTCCACGGGTACGTGCTCGACGGCGCCGGCGACCCCGTGCCGGACGCCCTCCTGGAGTTCTGGCAGGCCGCACCCGACGGCTCCCTCACCGGCGCGCCCGGCTCGCTGCGCCGCGACCCGGTCACCGGCGGCCATCTCGGGCGCAACGGCACCGACTTCACGGCCTTCGGCCGGGTCGCCACCGACGCCGACGGCCACTACGCCCTGCACACCCTGCCGCCCGGCAACCCCGGCCAACCCCACATCGCCGTCTGCGTGTTCGCCCGCGGCCTGCTCCACCACCTCTACACCCGCGCCTACCTCGCCGACGGCCCCGACCCCCTGCTCGACCGGCTCCCCGCCGACCGGC
This sequence comes from Streptomyces sp. NPDC053541, assembly GCF_044544705.1. Taxonomy (NCBI): domain Bacteria; kingdom Bacillati; phylum Actinomycetota; class Actinomycetes; order Kitasatosporales; family Streptomycetaceae; genus Streptomyces; species Streptomyces sp. NPDC053541. The sequence continues at coordinate 159,286 of NZ_JBITXM010000011.1, forward strand.
GCGCCACCCTGATCGCCGCCCCGGAGCCGCACCGCACCCACCGCTTCGACATCCGCCTCCAGGGCGAGCGCGAGACCGTCTTCCTGGAGTTCCGGTGACCCACCACGAGCACCACGACCCGGACCCCGGCCCGGACGGGCCGCACCTCGTCGACGCCGGTCTGCTCGCCCCGGTCCGCGCCGGACTGCCCGCCGAGGCCGCCACCGGCGACGGCGCCTTCCTGCGGGCCCTGCTCGACGCCGAGGCCGCCCTCGCCCGCGCCCAGGCCGCCACCGGGGCGGTGCCCGCCGAGGCGGCCCGCGCCATCACCGCGGCGGCCGCCGACGCGCACCGCTTCTCCCCGCACCGGCTCGCCCTCCAGGCGCGGGCGGGCGGCAACCCGGTCATCCCGCTCGTCGGCGCGCTGCGCGAGGCCGCGGGGGAGTGGGGCGCCCACGTGCACCTCGGCGCGACCAGCCAGGACGTCCTGGACACCGCCGCCATGCTGGTCGCCGCCCGCGCCCTCGGAACCGTCCTCGACGACCTCGCCCGCGCCGAGAGGGCGCTGGCCGCCCTCGCCGCCGCCCACCGCGACACCGTGATGGCCGGCCGCACCCTCACCCAGCACGCCGTCCCCACCACCTTCGGACTCAAGGCGGCGGGCTGGCGCTCCCTCGTCCTCGACGCCCGCGACCGCACCACCGCGGTACGGGACGGGCTGCCCGCCCAGCTCGGCGGCGCCGCCGGCACCCTGGCCGCCCTCGCCGACCACCGGCCCGACGGCGACGCGACCGGGCTGCCGGCCGCGTACGCCGCCGAACTCGGCCTCGCCGCGCCCCTCCTGCCCTGGCACACCCTGCGCACACCGATCGCCGACCTGGCCGGCGCCCTCGCCCACACCGCGGGCGCGCTCGGCAAGATCGCCGCCGATGTCCTCACCCTCGCCCGCACCGAGCTCGGCGAACTCGCCGAGGGCACCGGCGGCGGCTCCTCCGCCATGCCCCACAAGGCCAACCCGGTCCGCGCCACCCTCGTCCTCGCCGCCGCCCGCCGGGCCCCGCACCTCGCCGCGAGCCTCTACGGCAGCCTCGTCGCCGAGGACGAACGGCCCGCGGGCGCCTGGCACGCCGAATGGGAGCCGCTGCGCGAACTGCTGCGCCTGGTCGGCGGCGCCGCCCACCACACCGCGGCCCTCGTGGCGACCCTCCGCGTCGACCCGGCCGCGATGCGCGCCAACCTCGACCGCACCGGCGGCCTCCTCGTCGCCGAACGCCTCGCCACCGCCCTCACCCCCCGGCTCGGCCGGGCCGCCGCCCGCGACCTCGTCACCGAACTCGCCACCCGCACCCGCGCCGAAAGCCGCCCGCTCACCGAACTCCTCGCCGAGCAGGCCGAGTCCACCGGCCTCGACCCCGCCGCACTCGCGGCGCTCGCCGACCCCGCCCGGGCCACCGGCCACGCCGGGGCCCTCATCGACCGTGCTCTGGAGCGACCTTGACCATGACGGGCACCCTGCTGGGGCCCTGGCCTGCCCAACTCGTGGCCGGGTGGGCCGGCACCGGCCACGCCGGGGCCCTCACCGACTGCCCCCTGGAGCGACCTTGACCATGACCGGCACCCTGCTGGGGCCCTGGCCGGGCCCAACACGTGGCCGGGTGGGCCGGCACCGGCCACGCCGGGGCCCTCACCGACTGCCCCCTGGAGCGACCTTGACCATGACCGGCACCTCGCTGCGGCCTTGGCCTGCCCAACTCGTGGCCGGGTGGGACGAGTCCTCCGGCCTCGACCCCGCCGCACTCGCGGCGTTCACCGACCCCGCCCGGGCCACCGGCCACGCCGGGGCCCTCATCGACCGTGCTCTGGAGCGACCTTGACCATGACCGGCACCACCCCGGGGGCCCCGTCGGTCCTCCACCACATCTCGGAAGGCCCCGCCACCGCGCCCGTTCTCCTCCTCGGGCCCTCGCTGGGGACCTCCACCGCCCTGTGGGACGCCGTCGCGCCCGAACTGGCCGCCACCCACCGGGTGGTCCGCTGGGACCTGCCCGGGCACGGCCGCTCGCCGGCCCACCTCGTCGGGCCCGGCGCCACCGTCGCCGACCTGGCCCGGCTCGTCCTCGACCTCGCCGACGCGCTGGGCGCCGCACGCTTCTCGTACGCCGGCGTCTCCCTCGGCGGCGCCGTCGGCCTGCACCTCGCCGCCCACCACCCCGAGCGCGTCGAACGGCTCGCCGTGCTCTGCTCCTCCGCCCACTTCGGCGGCGCCGACCCCTGGCTCGCCCGCGCGGCCGAGGTGCGGCGCGAGGGCCTGGGCCGGCTCGCCGACACCGCAGCCGCCCGCTGGTTCACCCCCGGGTTCACCGTGCCCGGGCTGATCGAGGACCACCGCACCGCCGACCCCGCCGCGTACGCCGCCTGCTGCGACGCGCTCGCCGCCTTCGACCTGCGCGACCGCCTCGCCGGCATCACCGCGCCCACCCTGCTGGTCGCGGGCCGCGAGGACCCCGCCACACCCCCCGCCCACCTGCGGGAGATCGCCGACGCCGTGCCGGGCGCCGCGCTCACCGAACTCCCCGGCGCCTCGCACCTGGCCCCGGCCGAGCAGCCCGGCGCGGTCACCGCCGCGCTCCGCGCGCACTTCGGCTCGCCCTCCGGAGCCCTTGGACGGCACGGTACGGCGACCCGCCGCGCGGTCCTCGGCGACGCCCACGTCGACCGGGCACAAGCCCGGCAGACCCCGCTCACCGCCCGTTTCCAGGAGTTCATCACCCGCTACGCCTGGGGCGAGATCTGGACCGATCCGACCCTCTCGCGCCGCGAACGCAGCCTCATCACGCTCACCGCCCTCGTGGCTCGCGGCCACCACGAGGAACTCGCGCTCCATCTGCGCGCGGCCCGCCGCAACGGCCTGGACGACGCCGAGATCGCCGCCGCCCTCCTCCAGGCCGGCGTCTACTGCGGCGTGCCCGCGGCCAACGCCGCCTTCGCGGTGGCCCAGCGCGTCCTGGAGGACCCCGACGAGGCGTGACCCCGTGCCCGTGTGCCCGTGTGCCCGTGTGCCGCGGAGCCGCGGCGGGGCTCAGTGGGCGGGCACCCGGGCGAAGCGCTCCGTGACGTGCAGATCGGCCTCGATGCCGGCGATCGCCGCCGCCAACTCCGGCAGCACCTCGCGCACGCACTCCTCGGGCGTGCGGCGGCTCGCGTGCAGGGCCACGTTCACCGCCGCCACCGCCCGCCCGGCCCGGTCCCGTACCGGCATCGCGATGGACCGCAGTCCCTCCTCCAGCTCCTGGTCGACCAGCGCGTACCCCGCCCGCGCCACCTCGTCGAGCAGGGCGCCGAGCTCCGCGCGGTCCGTCACCGTGTACGGGGTCAGGGGCCGCGGCGCCGCCCCGGCGAGGCGCGCCGCGCGTTCCCCGGGCGGCAGGTCGGCGAGCAGCACCCGGCCCATGGAGGTCGCGTACGCGGGGAAGCGGGTGCCGAGCGTGATGTGGACGTTCATGATGCGGCTGGTCTCGACCCGGCCGGTGTACTGCACGTCGTCGCCCACCAGGACCGCGAGGGAGGTGGACTCGCGCACCCGCTCGGCCAGTCGGGCCAGGTGCGGCTGCGCGATCCGGGTGAGCGTCGTGCGCGACAGCGGCGGGAAGCCGAGGTCGAGCACCCGCGGCGTGAGCCGGAAGGCCCGCCCCTCCGTCGCCACGCAGCCCAGGTGCTCCAGGGTGATCAGGGCCCGCCGCGCCGTCGCCCGGGCCAGTCCCGTGGCTTCCGCGACCGCCGTCAGCGGCAGCTCCGCCCGGCCCGCGCCGAAGGCCGTGATCACGGTGAGCCCGCGCGCCAGAGACTCCACGAACTCCCGCCCCAGCTCCTGCTTGGAGTCCGCCGTCCAGGCCGCCAGGCCGCTCGGCGCGGCCGGTTCCTCGGCCGGCGCCTCTCGCAGCACCCGCTCCATCGCCGCGGCCGTCTCCCGCAGGCGCGGCAGCAGGTCCGCGCGCAGCGAGGCCGTGTCGTGGCGGCTGGTGTGGCTGACGGTGCTGAGCGCGCAGACGATCCGCCCGGCCCCGTCCCGTACCGGCACGGAGAGCGCCACCAGGCCCGGCTCCACGAGCTGGTCGTCGACCGCCCACCCGTGCCGGGCGGCCTCGGCGGCCCGCTCGGCGAAGTCCACGGCGTCGGCGCGCCCGCTCGGCGGGGCGGCCGGGAAGCCGCGTCCGGCCGGGTCGGCCGACCGCCGCTCCCGCCACGCCGCCCAGCCGGCCGCGTCCCACGCGGAGGCGAACAGCAGCCCGGGCGCCGTGCGTTCGGCCGGAAGCAGGTCGCCGATGCGGAAGCTCACCGACATCGCGCGGCGCCGGGTCGCCTGGTGCACGAAACGGATCCCGTCCCCGTCCGGCACGGCCAGGGACACCGACTCGTCGAGCTCGTCCGCGAGCGCGTCGGCGAGGCCGCCGAGCAGGCCGGGGAGCCGTACGGAGGCCAGATAGGCGTTGCCGAGTTCGAGCAGCGGCGGCGCCAGCACCACGTCGCGCCCCTCGACCCGCACATAGCCCATGCGGGCCAGCGTGCCGGTGATCCGGTCGACCGTGGAGCGGGCGAGCCCGGTGGCGCGCTCCAGCTCGCCCACCGGCATGCGCCCGCCCGCGCCGGTGAGCCGGCGCAGCACGCCGATCCCGCGCAGCAGCGGCGTCACCGCCTCGGGCGGGGCCGTGGCGGCGGGGTCGTCGACGTTCGCGTCGGTCGAGGGCGGCGGCAAGGGCATGGGCTCTCCGTGGTGGATCTTCGGTCCCCGGTCCCCGTAGTGAACACGACGTGGACCGGGCGCGGCAGCCCGTTGACAGGCGCACCGGACCGCGACCAGACTCCCAGCATAGTGAAAGTCTCTTCACTATGCGAACAGGCGGACGTGCGGGGGGCCCGAGCCACCCCCGGGTCCACGGCGACGAGGAGATTCCATGCGCACCACCGTCGGCATCATCGGCGGAGGCCCCTCCGGCCTGCTCCTGGCCCGGCTGCTCCACCGCTCCGGCATCGACAGCGTCGTCCTGGAGAGCCGCGACCGCGCCTACGTCGAGCGGCGGCAGCGCGCCGGCATCCTCGAACAGGCCACCGTCGACGCCCTGCGCGCCGCCGGAGCCGGCGCCCGCCTCGACGCCGAGGGCATCCCGCACGACGGCATCGAACTCCGCCACGACGGACGCGCCACCCGCATCGACTTCCCCGGCCTCACCGGCGGCCGGCGCGTCTGGGTCTACGCCCAGACCGAGGTCGTCAAGGACCTCGTCGCCCTCCAGCTCGCCGAAGGCGGCCCGCTGCTCTTCGGAGCCGAGGTCACCGCCGTCGAGGGCGCCGACACCGACGCCCCGCGCGTCCGCTTCGTCCACGAGGGCCGCGAGCGGACCCTCGACTGCGCCTACGTCGTCGGCTGCGACGGCTACCACGGCGTCACCCGGCACGCCGTCCCCGAGCACCAGCGCCGCACCCACGAGCGCACCTATCCGTACTCCTGGCTCGGCATACTCGCCGACGCACCGCCGGTCTACGACGAGCTGATCTACGCCCACTCCGAGCGCGGCTTCGCCCTCGCCAGCATGCGCTCGCCCGCCGTCAGCCGGCTCTACCTCCAGGTCCCCAACGGCACCGACCCCGCCGACTGGCCCGACGCGCGCGTGTGGGACGAGCTCGATGCCCGCCTCGCACTGCGCGCCGCCCCCGGCTGGCGGCTCACCCGCGGGCCCGTCACCCAGAAGGCCGTGCTGCCGATGCGCAGCTCCGTCACCGAACCCATGCGGTACGGTCGGGTCTTCCTCGCCGGCGACGCCGCCCACATCGTGCCGCCCACCGGCGCGAAGGGCCTCAACCTCGCCGCCGCCGACGTCGTCGTCCTCGCGCGCGCCTTCGCCCACCACCACGCGACGGGCTCGACCGAACTGCTCGACGCCTACTCCGACACCTGCCTGCGCCGGGTCTGGCGGGCCGAGCACTTCTCGTACTTCATGACCACCACCCTCCACACCGACCCGGGCCAGGACTCCTTCGACACCCGGCTCCAGCTCTCCCAGCTCGACCGGATCGCCGCCTCCCCGCACGCCGCCGCCGAACTCGCCGAGAACTACACCGGACTTCCCCTCGACCTCTGAGGACCCGGGTCCCGCGCGGCGCCCCGCGGCGGCCGAGCCCGCTCAGAGCTCGCCGTCGGGCGCCCGCAGGGCGTCGAGCCGCGCCGTCAGCCGGGCTCCCTCACGGCTCATCACCTCCGGCTCGCGCAGGGCGTTGGCCAGCAGCGACATCCCCTGGTACGCGCAGACCAGGGTGAGCGCCAGACCCTCCGGGTCGGCCATGCCCAGCGCCCGGAACTGCGCCGCGACCCAGTCGAGCAGCTCGCGGATCACCGCCCCGGCCTCCGCGTCGAGCGTGCCGTCGGCCCGCTTGTCGAGCTCGGCCGCCAGTGTGCCCGTCGGGCAGCCGTGCAGCGCGGCCATCTCCCGCTGCTCCACCCACGCGCCGACGAGGCCCTTCAGTCGCTCGCGCGGATCGGACAGTTCCTCCAGACGGGCCGTCAGCCCGGCCAAGTGCGCCCGGTGTTCGGAGAGCGCGGCCAGGACCAGGTCGTCCTTGGTCTTGAAGTAGTAGTAGACGTTCCCCACGGGCACCTCGGCCTCGCGCGCGATGTCGGCGAGCGTGGTGCGCTCGACGCCCTGCGCGTGGAGCACCCGCGCCGCCGCCGCGACGAGGCGCTGCCGCTTCTGCGAGGCCCGGGCCCGTCGATTCGCTGAGTCAGTCACCCGACTGACTATAGACAACCGCCCGTCCTCCGTGGTGTGCTGTCCTACGTCTTAGTCAGTCGACTAACTAACTTGCCGGCTGGCTGCCAACGCGCCAACCCACCAGCCCGTACGCGGGCCGATCCCAGGGGGACACATGATCACCGTCACCGGTGCCACCGGAAACATCGGACGCACGCTCGTCGAGCTGCTCGCGGAAACCGGCGAGGAGGTCGTCGCCGTGTCCCGGCAGGCCGATCCCGCCGCGCCCGCGACCCCCGGCGTCCGCCGGGTCCGCGCCGACCTCGGCACGGCCGAGAGCCTGCGCCCCGCGCTCGACGGCTCCCGCGCCCTGTTCCTGCTGCTCGGCGGCGACCTCAACAGCCGCGGCGAGCACCCGTCCGCCCTGCTCGACCTCGCGAAGGCGGCCGGCGTCGAGCGGATCGTCCTCGTCTCCTCGCAGGCGAGCGCCACCCGCCCGGACGCCGTCTCGCACGCCCGGCTGCGGGAGTTCGAGACGGCCGTACGGGAATCGGGGCGGGAGTTCACCGTGCTGCGCCCGGGCGGCTTCGCCTCCAACGCCTTCGCCTGGGCCGAGTCCGTCCGCACCCGCCGCACCGTCGTCGCCCCCTTCGGGGACGTGGCCCTGCCGGTCGTCGACCCCGCGGACATCGCCGCGGTCGCCGCGGCGGCGCTCACCGGGGACGGGCACGCGGGCCGCACCTACGAGCTGACCGGCCCCGAGCCGATCACTCCGCGCCGCCAGGCCGAGGTCCTCGCGGAGGCGCTGGGCGAGGACCTCGCCTTCGTCGAGCTCACCCGGGAGCAGGCACACGCCCACCTCGCCGGCTTCATGCCGGAGGAGGTCGTCACCGGCACCCTCGACATCCTCGGCACCCCGCTCCCGGCCGAACGGCGCGTCAGCCCGGACGTCGAGCAGGTCCTCGGCCGCCCGGCCGCGCCCTTCGCCGCCTGGGTGGCACGCAACCTCCCGGCGTTCCGCTCGTCCTCCGTCGGGGCGACGGTGGTAGGGAGCCCCACGTGATCGAGACGGCGCCGGTGGTGCGGACCGGCGACCGGTAGGTGATCGGGGAGCCGCCCCGGACGTTGCCATGGCTCCTGCCGTCGGCCTTGCTGGAGCCGGTGGAGCCGGCTCCGACGCCGAGGCTGGTCCCGGTGGTCCCGGTGGTCCCGGTGGTCCCGCTCGGCGTGGGCGCCGGGGTCGGGTTCGACGTGGACGTCGGGGTCGGCGTAGGCGGTGGCGTCGGGGTCTGCGGCGTGCACGTGCCGTCCGAGACCAGCGGGTCCTTGCCCGCGCCCGCCGTCCTCGCCGCGACGTCCGGCACGCAGGAGGCCGCGCCGCCCGTGGCCGCGAGGGCCGCAGGGGCCGGTACGGGGCCTCTCGGGCGGTCAGCCGGCGCCGAGCAGGAGCACGTCGAGCCGGCGCGGCCCGTGCACGCCCTCCACCCGGTCCAGCTCGATGTCGCTGGTCGCCGACGGGCCGGAGATCCAGGTGAGCGGGCGCCGCGGGTCGAGCCGCGGCAGGGCGAGCGGCACCGAGGCCACCACCTGGTCCGGCACCCGTACGACGCACAGGTGCACATCGGGTACGAGGGTGAGCGCGCGCCGTCCCTGGGCGGGGCCGGCGTCCAGGACGAGGGTGCCGGTCTCGGCGACGGCCACCGCGCAGCCGGTCACCACGGCGTCCGTGGCGTCCAGTTGTCGGGCCGTCAGTTCACCCTGGTCCGGGCGGAGTTCGATCTCGCGCGGGACCTCGGACAGCCACTCCTGCGGCAGCCCCGGCGGCACCACGACGCTCGCGGCCCCGTGCCCGGCGAGCAGCCGGGCGACGAGCCCCGGGAGGCCGGCCGGGTCGGTGCGGTGGACCACGGCCCGGTAGTCGGCGAGGTTCTCGTGCAGCAGGTCGACCAGGGCGGCCGGATCGTCCGGCACGTGCTGCCGCAGATAGGTCCGCTCCGGCTCGGGCGTCCCGGGCGCGCCGGCGACGGCGGCGCGGATCCGGCCGAGGACGAGGTCCCGGGAGGAGGGACGGGGGCGGCTCATGTGCGGTTCCTCTTCCACCAGTCGCGGAACGACTCCGCCGGCACCTCCGGCAGGTCGCGGCTCTCGGTCCAGGCCCCGGCGCCCGGCGGGCGCTTGGGGTGCAGGGCGCGGGTGCGGGAGGCCAGGCGTTCGCCCGCGGCCAGCAGTTTCGGGCGGTCCAGGACCCAGCCCGCCGCCTTCATGGCCGCCCGCTCCAGGCGGTGGCCGGGGCCGCCCGCCTCGGCGACCCGCTCGCGCAGGTGCACCAGGACCTCGGGGATGTCGATGGCGACCGGGCACACCTCGTAGCAGGCCCCGCAGAGCGAGGAGGCGTACGGCAGCGAGGCGTCGACCGCGCTCGCCGTGCCGCGCAGCTGGGGCGTGAGGATCGCGCCGATCGGCCCGGGGTAGACGGAGCCGTAGGCGTGCCCGCCGGCCCGCTCGTACACCGGGCAGACGTTGAGACAGGCCGAGCAGCGGATGCAGCGCAGGGCCTGCCGGCCGGTGGCGTCGGCGAGGACGTCGGTGCGGCCCGCGTCGAGCAGCACCAGGTGGAAGGCGCGCGGTCCGTCCCCGTCGGTCGTGCCCGTCCACATCGTGGTGTACGGGTTCATCCGCTCGGCCGTCGAGGAGCGGGGGAGGGTCTGCAGGAAGACCTCCAGGTCCCGCCAGGTGGGCACGACCTTCTCGATGCCGACGACCGAGATCAGCGTCTCGGGCAGGGTGAGGCACATCCGCCCGTTGCCCTCGGACTCGACGACGACCAGGGTGCCGGTCTCCGCCACCATGAAGTTGGCGCCGGAGACGCCGACCCTGGCCCGGAGGAACTTCTCCCGCAGGTGCAGCCGCGCCGCCTCGGCCAGTTCGGCGGGCGTGTCGGTGAGGTCGTCCGGGGCCGGCCGGCCCCAGGCGGCCATCTCGGAGCGGAAGATGTCGCGGATCTCGCCGCGGTTGCGGTGGATCGCCGGCACGAGGATGTGCGAGGGCCGGTCGTCGCCCAGCTGCACGATCAGCTCGGCGAGGTCCGTCTCGTAGGCGCGGATGCCCTCGGCCGCCAGGGCCTCGTTGAGGCCGATCTCCTGGGTGGCCATCGACTTGACCTTGACGACCTCGGTCTCGCCCGTCGCCTTCACCAGCTCGGCGACGATCCGGTTGGCCTCGGCGGCGTCGGCCGCCCAGTGCACGGTGCCGCCGGCCGCCGTCACCGACTCCTCCAACCGCACGAGGTAGCGGTCGAGATGGCGCAGCGTGTGGTCCTTGATGCGCCGGCCGGCCTCGCGCAGCTCGGCCCAGTCGGGCAGTTCGGCGACGGCCCGGGCCCGCTTGTCGCGGATCGTGCGGGTGGCGTGCCGCAGGTTGGCGCGCAGCGTCCCGTCGCCCACCGCCTCCCGGGCCGCCGCCGGGAAGGCCGGGAAGGCGGGCATGCTGAGGAACGTGCCGCCGCCAGTGGCGTCCTTCGTGCCGGCGGCGTCCTTCGTGCCAGGGGCGTCCTTCATACGAGGGGCTCCTTCTCCGTGCTCGCCAGGATCTCCGCCAGGTGCACCGGCCGCAGCTCCGGCAGCACCCGCATCCGGCTCATCGTGCCACCCAGGTGCATCAGACAGGAGTTGTCCGCCCCGCACAGCACCTCGGCGCCGCTGTCGAGCGCGTTGCGCACCTTGTCGGCGGCCATCGCCGCCGACACGGCCGGGTTCTTCACGGCGAACGTGCCGCCGAAGCCGCAGCACTCCTCGGCGCCCGGCAGCTCGACGAGCTCCAGGCCCCGCACCGCGCGCAGCAGCCGCAGCGGCCGGTCGCCGAGCCCGAGCATCCGCAGGCCGTGGCAGGACGGGTGGTAGGCGACCCGGTGCGGACAGTGGGCGCCGACGTCGGTCACCCCGAGGACGTCGACCAGGAACTCCGTCAGTTCGTAGGTGCGCGGCCCGAGTTCGGCCGCCTCGGGGCCGAAGTGCCGGTAGTGGCCGCGGACCATCGCGGCGCACGAAGCGGACGGCGTCACCACGTACTCGTAACCCTCGAAGGCCCGCACCGTGCGCCGCACCAGCGGCGCCGCCTCCGCGCGGTACCCGGTGTTGAACTGCGGCTGCCCGCAACAGCTCTGCTCGGCCGGAAAGTCGACGGTCACGCCGAGACGTTCGAGGAGCCGGACGGTCGCCACCCCCGTCGCCGGATACAGGGCGTCGTTGACGCAGGTGACGAACAGGGCGACGCGCATGGGTGGGGTCCTCCGGGTCGGGGGCGCCCCTCGGGGCGGCCGGCGAGTCGTTCGATGTCCCGGTCGAAGCGTTGCAGAGCGGCGGCGAAGGCGGGGCGAAGAGCGGCGGTCTCATCCCGGCGTGCCTGCCCGTGGGCGTCGGCCGCAACCCCACCCGGAGGAGCCGGCCCCACCCGGAGGAGCCGGCCCCACCCGGAGGAGCCGGCCCGGCCGCCGGGTCGGCCCCGGCCGTCGGAGCCTGCCGCCCGACCAGGCCCTGCCGCGCGGGACCGAGATCTCGGTTCAGGAACGGCGGCGCGGCTTTCCGGAGCGCGAGCTCCTGGGCGCGGCACCGCCGCCCGCCTTCCGGCGGCCGCCCCCGCCCGACTGCTGCTTCTGCCCCTGCCCCTTGCCCTGGCCCTTGGGCTTCCCGGCCGCGGACGCGCCCCGGGCCTTCGCCTTGGCGGACCCGCCGGACTTGTCGGCCCTATCGGCTCCATCGGGCTTACCCGACTTGCTCGCCTTGTCGTCGGGACGGCGGCCGCGCGAACTGTTCACGGTCCGCCCGCGCACGATCCCGATGAAGTCCTCCACCAGGTCGGTGGTGGCCTCCTCCGGCCAGGCCAGCGCCACCTGCGACTGCGGGGTGCCGGTGATCGTCCGGTACGTGAGGTCCTTGCGGTGGTGCAGCCGGGCCAGCGACTGCGGGACGATCAGCAGTCCGATGCCCGCCGCCACCAGCTCGATCGCGTCCGCGGTCGTCGCCGGACGCTCGAAGGCCGGCTCGCCGGGCGGCCGCTCCCAGTCGAGGGTGTCGTCCAGCGGGTGCAGCACGACCTCCTCGGCGATGTCCTCGACGGTGACCTCGTCCGCCGCCGACACCAGATGGTCCTTGGGGCAGACGACGACGGTCGTCTCCGTGTAGAGCGGGATCGCGCTGAAGACCGTGCGGTCCACCGGGAGGCGCAGCAGGGCGGCGTCCGCGCCGCGCTCCCGCAGCACCCCCTCCGCCTCGGCGGCGGTCACCTGGTCCAGTTCGAGGCGCACCTCGGGGTGCCGCTGGGTCCAGACCCGCGCCCACTTCCCGGGCGTGACCCCCGGCACATAGCCGAGCCGGAACACGGGGCCGGCGGCCTCCGGCCGGTCCGTGCCCGACTCCGGGGCGTGCTCCGGGACCGGCCCCTCGGCGGGGTGCTCCCCGGCCGGGTGGTCCTGGGCCGGGGCGGGAACGGGGGTGAGGGATGCGTCCGAGCCTGTCACCAGGCCAGATTACCGGCCGTGGTCGGCGGGCGCGCACCTGCCCGATATTCTTGTCGGCATGACGCAGCAGCAGAACGCCCAGACCATGAAGCCCGCCACCGCGGCGAAGAAGCTGGGCGTCTACCTCGACGCCACCCCCGCCGACTTCCGCGAGGGCATCGTCACCCGCGCCGAGCTGAACGCCCTCCAGACCGACCCGCCGCAGTGGCTGCGCGACCTGCGCCGCGACGGCCCGCACCCCCGCCCCGTCGTGGCGGCCAAGCTCGGCGTCTCCATCTCCGGCCTGGCCCGCGGCGGCGTGACCGAGGCCCTCACCACCGAGCAGATCGAGGCCCTGAAGGCCGAGAACCCGGAGTGGTTGCAGAAGGAGCGCGCCACCCAGGCCGAGGTCCGCAAGGACAATGCCCGCATCAAGGAGATGCGCGCCGAGAAGGCCGAGAAGGCCGCCCGCGCCACCGAGCGCGACTGACGCCCGGCCCGACGGCGGCTCCCGGCGTTCCGGGGGCCGGCATGCGGCCGGTCACGCCAAAACCGGGTGCGCCCGGCCGGGCCCCGGTGGTGCAATCGCCGGATGCGCAGTGACACGGAGACGCAGCCGCAGACACCGACGGCGGACGGACCGGCAACCGCCGCCGAAGACGGCGCCGGGACCGGGACCAGGGCCGGGGCTGTGGCCGAGCAGTCGACCACCGTCGACCGGGGCCGCTTCCTTGACGCGGTCACGCCCTGGGAGCGCACCGACTGGCGCACGGAGGCCCTCGGCTGGGTGCGAACCCACCTCGCCCGGCACGGACTGACCGAGACCGGCCCCCGCGAGGCCCGCGTCCGCCCCTGGTCCGTCCTGGTCCGCTTCCGCACCGGCCCGGGCGAGCGCGACGCCGTCTGGTTCAAGGCCAGCGCCCCGGCCGCCGGATTCGAGGCCGCCCTCGGCGACGCCCTCGCCACCTGGGTGCCCGAGCACGTGATGACCCCGCTCGCGGTCGACGCCGCACGAGGCTGGGCGCTGTGGCCCGACGGCGGCCCGTTGCTGCGCGGCGCGCTCGACCGCGGCGAGGCCGGCCGGGCCGACTGGCTCACGGCGGTCGGGCAGTACGCGCGGATGCAGCGCGCCCTCACCCCGTACGCCGACCGGCTGGCCGCGCTCGGAGTCCCCGGCGCCCGTACCGCAGAGCTGCCGGAGATCTTCGACCACCTCGTCGAGACCAACCCCACCCTCGCCGCCGACACCCGCCGGACCCTGCGCGCCGGACGGCCGCGGCTGCTCGACTGGTGCGCCGAGCTCGACGCCTCCGGCGTCCCCGACTCGCTCGACCACTGCGACCTGCACGACGGGCAGGTCCTCGCACCCGCAGCCGGCCGCTTCACCTTCTTCGACTGGGGCGACGCCGCCGTGGCCCACCCCTTCGCCAGCCTCCTCGTGCCGGCCCGGGACGTGCGCGAGCGGTACGGGCCGGAGTCCGTCACCGCCGTCCGCGACGCCTACCTGGAACCCTGGGCCGAGCTCGGGACCCCGCTGCCGGAGCTGCGCCGCGCCGCGACCCTCGCCGTCCGGCTCGCCGCGCTCTCGCGCGCCGTGTCCTGGTTCCGGCTCTTCCCCGGGACCCCGGCCGACGACTGCCACGAGGCGAGCGCCTACTGGATCGAGGCCCTGTTCGCCGAGCCCGACCTGCTCTGACCCGCGCCCCGGCGCCGATCGGCCCCGAGGGGCTATCCCCGCCCCCGTCCCGGACCCCGCCCCTTCACGGCGAGGAGGTGCAGCAGCCGGGCGGTGTGCCGGTACGGGGCGCGGCCGGCGGTCGCGATCTCCAGGCGTTCGAGGCGGGCGTAGTAGGCCGGGTCGAACTTCACGGCGTCGTCCGGGATGTAGTCGCAGAACACCCGGATCCCGTAGGGGTGCACCTCGTCGCAGCCCAGCTCGCGCAGCGCCCCGGCCAGCTCCTGCTCGGTGTGCAGCCGCAGCTCCGCGTCGAAGAGGTCGGTGTGCACGGTCGGCGCGTCGAGCGCCGCGAGGACGCCGTCCGGGTCCATCGTGCGCACCGCCGCGCGCAGCGGCTCGGAGTGCCGGTTCATGGCGATCACCGACACGAGCCCGCCCTCCCGGGCCGCCCCGAGCGCCGCGCCCAGGGTGCCGGTGGTGTCGCGGGCGTACGGCAGCACGCCGTGCAGCAGCACGAGGTCGAAGCCGCCGTCCGCCAACGCGGAGGGCAGCGCGGTGACATCGGCCGTCACGCACGCGATCCGGTCGCCGAGCCCGGCCCGTACGGCGCGGCGCGCGGCGGTCGCCAGCATGGCGGGCGCATAGTCGACCACGGTGACGTGATGGCCGTGCGCGGCCAGCCGCAGCGCGTCCCCGCCGTCCCCGCCACCGAGGTCGAGCACCCGCAGTGCCCGGCTGTTCGCCGCAGCCTCAGCCGTCGTCTCCGCCGCCGTGTTCGCCACTGTCTCCGCGGTCGTCTCCGCCGTGGTCTCGTCCGCCGGCGGCAGATGGCGCAGGAGGTTCGCCTCGGCCACGGCGTACCGCAACCGTCCCCACGGTTCCTCCTGCCACTCCCGCCACGCCTCGACGCCCGTGTCGAACGCTTCCGCGTCCCCGCCCCGTTCCGTCATGCCGCGTGCTCCCCTTCGCCCGTTCCGCCGCTTCCGGCTGCCGTGCCGGACCTGCCGGACCGGCGGATTCCGCGGACTACGGTACGGGCCGGGCCCGGCCCGCCCGAGCCGTTCCGCCGGACCGGGGTGTCCAGGCGCGCGCCCCCGGACCGAGGCGTAGCCCGTGCTGCCGTGCGCCGGTGCGCGCCGGTCGAGCATCAGTTCCGCTTATGGTCGGCATCGGAAAAGCGAACTGGACCTGAGGGGTTGCCGGCCGCCACCCTCGACGGCATGGAACTGGACTTCACTCCCCACGGCATCCTCGTCCCCCTCGTCACCCCCTTCGGCGCCGACGGGCGCCCGGACCTCGACGCGCTGGACGCCCTCGGGCACTCCGTCCTCGACGGCGGGGCCACCGGGATCGTCGCGCTCGGCACCACCGGCGAGGTCGGCGCCCTCGAACCCCACGAGCGCGCCGCGGTCGTCGACACCTGCGCCCGGGTCTGCCGCGAGCGCGGCGTCCCGCTCGTCGTCGGCGCGGGCGGCGGCGCCACCGCGGCGGCCGGCCGGGAGCTGGCCGAACTGGGCGCCCGGCCGGAGGTGGCGGCCGCCCTGGTGACGGTGCCCGCCTTCGTGCGCCCCTCGCCGGACGGCGTGCTCGCGCACTTCCGCCGGCTCGCCGCGGACAGCCCCGTACCGCTGATCGTCTATCACATCCCGTACCGCACCGGCCGTACCCTCGACGCCGCCACCCTGCGGGCGCTCGGCTCGCTCCCCGGCGTGATCGGCGTCAAGCACGCCGTGGGTGGCGTCGACCAGGACACCGTGGCCCTCCTCGGCGACCTCCCGGAGGACTTCGCCGTCCTCGCCGGCGACGACGTCTTCGTCTCCCCGCTGCTCGCCCTCGGCGCGGTGGGCGGCATCCTCGCCTCCGCCCACCTGGCCACCGAACGCTTCGCCGCCCTCGCCGAGGCCTGGCGCACCGGCGACGCCGCCCGTGCGCGTTCCCTCGGCCACCGCCTCGCCCACCTCTCCGCGCTCCTCTTCGCCGAACCCAACCCCACCGTCGTCAAGGGCGTCCTCCACGCCCAGGGCCGCATCCCCACACCCGACGTCCGTCTTCCGCTGCTGCCCGCCTCGGAGGCGTCCGTGACGGCGGTGACGAAGGCCCTGGCGGAACTCGCCGACCCCGTGTGACGAGCAGGGGGGAGAGGCGGGGAGGCGGGGGACGCGCGGCACGGGGCCGAAGGAGAGACTCCGAGCCGCCGAGGGCAGGGAAAAGCGTTTGAGGGGGAGAGGCGGGCCCGCTACCGTCAGCCGGGTGACGAGCCCCGAGTCGGACAGAACCGGGCCGCCGGTCATTCGACCCCGGCGGCGCACCGACGGCTGAGCCGGACCCCCGCGGTCCCGGCCCGGCCGCGCCTGCCCGGACGCGCGCGCCCGCGCCCCGAGTGACCGGACCGAGCGCCCCTCGTCCGCCTCGTGTCACCGGAGCCGTCTTCCGTGCCTCTCTTCCTCCATGTCCTGGCGCTCGCCGTGTTCGCCCAGGGCACCTCCGAGTTCATGCTGTCCGGGCTCGTGCCCGACCTCGCCCGCGACCTCGGCGTCGCCCCGGCGGCCGCCGCCGCGCTCACCGCCGCCTACGCCGCGGGAATGATCGTCGGCGCGCCCTTGATGGCCGCCGTCGGCGCCCGGCTGCCGCGCCGCCCCGCCCTCGCCGGCTTCCTCGCCGCGTTCGTCCTCGTCCACGTGCTCGGCGCGCTGACCACGGACTTCGCCGTCCTCTTCGGCACCCGCGCCGTCGCCGCTGTCATGAACGCCGGCTTCCTCGCCCTCGCCCTGCCCCACGCCGTCTCGCTCGTCCCCGAGGCGCGGCGCCCGCGCGCCACCGCGCTGCTGCTGTCCGGCGTCACCCTGGCATGCGTCGTCGGCGTCCCGGCGGGCGCGGTGCTCGGCGCGGCGTACGGCTGGCGCGCGGCGTTCTGGGCGGTCGCCCTGCTCTGCCTGCCCGCCCTCCTGATGCTGCTGCGCCGCCCCGCCCCGGGCCGCGATCGGGTCCCCGCCGGGCCCGCGGACGTCTCCCTGCGGCGCGAGCTCACGGCGCTGCGCTCCGGCCCGCTGCGCGCCACCCTCACGGTCGCCGCGCTCGTCAACGGCGCGACCTTCGCCGGCTTCGCCTTCCTCGCCGTCATCGCGACCGACACCGCCGGCCTGCCGCCGGTCGCGGTGCCCGGACTGCTCGCCGCGTTCGGCACGGGCGCGTTCCTCGGCGTCACCGCCGCCGGCCGCACGACCCTCCGCCTGCCGCTCGCCCTCGCCGTCCTGCCCGTCGGCTGGGCGCTGATCGCCGCCCTCGGCGCACACCCCGTCCCGCTGTTCCTGCTGGCCGCCGCGCAGGGCGCGCTGTCCTTCGCCCTCGGCACCACCCTGGTCTCCCGCACCCTCCACCTCGCCCCCGACGCCCCCTCCCTCTCCGGCGCGTTCGCCACGGTCGCCCTCAACACCGGCGCCTTCGCGGGTCCGCTCCTGGCCGCCGCCACCACGACCCCGCTCTGGACCAGCGCCACCCTGGCCCTCGTCGCGCTCGCCTGCTGGGCGGGGACGCGGCGCGCCTGACCGCCGACGGCAGCGGGCGGGCGGGGCGAGCACCGGTCACGAGCCCGGCCGGCGGCCCCGCCAGGGCGCTCCGGGGCGACGTGCGCGACCGTCGGCCCTCCGTCCCCCCGACGGGCCGGTGTCAGACCCGTCTCGTACGCTGCCTGGCCATGAGCATGAACGGTGAGTACCTGCGCCTGACCCCCGCCGAGCTGAAGCGGGCCCTCGCGGACGCCGAGTGGGCCCTCGAGCTCGCCGAGGAGGCGCAGGACGCGCAGGACGAGGTCGACGGGGGCGAGGGCCGGTGGTTCAGCACCGGCCAGACGTGGAACCTGCTCGCGTTCCTGCTGCGGCGCGTGGAGTTCCCCGTCGACCTCGTCTTCGGCGAGGAGACGCTCACCGAGGAGGACTGGGGCTATGGGAAGCCCCGGTACCTGACCCCCGAGCGGGTGCGGCTCGCCGCCGACGCGCTGGGGCGGACGAGCTACGACCGGCTCGTCCACGGCGTGGACCCCGCCGAGCTCACCGCGGCGGAGGTCTACCCGCTCATCTGGGACGAACCGGCCGCGCTGGACTGGGCGCGGGACGACTTCGGCTCCCTCGTGGAGTACGTCCGCGGGGCGGCGGCCGACGGGGACGCGCTGGTGCTCTGGATCGACTGACCCGGCCGATCCCCGTCCTGGCCGATCCCCGTCCCGGCCGGATCTCCGGGACGACCGGATCCCCGGGACGGCCCGTCTGCCCTCAGGCCCGGTGCATCGCCGCCCGACGGTCGGCCGTCGCCAGGGCCGTGTTCGCCGCGGCCACCGTGCCGTAGACGAGCGCCCACACCGGCCGGTCCAGGGCGGCGAGGGCCAGGGTGGCCGCGCCGAAGACCAGGGCCTTGACCGCGAGGACGATCGGGAGGGCGACCGGGAAACGGGCCTTCGGGGCGGCGAAGAGCCCCCACACGAAGGCGGCCGCCGCCGGCAGCACGACCGCCAGGAGGAGACGCGGCGCGAGCGGGCCGGGGCTCGCCCAGCCCCACCACGCCAGGACGGCGAGGGCGGCCAGTTCCAGCAGGAACGCGAGGCCCTCGTTCAGGACGTGCACGGGCGTGGGGAGGCGCATGGCGGTCATTCTGCGCCAGGACCGGGGCGGCCACGAAAGGAATTCCGGCGCCGGCGCCGGAATGGCGGGCGTCATGCCCCAACGGCCCCCGTATGTCCCTGGCCTGGCGTCCCGTCAGATCAACAATGGGTAACGGAAAGGGACAGTGCGGGCAGAATCCTTCCCTCCGCTACCGCTCGCCTGGGATCTTGCGTCCACCCCACACCACACAGGGCCCGGCCCGGCGCCACCCGCGCCACCGGGCCATCGGAGGACGCATTGTTTTCCCACATATCGAGCCGGCTGAGACTCCCCGTCGCGGTCGCCGCCGCCGTCGGCGCCACCGTCGCGATCGCCGCCCCCGCGCAGGCAGACGTCCAGCCCCTGGTCCCGAAGGACCGGCCGGCCACGGCCACCGGCAGCCAGGCGCCCGCCGCCCGGGCGACCACCACCGGGACGGCGACGACCGCCGCCTGGGCCGCCGGCACCCGCGCGTACCTCGTCATCACGACGCCCGGTGACACCACCGCCGTACGCTCGGCCGTCACCGCCAACGGCGGCACCGTCTTCGCCGCCTACGACGCCATCGGCGTCGTCGTCGCCCACTCGACCTCCGCCTCCTTCGCCGCCACCCTGCGCGGCGTCGCCGGCGTGCAGCAGGTCGGCGCGACCCGCACCTCCGACGTGCCCGCCGACGCCTACAACCCGGCGCTGCCCGCCAACCCCGCCCAGTCGACGACCACCCTCACCGAGTCGAACCGCTGGGACATGACGCAGATCAAGGCCGACCAGGCCTGGGCCGTCACCACCGGTTCCGCCGCCGTCAAGGTCGGCGTCCTCGACACCGGCGTCGACGACCAGCACCAGGACATCGCGCCCAACTTCGACGCCGCGGACTCCGTCTCCTGTGCCTACGGCAAGGCGGACACCCGCGCCGGCGCCTGGCGGGACGTCGACACCCACGGCACCCACGTCGCCGGCACCATCGCCGCCGCGAAGAACGGCAAGGGCGTCATCGGCGTCGCCCCCGGAGTGAAGATCGCCTCCGTCCGCATCGCCGAGCCCACCAGCACCCTCTTCTTCGCCGAGAACACCATCTGCGGCTTCATGTGGGCCGGTGACCACGGCTTCAAGGTCACCAACAACAGCTATTACACCGACCCGTGGCAGTTCAACTGCCCGGACAACGCCGACCAGGCCGCCATCATCGAGGGCGTCCGCCGCGCCCAGGCCTACGCCGAGTCGAAGGGCTCCCTCCAGGTCGCCGCCGCCGGCAACTCCAACTACGACCTGGCCAACAAGACGACCGACAGCGAGAGCCCCAACGACTCCACGCCGGTCACCCGCACGATCACCAACGCCTGCATCGACATCCCGACCGAGCTGCCGGGCGTCGTCACCGTCTCCGCCCAGGCCAGCGGCGGCGCCAAGGCCTCCTACTCCAACTTCGGCAACGGGATCATCGACATCGCCGCCCCCGGCGGCGACGGCACCACCGGCGTGTACTCGACGCTGCCCGGCGGCAAGTACGGCTCCAAGAGCGGTACGTCGATGGCCTCCCCGCACGTCGCCGGAGTCGCCGCGCTCATCGCGAGCGCCAACCCGGGCTTCACCCCGGCCGACATCCGCACCGCCCTCGCGACCCAGGCCACCGACAGGGCCTGCCCGTCCGACACCCGCTGCACCGGCACCGCCACCAAGAACGGCTTCTTCGGCGAGGGCCAGGTCGACGCGCTGAAGGCGGTCAGCGGCACGACCCCGCCGCCCACCGGCTCGTACTTCGAGAACCTCACCGACGTCACCATCGCGGACAACGCCACCGTCGAGAGCCCCATCACCGTCTCCGGCCTCACCGGCAACGCCCCCGCGACTCTCAAGGTCGGCGTCGACATCAAGCACACCTACCGCGGCGACCTGGTGCTCTCCCTCGTCGCCCCGGACGGCACCGTCTACCCGCTGGAGGACTTCTCCAACAGCGACAGCACGGACAACGTGGCCAAGACGTACACGGTCGACGCCTCCGCGGAGGCCGCGAACGGCACCTGGAAGCTGCGCGTCCAGGACATCGCGAGCCAGGACACGGGCCGCATCGACGCCTGGAACCTGACCTTCTAGGTCGTTTGCCTTCCAGGTCGCTCCGTCCAGCCCCCGGGATCCGTTCCCGGGGGCTTCGGCGTGCCACCGGCCGCGCCCGGCCGGGGTAGGGTCCCCCCTCGCACGCATGATCACAAGGGGTGGGGATGAGCAGGGACACGTCGGAGAGACCGTCGCGCACCGGCACGAAGACGGATACGCATGCGGAGGCGGGTACGGATACGGAGACGGGCACGGACACCGACGCGTACGCGGACGGGCGGGACTGCCCGGACTGCGGCGAACGGGTCCCCGTCGACCCGCGCTTCGTCACCTGGTGCGCCGCCTGCGGCTGGAACGTGGACCCCGAGGGCGCGGCCCAGGAGGAGCCCGAGCCCGATCGGGTCGAGCGGCTGCGCCGCGGCCTCGCGCACCGGTACGGCGAGCAGCTGTTCGCGGACCTCGCCGACCCGGGCGCGGACGGGCCGGGCGCGCCGGTCACGCGCCGCACCGGCGGAGCCGCACGGCTCGGCACCCTCCTCGCGCTGGCCGTGCACGGCCTCACCGCGGCACTGGCCGCCGCGGGGCTGTGGCTGCTCGTGGCCGGCTGGGGCGAGGGCCTCCAGGCGGTGCTCGGCGCGTTCCTCCTCGCCCTCGCCGTCCCGCTCCGCCCCCGATTCGGCCGCCTGCCGAAGGACCCGGGCGAACTGCCCCACCTGGAACGCGCCGACGCGCCCGAGCTCTTCGCACTCGTCGACGAGATCGCCGCGAGCGTGGGCACCCGGGGCGTCGACCTCGTCCTGCTCGACACGAGCGTGAACGCCTCCGTCAGCACGTACGGCATCCGCCGGCGCCGCCTGCTCACGCTCGGCCTGCCGCTGTGGAGCACCCTGGAGCCGCGGGAACGCATCGCCCTGCTCGGCCACGAGCTCGGACACTACGCCCACGGCGACACCCGGCACGGCCTCCTCGTCCACAGCGCCCTGTGCTCGCTCGACACCTGGCGCTACGTCCTCGCACGCAGCGAGGACGGCGGTACCCTGTCGGACCTGTTGATCAACGTGCTCACCGCGCTGCCGCGCTGGGCCGTGCACGGACTGACCGCACTCCTGGACGGCGCGACGCTGCGGGCCACCCAGCGCGGCGAGTACCTCGCCGACGGCGCCGCCGCCCGGGTGGCCGGCCGCGACGCCGCCACCGGCCTCCTGGAACGGCTGCTCGTGTCCGGGAGCATCGAAGCGGCCCTGCACCGGGAGATCGTCGGCGCCCGCACCCGGGTGGGCGCCCGGGCCCGCCGCGAGGCCCAGGCCGACGGGCTGTGGGAACGCGTCGCCGTCGCGGCCCGCTCCGTACCGCGGCACGAGTACGAGCGGCTCCGCCGCGTCGCAGAACTGCGCGGCCACTGCGTCGACGACACGCACCCGCCCACCCACCTGCGCCTGCGTCACCTCGCCCGCGCCGAGCCCCGCCCGCCCGTCCTCGTCCTCACCCCCGCCCGCGCCGCCGCCCTGGACACCGAACTGACCACCCCGTCCCACCGCGCCGCCATCCTCCTGCTCCGCGACGGCGCGGCCTGACGGGGCTCGTCCGGCCGGAGCCCGGGGGAGTGGCCCCTCGGGCACCCGAAGCCGCCCCAACCCGCCTACGCGGGTGCCGTGTCCGTCACCGTGATCGCGCCCACCGGGCAGGCGCGGGCGGCCTCGCGGACCAGCGGGCCGCCCCCGGCCTCGCGGTCGGGGCGGACGGTGCCGAAGCCGTCGTCGTCCTGGGTGAAGACGTCGGGGGAGACGAGGGCGCACTGGCCCGCGCCGATGCAGACGTCCGTGTCGATGCCGATGTGCATGGAGGTGGCTCCTTTCACCAGGTGACGGGGAGTTCGAGCATGCCCTGGATGGTGTCCCCCGGCTTGAACGGGATCTCCTCGGCGGGCGCGGCGAGCCGCAGGCCCGGCAGCCGGCGGAGCAGGGTGCCGAGGGCGATCTCCAGCTCGGCGCGGGCCAGGTTCTGGCCGAGGCACTGGTGGATGCCGTAGCCGAAGGCGAGGTGGTGGCGGGCGGACCGGTCCCAGTCGAGGACGTCGGGGTCGGCGTAGGCGGCGGTGTCACGGTTGATGAGGGAGGTCGCGAAGACCACCCCCTCGCCGGCGCGGATGACCGTCCCCTCGACCTCGATGTCCTCGCGGGCGACCCGCAGCATCCCGTCGGCGATCGACAGGAAGCGCAGCAACTCCTCGACGGCGCCGGGCAGGAGCGCCGGGTCCGCGCGCAGCTCGGCGAGGCGCTCCGGGTGGCGCAGGAGGGTGAAGGTGCCGAGGGAGATCATGTTCGCGGTGGTCTCGTGCCCGGCGACGAGCAGGATCGTCGCGAGCTGGATCAGCTCGGCGCGGTCCGGCGCCCCGTCCTGGAGCTGCCGGGCCACCAGGTCGTCGAGCACCCCCTCGCCCGGCTTGCGGACCTTGCCGTCGACGAGTTCGCCGAGGTAGTCCTCGAGCTTCGCGAGGGCGTCCTCGGTGTCGGCGCTCGTCGGGCCGCGCAGCAGCCGCCGGGACTGCTCCTCGAAGAAGTCGTGGTCCTCGTACGGCACGCCGAGCAGGTCGCAGATCACGATCGACGGCACGGGCAGGGCGAACGCGCCCACCAGCTCGGCCGGCGGCCCGGCCTCCTCCATCGCGTCGACGAGCCGGTCGACCGTGGCCTGGATGCGCGGCCGCATGGCCTCGATCCGGCGCACGGTGAAGCTCGGGATCAGCATCCGCCGCTGGATGTTGTGCTCGGGATCGTCCCAGCCGAGCAGCGCGGCACGGCGGCGCCTGCGCACGGCCGCGGCGCGTTCCACCGGGATCGGGAAGTCGGAGCGGGTCGAGTCGGTGGACAGGCGCTGGTCGGCCAGCAGGGCGCGGGCGGCCCGGTGGCCGGAGACGAACCACACCTCCCGGTCGTCCCAGAGGGTGACCCGGGACAACGGGCGTTCCTCGCGCAGCGGGTCGTAGGCGGTGGGCGGGTGGTAGGGGCAGGTGCGGTCCTGGGGGAATGCCACGACGTCGGTCATCGGGGTCCTCGCAGACGGCGGTCGTCAGGATCTCTTTCCTCACCCACTACATGCCTCAGGCATCTATCTGGTCTACGCGGAGTTCGGCCAAACCACCGGAACGGGTGCGTCCCCGCGCGGAGGCGTCCGCACGCCCGTCCCCGGGGCGGTCCGAGGAGTGGAAATCCGCTTGCCCGCCGGGCCCGCCGCCCTAGGCTCCTGCGCATGTCACAGCCTTCGCAGCAGTCCCAGATCCCGTCCCGGTCCGTGCGTCTGCACGTCCACATCACCACGCTCCCCGGCCGCGGCGGCGAGCAGATCGCGGCGTACGAGCGCCTCGCCCCGCTCGTACGGGCGGAGCGGGGCTGCCTGCAGTACGACCTGCACCAGGTGCTCGGCGACGCCGACCGCTTCGTCCTCGTCGAGCACTGGGCCTCCCGCGAGGCGCTTGCCGCGCACGACGCGGCCCCGCACATGACCGAGGCCGCTGCGGTCAACTCGGCCTTCCGGGCGGGCCCGGTGCAGGTCGTCGAGCTCGCCGCCGACCCGGTGGCCTGATCCCGTGCCCGGCCCCGTTCCCACTCCCGGCACCGGACCCGATCGCCGGCCTGGGCCCGACGCCGACCCCGTCGGCACCCCGACGGTCCTCTTCCCCGCCGACCCGCTGCGCCCGCACCGCCCCGACCCGCACTTCGCGGCGGAGGCGCGGTGCGTCGCCGAACTCGGGGGCGCGACCGCCGTCGTCGACCACGACGCCCTTGCGGCGGGCGGCGACGTCCGCGAGGCGGTACGGCGCGTGCCGGCCGGCGCAGGGCCGGTCTGGTACCGCGGCTGGATGCTGTCCCCGACGGCGTACGCGACCCTGGAGGCCGCCCTCGCCGCGCGCGGGCGCACCCTGCTCACCCCGGCCGCCGCGTACGCCCGCGCCCATGAACTCCCGGGCTGGTACCCGGACTTCGCCGCGCACACCCCGCTGAGTACCTGGCTCCCCGGCACCGGCATGCCCGACGACGCGGCGCTCGCCCGGGCCGCCGCCCGGCTCGGCGGCTCCGGCCCCGCCGTCGTCAAGGACTACGTGAAGTCGCGCAAGCACGAGTGGGCCGACGCCTGTCTCGTCCCCGACCTCGCGGACCCGGCCGGGCTGCGGCGGGTGGTCGGACGGTTCGTCGAGCTGCAGGGCGAGTTCCTGGCCGGCGGCGTGGTGCTGCGGCGCTTCGAGCGGTTCGTACGGGACGCGGAGGGACGCGCGGAGGAGGCGCGGGTCTGGTGGCTGGACGGCGCGCCGGTCCTGGTCGGCCCGCACCCCGACACGCCCGGGGTCCGGCCGGAGCCCGACCTCACCGCCGTGGGCCCGCTGGTCCGCGCGCTCGGCTGCCGCTTCGTCACCACCGACCTGGCGCGCCGGTCCGGGGACGGCGCGTGGCGGGTGGTGGAGGTCGGCGACGGGCAGGTCAGCGACCTGCCGCGGGGCGTCGACGCGACCGGTCTCCACACCGCCCTCCTGGCGGCGGGGCCCGGTTACTGAGCGGCGGTCTCGAGGAGGGCGGTGATGCGCTCCTCGACCGCCGGGTCGAGCCCGGTCAGGGCGAACGCGGTCGGCCACATCGTGCCCTCGTCCAGCGTCGCCACGTCGTTGAAGCCGAGCGTCGCGTAACGGGCCTTGAACTTGGAGGCAGGCTGGAAGAAGCACAGCACCTTGCCGTCCTTGGCGTAGGCGGGCATCCCGTACCACAGGCGCGGGGCGAGCGCGGGCGCCGCGGTCCTGACGAGGGCGTGGATCCGCTCGGCGAGGGCGCGGTCCGCGTCCGGCAGCTCGGCGATCTTCGCGAGGACCTCGGCCTCCGCCTCCGCCGCCTTCTCCGCCTTGCTCGCGCGGGAGCCGCCGCGCGAGGCGGCCCGGAGTTCCTTCGCGCGCTCCTTCATCGCGCTGCGCTCCTCCTCGGTGAAGCCGTCGGCGGCGGCGTCCGTGCGCGCGGTGCGCCGGCCGGCGGTGCCGGTCTTCGCCGGGGCCTTGCGCGACGTCTGCTTCGCGTCCGTCATGATGCTCTTCTCCCTCTGTGGCGGCGGTCCGTGGCTTGGCTGGTTCCCATCCTAGGAACGGACCGGCTGCGGGGGCTTCTCCGAAACTGATCGGTCTCCGACAGGAAGGCCGAGGTCCGATTTAGGCCGATTCATATAGTTTCGGTGAGGGTGGTGTGATCGTTGGAAGGGGCATGAAGCAGCTCGGACGGCGCCGTTGGCTCTGGTCACCCATCACCACCTGGCAGGCGAGACGACTTTCGCGGAAGACCGGCATCGACGTGGACGAGGCCTGGACCCGGATCCGGTTGACCACGCATCCGGAGGAGTCGCACTTCGCGCTCGCCCGGGACGTGTTGCAGCGCGCCCTGCCCGTCCGGCGCGGCGGCTGAGCGGGTCAGGCGGTGCGGAGGCGCCGGGCGCTGCCCAGGATGTGCGGGGCGGCGGGGGAGGGGAGCCGCGACTCGGGAAACGCGAAGGCCTCGATCGAGGTGACCTCGAACCCCGCCGCCTCGATGGCCGCCCGTGTGTCGCGGCCGGTGTGGCAGCCGCCCGCGAGTCGCGGCCAGACGGTCGCGTCGAGCGCGCGCTGCACCCGCCGCATCCCGGGGGTCGCGGCGCGGACGTGCTCGAAGAAGCGCAGCCGGCCGTCCGGCCGCAGGACGCGGTGGAGCTCGGCGAGCGCGGCCCGCGGATCGGCCACCGAGCACAGCGTCAGACAGGCCACGGCCGCGTCGTACGAGGCGTCCGCCATCCCCGCCAGGTCCTCGGCCACCCCGGCCGTCACCTCCACGGGCACCGGCGCCGTCCGCGCGGCCTCCACCGCGAGCGCCCGCAGCCTCGGCTCCGGCTCGACGGCGAGGACCCGCCGCACTCCGGGCGGGTAGTGGGGGAAGTTCAGCCCGTTGCCGGCGCCGATCTCCACGACCTCGCCGACGAGCCCGGCGAGCAGTCTCCGCCGGTGCTCCACGGCCCCCGCCCGGTCCAGCGCGGGCCCGGCGACCCGGGCGTAGACCCGCGCGAACAGCGGATGCGGACGATCCCGCGCCCGCCCGACTCCGACCACGCCCACCGTCCTCTCCGGCCCCTCGTTCCACGGTAGTCCCGCGGAGGCCCATCGCACCCTCGGCCCGCTCCCGTGCCGCCCGGTAGCGTCGCGGCATGCCTCCTTCCGACTGGCGCGCGGACCGCATCGGAGCGGCTCTGCGCGGCGAGAACCCGACGGTCCTGCGACGCCTGGACGCGGGCTTCGCCGTGATCGGCGACGTCCAGTTCCTCCCCGGCTACGCGGTCCTGCTCGCCGACGAACCGGACGTGCGGCGGCTCTCCGCGCTCCCCAGGCCGAGACGGCTGGCCTTCCTGTCGGACCTCGACCGGCGGGCCGAGGCCGTCGAGCGGGCCTGCCGGCGCCTCGACCCCGCCTTCCGCCGGGTCAACCTGGAGATCCTCGGCAACCGCGACCCCTTCCTCCACGCGCACGTGTGGCCGCGGTACGCCTGGGAACCCGCCGAGCTCGCGCGGAGACCCGTGTGGGGCTATCCGCGCGAGCGCTGGACCGATGAGCGCTACCGGCTCGGGCCCCGTCATGACCGGCTGAGGGAGGAGATCGGGCGCGAGCTCGACCGGACCGCCGGGGCGGAGTGACGGGCGCCTCGTATGCCAACTGGGCCTCAAAACAGAGGTGTTGACGGTTGGTCTGGACCAATCTACCGTCGTGGGGACCGACCGCACCTCATGCACGGGCCCTTCCCCCCCCACATCCCAGGGAGCACGCATGCCAGGCCACCGGATCGTCCACGCCGTCGGAGCGGGGCTCGCCACCCTGCTCGCCGCCGTCACCGCGCTCGCCGCCCCCGCCGCCGCCGAGAGCGCCCCCTCCGCACCCAGGACCACCGCCGCCGAGACCTGCGCGCTGAAGCCCAGGCCCGCCGGCAAGGTGCTCCAGGGCTACTGGGAGAACTGGGACGGGGCAGCCAACGGCGTGCACCCGCCCTTCGGGTGGGCGCCCATCGACGACCCGCGGTTCGCCGCGCACGGCTACAACGTCCTCAACGCCGCCTTCCCGGTGATCCGTTCCGACGGCACCGTGCTGTGGGAGGACGGCATGGACAGCACCGTAAAGGTGCCCACCCCCGCCGAGATGTGCCGCGCCAAGGCCGCCGGCGCCACCGTCCTGCTCTCGATCGGCGGCGCCGCCGCCGGCATCGACCTCAGCTCGCGCGCCGTCGCCGACCGGTTCATCGAGACCATCGTGCCGATCCTCAAGACCTACAACTTCGACGGCATCGACATCGACATCGAGACCGGCCTCGTCGGCAGCGGCAGCATCGGCACGCTCTCCGCCTCCCAGGCGAACCTCATCCACATCATCGACGGCGTCCTCGCCCGGATGCCCGCCGGCTTCGGCCTCACCATGGCCCCCGAGACGGCCTACGTCACCGGCGGCAGCATCGTCTACGGCTCGATCTGGGGCGCCTACCTGCCGATCGTGAAGAAGTACGCGGACAACGGGCGCCTGTGGTGGCTCAACATGCAGTACTACAACGGCAGCATGTACGGCTGCTCCGGCGACTCCTACTCGGCCGGCACCGTCGCCGGCTTCGTCGCCCAGACCGACTGCCTCGACCGCGGCCTCGTCATCCAGGGCACCACGGTCCGCGTCCCGTACGACAAGCAGGTCCCCGGCCTGCCCGCCCAGCCCGGCGCCGGCGGCGGCTACATGTCGCCGTCCCTGGTCACCCAGGCCTGGAACCACTACACCGGCCGGCTCAAGGGCCTGATGACCTGGTCCGCCAACTGGGACGGTTCGAGGAACTGGACCTTCGGCGACAACGTCAAGGCACTCCAGGGCCGGTGACCCCGCCGCCCGGCGACGGGTAGCCTCCGTGATCATGACACGTGCCTGGACCCTGCCGACCCTGTTCCTGCTCTGCGGCCTGCTCGTGGCCACGCCCACGTTCCTGGAGGGCGAGCCCGTCCGGGCCGGGGTCCTCCTCACGGTCTTCCTGCTGATCGCAGCGGCGCACTCGCCGCTGGTCTTCCCCCGCCCGCTGCGGGCCGAGGAGGCACGGCGGCGCAGCGCACAGGACGGCCGCCCGGTCGTCTACTGGCGGCCGGGCTGCCGCTACTGCATCCGGCTCCGGCTCGGCCTCGGGCGGGACGCCCGGCGGGTGCACTGGGTCGACATCTGGCGCGACGCCGACGCCGCGGCGGAGCTCCGGGCGGTCAACGGCGGCGACGAGACCGTGCCCACGGTCTTCGTCGACGGCAGCCCGCACGTCAACCCCGGCCCCGCCTGGGTGCGCGACCACCTGGCCCGCCGCGCCTGACGCGGCGGGCCAAGGGGGCGTCACAGGCCGCTGGTGTGCGACTTCGCGGTGATCTCGTACGCGAGGGTCAGCGTGCGCCGGCCGCCGGGCGGGAGCGGCACGTCCCAGCGGACGATGCCGTCCGCGTCGACCTCGTCCGGCACCGGCGCACATGCCTCTTTGCGGAGCCGCACCTGCACCGCCGACACCTCCGAGACCGGGATGCGCTCGCGCACCGTGACCATCCGCTCGCCCTCCTCCCCGGGGGCCGACAGCCGGGACAGGTGCACCCGCACCGTGCGGGAGACCACGGTCCGCTGGGACAGCGCGGTGGTGTCCCGGGACTCCTCGACCCGCCGCACCACCCGGTAGTCGTCCTGACTGCCGAAGGCCAGCTCCGCCGGCGCGCCGGGCGCCGTGAAGTCCAGCGCGCCGCGCCCGCTGAAGCCGCTCGCCCGCACCAGGTCGACCGGCCCGGTCAGCAGCGCGTGCCCGGCACCGTTGTCGAACCGCACCAGCTGCGTGACCAGCGGCGACAGCTCCGGGGAGCAGGCGTGCTCGATCACCGCCCCGGTCGTGAACGAGCTCAGCGGGACGCGGTGGGCACGCCCGTCGGACGGGACGCTCACCGGCGCGGGCGCCGACAGCACCCGCGTCTCGCCGCCGTCGTCCACGCCGGGGAGCCCGACGACCGGCAGCGGTCCGAGCGCCGCGATCGTCTCCTCCCGCGTCTCCAGGTCGATCGTCGCCCGCTCGGCCGCCGACCGCTCGACCAGCGTCAGCCGGTCCTCGACCAGCTTCGGCGGCTCCGTCGCCTGCGCCGTCCGCGCCGTGGACAGGGTCAGCCGGACGCCGTCCCAGTCCTCGCCGGTGCGCTGCCACACCACCGCGTCGCTCTCCAGGGTCAGCGACTCCCCGTCGAGCACCGCCCGGTAGGCCGGGCGCCACAGCGCGCACGGCGTCAGATGCGTGACCCGCAGCAGGGCCGGGCCCGCCACCGGCGCCCGTACCGTCAGCTCGATGTGACCGACCAGCTCGGCCGGCTCCTCCTCCGCCGCGTACAGCGCCTCCGTGGCCGCGCCCAGCTCCTCGCCGACCCGGGTCAGCTCGGCCTCGACGGCGCGCAACCGCTCGGCGTGCGTCTCGCGTTCGGCGTCGATCCGGTCCAGTTCGCGGGTCCAGCGGTCGGGGTCGGCCGTCCCGTACCCCGTGCCCTCGCCGATCTCGCGCAGCAGGTCGGCGGCGAGCCCGCCCAGCAGGTCCAGCCGGGTCGCCAGCCGGTCCCGCCGCCGTCCGAGCTCCGTGCGCTCGGCGGTGAGCGCGTGGACGCGGCGGCGCAGCGGCGAGTCGTCGTCGGAGGGGAGCGGTCCGCGCGGGACCCACTCCCGGACGATCCGTACGTCCAGGACGTCCGGCGCCCCGGGCTCCCCGCCCGGATGACCGCCGTCGCCGCCCCCGGCCCGCTCGGGCGTCAGCTCGGCGTGCAGGGTGCGGTCGACGGCCAGCGCGCTGACCGGCCCGAGCCGCAGCCGCCGCACCCCGGGCTCCAGGAACAGCCGGGCGGTGCGCTCGACATGGGCGCGGTCCTCCAGGCAGGTGACGGCGGTGACGGGGAGCGCGAGGGGCGGCGCGTCCGCGGCCGCCGGGACGGGGGTGTCGGTGCTCGTGGTCATGTCTGTCAGCTCCTCCGGTCGCCGCCGGCGAGGGTCTTGCCGGCCGGGATGCGGATCTCGTAGCCGCCGTCGAGGGCGGTGGTGGCACCGGCGGGCAGCTCCACGCGCCACAGCCGGGTGCCGGGCGCGAGCGCCTCCGCGTCCGGGCCGCCGCCGGACGCGCCGTCCTCGCCGCGCGCGGGCGCCGTCCAGTCGGCCCGCTCCTGGATCTTCACGTCGGCCTCGGAGCTGACCGGCACCCGCTCCTGCACCTCGACGGTGACCGGCCGGGCCAGCGTGTTGGCCAGCTCGACCCGGATCCGGTGGTCGAGGACGAGCGTGCCACCGCGCAGGCCCGCGGTGGACTCGTGCAGCTGGGTGCGGCGGGTCACCCGGATCCCGTCGGCGGGGCCGAGGCCGACCCGCCGCTCGCCGCCGGGCGCGAGCGTGGGCAGCGCGGCCGTCACCATCAGCCCGTCGCCGCCCGCCACCTCCATGCCGCCGGCGAGCAGCGCCCGACCGCTGGTGTTGGACAGCACCAGCGTGGCGTACACGGTCTGCTCGACGGACGGCACACACAGGTACTCGGTGCGCAGGCCGACCGTGATCTCCCCGACGGTGACGGTGTGCCAGGTGCCGTCGGACGGGATGTCCGCGCGGGCCGCCGCGTCGTAACGGTGGTCGAAGGAACCGGCCGAGGTGCGCGGCAGGACCGCGTGTCCGGGCAGCGGCAGCGCCGCCACCTTCTCGGCCCGCCTCCGGTACTCGGCGGCCACCGGGTCGGCCGGGGGCGTCCCCGGGAACAGGCGTCCCCGGCGGGCCGCCGGCTCGTCGGGACCGCTCAGCACCAGGGCCGCGTAGTCCAGTTCGGCACCGCTCGGCCGCGGCGGACCGGGCACCGGCTCGGCGGCCGGCGGCGCGGGGGCGGGCACGGGCGCGGTTGCCGGCGCGGGCACCGGCAGCCCGGTCATCGGCGGCGGAGCGCCGTAGCCGCCGCCGAAGGCAGCGCGGGGCGCGGCCCCCGGCGCCGGCGGGCCGCTCGGCGCGAGCGGGCCACCCGGCGGCGGAGGCGGCGGCAGCACGGCGGCCGGCGGCACGGGAGGGGCGGCGACGGGCTCGGCCGCACCCGCGGACGCGGCGGCCCCACCGGCGACCGCCAGGCCGTACGCGCCGCCGGGCCCCGGATCCGGGCCCGCACCGTCGTACCCGGAGAACAGATCCCCGAGCCCGGCCGGCGGCTCCCGCCACCCCGCCGGCGGCGGCGCGGGCCGGCTGCGCCCGATGCGGATCGAGGCGAGCCGCGGCAGATCGGTGCGCCGGCCGAGATCGGCGGTCGCGAACGTCACCCGCACACCCGTCCAGTCCTCGCCGGTGCGCTGCGCGACCGAGGCGCGCAGCACGAGCCGACCGCTGCCGTCACCCTGGCGGGCGTCCAGCCGGTACGAGGGCACCCAGACGGCGCCCGGCACCCCGTACTCCACGGCCAGCTCGACCTCCCGGCCGGCCGGGCCGTCGAGCGTGAGGACGGCGCTCACCGTCGTGTCCACGTGCGGGTCCGGGCGGTCGCCGGAGGCGCGGGCCAGCCGGTCCTCCAGGACGTCCGACCGGTGGTCGAGCTCCCGGATCTCCTCCTCCAGCTCCGCGAGCCGGGCGTGCAGCCGGGCCAGCCGCTCGTCCACGAACTCCGTGAGCGCGAGCCAGGCCTCGACCGGCGCGGGACGGTGCGGGTCCTCGCGCCGGCGCGACGGGGCGACCGGCCGCAGCGCCGCGACCTCCTTGATCAGCGCCGCCTGGCGCTCCTTGCGCGCCCGCGCGGCTGCCTGAGCCTCCCTCAGCCGCTCGGCCTCCCGGTCCAGCTCGTCGCCGGCCCGGTCGGCGACCGGCTCGGCGGTCACCTCAAGGCGCGCCTCGGTGACCCGGACGCCCTCGCCGCGCACCACCCGCACGCGCAGCGAGGCCGGGTCCGCCACCCGCGGCAGACCCGTGACCCGCACCCGGCCGTCGTCCGGCACCGCTCCACACGCGAGCCGGGTGCACAGCGCCCCCTGCGCGTACACCACCACGCCGTCGAGCGCCGACCCCCAGCCGAGGGTCCGCGCCCGCTCCGTCTCCACCGTCATTCCCTGCCCCCCGAACGCCGTGTTCGTCCCAGCGGCGGAAGCCTACGCGCCGCCACCGACAACGGGGCGGGCGCGGGGGAACGGCGCGGGGGCCCGGAACGGCGCGGTGGTTCAGAACGGCAGGCCGACGTGCGCCAGCGCCTGCCGCAGCAGCGCCCCGTGGCCGCCCGGCATCTCGCTCTGGACCGCGGCCGACGCCGCCTCCTGCGGGCTGAACCAGACCAGGTCCAGGGCGTCCTGGCGCGGCCGGCAGTCGCCCGTCACAGGGACGACGTAGGCGAGCGACACCGCGTGCTGGCGCGGGTCGTGGAAGGGTGTGATGCCGGCCGTCGGGAAGTACTCGGCGACCGTGAACGGCTGGAGGGAGGACGGGATCCGGGGCAGCGCCACCGGGCCCAGGTCCTTCTCCAGGTGGCGCAGCAGCGCGTCGCGGATCCGCTCGTGGTGCATGACACGGCCGGACACGAGCGTGCGGCTGATCGTCCCGTCCGCGCCGATCCTCAGGAGCAGGCCGATGCTGGTGACTTCGCCGCTGTCGTCCACGCGCACGGGCACGGCCTCGACGTACAGGATCGGCATGCTGCCCCGCGCGGTGTTCAGCTCGTCCGCCGACAGCCAGCCTGGCGTGGTTTCGGTCATGTCAGACATCGCTTGATCATACTTTCCCGGCCGGGCCGCGTCTCGGAAAACACGCCTGCCGGGCGGGTGGAAGCCGTCCCCCGCACCCCCCCGATCCCCGCCGCACCACCCGCCCCACCCGTCCCGCCCGTTCGCCCTCACGGCATAGGATCGACACCCGGCCCGAGCGGCCGGTGACGAGCCGGCGCCCATCGAGGGCGCGGCGCGAGACGGGGGAGTACGGGGATGGGACGGCGCTGGGTCAAGGTGCTGCTGATCGTGTTCGGCATACTCGCGGCGCTGTTCGTCGCGGTGGACCGGATCGCGGTGCACTACGCGGAGAAGGAGGCCGTCACCCTCGCCGAGGAGAAGTACGGCTACGGCGCCGGGTCGACCGACGGCTTCACCGAGCTGTCCATCCACGGCTTCCCGTTCCTCACCCAGGCCGCCTCGCTCCGGTTCGACCACGTCACCCTCACCGCCGGGAACTTCTCGGTCAACACCACCGCGAACGCCCAGGGCGACCACCTCGGCATCCGCCGGATCGAACTCGACCTGCACGACCTGTCCGCCCCCTCCGTCACCGCGCGCCGCGTCGACGCCAACCTGGTCACCGGGCGCGTGACGATCGGATACGAGGAGCTGTCCGGCGTCCTGTCCCGGCTGACCGCCCGGGGCGGCGCCCTCACCGTCGCCCAGGGCGCCGCCCCCGCCGGCGACGCCGGCCCGACCCTGGCGCCGCTGCGCGTCACCGGCACCCAGGACGGGCGGAAGCTGGAGACCGCGGCGAGCATCTCGGTGGCGGCGGACGAGTTCGAGTTCCGCGTCCCGGAGCTCGCGGCCCAGCCGTACACCTGGCGCGTCCCGCTCCCGCAGAACGTGAACATCACCGCCGTCCGCGCCACCGCCGACGGCGTCGAGTTCGAGCTGACCGGCCACCAGGTCGTCCTCGGCGGATGACCCGCGCGCCGGCCCGGTCCCGGGGCGGGGGCCTCGCCCTCGCCGCCGTGACGACCGCGTTCCTCCTGGCCTTCCACCGGGCGGTCCCCAACACCCCGGGGCGCCCCGGCAGCCTCCTGGAGGCGTTCCTGCCCTGGCTCGGCGCGGTGGTCCTCGTCCTGCTCGGGTGGGCGCTGCTGCGCCGCGCCGCGCTCGCCCTCGTCGCCCTGCTGCTGCCGGTCGCCGCCTGGACCCACCTGTTCGGCGGACTGTGGCTGCCCGCCGCCGGCCTCCGGCCCGGCGACCTGGTCGTGGCGCAGCACAACGTCAGCGACGAGAACGCCGACCCCGCCGGCACCGCGCGCGCCCTCGCCGCCGCCGGGCCGGACCTCATCGCGCTCCAGGAGCTGCTGCCGGCGGCGCTGCCCGCCTACGAGCGGACCCTGGCCGCCGCGTACCCGTACCACGCCGTCCACGGCACCGTCGGCCTGTGGTCCCGCCACCCGCTGACCGGCGTCCGGCCGGTGGACATCAAACCCCGCGCGATCACGGAGGGATGGAGCCGCGGACTGCGCGCCGAGGTGCGCACCCCCGACGGCCCCGTCGCCGCGTACGTGGCCCACCTCCCCTCCGTACGGATCGGGCCGCGCGGCTTCGCCTCCGCCCGGCGCGACGAGAGCGCCCGGCTGCTGGGGCGGGCGATCGCCGACGAGGAGCTGCCCCGGGTCGTCCTGCTCGGCGACCTCAACGGCACCGTCGACGACCGGGGCCTCGCCCCGCTCACCTCCCGCCTCCACGTGGCGGAACGCGGCTTCGCCCTCAGCTTCCCGGCCGCCTTCCCGGTGGCGAGGATCGACCAGGTGATGGCCCGCTCCGGCACCGTCACCCAGGTGCGCACCCTGCCCGCCACGGGCAGCGACCACCTGCCCCTCGTCGCCCGCGTCAGCCCGCTTCCGGCAGACCGCCCCGGGCGATGACGTCCGCGTACCAGCGGGCGCTGTCCTTCAGCGTGCGCCGCTGGCTGGCGAAGTCGACGTGCACGATGCCGAACCGCTTGCTGTAGCCGTACGCCCACTCGAAGTTGTCGAGCAGCGACCACAGGAAGTAGCCGCGCACGTCGGCGCCGTCCGCCAACGCCCGGTGCACCGCCTCCAGATGGCCCCGCAGATAGGCGACCCGCTCGGGGTCCTTCACCTGCCCCGAAGGGTCGGCGTAGTCCTCGTAGGCCGCGCCGTTCTCCGTCACCAGCAGGGGCACGCCCGGCAGTTCGTCCCGCAGCCGCACCAGCAGCCCGTGCAGTCCGTCCGCGTCGACCGGCCAGTCCATGGCCGTGCGCGGCCCGTCGACCGGCACGAAGCGCACGTGCCGCTCCGCGCCCGCCCACGGCGACGGCTCCCCGGGGGCCGGGCCGGGGCCGGCCTCGACCACGGTGGGGGAGTAGTAGTTGATGCCGAGCGAGTCGATCGGCGCCGCCGTCGTCGCGAGGTCCCCGTCCCGTACGAAGGACCAGTCGGTGATCGCGGCCGTGTCCTCGACCAGGTCCTTCGGCAGCCGCCCGTGGAACACCGGATCGAGGAAGATCCGGTTGCCGACGGCGTCGATCCGCCGGGCCGCGTCCCGGTCCGCCGGATCCTCCGAACGGGCCCGCACCGCGTGCAGGTTGAGCGTGAGCGACACCTCCGGCGCGGGCGACCCGGCGGGCGCCGCGGGCAGCGCGGCGCGCAGCGCCCCGACCGCAAGGCCGTGCGCCAGGTTGAGGTGGTGGGCCGCGCGCAGGGCCGCGAGGTCGCTGGTGCGCCCCGGGGCGTGCACCCCGCTGCCGTAACCGAGGAAGGCGGCGCACCACGGCTCGTTGAGCGTGGTCCAGGTCGCCACCCGGTCGCCGAGCGCCTCGGCCGCGAGCCCGGCGTACTCGGCGAAGCGGTACGCCGTCTCGCGCTGGGGCCAGCCGCCCGCGTCCTCCAGTTCCTGCGGCAGGTCCCAGTGGTAGAGGGTGGCGACCGGCCGGATGCCGGCCTCCAGGAGTCCGTCGACGAGCCGCCGGTAGAAGTCCAGGCCCCGCTGGACGGCCGGCCCGCGGCCCGTGGGCTGCACGCGCGGCCAGGCGATCGAGAAGCGGTAGTCCGTCACCCCGATCCGGCGCAGCAGCGCGATGTCCTCGGCGGTGCGGTGGTAGTGGTCGGCGGCGATGTCACCGGTGTCGCCGTTGCGGACGCGGCCCGGGGTGTGGCTGAAGGTGTCCCAGATGGACGGCGTGCGGCCGTCCTCGCGGGCGGCGCCCTCGATCTGGTAGGCGGCGGTGGCGGTGCCCCAGCGGAACCCGGGCGGGAAGCGGAGCGGCTTGGACATGAGGACACGACTCCCGGAGGTGAGAAGGGCGATGCGGTACGGGGAGAGACGAGGAGAGATGAGGAGAGGTGACGAGAGGCGGGGAGAGACGGGGAGGGACGGGAGAGACGCGGGTGCCGGCGCGGTCGGGCCGGCGCGGCGGGCGGGGCCGGGGCGCTCAGCCCTTGACCGCGCCCTGCATGATGCCGCCGACGATCTGCCGGCCGAGCAGGCCGAAGACGAGCAGCACGGGCAGGGTGCCGAGCAGGGTGCCGGCCATGACCACCGACTGGTCGTTGACGTAACCGCCGCCGAGCTGCCGCAGCGCGACCTGCACCGTCGGCTCGGAGGAGGAGAGGGCGACGACGGGCCAGAAGAAGTCGTTCCAGGCGGTCATGAAGGTGAGCAGACCGAGCACGGCCATGCCGGGACGGGCGATCGGGACCACGATCGACCAGAAGATCCGGCCGTTGGACGCGCCGTCGACCCGGGCCGCCTCGATCAGCTCGTCCGGCAGCGACTGCACGAGGTACTGGCGCATGAAGAATACGCCGAAGGCGGAGACCAGTCCGGGCAGGATGACGGCCTGGAGCTGGTTCACCCACTGGAGTTCGGCGATCAGCATGAAGAGCGGGATCACGCCGAGCTGTGGCGGGATCATCATCGTGCCCACGGTGACGGCAAGGAGCGCGCCCCGGCCGCGGAAGCGCAGCTTGGCGAAGGCGAACCCGGCGAGCGTGCAGCACAGGACCGTGCCGAGGGTGATCGAGCCCGACACGATCAGGGAGTTGAGGAGCGCCGTGCCGATGTCGGCCTCCTCGGTCACCGCCCGGATGTTGTCGGCCAGGTGCGGACCGGGCAGCAGCGCCGGCGGGACCTTCGCGAGGTCGGCGTTGGAGCGGCTGGCCGCCACGAGCGTCCAGTAGAAGGGGAACGCCGAGACGAGGACCGCGAGCACGAGGACCGCGTAGGCGAGGGGCCCGCCCTTCAGGGTCCGCCCGGCGCCGCTGCCGCGCCGGGGCCGGCGGGCCGGGCGGTCGGCGATGGACTCGCGGACGGGCGTGGGCGGTGCGGCGAGCGCGGTCATCGACCGGCCTCCTTGCGCGAACGGCGCCGGACGACCAGGGCGTTGACCCCGACCACCAGCAGGATCAGCAGGAACATCACCCAGGCGATGGCCGCCGCCCGCCCCAGGTGGAAGAAGCCCCAGCCCTGCTCGTACAGATAGAGCCCGAGCGTCTGGTACTGGTGCGAGATGCCGCCCGACACCGAGCCCTCGAAGAGCAGCGGCTCGCCGAAGAGCTGGGTCGCGCCGATCGTCGAGACCACGACCGTGAACAGGATGGTGGGACGGAGCCCGGGCAGCGTCACGTGCCAGAACTGGCGCAGCCGCGAGGCCCCGTCCATC
Source organism: Streptomyces sp. NPDC053541 (assembly GCF_044544705.1). Classification (NCBI taxonomy): domain Bacteria; kingdom Bacillati; phylum Actinomycetota; class Actinomycetes; order Kitasatosporales; family Streptomycetaceae; genus Streptomyces; species Streptomyces sp. NPDC053541. The sequence goes on from NZ_JBITXM010000011.1 coordinate 197,285, forward strand.
TCCGCGGCCTCGTACAGCTCGTGGGGGATGGACTGCATGCCCGCCAGGTAGATCAGCGCGTTGTAGCCCGTCCAGCGCCAGATCACGATGGTGGAGACCGCGACCTGGGAGGCGACCGTGCCGGTCTGCCAGTCCACCGGGTCGATCCCGACGAGCCCGAGGACCACGTTGACCAGGCCGAAGTCACGGCCGAAGAGCTGCGCGAACACGAGCGTCGCGGCGGCGACGGAGGTCGCGTACGGCAGCAGCATCGCCGTGCGGAAGAAGGTCCGCCCGCGCAGCCGGTGGTTGAGCACGTGCGCGAGCCCCAGCGCCATCACCAGCTGGGGCACGGTGGAGAGCACCCCGATGGTGAAGGTGTTGCGCAGCGCGGTCCAGAAGTACGTGTCGGAGAGCAGCGCCGTGTAGTTGCCGAGGCCGCGCCACTCCATCTCGCCGGGCGTCTGCAGCTCCACACGGTAGAGCGACACGAAGGCCGTGTAGAGCAGCGGGAAGAGGCCGAAGGCGGCGAAGAGGGTGAAGAAGGGGGCGAGGTAGGCGTACGGGGAGGCCGTGCGCCAGGCACGGCGCAGCGCGCCGGGGCGGCTCGCCGCCCCCGGTCCGGTGGTCGTCGGTGCGGTCAGGGTCACGGTGCGGCCCTTCGGAAGGGAGGAGAGGCGGGGGTGGGGGAGAACGGGGAGGGGCCGGGGCCCCGCCGGGGGGAGGGCGGCGGGGACCCGGACGCTGAGCCGCGCCGGTGGCGGCCCGGCTCAGCCGATGGTGTTGTCGACGCCCTTCTTGGCGTTCGCCCAGGCCTGCGCCGGGTCCGTGCCCTTGCGCTCGACCTCGCCGAGGGCGTTGGTGATCTGCTGGGCCACGTTCTGGTCGTGCACGCCGAGCACCTGCACCGGGGCCTCCTTCGCCGCGTCGCCGAAGATCCTGCCGATGGGCGCGCCGGAGAAGTACGGGTCGGTGGCGTCGGCGATCTGCGCGATGGCGGCGGTCGCCGACGGGAAGCTGCCCTGCTTCGTGAAGAGCCGCGCCTGCTGGGCGGGGGCGGTGAGCCAGGCGATCAGTTCGTACGCCTCCTTCTTGTGCTTCGCGGCGCGCGGCACGGTCAGGTAGGAGCCGCCCCAGTTGCCGGCGCCGCCGGGCAGCTTGGCCACGTCCCACTTGCCCTTGCCGGCGTCACCGGCCTGGCCCTTGATGTAGCCGAGCATCCAGGCGGGGCAGGGCAGGGTGGCGAAGGAACCGGCCGCGAAGGCCTGGTTCCACTGCGGCGACCACTGGTCGAGCTTGGCCGTGAGTCCGTCCCGGGCGGCGGTGACGGAGGTGTCCCAGGCGGTCTTGAGGGCCGGGTTGGTGTCCCAGATCAGCTTGCCGGAGGCGTCGTAGTAGCGCTCCTTCTGCTGGCCGATCATCACGGAGTAGAGGCTGCCGACGCTGTCCAGCCACGCGCTCTTGGCGGGGGCCTTCGCCTTGTACTGCCGGCCGAGGTCCAGATAGCCCTCCCAGGTGGACCACTTCCGCGCGAGTTCCTCGCGGTCGGTGGGCAGTCCGGCCTGCGCGAGGAGGTCGGTGCGGTAGCAGATGGCTTCCGGTCCGACGTCGGTGCCCAGGCCGAGGACCTCGCCGTTCCTGCCGACCGCGGCCGACCACTTGGCCTCCGCGAACTGCCCCTTGAGCTTCTCGGCGCCGTGCTTGCGCAGGTCCTCGAAGCGGTCGGCCTGCTGCTGGGCGACCGAGGCGATCCGGCCCACCTCGACCGCCTGGACGTCGGCGAGGCCGCCGCCGCCCGCGAGCCGGGTCTGCAGGGACTTCCAGTAGTCGGCCTCGTCCTCGGTGTCCGTCTGCTTGATGGTCACGCCCGGGTGCAGCTTCTCGTACTCGGCGTAGAGCCCGGCCTCCTCATACCCGAAGGAACCGAAGAGGTCCACGGTGATCGTGACCTCGCCGCCGGCGCTGTCGGCGGCGCCGTCGGGCGCACCTCCGCAGGCGGCGAGCAGGACTCCGGCGAGCGCGACCGCCCCCAGGCGGACGGCGGCCTTGCCGGCGGCCCCCGCGGCTCTTCCGGCGGCTCGGGCAGTGGACATGGGAAGCCTCCTTGGCTTCGGGACCGAACGGGAACGACTGCCTGAGAGCGCTCTCAAGCTGCGAGGGGAGCGTGCCCGCGCCCTAGGGCTTCCGTCAAGAGTCGAAGGCGTAACGGCCCAGAAACGCCCCGGACTTCAGATGTTGCGTCATGTATTGACACCAGCATTCGGGGCGCCCTACGTTTCCAGCCGTCTGAGAGCGCTCTCACCTGCTCGTCAGCCGGCGCACCCCCGACCTGCACGCACCGCCGGCCCCGATCCGTCGTCACCGCCCGCGGTCACGCACCCGCCGGCACCCGCCCGTGGTCACCCCCACCCCTCCGACCCGAGGTGTTTCCCATGCGAGTCCCCCACCCGCGCCACGCCGCCTCGCTCCTCCTCGCCGCCGCGCTCGCCGCGATCGGGCTCGGCCCCGCCGCGGCCCCCGCGGCCGCCGCCACCGTCCCGGTCGGCGCCGGGAGCTACGCCGACGCCCGCCCGCCCGGAACCTCGGGCCCCACCACCAACACCGGCACGCCCGTCACCCCCAAGGTCACCGCGGCCGCCCAGGGCAGGCCCGTCCCCACCAACGACTGGTGGTCCTCACTCGCCTTCCAGCGCTACGGGGACAACCCCTACTCGACCCCCATGTACGGGCACCCGCTCACCTACCAGGCCACCGCCGGCGGCCTCGACATCGGCTACCCCACCAGCCCCGCCGTCGTCGGCGACGGGCGCCAGTACGAGTACGCCCACAAGCGGGACCTCACCGTCGGCCTCGCCGGGCTCAACGCCCCCGACACCAAGGCCGACGCCTGGTCCGACTGGACCGTCACCCCCTACTGGTCCGACGGCACCCGCACCCTGCGCACCACCATCGGCCACGGCAGCCCCTTCGTGTACGCCCGCGGCACCGGCGGCAACGCCCAGATCACCACCGCAGCGACCCCCGCCGTCTTCGCCGACCAGGGCAACGTCCTCGGCATCACCGTCGCCGGCCACCACTACGCCCTCTTCGCGCCCACCGGCAGCGACTGGATCGTCAACGGCAGCACCATCAGCGCCGGACTCGGCGGCCGCGACTACTTCTCCGTCGCCGTCCTGCCCTCCACCGACGCGCTCGCCACCTTCCGCAGGTACGCCTTCAGCTTCGTCACCGGCTCCCGCGTCGACTGGAGCGTGACCAGCGGCACCGTCCGCGCCACCTACACCCTCACCACGGAGGCCAAGGAGGGCACCGAACGCGGCACCCTCCAGGCCCTCTACCGCCACCAGTGGCTGCACAGCACGGACGCGCTGACCCCGTACACCTACGTCTCGCCGCGCGGCACCATGAAGGTGCGCGAGGCCGCCTCGTTCACCACCGCCCAGAAGGCCGCCCCCGTGCTGCCCGCGCTGCCCCGCACCTCCGCCGTGGACACCGCCCGGCTGCGCGGCCACCTCAACGAGGTCGTCAACGCCGCCGACCCGCTCAATGGCGCCGTCGACACCTACTGGACCGGCAAGGCCCTCGGCCGCCTCGCCCAACTCGTCCCCGTCGCCGACCAGATCGGCGAGACCGCGACCCGCGACCGGCTCCTCGGCCTCCTCAAGGGCCGCCTCCAGGACTGGTTCACCGCGGGCGGCGCCAACGAGTTCGCCTACGACCCCAACTGGCGCACCCTCATCGGCTACCCCGCCTCCTACGGCAGCGACACCGAACTCAACGACCACCACTTCCACTACGGCTACTACGTCCTCGCCGCGGCGATCGTCGCCCAGTACGACCCCGGCTGGGCCGCCGACTCCGCCTGGGGCGGCATGGTCAAGACCCTGATCCGCGACACCGCCAACCCCAGCCGCACCGACGGCGCCTTCCCCTTCCTGCGCGGCTTCGACGTCTACGCCGGCCACAGCTGGGCCTCCGGACACCAGGGCTTCGCCGCCGGCAACAACCAGGAGTCCTCCTCCGAGTCCACCAACCTCAGCGCCGCCCTCGTCCTGTGGGGCTCCGCCACCGGCGACACCACCCTGCGCGACCTCGGCAGCTACCTCCTCGCCACCGAGGGCGAGGCCATCACCCAGTACTGGTTCGACGCCGACCAGCAGGTCTTCCCCGGATCCTTCACGCACGACACCGTCGGCATGGTGTGGGGGAGCGGCGCCGCCTACTCCACCTGGTGGACCGCCAACCCCGAGGAGATCCACGGCATCAACGTCCTTCCCGTGACCGGCGGTTCGCTCCAGCTCGCCGCCCGCAAGGACGCCATCCGGCGCAACATCGCCGAGATGGAACGCGAGAACGGCGGCCCCGCCGTCGAATGGCGCGACATCCTCTGGGAGTTCCAGTCCCTCGCCGACCCCGCCACCGCCCGCGCCACGTGGGACGCCGGCAACGCCTCGTACACCCCGGAGGCCGGCGAGTCCAAGGCCCACACCTACCACTGGATCGCCACCCTCGACGCCCTCGGCGCCCCCGACCCCTCGGTCACCGGCGACCTGCCCACCTCCGCCGTCTTCAGCAAGAACGGCGTGCGCACCTACGCCGCCCACAACCACGGCTCCACCGCGCGCACCGTGACCTTCTCCGACGGCAAGAGCCTCACCGTCCCGGCCCGGTCCACCGCCACCGGCACCGGCACCGGCGGCACCGACCCCGGCCCGCAGCCCTCGACGGGCAACACCTTCCGGGTGCGCTCCGGCGGCACCCTCACCACCGCCACCGACGGCACGCCCGGCAGCGACACCATCCTCTCGGCCGGCGGCACCAACCACGACGGCACCCCCTACCGCCCCCTCGTCTACGAGGCCCGGGGCGTCAACGGCACCCTGCGGTCGGGCGCCACGACCGCCTTCCGCCTCCCGGTGGACGCCGGCACGGCCGTCGGACTCGGCCAGCAGGTCCGGGTCAGCTACGACCTCACCGGCGACGGCACCTTCGACCGCACCGAGACCTACCACTACTTCGCCACCGACCCGGTGACCGGCTGGGAGGAGTACAACCAGAACCGCGGCCTCCAGTCCGCCACCGGAACCCTCGGCGACCTCACCGGCGGCACCGTGCGGCTGGAGGTCTGGAGCGCCATCGGCAACGCCGACTCCCGGCTGCGGACGGGCGCGGAGGACTCGGTCCTGGTCATCCCGTACGGCTGAGCCGGCGGGTACGACCGACCCCTCGGGTCCGACCGACCCGCGCGTACGACCGAGGCGGTGGCCGTCCTTCCGACGGCCACCGCCTCGCGCGTTCCAGGGCGGGGGACCGTCAGGCCGAGGCCCGCCGGACCAGGCTGGTCTCCGTGATCACCGAGGCCGTCGCCGCGTCCGCCGCCCCGTCGAGGAGCCGCATCAGCAGCCGCACCATCAACCGGCCCATGCCCTCGACGTCCTGGTGGACCGTCGTGAGCGCCGGATCGGTCTCCCGCACCACCGCCTCCATGTCGTCGAAGCCGACCACCGCGACGTCCTCGGGCACCCGCAGGCCGCGCTCGCGGAGCGTCCGCAGCGCGCCCGCCGCCATCAGGTCGTTGGCGGCGAACACCGCGTCGACGTCCGGCCGCCGCTCCAGCAGTTCGGCCATCGCGCGCGCCCCGCTCTCCCGCGTGAAGTCACCCTCGCACAGCAGCTCCGGATCCGGATCGACCAGGACGTCGTGATAGCCGGCGACCCGGTCGAGCGCCGAGGTCTGGTCGCGCGGTCCCGCGAGGTGAGCGATCCGCCGCCGCCCCAGCGACACCAGGTGCCGCACCGCCTCGCGCGCCCCACCCCGGTTGTCGCAGTCCACGTACGGCACGGTCGGCCCGGGAGCGACCGGCCGGCCGCCGAACACGGCGGGCACCCTGCTCCGGGCGATCAGCGCCGGCAGCCGGTCGTCGCTGTGCAGCGAGAAGGCCAGCGCGCCGTCCACGTGCCCGCCGTCCAGATAGCGCGCGATCCGCCCGTGGTCGCCCGGGCCCTCCACCCACAGCAGCACCAGCTGGGTGTCCCGGGCGGTCAGCTCCCGGCTGATCCCGCGCACCTGCTGCTCGAAGAAGGGGTCGGAGAAGATCCGGAACTCCGGCTCCGCGATGATCACGGCCACCGCGCCGTGCCGCCGGGTCACCAGGGAGCGCGCGGCGTGGTTCGGTACGTAGCCGAGTTCGTCGACCGCCTCGCGCACCTTGTCGACCAGTGCCTGCCGCACGCCCGAGCCGCCGTTGACCACCCGTGAGACGGTCGCCCGGGACACCCCGGCGCGCGCCGCGACGGCCTCCAGGGTGGGGCGGGGCGGCTCCGTGGTCTCCTCGGGCAAGGCGGGCACTCCTCGTTCCTCCGTTCCGCACGGGCGTGGCGACGCCGCTCAGGATAGTCCCTGGAAGGCCCCTTCTGAGAGCGCTCCCAAGATGCGAGAGGGGAGGCGGGAGGCTACGCCGAACGGCTGGCGGCTGTGACGCCGGGCGGGCCGCAGGGAACCCCTCCAGAGACACGCCCGTAGGCCCATACGCCGATACGCCCCATGCCCATCCGTACGCCCGACGGGGCCGCCGCAGGAGGGAGAGGCCCGCCATGACCGCCGCCCCCGAGGAGCCGGCCCGCGACCACGAGCCGATCGGCGACCGCGACCGTGAGCAGGCCCGCGGCCGCGCCGGCGCGTCCGGCGAGGACCCCGTCGTCGAGCGGCTGCTGCGGCACGGCATCCTCCACATCAGCGAACCGATCACCGACGCCACCGCCGACCGCGTCACCGCCGAGCTGCTGCTCCTCGCCGCCGAGAACGACCGCCCCGTCACCCTCTACATCAACTCGCCCGGCGGATCCGTGCCCGCGGGCATGGCGATCTACGACGTGATGCGGCACATCGGCAACGACGTCGTCACCATCGGCCTCGGCTACTGCGCCTCGATGGCCCAGTTCCTGGTCTCCGCGGGCACCCCCGGCAAGCGCTACGCCCTCCCCAACGCCCGGATGATGCTGCACCTGCCGGCCTTCGCCCAGCCCCCCACCGGCACCGGCGAGGGCATCCGCCACGAGGAGCTGCGCTACAGCCGCGACCGCATCGCCGACCTCCTCGCCGGCTTCACCCACCGCGAAGTCGCCCAGGTGGTACGGGACTTCGCCGAGGACCGCTGGCTGACCCCGGCGGAGGCGCTGGAGTACGGACTGATCGACCGCGTCCTGGACGCGGCGCCGCCCGCCACCTGACGGCCCGGGGCCGACGGGCGGTCAGGGGGCTCACCCCCGCAGCCGGGTGTTCAGCCGCGCCGCCTGCCGGGTCAGATGGTTCCGCTCGGCGAGGTTCGTCGCCTCCCGGGCCGCCTCCGCGTAGAGCCGGGCCGCCGTCCTCAGGTCGCCGGCCCGCTCGTGGAGGTACGCGGCGGCCGCCGCGTACCGGGGAAGCGCCGGGTCCAGCTCCGCGAGGGCCGCGAGACCCGCGCGCGGACCGTCGGCCTCGCCGACGGCGACGGCCCGGTTGAGCCGGACGACCGGGCCGTCGTTGAACCGCGCCAGCTCGTCGTACCACTCCACGATCTGCACCCAGTCCGTCTCCGCGGCCGTCGGGGCGTCCGCGTGCAGCGCCGCGACCGCCGCCTGCGCCTGGAACTCGCCGAGCCGGTCCCGGGCGAGCGCCGCCTGCAGGATCTCCACCCCCTCGGCGATCAGCGCCGTGTCCCACAGTCGGCGGTCCTGCTCGGCGAGCGGTACGAGACTGCCGTCGGGCGCCGTCCGGCCGGCCCGCCGGGCGTGGTGCAGCAGCATCAGCGCCAGCAGCCCCGCCACCTCGGGGTGGTCGAACGCCGCCGCCAGCTGCCGGGTCAGCCGGATCGCCTCGGCGGCCAGGTCGACATCACCGGAGTAGCCCTCGTTGAACACCAGATAGAGCACCCGCAGCACCGTCGAGACGTCTCCCGGCCGGTCGAACCGCACCTGTGAGACCGTCCGCTTGGCGCGGCTGATGCGCTGCGCCATCGTCGCCTCCGGCACCAGATAGGCCGCCGCGATCTGGCGGGTGGTCAGCCCGCCGACCGCGCGCAGCGTCAGGGCGACCGCCGACGACGGGGTCAGCGACGGATGCGCGCACAGGAAGTACAGCCACAGCGTGTCGTCCCCTTGCGCGGCGGGGCCGGGCTCCGGCTCCACCTCGACCAGCTCCTCGCGCCGCCGCCGGGCCGCGTCCGCCCGCGTGGCGTCCAGGAACCTGCGCCACGCCACGGTCACCAGCCAGCCCTTCGGATCGCGCGGCGGATCGGCCGGCCACACCCGCACCGCCTCCACCAGCGCGTCCTGGACGGCGTCCTCGGCCGCCGCGAAGTCCGCTCCGCGGCGGACGAGGACCGCGAGCACACCCGGCGTCAGGCTCCGCAGCAGCGCCTCGTCCATCGTTTTCCGGTCACTCCCCGACTCGTCCGTGGTGCCGTGATTCCCCGATGCCTCCGTTCACTCCGTGATGGTGAGCGGCTCGGTGAGGAAGGGCCGCAGCTCCAGCCACTCGTGGATCGGCTCCCCGCCCGCCCCCGGCGCCGCCGACAGCTCACCGGCCAGCTCGACCGCCCGCTCGTACGAGTCGACGTCGATCACCATCCACCCGGCGATCAGGTCCTTCGTCTCGGCGAACGGCCCGTCCGTCACCGGCGGCCGCCCCTCCCCGTCGTACCGCACCCACGCTCCCTGCGGCGCCAGCGCCTGCCCGTCGACGAACTCGCCGGTCTTCTCCAGACGGGCCGCGAAGTCCCGCATGTAGGCCATGTGCGCCGTGACCTCCTCCGGCGTCCACTGGTCCATGGGAACGTCGTTCACGGGGTCGGGGGCGCCGCGGTAGTGCTTGAGAAGCAGGTACTTGGCCATGATCTCTCCTCGATGGGGTGCGACCCATTCTGGTCGCGCTCACACCGGGGACGGAGCCGACGACGCGTTCTCGACATCCCCGCCCGAGATTTTTTCCGGAGCCGCCCGGACGGGCCCCGAAGGGTGCCCCCGCCCGCTCTGGCCCCGGCCGGGCCCACCCCGTAGGCTGCGTGATCCACATCATCCGGGGGGATCGTGAACATCACGGGGATCACGACCATCACGCGCCGACGCAGACCGCCGGCCTTCCTGCTGCTCGGGCTGGCCATCGCCCTCGGCGCCGGGGTCGTCGCGGGACTCGCCGCGGGTGGCGAGGGGGCGCTGGTCCTGTTGCTCGGGCTGCGTGAGTACGTGGTGGTGCTGGGGTGGCTCTTCCTGGCCGCGCTGACCGGGGCCGTCCTGCTGGGGCTGCCCTCGCGGTCCTGGCTGCGCGTGCCCCTGGCCACCGGACTGCTCGTCATCGGCGCGCCGATCCTGCTCATCGGCGGATGGGTCTCGGGAACGTTCGGTGACGACGACCAGGAGCTGCGGACGGAGCCGGCTCCCGGCCGCGCCGACCGCCGGCTGGTCGTGGTCGACGTGACCGGCGGCTTCCTGGACCCCACGCGGTGCGTCCACGTCCGCCAGGGCATCCCGCCCTGGGAACGCCGCTGGAGCGTCGGCTGCTTCAACGCCGACGCCGAGGAGAACGCGCTCGCCGAGGCGGCCTGGACGGCCCCGGACCGGATCCGCATGACCACCGAGGGCGGCGCGGTCCACACGGTGACCCTCGACGCGCACGGCCGGCCGGACCGGATCGTCTCCGTGCCCGAAATGCGCTGAGGGGGGGGGCGGCGCCCCCTTCTCACCGCGGCCGAAACCCCTGCGTTCGAACGGGTGGGCTCCGTCGTTGTTCCTCGGGACGACACCCCGCATCCGCTCACGGAGGCCGCGATGACCCCCTTCCCAGACCCGCAGCCCGTACCGTCGGAGGTGGGCGGCGCGGACGTGCCGGCGCACGCCTCGGCGGTGATCCACGACGGCGAGGGGTGCCGTCTGCTGCACCTGCGGGACGCCGGCACACCCGAGATCCGGGCACGGGGGACCTGGTCGCTGCTGGGCGGCGTGCGCGCCGGGCGCGCGTACACCGAGCCGGGCTGGGCCGGGCGGTGACCGACTTCGCCGCAGTGGGGCGCGACTACGCCGAGCACTCCGGCAGTGCCCGTGGCCGGCTGCGCCACGACCTGGTCGCCCACCGCCTGCTCGCCGAGCTGCCGGACCGCCCGTCCACGGTGCTCGACGTGGGGTGCGGGGACGGCGAGATGACCCTGCGGCTGGCCGCCGCCGGGCACCGGGTGACCGCCGTGGACCCGTCGGAGGGGATGCTCGCCGCCGCGGCCCGGCGCATCGCCGCCCGGCCCGAACTCGCCCCGCGCGTCCGCCTCCTGGAGGCGGGCGTCCACGACCTCCCGTTCGCGACCGAGCGGTTCGACGCGGTGTGCTGCCACGGCGTGCTCATGTATCTGGACGAGTCGGCGACGGCCGTCGCCCGGCTGGCCGGCCTCCTCGCCCCCGGTGGGCTGCTGAGCATCCTGACGAAGAACCGGGCCGCGATCGGCGTCCGGGAGGCGCTGCGCGGCGACTACGAGGTGGCCCGCGCACTCATCGAGGGCGGCGCGGGCACGAGCGTCGGGAACCTCGGCATGCCGACGCGCGGCGACACCGCCGAGGAGCTCGACCGGCTCGCTGCCGCCCAGGGCCTCGTCCCGCTGCCCTGGCAGGGCGTGCGGATCTTCCACGACCACCGCGCGGACTGGACGCCGGACCCGGAGGAGTACCGCCTCGCCCTGGCCACCGAGCGGGCCGCCTCGGAGCGCGATCCGTACCGCCGGCTGGGACGGCTCGTCCACGCCCTGGCCCGGCGCTCCCGTCCCACCGGCGGCGCGTCCGGCCCCGCACGATCCCGATGAAGTCCCCCCCACCGGACGGGCGCCGCCCGCGACACGATCGGAGAAGACCATGACCCTGACCGACGAGGAGTACGGCGCGCTGCGCGCCTCGGCCGCCCTGTGGGCCGGGACGTCCGTGCTGATCACCAACCGGTGCGGCGACGTGCTGGTCCAGCACGTCGACTATCTGGAGACCTGTCTGCTGCCGGGCGGCGGTGTCGACGCCGGCGAGTCGCCCGCGCGGGCCGCCGCCCGCGAGCTGAGGGAGGAGCTCGGGGTCACCGCGGTGGTCGAGCGCGGCCTCGCCGTGGACTGGGTGTCGGCCGCGAGTGCGGCGGCGCCGGCGGCCATGCGGTTTCCCGGGGAGCTGCTGCACGTCTTCGACGGCGGCACCTGGGACGAGGAGCGGATCGGCGCGATCCGGCTGCCCGAGCAGGAGATCGAGGATGTCGAGTTCGTCGAACCGGCCCGGCTGCCGGAGCTGATGACGCCGCGGGACGCGCGCCGCGCGCTGTCCGCCCTCCGGGCGCGGGTCCACGGGGCGGGCGCCGTGCTCCTGGAGGACGGACTGCCCCTCGCGCCGACCGTCCTCGACCGGGTCGGCGTTCTGCGGACCCCGCGGGCACGCCGCCCCGCGCCGGACGGCCTCGCGGCGGAGCGCTCGCAGAGGTGGCTGTTCGCACCCGACGGGCGCGTCCTCGTACTGCTCGATCCGGCCACGGGCACCGCGTTCCTGCCGGGCGACACACCGCTGCCTCAAGGAGACGGGGTCGGGGGCGGGCTGGGCGACGCGGGCGGGGTCTCCTTCGCCGCCCTCGCCGAACTGGGCCAGGGCCAATGGGAAGCGGTCCCCGGAAGCCCGTACGTCCGCGTCCTCGCCACCCCGGAACAGGCCCTCGAACTCCTCGACCGGGGCGCACCGGCCGAGGACCTGCTGGCCGCCGTCCATCATGCCCGGGAGGGCCTGGGCCTTCCGCGGGCCGCCCGTCAGGCGGTCACGGAGACGGGTGGGGCGGGCACCCGGGACGTCAACGTGGGTTGACAAGACCCTGCCGTCAACCTACGTTGACAGACATGAGTGAGGCGACCGATCTGGCCAGCCGCGCCGGCGACCGCGACCCCCGTGTGGGCCTGCGGGCCGTGGCCGCGCTGCGGCGGCTGTTGGAGCAGTTGGAGGCCGTGCAGGTGCGCAGCGCACGGGCGCAGGGGTGGTCCTGGCAGGAGATCGCGGCCGAGCTGGGCGTCAGCAGGCAGGCCGTGCACAAGAAGTACGGGAGGTCCTAGATGTTCGAGAGGTTCACCGCGACGGCGCGCTCCGCCGTGGTCGGGGCGCAGGCGGAGGCCGCGCAGGCGGACGCCACGACGGTGGGGGAGGAGCACCTGCTGCTCGCCCTGCTCGAGCAGGGGGCACTCGACCCGCTGGGCGTGGACCGGGCCGCCGTGCGGGCCGGACTGGGCGAGGCACGGCGCCGGGGCGGCCTGTCGAAGGCCGACGAGGAGGCCCTCGCCGGGCTGGGCATCGACCTCGGCGAGGTGGTGGCCCGCATCGAGGAGACCCACGGCGAGGGCGCGCTGAGCGCCGCCGCCCCACGGGGCCGGGCGCGCGCCGCGGGGCTGTTCGGCCGCCGGGAACCCGGCCCCCGGTCCCACCGTCCGTTCGCGACCGAGACCAAGCAGGTGCTGGAGAAGTCGCTCCGTATCGCACTCGGACGCAAGGACAGGGAAATCGGCGCCCGGCACCTGGTCCTCGCCCTCGTCGCACGCCCCGGCCCGGTCTCCGAGGTCCTCGCGGACCACGGCGTCACCTACGAGCGGGCGGAGCGTGAACTGTCCGGGTAGCACCGGTCCCGGCAGCGGCGCCGACGCGGTAGCGGGTGCGGCGGAGCCGTACCCAGTCGGCCGCGGTGCCGCCGCCGATGAGCAGGGCGGCGCCGGCCAGGACCCAGGCGGCGGTCTGCCAGGCGGGCCGTGAGCCGGAGGAGAGGCCGAGGACGCACCGGCCGGGGCCGGAGGGGGCGGGCGGACGGCCCTGTCTAGCATGGGCGACCATGACGAGGACGCAGGTGGGGGCCGTCGGCCGGCTGTTGCGCGCACTGATCGGGACCGTACCGGAGCCGGAGGGCGCGGGCCGGGAGGGCGGCGGGGCCCTCGGCGCGGTGGAACGGACGCGGCCCGCGCGGGGCGTGGCCGCCGGCGTCGCCACGGCGGGCGGCCCCGACGCCGAAACGGGCGCCCTCCTCAGGAAACTGACGGAGCGCCACCTGGGCGCCGACCCCGACCGCTGGTGCGCGCTGCACGACGCCCTGGCCACGTACCGCGGCGAGCTCCCCGCCCTCCTCGCCGACCTCCCGGCCCCGACGCCGGCGGCCGAGGGCGAGGTCCGCCCGCCCGCACCGCGCAGCGTCCACCGCACGCTCGGCCTGCTCCTCGAACACGCCGAACCCCGGCACGCCGCGACCGCCCTCGCCGCCCTGCCCGAGCGGGTCACGACGGAACTCCTGGCCGGCGGGCCCCTGCCGGCCCCCGCCCTCGTCACCGCGGTCGTCGACCACGGCGACACCCGCACCCGTGCGGCCCTGGCCCGCCACCCGCGGCTCGACGCCCGGGACCTCGCCCGGCTCGCCGCCGTCGGCGACGCCGGGGTGACCGCGGCCGTCTACCGCAATCCGCGCACCACCCCGTCCCTGCGCCGCACGATCGCCGACCGGTTCGACACCGTCCCGCTCGACGACACCCTCCGCGCCGAACTCACCGCGCCGCACGGCCGGGCCCCGCGCACCTGGCTCGCCCCGCTGCTCGGCTCGGGCGACCCGGCGCTCGTGCTCCCGGCCCTGCGCTGGGGCGTGCGCCGGACCGCCCAGCAGTACGCCCTGCTGAGGATCTGGGAGCGCAGCGGCCCGGACGCCGTACGCGCCCTGCTCGACGCCCCCGACGCGCGCTCCGTGCTGCACAGGGACGTGGTCGACACCGTCACGGCGGCCCTGGCCGCCCCCGACGGCGACGGGCCGCGCCGACTGCGCGCGCAGGGCGAACCGTACGAGGACCCCGCCCGGCTGCCCGCGCTCCTCGCCACCGCACGCGGCACCACCACCCTGCGCGACCTGCTCACCGAGCCGTACGCGCACGACCTCGACGCCCTCGCCGCGGCCCACGCGAAGACCCCGTTCATGCCGAAGGCCTGCGAGGAACTGGCCCGGCACGAGGCGGCGAGCGACGAACAGCGCCGGGCGTTCCGGATCAGCGTCCTCAACGAACCGTGGCGGACCGGAGGCCGCCGCGCCGGCAACACCACCCCGCCCGCCCGGCGCCTCGCGGCGGAGGAACTCGACGACAGCGCCCCCGACTGGGCCGAGGGCATGGCGGCCGCGGGTCTCCTCGACCCGCTCGACCTCGTCCGCACCGCCCGTCCCGCCGGCCACGCCCTCGCCGCGCTCGCCCGTCTCGCCGAACGCGACCTGCTGGGCGCCGAGGCGACCGCCGAACTGCGAGGCCTCGCCGACACGCACCTGGGCGAGCGGGAGGATGCCTGGGCGGCCCTGGACACCCTCCTGCCGCAGCACCGCGGCAGCCTCGCCGAGTTCGTCGCCGAGGCGGGCAAGGCCGCGGACGAGACCGTCCCCGCGCCGGCGCACGGGACACCGGCGCACGGGACACCGGCGCACGAGACGCCGGCGCACGAGCCCGCGGCCCGCCCGGAAGACCGGCCACCGACCGCGCCCCCCGCTCCTCCGCAGCCCTCGGCGCCCGCCTCCCCCCGCCCCTTCCGCCGCGGCGACCGGGTGCTCGCCCTCGCCGCGCTCGACCTTCTCCTCTCCCTCGCCCCGGACGACGCGCCCCGGCCCGCCGACCCCGAGGTGCTGCGCGCCCTGACCGTGCACGAACCGGCGACCGCGCCCGGCCTCGCCACCCCGGCCTGGTTCGCCGCCGCCTGCGCCGCGCACGGCATCCCCGCCTCCGAGGACGGCTACGCCCACGAGGCGCCCGGCCTCGCGGACGTACGGTCCCCGCTGCCCGAGACCTACGGTTCCGGAGCACAGCACTTCGAGCGGGCCTACGCGCAAGGCGTACTGCCCGCCGAGGAGTTGCTCGCCGTGCTGCCCGCCCGGCGGCTGCTCCTGCTGCCGTACGACTGGCAGCGCCTGGCGTTCGCCGACGCCTGGCGGGCCGCGCTCGCCCGCCGGCTGCGCACCGCCCTCGGCACCGACCCCGAGGCCTGGCTCCGGCTGGCCGCGACCGTGACCGCGTCCGAGGCGGCCGCCGAGGACCTCACCTGGGCTGAGCTCCTGGAACGCGCGCTCTCGGACGCCCGCCCGGCGCCCGGCGCGAGCACCGTCATCGGCCGGCCCAGGCCGGCCACCCCGGACGAGGCGCTCGACCTCCTCGCCCACGGCGACCACCTGTGGGGCTGGCCGGAGGGCACCCTGCTCTGCCTCGCCGACCCCGAGGTGATCGCCGCCGTCCTGCCCCGGCTCGGCCCCGACGGACCCTGGCTCCTCGCCGCCTACCTGCTCCGCCACGACCGCACTCCGCCCGCCGCCCTGGACCGGCTGCTCGCGGACCGCGACCCCGAGGCCCTGCGCGTGCTGGCCACCCAGTCCCGCTGGATGGAGCGGAGCGGCGCGGTGCGGCACCTCGTCGACCTCGACGACCCCGAGGTCGACCTCGCCCTGCTGCGGCACGGGGTGTCCCGGACCCTCGTCCACCGGATCGTGTCCCGGTCCCGGCCCGGCGGCGGGCGCCCGTCCCTCGGTGCCCGGGTGCTCGCCGACTGGCGTGCCGGGGGCGCCGCATGGCCGGCCGGCGGCACGGCCTGGCTGTGCTCCGCCGAACCCGACCTCGTCGAGGCGCTGCTCGACGCCACCGGCTCACGGCTCGGCCTCGCCGAGCAACTCCTCGGCTGCCTGCGCCTCTTCGAGCACGGCGGGCCCGAGCGGCTGGCCCGGCTCGCCGCGCGCTCCGCCCTGGGGCGCTCCGCCACCACCGTCTGCGCGAAGGCCCTGACCGCGGCGGACCCCGCCGCCGTGCTCCGCGCCCGGCTGGACCGCGAGCTCGCGCCGGAGAAGCTCGTCCGGAAGCTGCGGCGCTCCCGGAGCGCCGCGCACACCCGGGACCTCGTCGCGTCCCTGCCGCCCGGGGAGCCGGTCGACTGGGCCGCGCTCGAAGCCGCCCACGCAGAGGAACCGCTCCCGCACTGGCAGGACCTGGTGCGCCTGGACGGCGTGCCCGAGGACGTACGGCTGCGGCACGCTGCCCTGCTGCCCGAGCCGGGACCCGACGGGCTGCACGACAGCGCGCGGCTCACCCGGGAACGCGCCCGTTACGGCCTCGGCGGGCTGTACCGGCACGCGCCCTCCACCCAGCTGGACGGGCTGCTCGCGGCGGGCCTCCTCGACGCGCCCGACCTGCTGCGCCTCGCGGCCCCGGCGGCCCGGCTGCTCGCCTACCTGGGCGCCGCGGCCCGCCGTACGGACGCCCCGCCGCAGGCCGCCGAGGCCCGCACCCTGCTCGCGGACCTGGTGCGCTCCCGCCTCGGCACGGACCCGGCGGCCTGGCACCGGGTCGCCGAGCGGCTGACCGGCCTCGACCCCGCGTGGGACCCGGACTCCACGGTGGAGGCGCTGCTCACGGCGTGACCCGCGCGTGAGCGGGCGACGCGCGTCGGCGCGCGCGGACCGGTCGGGGGCCGGTACGCGCGCGCCGGGGCGGGTCAGCAGGCGCCGAGGTCCTGCCAGACCCCCCACTCGCCGGTGGTGCCGGGCTCCTCGCCCAGCGTCCACCACTTGGCCTTCCAGGTGTGCCCCTTGTGGGACACCTGCCGGCCGCCGGTGTAGACGGTGCCGGAGCTCCAGGGGGGTGCCGTGCACTGGTGTCCGGTGCCGCCGGTGATGGTCAGGGTGTAGGTCGCGGTGTGCGCGGCCGAGGGGCCCGCCGCCGTGACCGTGATCGGGTACGTCCCCGAGACCGCCGCCGACGTCGTCGCCAGGGTGAGCGTCGACGAGCCGCCGGCCGTCACCGAGGCCGGGCTGAAGGAGGCGGTGACCCCGGCCGGCAGGCCGGAGGCGCTCAGGCTCACGGACTGGGCCGCTCCGGAGGTGACCGCCGTGCTGACGGTGGTGGTGGCGGAGGCGCCCGCCGCCACGGTGCCGGAGGCCGGGCCGGTGGTCACGGAGAAGTCGTCGGCCGGGGTGGTGGTCCCGCCGGTGAAGGGCGCGAAGACATGGCTGAAGTCCCAGGTGTTCTGCGCGATGCCGGAGCAGTTGTCGGCGGCGGCGCCGCCGGGGCAGCCGCCGTTGTCGCGCTGGAGGGCCCAGAAGGACAGGGTGTTGATGCCCTGGGCGACCGCCCAGTCGTACACGGTGCGGGCGTTGGCCAGGGTGAAGGTCTCGGCCGGGCCGAAGTCGTCGACGCCGATCATCTCGGTGACGCCGACCATGGCCCACAGCTGGGCGGCGGTCTTGGTCGGGTAGAGCGCGGCGAGCTGGTCGTGGAGCCCCTGGGCCGCGGTCTGGGTGTCCTTGGCCATGTCGTGGGCGGCGTTGTCGTAGTAGTCGAAGGTCATGAGGTTGACGACGTCGACCCGGGCGCCGTTCGCGACGGCGTTCTTGAGGACGGCCAGTCCGCTGGGCGCGAGACCGCCGGTCGTCGTCGGCAGGGTGTACGAGATCTCCAGCTTGCGGCCGGAGGCGGCGGCCCGGTCCTGGAGGAGCTTGATGGCCTTGTTGCGGCGGTCGATGCCGGCGCTGTCGTCGAGCGAGTCGACCTCGATGTCCATGTCGAGGCGCGTGACGTCGTAGGTGGTGAGGACCTTCTCGTACGCGTCGGTGATCTGCTTGACGTCGGTGCAGCTGTCGGCGATCTCGGTGCCGGTGGTGTCGGCGGTGTAGCCGCCGAAGGAGGGGATCACGTCCCCGCCCCGGCCCTGCATGGTCGTGATGTCGGCGCCGAAGACGGCGCTGGAGACCGGCATGCCCGTGTCGCCGTTCCAGTACGGCGTGCACGAGCCCTTCGTCGCGGTCTGCAGAAAGGCCATGGTGAGGTGCTTGGCGCCCGACTGGGCGGACAGGGCGGCGGGGCTCTCGCCGGTCCATGCCTCGAAGTACGGCGCGAAGACCCGGTTGGGCAGTGGCGTCGCCGCCTGGGCGGTGCCGGCGTCGAGCGCGGTCAGCCCGGCCGCGGCGACGGCGGTGGTGACGGCGGCGACGATCGCGCGCAGCGTGCGCATGCGTCTCATGTCAGTCAGTCCCAGCTGTGTGAGGGGTGGGAAGCACCCCGCTCCGGCGGGAGCGCGGGCGGGGTGCGGGTACTGGGATAGCGGCCGCCGAGGAACCGGGTCAATGGTCTGGACCAGGATGGGAGTGGACCGGTCGCGGGCATCGCGGTTCGTTTCCCCTGCCCACCCCAGGGGGTGTGGACTAGACCAATTCCTGGAATTTTGACGGCTCTTGACCTGACGTCGGACGCGGCCGGATCACGACGCGCTCCAGACGGGGGCGTACTCGACGTGGATCTCGCGCCCGTTGGCGAGGGTGCCGTCGTCGGAGCGGAACCGCGTGCAGTGGTGCGGGCCGTGCGGGTAGGGGGCGACGTCCTCCGGCCCGGTCCTGGCCAGCTCGTGGAAGTGTCCGGCGGTCTCCCTGAACACCTTGGCGCTGCCGGTCATGAAGAGGGTCTCGGCCCGGACGTGCTGGTGGATGAGGTCCCGGTTCTCCCGGTGGTGCCGCGCGGCCGGGTCGAGGCCGGCATCGGCCTCCAGTGCCGCCGCGGACAGCGTGACCGTCCGCGGACGGCCCCGGCCGAGGCGGCTGCGGATGTCCTTCCAGTCCGCCGGTGCGAACTGGAGCGAGTGGTGCAGCAGGACGAGATCGAGCAGGCGCGGCGTGTCCTCGGGCGGTCCCGGCACGGGCGGGCGGTTGGCGCGGATCGGCAGGTGGACCAGCGCGCGCGGAGACATCGCGGCCAGTGTCCACAGGCCGCCGATCCGCTCGGCGGCCTCCTTGTCGACGTAGGCGTCCAGGGAGTAGGCACGATCGATCAGTACCGCGTGGGGGAGCGGGCGGCCGGGCCGGACGACCTGGAACTCCCGCGCTCCGAGGCGGACCTGGTGGACGAGCAGGGACAGCTTCACCGGTCCGCCGCTCCCGGCGGCTCCTCGGACGCGTCCAGCTGGTGGTCGGCCCACACGTAGGTCTCCGGCAGCAACTCGGCGATGCGGACGGGGCGCAGGTCCTCGCCCGCGCCGACGATGACCGTCAGACCGGGGAAGTAGTCGAGCAGCACCTGCCGGCAGCGGCCGCACGGCGGGACGACGCCCCGGTCGCGGTCGCCCACCGCGACGACGGTGGTCAGCTCGTACGCCCCCTGGGCCGCGGCCGCCCCGATGAGCACCAGCTCGGCGCAGGGTCCGCCGGTGAAGTGGTAGGCGTTCATCGCCGTGACGATCCGCCCGTCCGCCGCACGGGCCGCCGCCGCCATCGTGTGGTTGTCGCCGTGGCTGCGCGTGCGGGCCACGCGGGCCGCGGCCTCCACGAGTTCACGGTCGACGGCCGGCCGGGCGTCGACGGGGCGGGGCTCCGCGGTCATGCTGTGTGCCTACTTCCAGGATCGGTTCGCTGTCCGGCGACCGACCGTGCCTCAGGCGGCCAAGATCCGCAACCGGAATTCGCCCGCCTCGGGCCGACCCCGCTGGAGGGCGTGGGGTTTTGGGGCCGGCTAGGCCGGCCGGGGGCCGTCGTCCGGCCGTACCGTCACCGGTCGTTCGAAGAAGGTCTCCAGGACGACCGTCGCCTGGGTGCCGCTCACCCCCTCGATCGCGTACAGGCGGCGCAGCACGTCCTGCAGCTGCTCCGTGGTCGTCGTCCGCACCTTCACGAGCAGCGTGGCGCTGCCCGCGATGACATGGGCCTCCACGATCTCCGGAAGCGCGGCGAAGGCCTCCGCCGAGTCGCCCATCCAGGCGTGGGCGTCGACCATGACGAAGGCGAGCACGCCGCCGCCCACCACGGCCGGGTCCACCTCCACGGTGGTGCGCCGGATGACCCCGCGCTCGCGCAGCTTGCGCACCCTCTCGTGTGCCGCGCCGGCGGACAGGCCCGCGGCCCGGCCGAGCGCCGCGTAGGACTGCGTGGCGTCCCGCTGGAGTTCCGTCAGCAGCACCCGGTCGATGTGATCCACAACTCTCCATTCGGCATGACCTTGCCAAGACCATATCTCATCCTCCAGTCTCCCCATCGAGCCGAAGAATGTTCGGTCGACATGGCACGGAGGGGAACCATGACCGGCGAAGGCCCCGGACTCTACGAGATGTTCGACGAGCGCTTCCGCACCGGACGGTGCATGAACGGAGACGCCGACCTAGAGGTTTTGTACACCGGCTGCCGCTGGGCGGAAGGGCCCGTCTACGTCCCGGCCTGGCGGCAGGTGGTGTGGAGCGACATCCCGAACGACCGCATGCTCCGCTGGGACGAGGAGACCGGCGCGGTCGCGGTCTTCCGCCGCTCGGCCGGTCACACCAACGGCAACACCCTCGACCGCCAGGGCCGGCTCGTCACCTGCGAGCAGGGCAACCGCCGGGTGACCCGCACCGAGCACGACGGCACCGTCACCGTCCTCGCCGACCGCTGGCAGGGCAAGCGGCTCAACAGCCCCAACGACGCCACCGTGAAGTCGGACGGCTCCATCTGGTTCTCCGACCCCGACTTCGGCATCACCAGCGACTACGAGGGCCACCGCGCCGACAGTGAGATCGGCGCCAACAACGTCTACCGCATCGACCCCGACACCGGCGAGGTGCGCCTCGTCGCCGACTGCTTCGGCGCCCCGAACGGCCTGGTCTTCTCCGCCGACGAACAGCAGCTGTACGTCTCCGACACCCGCGCCGGGTACATCAGGGTCTTCGACGTGCGCGAGGACGGCACCCTCTCCGAGGGCAAGATCTTCGCCGACGCCTCCGGGCGCCCGAACGCCCGCTTCGACAACCTCCGCTTCGACGACGGCGGACGCCTCTGGGCCGCCGCCATGGGCGACGGCGTGCACTGCTACGACCCCGACGGCACCCTGATCGGCCGGCTCGTCGTCCCCGAGGCCGTCGCGAACATCTCCTGGGGCGGAGCCAAGCGGAACCGTCTCTTCATCGCCGCCGAGACCAGCCTCTACTCCCTGGTCATGGCGGTCACGGGCACCCACCCCACCGGTCCGGGGCGCTCGCCCTGGACGTACACGGTTTGAAAGCGCCCCGCCGTCGCCAGCCTGAGTACGAGACGGCGCACGGGCCGGCGACGGCGGGAGGGCGGGGCATGACGGACGTACGGGACAGGGGCGAAGGCCCGACGAGCTGGCGGCCGGCCACCTTGCGGACCTCGGACTGGCTGTTCCCGGTGCCGGCACCGGCACCGGCACCGGCGTCGGGACGCGTTCCGGGCCGGACGAACGCGGGCGGGCCGCCGGACCCGGCTCCCGTCCCGTACCCCGACGGCAGCCTCACCGCCCGGATCGACAGCGCCCTCTGGCACGGCACCGGCTTCGCCCTGCTCCGCGGCCTGGACCTCGACGGCCTGACCGACCGCCAGGCCGTCGAACGCTGCGCCGAGCTCGTCGGCGCGCTCTGCGCCCCCGCCGGCCTGCGCCTCCAGCGCTCCGCGCACGAACTCCTCACGGCGGCCACGGCCCCGGCACTCCCGCATGCCCCCGCGGCGCCGCTCGCCCCCAGCGGCGACGAGAACCTCCTCCTCCCGCACATGGACCGCGGCGAGGGCCCCGAACCGCCCAGACTCCTGGCGCTCCTCTGCGTCCGCCCCGCCACCGAGGGCGGCGCGTCCCTCCTCGCCAGCGGAGCCGCCCTCCACGAAGAGCTCGCGGGCACGGACCCGGATGCCCTCCAGGAGCTCCACCAGGACTTCCGCTTCGGCCGCGGCGCCGGCTTCGACCGCGTCCGGCCGGTCTTCCGCCACCACGCCGGCATCCTGCGCGTCCACTACAACCGCTACTGGATCGCCCGTGGCCAGGAGGAGACCGGCACCCCCTTCCCACCCGCGCGCCACGCCGCCCTGGCGAGGATGGAGAAGCTCCTCCAGGACCCGGCGATGGTACTGACCGTGCCCCTGCGGCGCGGCGACCTGCTCCTCGTGAACAACTCCGCCGTCCTCCACGGCAGGATGCCCTTCACCGATCACGGCGCCCCGGCAGCCGGCCGCTGCTACGCACGCGTCTGGGCGGACTGACGGGTGGCACCGCGCGGAGGCCGCCTCAGCCCGCCGCGTCCTCCAGGGGGACGGCGAGGTGCTCGGCGAGGGCGGTCAGTGCCGTACCGAGGGGGAGCGCCACGCGGCCCCGGGCGTGCCGGTCGCCGCGGGTGGGGTCGCGGTTGATGATCAGTACGGCCTTCCCGGCGTCGGCGGCCTGCCGCACGAACCGCAGCCCGGACATCACCGTCAGCGACGAGCCGAGCACCAGCAGCGAGGCGGCCTCGCGGACGAGGGCCCGGCACTGCTCGACCCGCTGCGGCGGCACGTTCTCCCCGAAGAACACCACGTCCGGCTTGAGCACCCCGCCGCAGACCGCGCAGGGCACGACCCGGAAGTCGGCGACCTGCTCGTCGGTGAGGTCGGCGTCCCCGTCCGGGTTCAGCCCGGCCGGCACCGGAGCGAAGCCCGGATTGGCCTCCTCCAGCCGGGCGGCGAGCTCCCGGCGCGGGCTGAACGCCCCGCAGGACAGGCACACCACGCGCCGCAGGCTGCCGTGCAGCTCCACGACCTCGGTGCTGCCGGCGGCCTGGTGCAGCTGGTCCACGTTCTGGGTGATCAGACCCGACACCAGGCCCTGCCGCTGGAACGCGGCGACGGCCCGGTGCCCCGCGTTCGGCAGGGCGCGCCCGAAGGTCCGCCACCCCAGATGGCTGCGCGCCCAGTACCGCCGCCGGGCCCGGGCGCTGCCGGTGAAGTCCTGGTACGTCATCGGGGTGTGCCGGCTCAGGCTGCCGCCCTCGCCCCGGTAGTCGGGGATGCCGGACTCCGTGGAGATCCCGGCCCCGCTCAGCACCAGCACCTTGCCCGCCCGCAGCACCTCGGCCACCGGCGCCAGGTCCGTGGTCGCGGGCGGGAGGTCCTCGGTGGGCGTCCAGCTCAGAGTCGGGCGCGTACGCATGCGCCCAGGGTACGAGACCGCCCGCCGGAACCGCCCGGGCCGCCGCCTCGGGCCGCCGCCTCGGCCCGGGGCGGCGGCCGGCCGTCGGGCGCCGGCCGGGCGGCGGGACCGTACCGCACTCAGGTCATGATCAGCAGGCGCGTGTTCGGGACCAGCTTGCGGTTCACGCTCGTGCTCTGCACGAAGATCGTGTAGTCGTCGTTGTGGTCGGGCTTGATCCGGACCTCGACGTCGGGCAGCCCGAGCAGGGCACGCGCCTCGGGTCCGGAATAGATCCGGTCGGTGCTCTTCTCCAGGACCGCGATGTGCTTGCGGGCCTGGATCTTCTCCGGCTTGCTCAGCTGGTAGTACGCACCGCCGGTGCGGTAGGTGTGACCGCTCTCGATCACCCACTCCTTGATCGCCGCGGCCCGGCCCACCGGCAGCAGCGCGTAGCCCGACGGGTCCACCGGGGTGAGGCCGGCGGCCTTGATGGTGTCCTTGTTCACCGTGTCCGCGCCGGTCGAGAACACCGCCCGGGTGCCGCGGATGCCCTTGGTGCGGCCCACCATGAACTTCTCGGTGGCCTCCTGGATGACCTGCCCGGCCTCTTCCAGGCCCTGTGTGCTGGTGGCGTCCCAGATGGCGATGTTGTCCTTGGGGAAGCCGCACTGGGTGGCCTCCCGCTTGCCCATCTGGTCCGGCACGAGGACGGCCAGCGTCCAGTTGTCCTCCTGCGTCTCGATCATCTCGGCCACCGCCGCCATCAGCGCGCGCGGGTCCTTCGACGGGGCGTCCGGGCTGCGGTGACTCGCGTTCTCCTGCCCGTCCGTGAGGATGAAGGTCAGGAAGCTGTGGTCACCGTAGAGCTGCGCCGTCTGCGCCAGCTCCCGCTGCGACTTCAGCGCGGCCGCGAGCAGCGCGGTCATCCCGCCCGCCCGGTACAACTGCTTCAGGGACGGCATCCGCAGGACGTCCTTGTCGTAGATGACGCACTCCACCTTGTCGGCGAAGACGTACACCGTGACCCGCGTCTCCTGGTCCAGCTCCCGCGACCGTCGCGCCAGGTAGGCGATCTGCTGGTCGGCGACCTCCACCACCTTGCCGCTCAGGCGCGACATGGACGAGCTGGCGTCCAGGACGAGAGCGACGTGGTTGATGTAATTCTGGTTCTTGGACACGGCAACTTCCCCCTCGTTCCGGCTTGATGGTCCTACCGTCTCACCCACCACTGACAATTCGATCAGGTGTTCTGGCGCCCCGAATCCGGCGGATACCCACGCCTCCGGCCGGCGAGCGGCGGCCCAGGTATGCGCATCGGCCACCGCCAACAGGCCCTGGCGGGCAAGCTGTCGTCATGGACAGGCAAACGGATGCGGGCCGTCGCGAGGCTCATCTCTTGAGTCCGGCCGAGCCGGTGAGGCAGCACGCGGATGCCGCTGAGCCCTTGGAGAGCTTGAAGCGACTGTTGCGGCGCCTGCGCGTGGAGCAGGGGCTCACCATGGGAGGGCTGGCGCGGCGTGCCGGGCTCGGGCGGACCACGACGAGTCAGGCGCTCAACGGGGGCACCGTGCCGAGCGAAGCCACCCTCGTCTCCTTGGCGCGGGCCCTCAGGACGCCGGCGGACCCGCTCCTCGGGCTCAGGGCGCTCGCCTGCACGGCTGCTGACGCAGAGGCGTCCGGCGTTTCCGGAGGCCCGCAGTCCAGGTTCACGTACGCATACCTGGATCAGCGCCCCACGAACCTGCTGCGCGTGCTCCACGGGAAGGTACGGGAGTTCCCGTTGGTCGGGCTGAGGATCAGGACCGTGTTGGTTCACCGCGCCGTGCGGGCGGACGATCCCGGGCTCCCCGCCCTGATGGTGCAGTGCGCGGAGGAATGCCACGCGTTCAAGGATCGGATCAAGAGCCCTCGTGAGGCGGTGGAAGCGATGTTCGTCCTCGTCTACCTCGCCGTCGTGTTCGACGACCGTTCTCCATCCGACCCGGCGATGGAGGACGTGTACGCCGAGGTCTACACCGCTGCGATGGTGTTCCTGGCCGAGTTCGACATCGACTCGTTGAACTTCCTCCACTTGCAGGGGTTCCTCGATGGCCAGACGAGCGGCGGCGTCATCGCACCCTGGCCGTTGCTCGACGCGTTCTACGGCCAGGTGGCGCCCTGCTTCCCGGAGGGCTTCTGACCTTCCTGGTGATGCAACTGTGGTCGGCGGCGTTCGTCTTCGCCCGCCCGAACCTCGCTGAACACCGTCGACGGGACGCTCGACGCATCAGTTCAGCCCCACACCTCCGGGAGTCGTCGTGTCCGATCTCGTCATCGTCCTTCTCTGCGCTGCCGTAGCCCTCGTCGTGGCCCTCCTGGCCGCCGCCGCGGCGGGCAAGCTCGCCCGCCTGGACGGGGCCACCTATCCGGCCGCGCTTCTGCGCGCGGCGACCGCGTTCGGCTCGGTCGTGACGCTCACCGCCGCCGTGACCGCGTCCCTCGCCGCACTGCCCCGCTGAGCCGCGCGGGCCCGTCGGCTACCCGGGCGGGGACGCCGACGGGCCGGTGCGGACGACGGCTTGGTCGCCGCGGGGGCCGAACAGGTGGAGGATCTCCACGGCGGCATCGTCCGCCGGGCCGAACCAGTGCGGCTCCGTGGTGTCGAACTCGGCCACCTCCCCCGGCAGCAGCGTGAACTCCCGCGCCCCGAGGACGAGACGCAGCCGGCCGGCGAGCACGTAGAGCCACTCGTAACCCTCGTGGGTGACCAGCTCCGGCGGCCGGGGCGCGAGGACCTGCTTGAAGACCTGCACCCGGCCCGGGTACTGCGTCAGCGGTACGAGGACGCTGCCGCCCGGTCGGCGCAGCGGCCTCAGGTGGACCCGGGGGTCGCCGCTGGCCGGTGCCGCCACCAGTTGGTCGAGCGCCACGCGGTGCGCCCGGGCCAGCGGGATCAGCAGGTCGAGGGTCGGGCGGCGAATGCCCGACTCCACGCGGGACAGCGTGCTGACCGAGATTCCCGTCGTCCCCGCGAGCGCTTCGAGGGTGAGCCCCCGTTCCCTGCGCAGGCGGCGCAGCCGCGGGCCGATGCCCTCGAGGATGCGCTCCAGCTCGACGCCGTCGTCCTCGGCGGTTCCTGTGTCCATGGGCCCAGTTTTGCAGGGTTCGCAAAAAGCGTGGGCCACGGCCACCGCTCGGCCCGAATCTGTCCGCGCACCCCGTTCCCGGACCGCACCTCGGAGGCACGCCATGACCACGACCGCGACCACACCACCACCCGTCGCCCCCGTACTGAGCGCGCGCAGACGCTGGACCGTACTGGCCGTCTGCTGCCTGAGCATGTTCCTGGTGGGCCTGGACACCACCGTCGTCAACGTGGGCCTGCCCGCCATCGGCCGCGGCCTGGGAGCCGACACCCGCGGACTCGAATGGATCGTCGACGCCTACACCCTGGTCCTGGCGAGCCTCCTGATCTCCTTCGGCGCCCTGGCGGACCGCTTCGGACGCCGCCGGATCTTCCAGTGCGGCCTCGTCCTCTTCGGGGCGGCCTCCCTGCTCTGCGCCCTCGCCCCCACGGCCGGTGCTCTCGTCGCGGCGCGCGCCCTGCAGGGCGTCGGCGCCTCCATGCTCAGCCCCGTGGGCCTCGCGATCGTGGTCAACGCGATGCCGGACCCGAAGGAGCGGGCGCAGGCGATCGGCGTCTGGGCGTCGGTGTTCGGACTCAGCATGGCCGCGGGGCCCGTCACCGGCGGAGCGCTCCTCGCCGGGCTCGACTGGCGGGCGCTGTTCTGGGTCAACGCACCCGTCGTCGCGGCCGCGCTGCTGCTCAGCGCGCTCTTCGTACCGGAGTCGGGGGAGCGGCGGACCCGCCGGCTCGACCTGCCCGGGCAGCTGCTGCTCACCGTGGTCCTCGCCGCCGTGGTCGGGCTCCTCATCGAAGGACCGCGCATCGGCTGGACCTCGCCCGCGGCACTCGCGGGATACGCGGGAGCCGCCGCGGCGACCGCCGCGTTCGTCCGGGTCGAGTCCCGCCGGCCCGAACCCCTGGTCGACCCGCGGCTCTTCCGGCGCCCGGTCTTCAGCGGCGCCGTCGTCGGAGCCGTGGCGGTCTTCGTCGCCCTGAACACGACCCTGCTGCTCAACACCCTCTATCTGCAGCACACCCGGGGGTGGACGCCGCTCGCCGCGGGCGTGGCGAGCCTTCCGCTCGCCCTCGGCGCGCTCGTCTGCGCCCCGTGGTCCGGCCGGATGGTCGGCCGCGCGGGGCCCCGGCTGCCCCTGCTCCTCGCCGGCGGGTTCCTCACGGCCGGCGGACTCTGCCTGGTCCGGCTGAGCCCGCACACCAGCGTGCTCCTGCTGCTGACCGCGTACGCCCTCATCGGCATCGGGTTCGGCTTCGCCAACGCCCCGATCACCAACACCGCGGTGAGTGCGCTGCCGCCGGACCGCGCGGGCGTGGCCGGGGCGATCACGTCCACCGCACGCCAACTCGGCGCCGCCCTCGGCATCGCCCTCGCCGGCGGCCTGGTCGCGACCGCCGACGCCACGGAGCTCGCGCGGGCCTCCCGGCCCGGCTGGATCCTCGTCGCCGCCTGCGGCGCCCTGCTCCTCCTCGTCGCCCGGGCCGCCCGCCCGCAGCGGACCGCCCCGGGCCCGGACCGGGCGTGACGGGGGCGCACCGTGGCCGGAAGGCGGCAGGCCGGACGAGCGCAGGCGAAACGGCTGGTATGACTGGGGCATGCAGGAAGAGATCGCACGCTCCGCCATCGACACGTTCATCTCCGCGTTCAACGCCTCGGACGACAGCCGCGTGACGGACCTGCTCTCCCAGGCACTGACTTCGGACGTGGTCTTCTGGGGTCCCTTGGGGCGCAGCGAAGGCATCGCGGCGGTCGAGGGGTTCGTGCGGGACATCCGCCGCCACCCGGCCGGCACCGGCACGATGGTGCGCTGCTCGGCGGTGGACATGCCCGGTGAGTGGGCCCGGTACCAGTGGGTCTTCACCACGCCGGACGGAGGCCCCCGTCTGGCGGGAACGGACGTCGTCCATCTGCGGCGCAGCCTCATCGACCAGGTCATCGTCTTCGCGGGGGAGATCGAACCGTCCCCCTCCTGAACCGTCCCCCTCCTGAAGCGTCCGCCTCCTGAACCGTCCGCCTCCTGAACCGTCCCCCTCCTGAACCGTCCGCCTCATGAGCCGGCCTTCTGTCGCCGTGCTTGCCCCGGACGTGCCTCCCTCGGCGTTCGGGGGAAGGGCGTCATACCGGCGGCACCGCCCCGGCCCGCGGCCCGCCGTAGCGCGCCCGGTAGAACGCCACCTGCTCGGCGCTCGTCGACGAGTGCACGGCGTACACGTACCCGGCGCACTCCCCGCTCCCGCGCCGCCCCTGCCCGCTCCGGGTGGTCCGGCGGGTCAGCACCGACACCCGGGAGTCGGGCTGCCAGTGCAGGGCGTACTCCGGGCCGTTGGGGTCCGGCACCTCCTCAAGACGCACACCGCGCCGGTCCAGCAGCCGTTCCAGCTTGGCGTGGCGGAGCCGGCGGGCGAAGCGGCCGTACCGCGCGCGGATCACGGGGTTGACGGCGGCGCCGCCGAGGGACGACAGTCGGTGCACCTGCAGGGTGAAGTGGTGCCCCACCCAAGGGTGGTCGGGCGACTCCCGCTGCCAGAAGAACTCGGCAAGGCCGTAATCGCGCCACATGCCGCGGCCGTCGGGGGAGTTCTCGGCGAAGTCGCTCCCGAGGACGGCCGAGACCTGCTCGGGGCCGTCGGTCGGCCGGGCGCCGAGCACCGTTCCCGACGTGATCACGTCCAGGTAGAAGGCGAGGGAGTACGGAGTCAACGGTGCTTTCCTCGAAGGGGTTTCCCCGCCGGACCGGGGCGGCCGGCGCCGGCCGCCCCAGCATAGGTCAGGACGCGTCGCCCAGGCCGAGGTCGGGGGCGCTCATGTCCCCCGTGGCGGGCGTGCCCTCGGCGCGGCCGTAGCGCAGGTGCACCGTGCCCTTGGGGCTGGCCACCGGGGGCTCCAGGAGGGTGAGGTTGGTGGGGACGGCGCCGTCCTCGAAGACCTGCTTGCCGACACCGAGCACGATGGGGTGCAGCCAGAGGTCCAGGCGGTCGAAGAGCTTCTCGCGCAGCAGGGTCTGCACCAGGTTCAGGCTGCCGACGACCGTCACCTGCTCGTGCCGTTCGCGGATCGCGCGCACCGCGCCGGGCAGGTCCGGGCCCAGCTGCTCGGAGCCGGCCCAGGACAGATCCGGCTTGCCCCGGGAGGCCACGTACTTCGGGATGCGGTTGAAGAGCGTGCCGAACCAGTCGTCCTGCTGCGGCCAGTACGAGGCGAAGATGTCGTACGTGCGCCGGCCGAGCAGGAGCGCGTCCGTGCCCTCGTACGCCGCCTGGATCCGGTCGCCGGTCGCCTCGTCGATCAGGGGCGCCTGCCAGCCGCCGAAGGGGAATCCCTCAGGGTCCTCGTCGGGGCCGCCGGGCGCCTGCCCGACGAGGTCGAGGGTCGAGAACATGGCGATGTGGATGAGGCCCATGGCGTGCTCCTGATGCGTCGAACGGTCTCGGGTCGAACGGTCTCGGGTCGAACGGCGGGTCGAAAATTCGGCGGGCGGGACCGTCTCGGGTCGGACCCCTCGGATCGGACGGTCTCGGGTCGAACGGTCTCGGGTCGAACGGTCTCCTCAAGAGGTAGACCCCCGGACGGGCCCGGAATCATCGGCGCGAACGTCCGTTCACCCGGTCGGGCGCCGCGGCCACCGCACGCGACCCGCCCGGCGGGGGACTCGTGCGGCGGCCGCGGCGCGCGGCCTCAGGACCAGGACGCGGCCACCAGGGAGCGCTCCGCCGCCGCCAGGTGGACGGCCGAGGCCAGCCAGGCCCGGGCGTAGGCGTCGGCCGAGGGGTCGGTCAGGCGGCCGAAGGCGTCCCGGGGCCGGCGGCCGGCCTCCGCGGTGAGAGCGCGCGCGAGATCGGCCGCCCCGCCGAGTCCGGCCCGGGCCAGCCGGGCGGCGAGCGCCGCCGCGTCCGTCCCGCGCCCCGCCTCCGCCACGGCCCGCCGGCCGCCCGCGACGCCGGTCTCCAGGAGGCGCCGCACCCGCCACAGGGGCGCGTCCGCCAGCGGGTCCGGACCGGCGGGCACCGGCCCGGGGGCCGCCGGGCGCGCCGTCCCGTGGGGGAAGTGCTCGCCCTGGAGCCGGTCGTAGCCCAGGTCGGCGCGGCCCTGCCACGCCTCCGGCAGCCGCAGGGTGGCCGCGGCGCCCGGCACCGGACCGACCGCCAGCGGCCGGAGCGTCGCCGCCCGGTCCAGGTCCGGACGTCCGAGCACGCGCAGCGCGACCCCCGGGTGCTCGGCGATCCGCCGCAGGTTGCCGGCGTGCGGCAACTCCGGGTGGGGGTGGGCGGGGCGCAGCCGCAGCAGCGGTCCGTCCCCGGCGACGCGGACCACCACACTGTCGCCGGCCGCGCCGACCACCTCCACGTCGCAGCCCAGCAGCCGGGCGCCCGGACCGGCGGGGTCGCCCCCCTCGGCCGCCGCGTGGTCGAGCACGGCGGCCATCGCCTCCCGCACCGGCCGGGCGAAGAGCGCGGCCGCGGGCTCCTCGGACCAGTCCACCCCGCGCAGCGGCGTCGCGCTGACCTTCTTGCCCGCGCCGAGCCGCCCGTCGGCGGAGACGGTCGCGCCGACGATCAGCAGACCGCCGCGGGCCAGCCCGGCGTGGTCCAGCACGCCGCCGCCGAGCGCCACCGACGCGGACCCGGCGCCCTTCACCCGGGCGAGCCCGCCGGGCCGCACGTCCGACACCGTGTAGCCGGCGCCGTCGGCACCGAGCAGGTGCGTGGTCACCCCGCCGTACCCGGTCGCGGACAGCACCGGCTCCCGGCACAGGCCGAACACCCGCAGGCTGCCGCCCTGCTCGTAGACCCGGCGCGCGGACCCCGCCGCGCCCCCGTCCGCCGAACCGGCGGCGAGCAGGGCCGCACCCGCGAGCAGGTCGCGGAAGGCCCCGGCCAGATCGCCCAGGCCCTGCCCCGAACTGCGCTCCCGCGCGGCGCGCAGTCCCCGTACCACCCGCAGCGCCGCGGCCTCGGCCCGCGGCAGCCCGGCCAGCCGCGCGGTGTGGGCGGCGCGCAGCAGCTCGGCCTGCACCACCGCTCCGCCCGCCGTGACACCGGCCGACAGCGCCTCGGCGGCGGCCTCCCACAGGGCCCCCGCGGCGCGCACCTGCGCCTCGGTGACGGCGGGCGCGGGAGCAGGCGCAGAGGCGGGGACGGGGGCAGAAGGCGCGGGGGCGGACGTCGCGGGCGCCGCGGCGGTGCCGGTCGCGGACACGGAGGCCGCGTCCGTGTCCGCGACCGCGCCCTCGCCCGAGTCGCCGTTGTCGTCGGCCGTCGGGCCGGCGCCCCCGTCGTCGTCCGCGCTCTCCTCGCCGTCCGCCAGCGGCGCCGCGCCCAGCGTCGCGGCCCGGTGCAGACAGCGCGGGGCCAGCAGGCAGGAGCACACGGCCTGTTCGGCGGCCGTGACCGTGCCGGACGGGCCGGGGCGCAGCGTGACCGCGGCGTCCTCGCCGAACCGGACCTCGACCGAGCCGTCCGCCGCGACGACGGCCCGCTCGGCACAGTCCGCGATCGCCGCGTCGAGCTTCTTGCGCAGCCGCGCGCTGAGCTGTTCCACGGCGTCGGCGAGGACATCGGGTGCGACGGGCGGCAGCAGTACGGTGCTCAACGGGCTTCTCCACGGAGGCGGTCGCCCACCCAACGGGCGAGTTCGAGCGGACTGAGGGCGGCCACCGGCATGCCGGCCGCGACGAGTTGACGCGCCACCGACACCGAGTAGCGCGGCGCGCCGGTGTCGTCGAGCGCCGCGCAGCCCAGCAGATGGGCACCGGAGGAGGCGAGGGCGCGCACCTCGCCGAGCAGCCCGCCGAGCGGGGCGCCCTCCTCGAAGTCGCTGACCACGACGACGAGCGTCCGGCTCGGTACGGTGATCAGCGACCGCGCGTGCGCGAGACCGGCCGCGATGTGCGTACCGCCGCCGACCCGGACCTCCAGGAGCAGCGACAGCGGATCGTCGACCCGGTCGGTCAGGTCGATCACCTGGGTGGAGAAGGCCAGGAAGTGCGTGGACAGGGTCGGCACCCCGCCCAGGACCGCCGCCGTCAGCGCCGACCAGATCACCGAGGCCTCCATCGAGCCGGAGACGTCGACGACCAGGACCAGGCGCCAGTCGGCCTCCTTGCTCGCCCGCGTGCTGAACACCGGGCGCTCCGGCACGACCACGAGCCGGCCGTCGTCCGTCCGCCGGGTGTGGGCGAGATTGGCCCGCAGCGTACGGGGGAGGTCGAGCCGCCCGCCGGGGCGGCGGGTGGGGCGGGGCGTGGCCACGCCGGTGAGCGCCGGGCGCAGCCGGGTGGCCAGCTCCCGGGACAGCTCGTCGACGAGCCGCTTCACCAGCGGACGCAGCCGGGCGAGCTGCGCCTCCGGCATGCCGCCGGCCAGGGACAGCACCGAACCGAGCAGCTCCACGGACGGGCGCACCGCCGCCGGGTCGAGCTGGGCGAGGACGTCGGTGCGGCCCGCGTCGGCCGCCTCCGCGAGGACCTCCTCGCGCACGTCGGCGCCGAAGAGGGCCTCCAGCTCCTGCGCCCACTCCCGGGCCGTCGGGAAGGACTGCTCCTGGCCGCCGCCCTGACCCGAGACGCCGCCGTCCAGATCCTGGGAGCCCTCGCCGCGCCCACGGCCGTACAGCTCGTCCAGGGCCTGGGCGTAACGCCGGGCGTCCCCGGCGAGCCGTTCCTTGTGGCGGCCGAGCAGCAGCCGCCACCGGTCGGCGGGACCGAGCCTGCGCGCCGGTTCCGACGCGAGGGAGGACCCGGGGCCTTCGGCCGGCTCCGCAGCCGCGACCGGAGCCGTCTCCGTCCTCCTGTCCGCCTCCGTCCTCGTGCCCGCATCCGTCTTCGCGTCCGTGCCCGTGTCCATGCTTGGGGCCGTGCCCGTGCCCGTGCCCGCGTCCGTGTCCATGTCCGAGCGCGTGCTCGCGCCGGTGTCCGGGCCGGCACCCGGCAGTCCGAGGGCCTTCAGGGCTGCCGAGCCGGCCGCGTCGGCCGCCGCCCAGAGGGCGAGCAGTTCGGCCGGGGCGTCCAGCGACAGGTCGAGCCGGTCGCCGAGCCACTCCGTGACGCGGGTCAGCAGCCGGTCGCGGGCGGCCGGGGCCAGCGCGTCGAAGCCGCCGCGCAGGGCCGGCAGCCGGTCGAGGAACTCCTGGTCGGCGAGCGAGTCGACCCGGTCCATGAGCGGCGCGAGCGCGTCGGGCGAGGTCTGGAGCAGCGGCCCGGCGGCCGTGAGCAGGCCGCCGAGGCGCTTCGTCAGCGCCCGGCGCGTGTCGGGTGCCGTGGCGCCGTCGATCCAGCCGGCCGTCCGCTCGCCCAGCCGGGCCGCGTCGTCCAGATCGAGCAGCACCCGTACGGCGAGGGCGGCGCCCTGGATCATCGGGGAGCCGTCCGCGGCCAGTTCGGCGAGCGCCCGGTCCAGCCGGATGCCGAGGTGACGGGCGGCGGCGCGGTCCGCGAGGGCCACCAGCGCGGCGGCGTCGGCGGGGCTGTCGCTCCCGGCGAGTCCCGGGAGCGCGCGGACGGCGGTCTCCAGGAGTTCCTCACCGAGGGCTTCGGCCATGGCGCGGGCGTCCCGCGTCGTACCGGGGAAGTGGCCGCGCCGCAGCCCCTCCAACAGGTCGACGGCCTGGAGGAGTTCGGGCAGCCCTGCGCTGTCGGGCAGCACGGCGGCGGCCTCGTGGAGGCGCGCGTCGACCAGCTCGGGCAGGTCGCAGCGCGCGGCGGCGGCAAGCCCGGCGAGGATCTGCTCGGGCGTGGGCCCGCCCGCGGCGGCCTCGCGGCGCGCCGTCGCGGCCAGTGTGCCGGCGGCGGCCTGGGCCGCCGTCACCCCGCGCACGCCCGCCAGGTCGAGCCGCGCGGGCACCGACGGCGTCCAGGTCACACGCCACTTGGTGCCGAGCGCGGTGCCGTCGCCGGTGCCGGCCACGTCCAGGGGTTCGCCGTACGAGGCGCCGATCACCCGCAGCCGCTGGAGCAGCACCTCGCGGCGCCCGTCCAGCGGCGACCGCAGCGGGTCGAGCCGCAGGTCTCGCCGGTCCGGGTCGTCGGGCCGGGGCAGCCGCAGCTCCGCGAGCTCGGCCTCCACCGAGGGGCCGAGACCGGACCGGGGCGCGTGCGGGCTGATCCGGCCGCGCGCGGCGCCGACGAACACGGCCTCCAGCGCCCGGGCCAGGGCCCGGCCCCGGCCCAGCGGTTCGCCCTGGCCGAGGACGGTGGTGACGGCCTCCAGGAGTTCGCCGCGCCCGGGCGCGGGCAGCCCGCGCAGGACGGCCAGGTCGCAGGCCAGACGGAGGGTCTCGGCGGCCTCGCCGGTTCCCGCGGTGTGCCCCGCGCGCCGCAGCTCCCGGCACAGGGCCGTGACCGCGTCGGAGGCCGCCACCCGCAGCCGCTCCGGATCGCCGGCCGCCGTGAGCACGGCCTGCTGCCACAACGGGTCGCGGATTCCCGCCGGGTAGCCCGAGCGGGAGTCCAGGAGGTCGAAGGAGTACGGGACGAGCGAGGTCACCACCGCGCCCTCGGCGCCCGCGGCGGCCCCCGTACGGGAGGACTGCGCGGGGGATTCCGCCCCGGGCGCACCCGCCTGGGCCGGGACGGCGGCGGCCTTCTCCGCCCCGCCCGGCGTCTCGGCCTCGTCGCCGCCGGCCGCAGCGGGGGCGAGGAGCGCGGGCGCGTGGAAGGCGCCGATCACGGCCGCCACCCGGCGCCCGCCCGCCGACGCGGTGGCGATGACCCGCCGCATCCGCTCCTCCCGCGCCAGGTCGGTCGCGGGCACGGTGCCGTCGGCGCGCAGCGCCCAGCCCACGCCCAGCGCGGCCCGGCGCACCGCCTCCGGGGAGCATCCCGGAGCCAGCACCTCCACCGCACGGTCCCACAGGTCGTCGCCGTCCCGGCCGGTCCCGGCGGCGGCGAGCGCCTCGGCGTACCGACGGCGCCCCCGCTCCCGTACCCTCCCGTCGTCGGGAGCCGCGTGGGGCGCCTCGTCGACGGCGGCGGGACCCTCGGGCAGCTCGTCCCGCGCCGACCAGCCCGGATCGTCCAGCGGAAGGTCGCAGCACACGACCTCCACCCCGTGGCTGCGGGCCCAGCGGACCGCGGCCAGCTCCGGCGAGAAGTCGGCGAACGGGTAGAACGACAGCCGCCCGGCCTCGCCCGCGCCGGCGAGCGCCACCGGCGCGACCGTCTCGGGGTCCGCCAGGTGCTCCAGCCAGGGCTGGAAGTCGGCGGGCAGCTCGACGCACACCACCTCGGCCCGCGCCTCCTCCAGCAGGTCGGGCACCACGGCGGCGAGGGCCGGACTGTGGTGGCGCACCCCCAGCAGGTACGGCGCGCGCGAGGCGGCCAGCGCGTCCACGGCCGCCCGGGGATCCAGCGTCGTCACCGCAGGCTCCCGCGCAGGTCCCAGAGCCGGCGCCACATCGCCGAGCCGTTCTCGGCGCGGCGGCGCACCGGGCCGTCCCAGTAGCCGAGGAGCCGCGCGTGGTCGGCCGGGTCGTCCTTGCGGACCACACCGAGCAGATGGCCCGGCAGCAGGTCCAGCACGTCCCCGCCCGGCAGATAGGCGGCGGCCACTCCCAGCGAGGCCGCCACCTGCACGGCCTCGGCCGTCGACATGACCGTGCCCGGCCGCTCCACGTCCCAGCCCTCGGTGGAACGCCCGGAGCGCAGGTCACGGAAGACGGTGACCAGCGCGTCCAGCACCGCGTCGTCGACGGCGAAGGCCGCGCCCGCCCGCTGCACCGCGGCGACGGCCTGACGGCGGATCAGGACCGCCTCGGCGTCGGCGTCGGCGATCGGGTCCACCGTCTCGAAGTTGAAGCGGCGCTTGAGCGCGGCCGACATCTCGGAGACGCCCCGGTCGCGCAGGTTGGCGGTGGCGATGACGGTGAAGCCGGGCGCGGCGCGTACCACCGCGTCCTCGGTGGCCGTCAGCTCGGGCACGCTGATCCGCCGGTCCGACAGGATGGAGACGAGGGCGTCCTGGACCTCGGGCAGACAGCGGGTGATCTCCTCGACCCGCACCACCCGGCCGGCCCGCATCGCGGCGAGCACCGGCGAGTCCACCAGGGCCTGCGGGGTGGGGCCCTGGGCCAGCAGCAGGGCGTAGTTCCAGCCGTAGCGGAACGCGTCCTCGGTGGTGCCCGCCGTGCCCTGCACGGTCAGTGCGCTGCTGCCGCTGACGGCGGCCGCGAGCAGCTCCGACAGCATCGACTTGGCCGTGCCGGGCTCACCGGTGAGCAGCAGTCCGCGCTCGCCGGCGAGGGTGACCACACAGCGCTCCACCAGGGCCCGCTCGCCCACGAACTTCGGGGCGATCACCAGCTTCGACGGCAGTCCGGCCCGCCGCTCGGGCAGGGCGAGTTCCTCGCCGTCGCTGCCGCAGACGAAGGTGACGACGGCGCGCGGGGTCAGTGCCCAGCCGGGCGGGCGGGGGCCCGGGTCCTGGGCGGCGAGGAAGGCGAGCTCGGCCGCGTGGCGCTCCTCGGCCGGCTGGCCCTGCCGGACGGGCGGGGTCTGTTCGGTGACGGTCATGCGGGTTTCCTTCGTCAAGGTGCGTCGGGGTTCGACGGATGTGCGGACGGGACGGGGCACCGGCGCGGCGCACCCCGGGCGGGTGCGCCGCGCCGTGCTGACGACGGGCGGCCGGTCAGCGGCGGCCGGGAACGCCGGGCGCCGGCGCCGGGGTGGCGGCGCCTCCGCGAGGACGCGGTGCCTCCATGGCGGCGCGGCGCCCCGGCCTCGGGGTGCCTCAGCGGCGGCGCCGGGTCCGGCGCACCTTCAGCTCCTCGAAGCGCGGCAGGTCACCGTCGAGGATCCGCTGCCAGGCACGGGCGAACAGCTCCGCCGCCGGTTCCGTCGGCAGCAGGGCGCCCAGCACCGGGCCGGTGCCGGAGACCACCCCGTACAGCGGCAGCTTCCACTGCTCCACCGGCAGGACCGGCGAGGACTGCTCCGCCCACGCGCCGGGCAGGAACAGCGAGCGTCCCGCCCGGGTCCGTGCCCCCGAGACCACCAGGTCGGTCTCCGCCAGCTCGGCCCGCGCCGCCTTGAGCCGCGCCGGCTTCCACCCCGTCCACCGCGCGGTGTTGCGGTCCGTCGGGTCCGGCAGGGCGAGCAGCATCAGATACAGCGTCGCCGCGTCCGCGCCCAGACCGCGGGCCTGCGCGACCTCGGCCACCAGACCGGGCACCGAACGCGAGGGGTCCTGCGGCCACCACTGCCCCTCGTCGTCCGCCGCACCGGCCAGCGGCGCGCCCGGGTCGGCGAGCAGCCGGGCGAACGCCGGGTCGTGCACCCGCCGCAGGGCCGTCTCGACGGCGGTCGGCTGCTGGTCGTCGCCGCGCAGCGCCACCAGATACGGATCGGAACCGGTGGAGTCCAGCAGCGCGGGCCGCAGGGCCGGCAGAGGCCGGCCGTCCCGCGCGGTGGCCATGAGCACCGCGCCGTACCGCTCGTGGTCCGGCGCCGTCTCCGTCGGGGCACCCGCCACCCTCCGGAACTCCGCGAGGCTCGTGTAGGGCCCCACGGCGATCAGCAGCTCCGGGGCCGCGAGCCGCTGCCGCACGGCGGTCAGCGCACCCGGCAGCGCCGCCCGCACCGGATCGCCCGCGGGCAGCCGGTGGGCCAGCCAGGCCAGCAGGCTCACCGCGCCGACCAGCACCGACGAGGTGAACGGGGCGTCGGCCGGGGCCGCCGTCACCGGACGGTCGCCCTCGATACGCCAGGCCACGTCGGTGCCGAGCTCCGGCGACGACGCCGGGTCGAGCAGCGCCGGCAGCGCCCGGTGGACGCGCCAGCCGCTGCGCACGGCACGCGCGGCCTCCGTCGCCAGCCAGTCCGGCACCTGCCGGCGGCGCCCCACCTTCTCGTTCCACACGGCGGCCGCCGCCGCCACGTCCGGGCCCTCGGTCCACAGGCGCGCCGGGTCGTCCGGCAGCAGCGCGGCGAGCACCGCCCGGCGCACCTCGACCGGCAGCGTGCGCAGCTCCTCACGGGCCTGCCCCGCCTCGGCCACCTTCAGCCCGAGGGTCTTGCGCAGCTCGGTCGGCAGGAAGTTGGTCTCCCAGCTGTCCACCTCGGGCAGGCCCACGAGCAGGATCCGGGCCAATGCCCCCGAGACCCCGGTGAGCCGGCCGAACTCCTCGGCGGCCTCCGGCACGAAGGGCGCCTCCCCGCGTGCCCGCGCCTCTTCGAGGAAGCGCGCGAGCCAGTCGGCGCCGCGCGTCCGGTCGCCCACCGGGCTCTCGGCACGCACCGTGTACGGCGCGGGCACCTCGAACCGGCCGCTCGGGTCGTGGATCAGCGCGCCGAACTCCCAACCGTCCGGCACGTGCTGGTTGTACTCGCCGATGGCGAGCGCCGCGCCGTCGCCCAGGGGCAGCACACTGCGGTGCGAGCCATGGCGCGTCCGCCCGTCCGGCGCCGTCAGATGCGGGGTCGCCACGTGGAGCAGCAGCCGGCGCCAGTGCGCGCCCGAGGCCGCCGTCGAGGCCAGCCCCAGCGCCTCCACCCGGTCCAGGACCGAGAACAGGGCCTCCCGGCCCTCCGGGGCACTGCCCGGCGCGACGGCCCGGTAGGCGATCGCGGCCGGCTCGTCCAGCAGCGAGACGAATGCCAGACCCGTGTGGGGCAGCGCCGGCATGTCGAAGTGCAGCCGACCCGGCACGGCCTCGGCCGACGCGTCGGCGCGCACGGACGCCAGCGTCTCCAGGAACCGCGTGGTCACGTCGCCGTCCGCGCCGTAGCGGTAGTGCCCGGTGTGGACGATGCCGTGCAGCGCCTTGGCCAGCACGTGGTCGCTGGGGCCCTGGGCCCTGGCCTCCACGGCCTCGGCCGCCGGATCGAGCCGCTCGGCCACGGAGTCCAGCGCCTTCTGCTGCCGCACCGCGAAACGCAGCGTCTGCACCACGCCGGCGATCAGCTCGGGCGCCGAGATCTGCGGCAGTGCGGCGCTCACCAGCTCGGGGAAGCCCTCCCCGCGCTCCGCGAGCAGCGCCGACTTGAGCAGCACGCCGGCCGACTCCGCGTCCACGGCCCGCAGCGCCGCCGAGCCCTCCGGATCACGCGGCCGCATCATGTGCAGATACGCCACCGGCGGCAGCGCGAGCGCGGCGGTCCCGTACAGCTCCTGCCGGTGGTCGCTGTGGGCCGTGGCCGTGACCACGCCCTCCGGGTCGACGAGCGACAGCTGACGCCACTGCTCGGTCAGCGCCCGCGGCCGCTCGTCACCGGGGAAGGCCAGCGCCGCGACCGGACGGTCCGCGCCGCGCGGCAGGGTGACGACCCGTCCGCGGGTGTCCTCGCCGTGGAAGCCGCCCTCCGGCAGCCGCACGACCCGCCAGCCGAGGAGCCCGTCCGCGGACGTCCCCTGGACCGAACCCGCCACCTCCGGAGCGGGCCGCAGCCAGCACGAGGCGGCCGACAACTCGGCCCCCGCCGGGTGCCGCGGCAGCGCGTCGGCGAGGAAGCCGGGCAGCGAACGCCGCCCGTACGCCCCGCTCACCGGGTCGTACTCGACCCAGCCGCCCCGGTCGTCACCGTCCGGCTGCTGCCACACCCAGTACGACGGGCCGTCGGACAGCAGCGCCCGCCACCGGGGCAGCTTCGTGTCACCGACGTGCACGACGCCGCCGCCGGTCGTGCGGCCGCCACCGGGCAGCTGCAGGCTCGTGTGCGCCGAACGCACCGCCCAGAATTCGGCGTCCACCGTGAACACGGTGTCGGGCGCGGTGTGCCAGTAGCCCTGCGGTTCGCCCGCCCCGTAGGTGCTCCAGCACACCAGCAGGGCACCGTCCACGTACTGGAAGCCGGTCCGCCACACCGACTTCGTCGGCACGCGCAGGTCGTGCACGAGGACCGTGGAGTCGGCGTCGATGACCCGCACCTGCGTCGCGTTCGCCACGATCAGATACGGCCAGGCCTCGACGACCGTCAGGCCCTCGCTGCTCTTCCGGCCGGGCGCCAGCTCGGTGAGCGCCTCCTCCCAGGCCGGCCAGCGCAGTTCCTCCCACAGGCCGCCGCGCAGCGTGCGCGCCAGGCTCTCGCCGAGATCGGCGGCGGCCGCCGCCGCGACCTCCTCGGGCGCGAGCGCGAGGGCCTCGGACGGCAGCCACGACAGGCGCTCGATCGCCTTCGGCAGACCGGGCAGCCCCGCCGCCACCGACGAGACGGCCACCTTCCGCATCCACTCGGCGAGCATCGGCCGGCCACCGGGCGAGGCGGCCAGCCGCCGCATCACGTCCGCGCCGGAGCCCGCGTTGTTGTAGCTGTACGCGCCCCGCTCGAAGGCGGGCCGGAACCGCGGGTCGGCCGCCAGCGCGACCAGGTCCCGCGGCTCCTCGCCGCGCGCCCAGTCCGACAGGTTGAGGCCGCTGCTGCGCCCGTGGAGCTTCTTCTCCTCCGGGTCGGCGACCGGCACGTCCAGGGACAGCAGCAGGTCCAGGAGGTTCACGTCCTCGAGACCGATCCGCAGGAACCGCTCGCCCTCGGGACGCGCCGCCACATCGGCCCGCAGCCGGCCGGCGGCCCGCTCCACCAGCGCCAGCAGCGCGGGCGGCGTCGGGCGCGGCCCCCAGCCGCGGTGCCGGGCGACGTGGAAGCGCTCCAGCCAGCCCGCCGCGCCGTCGGAGCACTGCTCCTCCGCGGGCAGACCGGCGTCCGCGAGACCGGCGTCGGCCCCCGAGTCCGCCAGGATCTCCAGCCACAGCTCGGTCATCGTCCCGTCGTCACCGGACGGCGTCATCGACAGCAACTGCCCCCGCACGGACGGGACTCGCCGGGCCAGCGCCACCAGCGCCGCGCGGTGCGACTTCCACCAGCCGGGCGCCGCCCGCAGCGTGGCCGGCAGCGGCAGCAGCTCGGCGAGATAGTCCTGCTCCGCCTCGCCGCCCGACAGGGCCGCCGCACGCGCCAGCCGCTTCAGCTCCGTCGCGGCCTGCGCGGACGGCGCGAGCCCGCCCGCCGTCCGGCGCACGCACAGGCGCAGGAACCGCGCGTACGCCTCGGCCGGCTCCAGCCGCGCCGACAGCTCCTTGCCGTAACCGGTCAGGACCTTCACCGGCAGCGCGCCGGCCAGGGCGAACTCCAGGAACACGGAGTCCAGCCGGTCCTCGTCGACCGCGAGACCGTGCTGCGCCTCGCTCGTCCGGGCCCGGCCGAACAACTGGCCCGCGTACGTGGCGTTCTCCACGCCCAGGAAGATGCGCGCCGCCTGCTCGTAGAAGACGGGCAGGAAGTGCGGCACGGACGCGGCGAGCCGCCCCGCCAGCTCGTGGCAGGCGTCCAGGGCCGCCTTGGGCTTGGTCTTGGCCTGCCGGGCCAGCCGGTCCAGCTCCGGCACGACCGCCAGCGCGTGGTGCCCGTCCTCCGGGTGGTGCACCAGCACCCACTCGGGGAAGCCCAGCTCCTGCCGCCGGCCCAGACCGACCACGGCCGGCTCGCCCTCCGGCTCCAGCCCGAGGAACCCGGCCGCCAGGTCCTCGGCGGCCCCCAGCTCGGCGGCGGCGAGCCGCACCACGACCCGGTCCTCACCGAGCACCGAGTGCCGGTACGTCCGCGCGGTCAGCTCGACCGCCGAAGGGCCCGCGTCCCGCGCGTCGGCCGGCAGCACCGCCCCGGCCGCGAGCAGC
This sequence comes from Streptomyces sp. NPDC053541, assembly GCF_044544705.1. Classification (NCBI taxonomy): domain Bacteria; kingdom Bacillati; phylum Actinomycetota; class Actinomycetes; order Kitasatosporales; family Streptomycetaceae; genus Streptomyces; species Streptomyces sp. NPDC053541. The sequence continues at coordinate 238,904 of NZ_JBITXM010000011.1, forward strand.
TCCTTGTTGTCGTTCCCACCCGTGCCGGTCACGCGTCCCCACCCTTTTCGATCGTGCGGCCGGCGTACAGCGCAGCGGCCATGCGCATCCCCTCGGACCAGGCCACCGGTCCGACCTCCGTCAGCCGCACCGCGCGGCCCTCCTCGTCGTGCCAGCTCAGCCCGCCGGTCTCCGACTCCCCGTCCCAGTACGGTTCGCCGATCCACACCGACGCCTCCGTGCTGCGGCCCCCGTCGCGCACCTTGCACGTCGCGTAACCGCCCGACACCCGGTAGCCGAGGCTCGTCGCCCGCGCCGCGAGACCGAACCGCGAGGCGAACTTCCCGCCCGCGTAGTCCCGTACCTCCGTCGCCGTCTCCGGGCGCCCCGCCTCGGGACCTTCCGGCTTCGCCCAGGTCGCGCGGTGGATCTGCTCCACCTTCTGGGTGATCCCGAGATCGGCGGCGAAGTCCCGCACGTCGTCCAGGTCCGGCAGCAGCACCGGGTGAGGCAGCGTCACCGTCCGCGGAGACAGCCGCACGGTCTCGCCGTCGAGGTCGACCACCTTCAGCTCGCCGTCGGCGGTCACGTCCCGCAGGAAGCCCACCTCGTCCGGATCGTCGCCCACGACCGCCATGTCACGCAGCGCCGCCTGCCACGCCTCGTCCGGCCACACCCGCGCGATCAGCTCGGTCGGCACCGGCAGCGACGACACCATCCACGCGTCCACCTGGGCCACGCAGGAGGCCTCGTGCCGCTCCAGCCACTCGGCCAGCCGGCGCAGCCGGTCGACCTCGGGACTGTCGCGCAAGGCCTTCGGCAGCGACTTCAACTGCCGCCCCCCGGCGCGCCGCGCGACCACGCGCCCGTCCTCGAGGGTGATCTCGTACCCCTCACCCGCTGCCAGCCACGCCATCAGCCGTGCCCCTCCGCCTGTCCGTCAGATGCCCGCGCAGCCCGAACCAAGGGCCATCAGGCCCCTGAGCTGCGACATGTGAGGAGACTAACCAGCCCCACTGACAACGCCCCCCGCGCCCCGCTCCCGGCCCTGTGCCGCGCTCCGGCCCGCCGACGGGCGGTCAGCGGCGCGGCCCGCGAGGGGAAGCGGCGAGGACGCGCTGTGACGAGGGAGTGGGGGAGCGGCCCGTAGGCACATGGTCCGGGGGCCTCGCGGGCCTGTCCGGTGCCGTGTTGTCCGGCGCTGTGGTGCGGTCCCGGGCGCCGGGAGTTCCGGCGCCCGCCGGAGAGACGGCCGGGCGGAACCTACCGGCCGCGCCGGACCCGGGCGGCCTTGCGGGCCTCGGCCGTGCGGCGGGCCTCGGCGGACTTGCGGGACTCGTTCTTGGCGCGGCCCGGCCTGCCCGGGACCGTGCCGATGCCGCGGAAGGCCGCGCCGCCGCGCGCGTCGCGACCGGCGGGGGACTTGCCGCCGTCGGGCGTGACAGCGGGGGCCTTGGCTCCGGTGATGCGGCGCAGTTCGGGGTCGCCGGGGGCGACCTTGGCGGTGCGCGCGCGGACTCCGGCCTCCGCGAGGAGGCGGGAGAGGTCGCGGCGCTGGTCGGGCAGGGCGAGGGTGACGACGCTGCCGGAGGCACCGGCCCGTGCCGTGCGGCCGCCGCGGTGGAGGTAGTCCTTGGCGTCGGCGGGCGGGTCGACGTTCACGACCAGGTCCAGGTCGTCGACGTGGATGCCGCGGGCGGCGACCCTGGTCGCCACCAGGACGCCCAGCGCCCCGGTGCGGAAGCGCTCCAGGGTGTCGGTGCGCTGCGGCTGGGACTTTCCGCCGTGCAGCGCGGCGGCCCGCACCCCGGCGGAGACCAGGTGCCGGGTGAAGCGGTCCACGGCCGCCTTCGTGTCCAGGAACATGATCACGCGCCCCTCGCGCGCGGCGATCTCCGTGGCCACGGCGAACTTCTCCGCACCGTGCACGTGCAGCACGTGGTGCTCGGCCCCCGAGGCCGGCTCCCCGGGCGGCTCGGCCGCGTGGACCACCGGATCGTGGAGGTAGCGGCGGACCAGCAGCTCGACGTCCCGGTCGAGGGTCGCGGAGAACAGCATCCGCTGCCCGTCCGGCCGCACCAGGTCGAGCAGCTCGGTCACCTGCGGCAGGAACCCCATGTCGGCCATCTGGTCGGCCTCGTCGAGGACCGTGACCGCCACCTGGTCGAGACGGCAGTCGCGGCGCTCGACCAGGTCCCGCAGCCGGCCCGGGGTCGCCACCAGCACCTCGGCCCCGGCCCGCAGCTCACCGGCCTGCCGGCCCGCCTGCAGACCGCCCACGACGGTCGCGAGCCGCAGCCCCAGCGCCTTGGCGTACGGCGTGAGCGCCTCGCTCACCTGCTGCGCCAGCTCCCGCGTCGGTACGAGCACCAGCGCGAGCGGCTTCTTGGCGTCGGCGCGCCGCCCCGCCGTGCGGGCCAGGAGCGCGAGCCCGAAGGCCAGGGTCTTGCCCGAGCCGGTGCGCCCCCGGCCGAGGACGTCGCGGCCCGCGAGCGCGCTGGGCAGGGTCGCGGACTGGATCGGGAACGGAGCGGTGACCCCCTGGGCCGCCAGGGTCGACAGGACCGCCTCCGGCAGCTCCATCGCGTCGAAGCGGTCCACCGCCGGGAGCGCCGGGGTGCCGGCGTGGCCGGTGAGGTCGGCGAGGCCGGTGAGGTCTCCCGTACGGGCCGAGCGGGTCATGGAAGCCGTGCCTTCGTCGATGAGGGGGTACCCACCAAGGAAAACACGGTCGGGGCGGCCCGGCCGAATCCCGGCCGAATCCCGGCCGGATCCCCGGCCGTACCCCCGACCGGGAGCGGACCCCGCCGCCGCGACGGCGAGCGCGGAGCGGGCGGTGGACCCGACGGCAGGCTCGGCGGACGGCCGCTGCGGGGATTCCCCGCCCCGGCACCCTTCCCGCACCGCCGCGGTGTCCTGATCTCGGGTGAGATGTCGGGACGCGTACGGGCGTTGGAGCCGTAGGCCCCGCGGCCGAGGTCCGGACCGTGCGCACTCGCACACGGGCGAACCCCTACCCTGGGGCCCGCGACGGGGCGGAAGTCGAACAGTGCGACGAACGGGATGTGACAGGTGACGGCGGCGAACGGCGGGGATCTGGTCGGCGAGGTGCTGGGCGGGCGATACCGGGTGACCGCGACGATCGGCCGCGGCGGCATGGGCGTGGTCGCCAAGGCCGTGGACCAGCTGCTCAACCGCGAGGTAGCCGTCAAGGTCCTGCGCGCCTACACCGACGCCTCCCCGGCCGACCTCGCCGACCTGCGGGCCCGGATGCAGCGCGAGGCGCAGGCCGCCGCCCGCATCCGGCACGCCGGTGTGGTCACCGTGCACGACGTGATCGAGGAGCGGGGCCTGCCCGTCATCGTCATGGAGCTGGTCGACGGACCCTCCCTCGACGACGTGCTCGCCGAGCGCGGCTCGCTCGACCCGCGCGAGGCCGCCTCGATCGGCGCCCGGCTGATGGACGCGCTCGACGCCGCCCACCGGGCCGGCGTCCTCCACCGCGACGTCAAGCCCGGCAACGTCCTGCTCGAACGCGGCGGACGCGTCGTGCTCACCGACTTCGGCATCGCCAGCATGGACACCCCGGGCGACGAGGCCCTCGCCAAGCTGACCCAGAGCGGCCAGATCGTCGGCTCGCTCGACTACCTGCCGCCGGAGCGCGCCCAGGGCCAGGTCCCGGGCACCGCGTCGGACATCTGGGCACTCGGCATGACCCTGTACGCCGCGGTCGAGGGCGCCGCGCCCTTCCGCCGCACCTCGGTGTGGTCCACCCTCGCCGCGATCGTCGGCGAACCGCTCCCGGAACCCCGCCGCGCCGGACCCCTCACGCCGGTGCTGCGGGCCCTGATGGCCAAGGACCCTGCCCAGCGGCCCGACGCGGCACGGGCGCGCGAGATGCTGGAGGCGGTCGCCGCGGGCCGGGATCCCCACATCCCGGCGCCGCCCAGGCCTCAGCCCTTCGCCGCACCGCCGCAGGCCGGCGGACCCCAGACCTTCACGCCGCAGGCCGGCGGACCCCAGGCCTTCACGTCGCAGGCCGGCGGACCCCAGGCCTTCACGCCGCAGGCCGGCGGACCCCAGACCTTCACGCCCCAGGCCGGCGGACCCCAGGCCTTCACGCCCCAGGCCGGCGGACCCCAGACCTTCACGCCCCAGGCCGGCGGACTCCAGGCCTTCACGCCCCAGGCCGGCGGCCCGCAGGGAGTCGGACCCGCCGGTGCCGCGCCCGTCCCCGGGGCGTACGGCGCCCCGATGCCCGCTCCCGCGCCCGCCCCGATGACCGTGCCGCAGCCGGCCACGCCCTATCCGGCCACGCCGTACCCGGGCAGGCCGTCCCCAGGAGTGCCCGCGGGCCACGGGAGCCAGGCCGGCGGCGGCTCCGAGACGCGTACCACGGCGGACCGCGCCGGGCGCGTGCGCCGCACTCGTACCGTCGTGGCCGTGGCCGCCGCGACCATCCTGACCTGCGGGGGAGCCGCGTACGCCCTGATCGGCATGCGGGGCGACGACGGCGCCGAAGGCCCGGGCACGGCGCTTCCGGCCGCGAGCACGACGACGGGCGGGGACCCGTCCGACGGCGGTGGCCCGACGGACGGCCCGACGTCCCCCGGTGACCTGACGTCGATCAACCCCGGCGGGCAGCCGTCCACCACCCCGACGAAGAAGACCGGCGACCCGGACACGAAGCCCACGACGGCACCGGCCGGCGGCGACAAGCCCGGCGCGAGCCCGTCCGCCTCCACCTCCCCGAAGGCGACACCGAGCCCCACGGTGAAGGAGCCGGTCCCCGTCTCGACGGCCTGCACCGGATGGGCCCACTCCGACAAGAGCAGCGGCACCGGCCACGCCTCGCAGAACACCCACCTCTACACCGGCCCGTACGCGGACTGCTCCTATGTGACCGTGCTCAAGTCCGGCACCAAGGTCTCCTACGAGTGCTACGTCTCCAACGCCTACGCCAACAAGTGGATCTACGCCCGCATCGCGGGCACGAGCACCGAGGGCTGGGTGTTCGGCGACAAGTCGACTTTGGACGGCGGGACGCTCGCCCGCTGCTGACGCCGGTCCGGGCCGGTCCGGACCGGTCCGGGTCGACACCGGGCGACCCGCCCGGTCCGCTCAGATCGGTCCCACAGGACCACCGGCGCCGGCATCCGAGGCCGTGCCTCCGGCACCGCCCTGCCCGCCGACCCGGACGACGCCCGTCTCGTAGGCGAACACCACCGCCTGGGCGCGGCTGCGGAGGTTCAGCTTCGCCATGAGCCGGTGCAGATGCGTCTTGACGGTGGAGTCGCTGACACACAGGTGCTCGGCGATCTCCTCGTTGGCGAGGCCCTGGGCGACCAGACCGAGCACCTCGACCTCTCGCCCGGTGAGCACACTCGTCGCCCCGGTCCCGGGCGGCGCCGGCCGCGGGTGCTGCGGCGCGTCGGCCACGTGCCTCTGGACGAGCCGGCGGATCCGGGCCGGTGCCACCAGGAGGTCGGCGGAGAGGGTGGCCCTGACGGCGCCGATGAGCTGCTCGGGCGGCATGTCCTTCAGCAGGAAGCCGCTGCACCCGGCGCGCAGGGCCGCGTAGACGAACTCGTCCTCGTCGAAGGTGGTGAGCACCACGATCCGCGGGGCCGGTTCGAGACCGAGGGCGAGGATGCGCTCGGCGGCGGCGAGGCCGCTCAGCCGGGGCATGGAGATGTCCATCAGGATCAGGTCCGGACGGTGCTCGCGCGCCACCGCGACCGCTTCCTCGCCGTCCGCGGCCTCCAGGACCGGACCGAGGCCTTCCACCGTGCGCAGCAACGCGACGATGCCGGAGCGGATGAGGTGCTGGTCGTCCACCACCAGAATGCGGGCCACGGGGCTCCTCGGCATCGGGAGTTGCTCACGTCACGGATCAGCCGCCGCTCCGGTCCCGGCCCTGGGGGGTGTCCGTGTCCGGGGAGGCATCCTGCTCCAGCGGGAGACGGAGGCGTACCTGGAATCCGCCCCCCGGGCGCGCTTCGGCGGTCAACGAGCCGTGCCAGATTTTCGCCCGTTCCCGCATTCCGATCAAGCCGTGCCCGGATCCCGGAGCCCTCGCCGCCGCGTTCGCCGCAGCGCCCGGACCGGCTTCGGACGCCTCCGCGGGGCCGCCCTCGTCCCGTACGGTCACGCGCAGTTCGCGGTCCAGGAAGTCCACGGCGACCTCGGCCGCCCGCGCCGTGGAGTGCTTGACGACATTGGTGAGCGCCTCCTGGACGACGCGGTAGGCGCATAGTTCGATGCCGGGGTGCAGCCGCCACCGGGCCCCGGAGAAGCGGACCGTGACTCGCAGGCCGGCCGCCTCCAGGCGCTCCGCGAGCGCGGGGATGCGGTCGATGTCGGCGAGCAGGTCGTCGGGGATCGGCGCGGACGGGTCGTCCGGTACGAGCGGTGCGCGCGCCCCCTCCGTACCGCCGAGGTCGTACGTGCGCAGGACGACGAGGAGCCGGCGCAGATCGTCCAGGGTGTCGCGGCCGGCCGTGGCGGCGACGCCGAGGGCCTGGTGGGCGGCGGCCGGATCGGAGTGGAAGGTGTACTGCGCGAGGCCCGTCTGCAGGGTGACGATGGTCATGTGCTGCGAGATCGTGTCGTGGAGCTCGCGCGCGATCCGGAACCGCTCGTCGAGCACGGCCCGGCGGGCCTCCTGGCGCTGTTGCTCGTCGAGCAGGACCGTCAGCCGCCGCAACTCCGCGTTGCGCTGGGCGAGTCGGCGCTGCGAGAGCCCGAAGGCACCGGCCACGACGGGAACGATCAACGCCTGCACGCCCGTCACGGGCCACGGCAGCCGGCCGCACGCCCCGCTGAGGGCGATCACCGCGGCGAGCACCAGCCCACCGGCCACGACGTGGCCGCGGCGCTCCCGGGCGGCGACGGAGACGAACGCGATCGCCGGACACCAGAAGTTGATCGACGGCTGGAAGCCGAGGAGCAGGTACGCGGCGAAGCCGGTCGCCGAGAGCACCAGCACGCCGAGGGCGTGCCTGTCCCGGTAGGCGAGGGGCAGGGCGGTGAGCAGGGTGAGCAGATACGCCCACGGGCCGAACGGCTGCCAGGGTTCGGGGTGGTAGAAGGTGCCGATGAGGCAGCCGGCGACGGCGAAGCCGACGCCCAGGGCGGCCGCGGCCGGCCGCGGCCGGAGGGCCTGCGGGGCGGGCATCCGGACATGGTGGAAGACGGTCCCCAACTGCGCGTCCCTCAAAGGTGAGTCGAATGTGCTGCCGGCCTCGATGGTGACAGGCCGCCGCCCGACGGGGCGGGGCGCGCCCCCGTCGCGCGCCCCGCCCCGCCACCCCGCACCCCCGTGCCCCGACCCTAGGAGAGGGCGGGCGTGGCGGGCATCCGCCGGAGGTCCACGGGCTCCGTCGACCTGAGGAGTCGTCCGGTGGGGCGGGGTCAACCTGAGGCGTACGGCGCGTGCCCGGGGAGCGGCGAAGTTCCACCACGTGCGGGACGACGGCGGCCGGCGACCGTCCGTATCGTCGGCGCTCACGCGTCGTCGCAGTCGTCGGAGCATCGAGGACGCGCACACGCACACGCACACGCTCATGCACACGTAGACGTACACGCACACGTACACGGGGGAACCACCATGCGTACCGCGCACACCATCCTGAAGACCTGCGCACTGAGCGGCGCGGCCGTCGCCGTGCTGCTGTCGACCGCCGCCTGCGGCCCCGACTCCTCGACGGAGGGGACGAAGCCGGCACCGTCGAAGACGGCGAGCGCGAGTGCCGGCGGGAGCGCGACGACGAGCGCGCAGCCGTCCACCACGCCCAGCGGCGCGGCGAGTTCGAAGGCACCGAGCGGCGGATCCACCGCCGGAGACCCGGGCGGGAACGAGGACGGGAACGTCGGCGGCGACGGCGTCCCCGGCACCCCGTGCACCGACGACACCTTCACCATCACGGCGTCCACCTCGCCGCACGACTCGCTCCAGCACATCCTGCTCACCGCCACGAACACCGGTGACAAGCCCTGCGTGCTCGGCGGATACCCCGCCGTGGTCTTCGAGGACGCGACCCACCAGGCCACCGTCATGCCGTCCCAGCTTGAGGAGTTCCTCGTCGCACCGGGCAAGAAGGCCTACGCGGGCGTCCGCCTCTTCCGCGTCGACCGCCCGACCACCGCGGTGAAGAAGATGGGCGTCAGCCTCTCCCCGGACGGCTACGAACAGAACGTCCCCCTGCCGGGCGGCGCCGGCTTCGTGAACATCGACGACGACCCGAAGGTCACCTACTGGACGGCCAGCGAGGCCCTGGCGGTGAGGCAGTCCCTCGCCGAGTGACCGTACGGGCCCGGGGCCGGCCTCCCGGCCCCGGCCGCTCAGGCCCCCGCCCCCGCCTTCCCTCCGTCCCGTGGGACCGGTTCGCTGGAGCCGCGGAGGAGCAGGCGGGTGGGGACCATGACGGTGCGGGCGCGGGTGCGGTCGCCGTCGAGGCGGGCGAGGGCGAGGCGGGCGGCCGTTTCGCCGATGGTGGCCGGGTCCTGGGCGACGACGGTCAGGGCGGGTTCGAGGAGGTCGGCGAGGGGGAGGTCGTCGAAGGTGACCAGGGCGATGTCCTTGCGGCCCGCGCGGGTGAGCCCGGCGACGACGCCGAGGGCCATCATGTTGTTGCCGGCGAACAGCGCGGTGGGCGGGTTCGGCAGGTCCAGCAGGGCGGCGGTCTCGGCGGCGGCGCCCTCCTGGCTGTGGGCGCCGGTCACCAGCGTACGGTCGTACGGCAGTCCGGCCTCGGCCAGCGCCGCGCGGTAGCCGGAGAGCCGCTCGCGCCGGGTGTAGAGCTTGGCGGGGAGGTCGCCGACGAATCCGATCCTGCGGTGACCGCGGGCGATCAGGTGCGCGACGCCCTCGTGGACGCCGTCCCGGTTGGAGCTGACCACGCAGTCCGCGGACAGGCCGACCCCCGGCCGGTCGAGGAACACCAGCGGCAGCCCCGCCGCGCGCGCCGCCTTGAGGTGGGCGTGGTCGGCCCCGAACGCCGGGACGACCATGAGCATGCTGACCCGACGGGCCAGGAAGGTCTCGATCAGCGCGCGCTCGCGCTCGGGATCCTCGGCCGACGAGCCCATCAGCAGCGTCAGCCCGCGCTCGCGCACGACGTCCTCGATGCCGCCGGCGACCGTGCCGAAGAAGGGGTTGCCGAGGTCGGGCACGACCAGGCCGACGGTGGTGTCGGGGCCGCCGACGCGGATGTTGCGGGCCATCAGGTTCGGCTGGAAGCCGAGCTTCGCCACCGCCGCGAGCACGCGTTCCCGGGTCTGCGGGGAACTCGGGCCGTCCTCGTTGAGCACCCGGGACACCGTCTTGGCGCTGACGCCCACTTCCCTGGCGACGTCGGCCAGGGTGGGGCGGCGGTTCGCGGCCATGTTCCACCGTTCCTGTGCGTTCGTCGGGCCCGGCCCCCGTCCGGGGCCGGGCCCGCTGTCCTGACTGTGCGGCGGCCCTCCGGCCGACGCGGCGGCGCTGCCGGGCGGCGACTCAGGGGGCGGACACGCCTGCCGCCTGGGCGGCATCCGCGTCGGCAACGACCGTACCCCCATCATCGTCGATCTTGAGCGCCCCCGTCATGATGGCGACGACCTCCGCCATGGAGTGGTCGGACGGCCTGATCAACGCCTCCCGGCGGCCGAGCCGGTGGATGTGGATGCGGTCGGCGATCTCGAAGACGTGCGGCATGTTGTGGCTGATCAGCACGACCGGCATGCCCTTGTCGCGGACCCGGCGGATCAGGTCCAGGACCTGCCCCGACTCCTTGACGCCGAGCGCGGCGGTGGGCTCGTCCATGACCACGACGCTGGACGCCCAGGCCACCGCCCGCGCGACCGCCACGGCCTGCCGCTGACCACCGGACAGGGTCTCCACCGGCTGCGTCAGCGAGCGCAGCCCGATCTTGAGGTCGGCCATGTGCGCGGCGGCCTCCTGCCGCATGCGCTTCTTGTCGAGCATCCGCAGCGCACCACCCAGGAAGCCCGGCCGGCGCAGCTCGCGCCCGAGGAACATGTTGGAGGCGATGTCCATGGAGGCGGCGACCGCGAGGTCCTGGTACACGGTCTCGATGCCGTGCTGCCGGGCGCTCTGCGGCCCGGTGAACCTGATGGGCTCGCCGTTCAGCCGGATCTCGCCCTCGTCGGGGGTGATCGCCCCGGTGAGCGCCTTGATCAGGCTCGTCTTGCCGGCGCCGTTGTCGCCGATGACGGCCAGGACCTCACCGGGAAGCAGGTCGAAGTCGGCGCCGTCGATGGCCGTGACGTGGCCGTACCGCTTGACCAGGCCACGGGCTTGGAGCACGGGCGTGATGGTGGCGTCGGGAGTGCTCATCGGGCCTTCCTCCGGGAGATCTGGTCGACGGTCACGGCCAGGATCACCAGCACGCCGGTGATCAGGGTCTGGTAGATGGAGGCGACGCCCATCAGCTGGAGGCCGTTGCGGAACACCCCGACGATGAGGACGCCGATGAAGGTGCCGAGGACGGAGCCGCGCCCGCCGAAGAGGCTGGTGCCGCCGAGGACGACGGCCGTGATGCTGTCCAGGTTGTCGGTCTGGCCGGCCTGCGGGTCGCCGACGCCGGTGCGCGAGATCAGGAGCAGCGCGGCGATCCCGTAGACGAGCCCGGCGAGGGCGTAGAGGCCGATGGTCAGCCGGGACGTGCGGATGCCGTTGAGGCGGGCGGCCTCGGGGCTGTTGCCGAGCGCGTACACGTGCCGGCCCCACGACGTGTTGCCGAGGGCGTACGCGAAGAGCAGGAACAGGGCGATCGTGACGAGCGAGCCGTAGGTGATGTCGGTGTTGCCGAGCGGGAAGGTCTCGCCGAGGGCGGTCAGCGGGGCCGGCAGTCCGGTGATCGTCTGCTCGGCGGAGTAGATGTGGGTCAGGGCGAAGGCCACGTTCAGCATGCCGAGGGTCACGATGAACGGCGGCAGCGGGATCAGCCGCACCAGCAGGCCGTTGGCCAGGCCGAAGCCCGCGCAGACGACCAGACCGAGGGCGACGGCGGCGAGCGGCGGCAGACCGCCCTGGACGGCCGTCTTGGCGATGACGATGCTGCCGAACGCCATGACGGCACCGCAGGAGAGGTCGATGCCGGCGGTGAGGATGATCAGCGTCTGGCCGATGGCCAGCGTGCCGACGACCATGACCTGCTGCACGATCAGCGAGAAGTTCCCGCCGGAGAGGAACTGCTCGGTCGTCAGGGAGAAGAAGACGCAGGCCAGGAGCAGGGCGGCGAGCGGCCCGGCAGTCGGCGCGGTGAGCAGCCGGCGGACCGTGGTCGGCCCTTTCAGCTGGTCGTAGGGGAGGGCGGTGGCAGTCATGCGGGTCCTTGCCGTGATGGTGGAAGGGGGAGGACGGACGGGCGAGGCGGGAGGGGAGGGGACGGGAGGGGAGGGAAGGGGGCGGGTCGGGGGAGATCCGGGGGTACGGGGTTCGGGTGCGGGGCGGGGGCTCAGCCCCAGCACTTCTCCAGGCCGTAGGCGGTGCCCTTGGCCTCGACGCCCGGCTGGGCCGCGTCCGTGACGAGCGTGACGCCGGTGTCGGTGTAGCCGGAGACCTTGGTGCCGTTCTTCGCGAAGTCGGCGACCGCCTTGACGCCGCGCGAGGCCATGTCGAGCGGGTACTGCTGCGAGGTCGCGGCGATCTTGCCCTCCTTCACGGCCCGGGTTCCGGTGCAGCCGCCGTCGACCGAGACCACCAGCACCTTCTTCTCCAGGCCCTTCGCCTTCAGCGCGGTGTGGGCCCCGAGGGCGGCGGGCTCGTTGATCGTGTAGACGACGTTGATGTCCGGGTTCCGCTGGAGACAGTTCTCCATCGCCGTCTGGCCCTTGGCCTGGTCGCCGCCGGTGTCCTGCATGCAGACCACCGACGGGTCGCCCTCGGCGATGCCGAAGCCCTTGAGGAAGCCCTGGTGGCGCTGCACGCCCACGGCGACGCCGGGCGCGAGGTCCAGCGTGGCGATCCGGGCCGGCTTGCCGGCCATCGCCGCCTTGGCGTACCGGCCGATGAGCTCGCCCGCCTTGACGTTGTCGGTGGCGAAGAGGGCGTCGGTGGCGTCCTGCGGATCGGTCGGGCTGTCGAGCGCGATGACCAGCACGCCCTTGGCGCGCGCCTTGGCGAGGGCGGGGACGATCGCCTTGGAGTCGTTGGGGGTGATGAGGATGCCCTTCACCCCGGAGTTGACCATGTTCTCGATGGCGGTGACCTGGCCGGCGTTGTCGCCGTCGAACTTCCCGGCCGCGCTGACCAGTTCGACGCCGTTCTCCTTCGCCGCGCGCTCGGCGCCCTCCTTCATCTTCACGAAGAACGGGTTGGTGTCCGTCTTGGTGATCAGCCCGACCTTGGTCCCGCCGCCCGAGGCGCCCTGGGCTCCCGAGCCGCAGGCCGTCAGGGTCAGGGCCGACAGGGCGGCGAGCGCGGTGATGCCGAGGGGCGTACGCAGGGTGCGGACGTGGGCGTGAGTGCGGGTGCGGGCGCTGCGAGGCATGCGGAACTCCTGCTGGGCGAGGACGGGAAGGGAACGGGAACGGGACCCGGTCCGGGACGGAGCCAAGCGGTGGGGGTGCGGTGTCAACGTTGACTCATGTCATCGTTGACACCGCTTGCGGAGGATGATGAACTCCGTTGCCCGGAAACGTCAATGCCTTGGTGCCGTCACACATCGGCAACCTCGCCCCGCCCCCCCGGGCCGGGAGGGGCGCTTCCCGTGAGCCTCCGCACCTCCCCCGCACCGCCGCTCGCCCCCTTGTCGCACCCGTCGCACCCGCCGCACCCGGAGAGAACGCCATGAGCCTGCCCCTGCCCCGGCCCCTGCCCACGCCCTTGCCTCCTGCGTCGTCGGCGCCCCCGGTCACCGTCCTCGGCGAATGCGTCGCCGACGCCTTCACCGTCCCCGCGCCCGTGCCGGGCGAACTCGCCCTGCGGGTCCTGCCGGGCGGCGGTCCGGCCAACACGGCCGTCGCCCTCGCCCGGCTCGGCACGCCCGCCCGCCTCCTCGCCCGCCTGTCGGACGACGTCTTCGGCCGCCTGTTCCGCGCCCACCTGGAGGCCTCGGGCGTCGACCTCACCGCCGCCGTCCGCGCCCCCGAACCCAGCACCCTCGCCGTCGCCGAACTCGACGCCCAGGGCAGGGCCGCGTACTCCTTCCACGCCCAGGGCACCGCCGACTGGCAGTGGACGGCGCGGGAACTGTCCGCTGTCGACCTCGCCGGCGCCCCCTGCCTGCACGCGGGCTCCCTGGCCCTGGTCCGCGAGCCCGGCGGCGCGGTCGTCGAGGACTTCCTCGCCCGCGCCTCCGCCGCCGCGACCATCTCGCTCGACCCGAACGTCCGGCCGCTGCTCGTGGGGCTCGACGTCTACCGCGAGCGCCTGCAGCGCTGGTGCGCGTTCACGGACGTCCTCCGGCTGAGCGAGGACGACCTGGAACTGCTGCTGCCCGGCACCACGATCGAGCGCGCCTGCGACAGCTGGCACGCGGCCGGCGCCCCGCTCGTCGTCGTCACCCGCGGCGAGCGCGGCGCCGTCGCCTCCCTGAACGGCGAGCGGGCCGCCGTACCCGCGCCGCCGGCCGACGTGGTCGACACGGTCGGCGCGGGCGACTCCTTCACGGCGGGGCTGCTGCACCACCTCGGCGCCCGCGGGCTGCTCGGCGGGCGGCTGACCGGGCTCCGGCTGGACGACGTCGTCGACGCCTGTGCCTTCGCCGCCCGGGTCGCCGCCCTGACCTGCTCCGTCGTCGGGCCGAACCCGCCCTGGGCGAGCCAGTTGCCGCTCCCCGCGCCCGCGGCCGGGCAGGTGGCCGGACGCGCCGCCGGCTGAACGGGCGGCCGTCCTCGGCCCGACCCGCCCTCCCGGACCGACTCGTGCCCGCCCATTGACGAGCCGCCTGGCGTCCGCCCATCATCACTCCCCAACGGGGTGTCATCGCTGACAGGTGTCATCGATGACACCTGTGGGGGATTGCAATCCCGCCACCCTCCCGCCGCATTCCGGCCGCTTCCCGGCGCATCCCCCAGCAGCCCACCCGCATCCCCGTCCCCATGCCGCCCGCACCCCTCGCCCGTGCAGGAGAAACCATGAGTCCCGTCCCCGCACGCCGTCTTGTCCCCGCACGCCGTCGCGTCCCCCTGCGCCTCACCGCCGCTGCCGCCGCCGCGAGCTGCGCGCTCGCCCTCACCGCCGCCGCCCCGCCGGCCACGGCGGAGGACGGCCGGCCGTACACCGAGACGTACCGCCCCCAGTTCCACTTCAGCCCGGCGAAGAACTGGATGAACGACCCCAACGGACTGGTCTGGTTCAAGGGCGAATACCACCTCTTCTACCAGTACAACCCCGACGGCAACACCTGGGGCGACATGTCCTGGGGGCACGCCGTCAGCACGGACCTGGTGCACTGGCGGGAGCTGCCCCTCGCCCTCGCGCACGACGACCAGGAGATGGTCTTCTCCGGCAGCGCCGTCGTCGACCACGACAACACCACCGGGTTCGGCACCCGGGAGAACCCCGCGATGGTCGCCGTCTACACCAGCCACTTCAAGAACGGCGGCAAGCAGGCCCAGTCCCTCGCGTACAGCACCGACCGCGGCCGCACCTGGACCAAGTACGCGGGGAACCCCGTCCTCGACATCGGCTCGACGGAGTTCCGCGACCCCAAGGTGCAGTGGTACGCGCCCACCCGGAGCTGGCTGATGACCGTGTCGCTGTCCGCCGAGCACAAGGTCCGCTTCTACTCCTCCAAGGACCTGAAGCACTGGACGCACCTGAGCGACTTCGGCCCGCGGAACGCGGTGGGCGGCGTGTGGGAGTGCCCCGACCTCTTCCCGCTGCCCGTCGACGGCGACCCCGGACGCGTCAAGTGGGTGCTCGTGGTCAACCTCAACCCCGGTGGTATCGCGGGAGGTTCGGGCGCCCAGTACTTCGTCGGCGACTTCGACGGCACCCGCTTCACCTCCGACGACGACGGCTCGTACACGCCGCCGCCCGGAGTCGTGACGCAGGACTTCGAGGGCACCGACTACGGAGGCTGGCGGACCACCGGCACCGCCTTCGGCGACGGACCGGTCCCCGCCCCGGCGCCGGGGACGTCGGGGACGAGCGGCTACGAGGGCACCGGGTTCGTCGACAGCTTCCACCACGGCGACGACGAGACCGGAACCCTCACCTCACCGCCCTTCACCGTCGACAGCGACTACCTCAACTTCAAGGTCGCCGGCGGCCGCCACCCCCACGTCCCCGGCTCGGTGCAGGGCCCGTCGCCCGCGCCGCCGGGGGAGGTCCTCGCCGACTTCGAGCAGCAGGGGTACGGCTCCTGGACCGCCACCGGCACCGCCTTCGGCACCGGCCCCGCCCACGGCACCCTCCCCGGCCAGAACCCCGTGACCGGCTACGAGGGCGAGGGCCTGGTGAACAGCTTCCTCGGCGGCGACGCCACCACCGGAACCCTCACCTCGCCCGATTTCACCCTCACCGCCCGCTACCTCAACCTCCTCGTCGGAGGCGGCCGCCACCCCTCGGGCTCCGACGCCCCCACCGCCGTCCGGCTCGTCGTCGACGGCCGGACCGTCCGCAGCGCCACCGGCACCGACTCCGAGGAACTCAACTGGACCGCCTGGGACGTCGGCGACCTCGCCGGCCGGACCGCGCACCTGGAGGTCGTCGACCGCAACACCGGCGGCTGGGGCCACATCCTCCTCGACCGGGTGACACTCTCCGACACCCCGGCGCACCCCCGCTCCACCGAGACCGCCGTCAACCTCCTCGTCGACGGGCAGGTCGTCCGGAGCGAGACCGGCGACGACAGTGGCAGCCTCGACTGGGCCTCCTTCGACCTCCGCCCGTACCGGGGCAGGCAGGCCGTCGTCCAGATCGTCGACATGAACCGCGGCGGCTGGGGCCACGTCCTGGCCGACCACTTCGTCGCCGCCGACCGGCCCGCGGTCCCGAGCGTGCGGCGGGCCTCCTGGCTCGACCACGGCAAGGACTACTACGCGGCCGTCTCCTGGGAGAACACCCCCGACGGCAGGCGCCGCATGATCGGCTGGATGAACAACTGGCAGTACGGCAACGCCATCCCGACCTCCCCCTGGCGCAGCGCCCAGAGCATCCCGCGCGAGATGGCCCTGCGCACGGTGAACGGCCGCCTCCGGCTCACCCAGCGGCCCGTGCCCACGATCGAGTCGCTGTACGACGGGCCCGCGGTGGAAGCCCGGGACGTCACCGTCACCGAGGGCTCCGCGCCCCTGGCCGAGGGCCGCGCCGACGGCACGGCCCTCGACATCCGCGCCACCTTCTCCCCGGGCGACGCCGAGCGCTTCGGCCTCACGGTCCGCACCGGGAACGGCGAACAGACCGTCATCGGCTACGACACCCGGACCCGGGAGCTCTACGTCGACCGCACCCGCTCGGGCGCCGTCGACTTCCACGACGACTTCCCCGGCGTCCAGCGCGCCCCGCTGAGCCCGCGCGGCGACGGAAGGATCGAACTGCGCGTCCTGGTCGACTGGTCCTCCGTCGAGGTCTTCGGCGGCGCCGGTGAGACCGTCATCACGGACCAGATCTTCCCGAGCCCGAGCAGCGACGGACTCCGCCTCTTCGCCGAGGGCGGCACGGCCCGCCTGGACGCGGCGACGGTACGGCAGGTGCGCTCGTACCGCGACTGACCCGGCGGCCGTCACCGGGCCCGGCCGCACCTGGCGCGGCCGGCGTACCGGATAGGGTTCCCCGGGTTCCGCGTACGAGCGGACGAGCGAACGAAGGGGGAGCGCCGTGCGGCGGAGGACGGTGATCGGGATCGGGGCGGGGGTGGCCGTCCTGCCCGCCTGGTGGATCCTGCGGCAGGTGGGCGAGGGCGCCGACCCGGCCTGGCACACCGAGACCGAGCCGCTGGAGCGGGCGTTCCCCGTGCTGGGGCCGCTCACCGACGCCCGGTGGGTGAGCAGCCGGGACAACGAACGGGGCCTGCCGTCACCGGAGTTGGTGATCTCGGGCCTCGCCCGGCTGGCGCCGGGCCGGCTCGACGAGCTGACCGCGGCGCACGTCTTCGTCGACGGCGGGCCCGCGGGCGACTTCGACGCGTGGTTCGAGAAGCCGCTCAAGGGCGAGGGCCCGGAGGATCCGCGGTGGATCCGGTCGGACGCGCTCGACCGGGAGGGGAACGGGCACTCCACCGACCTGTGGTTCGACCGACGCAGCGGGACCGTCCGCTTCCGGGCCCTCGACCCGTACGGCTGACACGCGGTGCGGGCCGGGCTCTCGGTCCGCGAATGGCCCACTCGGATCGTGCCCAAGTGGTCCGGACGTCCGGACGGTCGGGGACTACGGTGGGCACCATGACGACAAGATCGACTCCGGTCGGCCGGCCCGCACCCGTCGCCCTGTCCGAGGCGCCCCGGCGCCAGGCCCGCAACTCCGCCGCGTTCTGGACCGCCGTCGGCCGGTCCCGGGGGCACGCGGTGATCCGGCGCCGCGGATTCGTCGCGGTCGAGGGGGACGCGCGCGCGGGCACCCGGATCCTGATCCAGGAGCCCGAGCTCGCGTCCGGCGAACTCGCCGAGGTGGGCGAGCTGGTGCGCCGCGCCGCCGGGCCGGTGAACGCGGAGGATCCGTACAGCTCGACCGACCTGGGCCGACTGGCCCTGCGCAGCTGGCAGATGCCGGTCATGCTGCGCCCGCCCGGGCCCGTCGCCGAACCGGCGCTGGACGTGGTCCGGGTCGGGCGGTCCGAGGACCTGCGGGCGGCGGAGCGGATCGTGATCGAGGGCTTCGAGCTCACCGGATTCGAGCCGTACCGCCCGGGAGAGCTGTTCCCGGCAGCGCTCGTCGAGCACCCGGGCGTCGACGTGTTCGTCGCCCTCGTCGACGGCGTGCCCGCGGGCGCCTGCGTCAGCCTTCTCGACGACGGCGTCGGCAGCCACTACTGGGTCGGCACCTCGCCCGCCTTCCGCTCGCGCGGCGTGGGCCGGGCCGTCATGCTCGGCTCGCTCGCCACGCTCGCGCACCTGCCCGCCACCCTCACCGCGTCGAAGCTGGGACGGCCGCTGTACGAGTCCCTGGGCTACACCGCCGCGGGACCGTCGACCTGGTGGGCCTCCGTTCCCGCGACGCCGTAGCCGCCGTAGGGGCGCGGTCGCGGAGGCCCGCCGGGGAACCGGTCACGCGCCCGGGTTCTGCAGGCGGGCCAGGGTCTCCGCGAGGGTGCGCCAGACCTCGGCCGCGAGGTCCGTGTTGAGGGACTCGTTGGCCTCGCGGGCCAGGGTGCGCAGGGTGTCGACCGCCTCCTCGGGACGTCCCTCGGTGGCGAGGATCTGGCAGCGCAGGACGTCGAGCCTGACCCGGTCGCGGAAGGAGAGGAGCAGTTCCTCCTCGGCGAGCCGTTCGCACAGCGCCCGCGCGTCGGCGGTGCGGCCCTGCTGGAAGGCGAGGTGCGCCCGGAGCGCCGAGCGCTCCTGCTGGTGGAGCGGGGTTCCCACCAGGCCGAGGGCCGTCTCCGCCTCCTGGAGGCGGAGACTCGCGGCCTCGGTCCTGGCCGGTTCCACCTGGAGGTAGAGCGACGCGGCGGCGAGCCTCAGGCGCATCCACAGCATCAGGTCGTCGTGGCTGTCGAGGTCCTGGAGGGCCTGCTCCAGGAGGCCCTGGGCCCCCGTCAGGTCCCCTTGGCGCATGCGCACGGTGGCGGCCGCCCAGGCGGCCTCGACCGGCAGGGTGCCGGAGGAGTCCTTCACCAGCGCGCACAGTTCGTCGGCGTGGGCGCGGGCGTCCGAGAGCCGGCCGGCCTCCGCCTCGGCGGACACCACGGCCAGCAGGGCCGTCGCCGTGTCGCGGGTGGGCAGGTCGTGCTGCCGGGCGATGCGGAAGGCCTCGGCGGAGAAGGCGTAGGCCTGCTCGTTGTCGCCCAGGGCGCGCATGCAGCGCGCGGTCTGGGTGCGGGCCCGGGTGCGGAGCTCCGGCATGTCCAGCTCGTCCGCGAGGCGCGTCAGCTCCCGCAGGTGGTCGAGCTCCTCGGCGTACTGTCCGCTGCGGCTCCGGATGCGGGTCAGCAGCCACAGCGCCTGCCAGCGCAGCGCCGGGCTGTGGTCGCCGGCCGCGGCGAGGGCGTCCGCGAGGGCGGTGGCGGCCTCGTCGCTCCGGTCGGGGGAGGAGGTGACCCGGGCGAGGACGTGGGCCAGTGACCCCGTTTCGACCTCGGCGAAGGTGGAGGCGGGCACGCCGAGCCGCTCGGCCAGATACGCCACGACCCGGTCCGTGGGCGGGCGGGCCCCCGACTCCAGTCGCGACAAGTAGCCGGTCGAGATCTCGTGGCCCGCGAGCGCGGCCTGGGACAGGCCGCGCTCCAGTCGGAGCTCCCTGAGTCGTCTCCCGAAGATCGGCTGTTCCAGCATCCGTCCCATCCCGCCAAGCCTCCCACCAGCCACGATGCCGGGGAGACTGTAGTGACCCGTCTCTGCGATCGAACCGACACCCGGCGGGTCCGCTCCGGGATGTGGCGGTCCGCCCCTCGTGGTGTGACGGCGACCCGATCGTGTGAACCGAGTACGACGCCCGGCGCGGCCCTCCGACGGAGGTCACCCACCTCGGGGCCGCACGTGCATGGTGAACATAGTTCCTTTTCCCCCGTCTGGCAACCTGATGTTTCCAGATTTGGCAACATCGCGGGTGATGCTCGCGGGGGTCCGCCGTCGTCGGCCATGGAGTGTGTCGTACTTCCGTGTTCGGGGCCTCGGGGTGCCCCGTCGGGGGAGAGGTCCGTGATCGTCCGGGCGTGCGTTCGTGGAGGGGCCGAACTCCTCCCCCGGCAACCCATTGCCTTGGACGTGACGAACTTGACCATCCAGCTTGGCAAGTTGTTGCCAACCGGCGACAAGGTGGGCTAGCTTTCCAGCGCAATCGCTCGGCATGTCCCTGACAGCAGTGAACCCATGGGGGATTCCATGAAGGTGTTGCTCCACGTCGCCCGCCTCTCCGGCGCGGCCGTTCTGGGCGCGATCGTGATCCTGAGCCTCCAGCACGCCGGCGACGCTCCGGCCGGTCACCGACTCGCGGCCGTCGCCGAGCCGCAGGCCGCGCAGGACGAGATCGACTGGCCGTAGCGGGTGTCGCTCTCCCAGGCCCCCGGACGGAGCCCCGCGCTCCGGCCGTCCGCTCGTCCCTCACGCCCTTGAGAAAACGGATCCGGGAATGAACGCTTCCTCAGTCGCCAGAATCGACATCGTCGTTCAGCACATCGCCTCGTTCCGCATCGACCCGGCGGTCCTCGCCCGCCCCGACCGCACCACCGCCCTGATCGTCAGCCCCGCGCACCGGGAGAAACTCACGGCACGAGGCCGGGAGGACGTGTTCGACCGGATCGTCGTCCTCGACGACTTCGCTCCGCAGGCCGTGACCGAGGCCGTCAGCCGCCTCCTGGAGGACGGCGGCTTCGACCCCGCCCAGGCCCGTCTCCTCTGCCACGACGAATACGCGCTCGGCACCGTGGCGCAGGTCCGCGAGAAGCTCGGCATCCCCGGCGACCTGCCCGCGAGCCTCGCACCCTTCACCGACAAGCTCGCGATGAAGGCCGCGCTGCGCGACAGCGGCGTCAGGATGCCACGCCACACGCGGTGGGACGCCGACGCCTACCGCGAGGACCCCGACACGTACCCGGAGACCGTCGCCCGGACCGTGGGCCTGCCCGCCTTCGTCAAACCGGTCAACGAGTCCGGCAGCGTCGGCGCCGCACGCCTGGACACCCTCGACGAGCTGCGCGCCTGGGCTCGCAGCCACACCGACGAATACGTCTACGAGGTCGACGAGTTCCTGCGGGGCACCCTCTACCACGTCGACACCGCCGTCCACGACGGCGAGATCGTCCACGTCCGCGTCAACCAGTACCTCCACCCCTGCCACGAGTACGCGGACGGCCGCATCTGCGCGACCTTCACCCTGCCGGACGCGCACGAGCACCACGCACGGCTGACCTCGTTCAACCGGCAGGTCCTCGACGCGCTGACCGGCAAGCCGCGCTCCGGGGTCTTCCACCACGAGGTCTTCGTCACCCCGGCCGGCGAGCCGGTCTTCCTTGAGATCGCGGCACGCGCCCCCGCCGCCCTCGCCCCGGCCACCGGACGCATCCGCTGGGGCCTGGACATCGAGGAGGCCCACTTCAGGCTCCAGCGCGGGGAAGAGGTCCACGCCCCCGCCCGGCCCGGCCCCTTCGCCGCCTTCGCCTACTTCCCCAAGCGCGCCGGCGAGGTGGTGGAACTCCGCCGGCCCCCGCTCGACTCGTCCCACCGCTGGACCTGGAACGTCGCGGTCGGGGACCACCTGACCGACCCCACCGACATCCGGGACTTCGCCGCGTCCGTCCTGTTCTGGAACGACGACTTCGACGCGCTGCAGCGCGACCTGGAGCGGCTCGACCGGCACACCGCCCTGATCACCCGATGACACCCGGCCCGCACCGGCCGGGGCACGCCCGATCCAAGGAGAGGCAATGAAGTTCATCGACTACGACTTCGTCTTCACCGAGACCGAGGTCCGGAACCTGCGCGACGCCCTGCTCGAGGTGACCGCGCACCCCTATTCCGGTTTCGACGCCTTCATGGACGAGCTCGCCACCCTGCGCGGCGACCACCGGCTCCCGACCCGCTTCGTGGACTTCTGCGAGGCGTCCATGCTCCGCGACTTCACCCAGGAGCCGTTCGTCGTCATCGGCAACGCGCCGATCGACCCGGAACTCCCGCGCTTCACCAGCGCCGACCCGGTGGGGGAGAAGTACCGGCTGAAGAAGAGCTTCGTCGGCGAGGGCTTCCTCGGCCTCTACGCGATCCTCACCGGAACCGAGATCATCGGCCACCTGAGCGTCAACGACGGCGACTTCTTCCACGACATCTACCCGAAGGAGTCGATGTTCGACTCCCAGTCGCAGAAGACCCTCAAGACCCTCCGTTTCCACCGCGACTTCACCAACCACTTCGTCTGCCCGGACTTCGTCAACACCCTCACCCTGCGCGACACGCCGGAGAACGAGGTCTACTCGACGTTCACCATCACCGAGCACGCCGTGCGCGACCTGAGCGACCGGGACGTCGAGATCCTCAGGTCCCCCCGCTTCTACACGCCGTTCGACGACGTCTCGACCACCAACTCCCGGGTGAAGCTGGGCCGGGCCAAGGACCACCCGGTGCTCATCGAGGAACAGGGCGCCAAGGTCTTCGAGGGCCGCACCGAGGGGCTCGACGAGGAGGCCCAGGGCGCCCTCGACCGGTTCGTCGAGGCCCTCCACCGCAACAAGCTGGTCCGCGTCTCGCGCCCCGGCGACTCGGTGACCTTCTCCAACCACCACGTCATCCACGGCCGCGAGGTCCACGAGATCAAGGACATCGACTCCCTCAAGCAGCGCTGGCTGCTGAAGACCCACAACGTCCACAGCCTCCACGCCTTCGAGGAGTTCTTCCTCGAGGACCGGTTCGGCGTCGTCAACGGGTAACGGGAGCAGCAGTGATCATCGTCACCGGGGCCGGCCGCGGGATCGGCGCCGCCATCGCCCGGACGCTCGCCCCCACCGGGCGTCCGGTGTGCATCAACTACGCCCACAGCCGCGAACCGGCCGAGGCCCTCGCCGCGGAGATACGGCGGGGCGGAGGCACCGCCCTCGCCGTACGGGCGGACGTGTCCGAGGAAGCGGACGTCATCCGGCTCTTCGACACGGCGACCGCCGAGCTGGGCCCGGTGACGGCACTGGTCAACAACGCCGGCACCACCGGCGGCCTCGCCCGCGTCACCGACCTCAGGATCGAACAGGCCGACGCCGCGTACCGGTCCGTCCTGCGCAGCGTCCTGCTCTGCACCCGCGAGGCCGCCCGCCGCATGGCGACCAGCCGGGGCGGCAAGGGCGGCGCCATCGTCAACATCTCCTCCACCGGAGCCCGTACCGGCGGAGGCACGGAATGGGTCCACTACGCGGCGCTCAAGGCCGCCGTCAACACCCACACCTGGGGAGCCGCACAGGAACTGGCGGCCGACGGCATCCGCGTGAACGCCGTCGCCCCCGGACTCGTCCAGACCGACCTGCACCAGGACAACGGCGTCCCCGACCGGCCGGAGCGCCTCCGGCCCACCGTCCCCCTCGGCCGCATCGGCACCCCCGAGGACATCGCGGAGGCCGTGCGCTTCCTGCTCTCCGACGCCTCCTCCTACACCACCGGAGCGGTGCTCGACGTCGGCGGCGGCCGCTGAAGCCCCGCCCCACCGCACTCCCACCCCCAGAAACGGCAGGAGTCCCATGTCCGACCGACCGTCCCCCACGATGCTCGAGCCCCACACCCTGACCGACCTGCAGACCCCGCCCCACGTCATCACCCGCGGAGAAGGCGTCCGGGTCTGGGACGCCGAGGGCCGCAGCTACCTCGACGGCGTCGCCGGACTGTGGTGCGTCACCCTCGGCTACAGCGAGCCCCGCCTCGTCCGGGCGGCCACCGAACAGATGGCCAAGCTGCCCTTCTACGGCTCCTTCAACCACCGCACCAACGACGTCGCCCTCGCGCTGGCCGACGACCTCGCCCGCGTCGCGCCGATCCCCATGGGCCGCACCTTCTTCGCCAACTCCGGCTCCGAGGCCAACGACAGCGCCGTCAAGTTCGCCTGGTACTACCACCAGAGCCTCGGCCGGCACCACCGCACCAAGATCCTCTCCCACCACCGCGGCTACCACGGCACCACCACGGCCGCCGGATCCGCCACCGGCCTCGCGCACGTCCACCACGGCTTCGGCATCCCCCTCCCGCAGTTCCTGCGCCTCCACTGCCCCGACCCGCTCTCGTCCTGCGCGCACGGGCTGACCGAGGAGCAGTTCGTCGACTGGCTCGTCCGCCGCCTCGAGGACCTGATCGCCGACGAGGGCCCCGACACCATCGCCGCCTTCATCGCCGAACCGATCCTGGGCGCAGGCGGACTGATCATCCCTCCCGCGGGCTACTACCACCGCGTCCAGGAGGTCCTCGCACGCCACGACATCCTCTTCATCGCCGACGAGGTCATCACCGGATTCGGACGCACCGGATCGCTCTTCGCCACCACCGAGTTCGACCTCCGGCCGGACATGATCACCCTGGCCAAGGGCCTGTCCTCGGCCTATCTGCCGATCTCCGCGGTCATGGTCGGCGAACGGGTCTGCGCCGCCCTCGCCGAGGGAGCCCAGCGCTTCCACGCCTTCGGCCACGGCTTCACCTACTCCGGCCACCCCGTGGCCGCGGCCGTCGCCCGGGAGACCCTCGCCATCGTCCGGGAACGCGACATCCCCGGCCACGTCCGCGCCACCGCCCCCACCCTCGCCAACGCCCTGGACAAGTTCCGCGGCGCCGACCTCGTCCGTGACGTCCGCGCCTACGGCCTCCTCGGCGCCGTGGAGTTCGACCCGGCCGCCGCCGGCCTCGGCCCGGGACAGCTGGGACCGCGCCTGCTCGACGCCGCCGCGGACCACGGCCTCCTGCTGCGCGCCATGGGCGACACCGTCGTCTTCGCGCCACCCCTGATCAGCACCCCGGCCGAGATCGAGACCATGGTCGAGCGCCTCGCCGACGCCCACGAGCAGGTGCTCACCGAACACCGGGCCGGCCAGGGCACCAGGGAGCGCTGATGGGCATCGGCATCCGCGCCACCGGATCCTTCCTGCCCGAGCGCGTCGTCACCAACCAGGAGCTCGAAGCCGTCGTCGACACCACCGACGCGTGGATCGTCGCCCGCACGGGCATCCGCGAACGGCGGCGCGCCGACGACGGAACCGTCAGCTCCGACCTCGGCGCGGCCGCCGGACGCCGCGCCCTCACCCGGGCCGGCCTGCGGTCCGAGCAGGTCGACGGCCTCATCGTCGCCACCTCGTCCCCCGACTACGTCCAGCCCGCGACCGCCTGCTCCCTCCAGACCAAGCTCGGACTGGGCACGGTGCCGTCCTTCGACGTCTCCGCCGTGTGCACCGGCTTCATCTACGCCCTGGTGTCCGGCACCGGGCTGATGCACACCTTCCCCCAGTACGAGCGGATGCTGGTCGTCGGCTGCGAGGTCTACAGCCGGATCCTGGACTACCGGGACCGCACCACCTGCGTCTTCTTCGGAGACGGTGCCGGCGCCGTCGTACTCGAACACGTCCCCGACGGCTACGGGGTGCTCGGCACGCACCTCATGGCCGACGGCACCCAGCTCGACGTCGTCGGCATCCCCGCCGGCGGCGCCGTCGAACCGGTCACCGCCGACGGCGTCGACGTCGGCCGGCACCGCTTCCGCATGGACGGCCCGCGCGTCTGGGACTTCGCGACCCACGCCCTGCCCGCCGTGGTCAAGGAGGCCCTCGCCGCCGCCGACCTGAGCGTCGAGGACATCGACCACCTCATCACCCACCAGGCCAACGCCCGCCTCATCGAAGCCGTCGGCGCCGCCCTCGGAGTCCCCTCCCACAAGGTGCCCCTCACCGTCGACCGCTACGGCAACACGGCGGCCGCCTCCGTCCCCATCACCCTGGACGAGGCCGTCACCGCCGGCCGCGTCCGGCGGGGCGACATCGTCGTCCTCGCCTCCGTCGGCGGCGGCATGACGGCCGGCGCCGTCGTCCTGCGCTGGTACTGAGCCCCACTCCGACCACCCTCACACGAAGGACCACACCGTGACCGTCGCCCTCATGCCTCCGCAGGAACTCGCCCTGGAGGACCAGTTCGCCGACCTCGCCGCACGCCACGTCGCCCCCCGCTCCGTCCAGGCCTACGAAGCCGAGGTCCTCGACCGCCTCGCCTGGCGGCGCATGGCCGCCGACGGACTGTGGCGCATCGGCGTGCCCGTCGAACTCGGCGGAACCGGAGGAACCTGGCGGGACCTGGCCACCGCCATCGCCGGCATCGCGCGCGGCAGCGACGACCTCGGCTTCACCCTGTCCCTGATCGCCCACGCCGGCCTCGTCCGCGCCCTGGTCGAGCACGGCACCGCCTGGCACCACCGCCACATCCTGCCTCCCCTCATGCGCGGAGCCATCGGCGCGACCGCGCTCACCGAACCGCACGGCGGATCCGACGTCGCCCGGACGCGCACCGTCGCCCGCCGCGCGGACGACGGCTGGTACCTCACCGGGACCAAGGACCACATCACCAACGCCCCGGTCGCCGACCGCGCCCTCGTCCTGGGCCGCATCCCCGACCTCGGCCGCCGCGACATCACCCTGTTCCTCGTCAACCTCCGCAGCCCCGGCGTCCGGCGCGGCTCCCCCGAGGAACTGCTCGGCCTGCGCACCAGCCCCACCGGCGCCCTCCACCTCGACGACGTCTTCCTCCCCGAGGAGGCCGTCCTCGGCCGCCCGGGCGAGGGGCTCGCCACGCTCTACGACATCATCAGCTTCGACCGCGCCCTGTACGGGCTCGTCGCCGCCGCCTACCTGGAACCGCGCCTCGACGCGGTCCTCCGCTTCAGCCGGGAGCGCGAGGCCTTCGGTGCGCCGATCCTCGACCACCAGTACGTCCAGGGCCGCATCACCGACATCCGCATCACCATCGAGACCGCCCGCGCCGTCTCCCTCGCCGGCATCGACGCCCTCGTCGCCCGCGACCCCGAGGCCTCCCTGCGCTGCTCCGTCGCCAAGCTCATCGGCTCCGAAGGCCTGGTCGAGGCCGCCGAGAACCTGATGCGCCTCCAGGGCCACACCGGATACATGCGCGGGGACGTCAGCCGCGACCTCCAGGACGCCCTCGGCACCCTCATCGCCGGCGGCACGAGCGAGATGCAGCGCAAGAACATCCTCAACCAGATGCTCGCCACGAGGAGGCAGGCCTGATGCGCACGCCCCGGACCGGCGCCCGCGCCGCGTACACCCACACCGTCAGGACCGAGGACAGTGCCACCCACTGGGGCAACGAGCTGCCCGTCCTGGCCACCCCCGTCCTGCTGTGGCTCGGCGAGGTCGCCTGCATGAAGGTCGTCGAAGACGCCCTCGACGAGGGCGAGATGACCGTCGGCTACGCCCACACCGACGCCCGCCACCTCGCCGCCACCCCCGTCGGCTGGACCGTCACCGTCGAGGCCACCCTCACCCGGGCCGAGGACGGCATGCTCACCTTCGAGGTCGAGGCCCGCGACGCCCAGGACGTCGTCTTCCGCGGCACGCACGTACGGGCCCTGATCGACCGGGAACGGTTCGTCAGGCGCTTCGACCGCAAGGCCCTGCGCGGCGAGACGGCCGAGGCGCGCCCGTGACCTCGTCCCCGCCCACCGCACCTCCGCTCCGCCCGGCCCCCCGACGGCGGGAGAACCCCTTCCTCTCGCTGTGGGGGAGCGCGGGAAGCGCCACCCTCGCGGACGGCATCTACCAGGTCGCCCTGCCCATCGCCGCCCTGCGGCTGGGCAGCGGCCCGGAATCGGTGGCCGTCGTCTACACCGCGACACGCCTGCCCTGGGCCCTGGTCGCGCTGCACGCCGGCGTCCTGGTCGACCGGATGGACCGCCGGCTGCTGATGCTGGTCGCCAACGCCGTCCGCACCCTCATGCTCGTGGCGGGCGCCCTCGTGGTGACCCTCGACGCCGGAGGAGTGGGCGCGCTCGCCGCCGTGGCCTTCGTCCTCGGCGTCGCCGAGACCGTCGGCGACACCGCGATGCACAGCATCACCCCGCGCGTGGTCCCCGAGGCCGAGCTCGAACGCGCGAACAGCCGCCTCCAGGCCACCGAACTGGTCACCAACCTCTTCCTCGGCCCCTCGCTCGGCGGAGTCCTGGCCGGCCTGGCCCTCGGCTGGGCGTTCGGCGCCGTCGCCCTGCTCTACCTGGCGGCGGCCCTCTCGGCGGCACGACTCGCCCGCGTACCACCCCGGCCCGCCGCCGACGCGGCACGCGCCACCGTCCGCGACGGCCTCGCCTTCCTCTTCACCCGCCCCCGGCTGGCCGTCTACGCCGTCGGTGTCGGCATGCTCAACGTCGCCTACGGCGCCTTCCAGACCGCCATGCCGGTGATCGCGCTGCGCCCCGGCCCGCTGGACCTGACGGAGGCGCAGTTCGGCCTGCTGCTCGGCTCCGCCGGACTCAGCGGCCTCGCCGCCGGACTGCTGGCACCCGCGGTGCTCCGGCGGGTCGGCAGCCGCACCAGCATGCTCCTCGGCGTCGGCGGGCTGGCCACGGGGATCGCCCTGCCCGGACTCACCGCCGGCCTCCCGCTCGTCGTCACCGGCATGGTCTGCACCGGACTCCTCGTCCTGGTCAACGTCGTGACCGTCTCCTACCGCCAGCGCGCGGTGCCGGACCACCTCCTCGGCCGGGTCACCGCGGCCTACCGCCTCCTCGCGTTCGGCGGGCTGCCGCTGGGCTCCGCCCTCGCCGGCGTCGTGGGAGCGGCGGCCTCACCGCACACCGTGCTCGTCGGCGCCGGAGTCCTCGTGGCCGGCGCGGGCCTCGTCATGACCGCCGTCACTCCGGCCACCCGCCACCTCGCACGAAAGGACAGCCGATGACCTCACCCCCGGCCCCCGCGCCCTCCGCCGAGGCACTCGACGCACTCCCGGCATCCGTCCAGACGCTCATCGGCGGGACCGGCCACCTGTACGCGAGCCGGGACTGGCTCCGCGTGGAGGAGCAGGTGGCAACGGAGCCGCCGCTCTACGCCTGGGTCGACGGCGACAGCGCCGGCGACGGCGACGGACATGGCGACGGCGCCGGTGCCGGCACCGGCGCCGGCCGGGGCGGTGCCGACGGCGACGGGACGGCCTTCGCCGCCGCGTACCGCTTCGACGCCGACAGCAACCCCTGGCCCTACGCCCGGCTCGACCTCTTCCTCCGCCAGCTCGGCCTCGGAGAGGTCGAGGCCGAGGCGGTGCTCCCCGCGTACCTGCTCGGCGGACGCCGTCCGGGGCACAGCAGGGTCCTCACCACGGGGCGGCCCGCAGCCCGCGCCGCCCTGCTGACGCGACTGGTCGGCCACGCGGCCGAAGCGGCCGCCGCCCGCGGCGCGGCGAGCCTCGCCGCGCTCTACTGCGACCGCTCCGACGACGACCTGGCCGCCGCCTTCGCCGCACACGGCGGAGTCCGGGTCGACTCGTACACCTCCTTCGTCCTCGACCTCCCGGGCAGCAGCTGGGACGACTGGCTCGCCTCCCTGCCCCGCAAGCGGCGCCAGAACGAGATCCACGACAGCCGCAAGCTGGCCGAGAGCGGCGTCCACTACTCCATCGCCCCCCTCACCCACGCCGACATCGACTGGATCGTGCCGCTGGAGCTGGACCTCTACTCCAAGTACGGCAACGACTACCTGGTCGACGAGGCCCGCGCCCTGCACCGGGCCTACCTCGACCGCCTCGGCCCCGACGCCCTGCTGCTGCGGGCCGAACGCGACGGCGCACCGGTCGGATTCGTCTCCCTGGTGCGCAAGGGCGACACGCTCTACCTGCGGCAAGCCGGCTTCGACCAGGAGGCCTGCGCCGGCACGCCGGTCTACTTCGGCGCCGTCTTCCACGCCGCGGTCCAATGGGCGTACGCGCACGGCATCACGAGCGTCGACTACTCGATCTCGGCCGACGAGGTCAAGTTGCGCCGCGGCTGCCGTGCCCTGGAACGGGACGCCTGGATCCTGCCCCTGAGCCAGGGCGCACGGGACGCGCTGCGCGCGCTGCGCTGACGCACGGGGGGGGAGGAGCCCGGGCCGGCCCTTCCCCCGCCGAGCGGCGCCGCCGGTCAACCCGGTCAATACCGCGGTCCGCACGCGCCGCCTGCGAGGATCGTCCGCATGCTGCAAGTGTGTGTGAACGGCTCCCACAACCGCGACGAATGCCCCTGGCTGCCCCTCTCGCCGGCCGAGTTGGCGGAGGAGGCCCGCGCCGCGGTCGCCGCCGGCGCCGAGGACGTCCACCTCCACCCCAAGCTGCCCGACGGCACGGACACGCTCGACCCCGACGTCGTCGCGGAGGTCGTCCGGTGCGTACGCGCCGCGGTCCCCGGCGTCCCCGTCGGCGTCACGACCGGCGCCTGGGCCGTCCCGGACCCCGCCGAACGGGCCCGGCTCGTCCGCGCCTGGACCGTCCTTCCGGACCACGCCTCCGTCAACTGGCACGAGAAGGGCGCCGACCTCGTCGCGGAAGCCCTGCTGGAACGCGGCATCGGCATCGAGGCCGGCATCTACTCCGGCACCGACGCGGCCGCCCGCTTCCTCGACTCCCCGTACTCCCGGCGGGTCCTGCGCGTCCTCGCGGAAGTCGTCGACCCCGACCCGACGACCGCCCCCACGACCGCCGCGACCCTCCTCGGCGCGCTGAGCGGAGCCCGCCGCCCCCCGATCCTCCTCCACGGCGAGAACGGCGGCGCCTGGCCGGTCCTCCGCCTGGCGGCGACCCTCGGCCTGCACACCCGCATCGGCCTGGAGGACGTCCTCCACGACGCGGACGGCACCACGGCGACCGGAAACGTCCCCCTGGTGACGTCCGCCAGGGCGCTCCTCGCCGCGGGCGGCGGGGCCTGACCGGGGCTGCGGGACCACGCCTTTCCGAGGCGGGGACCGGCTTCCTAGAATGATCACCGCCGGTGGGCCCCGGACAGCCCGGGGAAGCACCGGCGGTGAAGACGCTCGGGGGGGAGCGGACATGACCACGCACGTACACGAACGGCCGTCCGGCCGGAGAACCGCGCGCCGCACGGCCCGGGCGGGCGCGGTCCTGGTCGCCCTGTGCACGCTCCTCGCCGGCTGCGGCATCTCGTGGGCCGAGGACATGGACGTCGCCTGGGACACCCCCGTGGACCGCAAGGCCGAACCGCAGGGCGAGGGCGCCTGGTTGTCCGGCGCCACCCTCGTCCACAGCCGCTTCGACGCGGTGCGCGGATACGACGCCTCGACCGGCGAACGACGCTGGGAGTACGCGCCGCCCGGCCGCTCGGCGGTCTGCCACGCCACCGCCGACACCGGCGCCTCCGTCCTCGTCCTCACCCGCGACGCCGACGGCGCCTCCGCCTCGGCCAAGGGCAAGGCCTGCGCCACCGTGGTCGCCCTCGACATGCGGAACGGCCGCGAACTCTGGCACGGCACCCACTCCGCCACCGACCCCGGCTCCTTCAGGCTCCAGCCCCCGGAGGCGTCCGCCGGCGCCGGACTCGCCGTGTTCCCGAAGGACGACGACCTGAGCGCCGTGGACGTGCGCACCGGCAAGCCCCGCTGGAAGGCCGCCCTCCCCAAGGGATGCGTGCCGGGCCGGTCCGCCGTCGCCGCGCACCGGGTCGCCGCGCTCCTCGCCTGCGGCGGCACCGACAACCCCTGGGGCGACAAGGTCCCGAGAGAGGCCGAACTGCACGTCGCCGCCTTCTCCCCGGCCACCGGCGCGCTGCTGTGGTCCGCCCCGCTCGGCGGTCGCACCGTCGTCCCGTGGGACACGAGCGCGGCCTTCCTCGCGGCCGAGCCGGTCGTCGTGGCCGCGTCGAGCTCCGGGGACTCCGACTTCGGGGCGTACTACTCCTTCGGCGGGAACGGGCGCCCGAACCCACCCATCGACTTCAGCGGTTCGTACGGCGAGATCACACGCGACAGCCGGCTCACGGCGGTGGTCGACGACACCCGGCTCTACGTCGCCCCCCGCCACCGGGTACGGAACAGCCGCCTCCAGTTCCGCCTGACGGCCTTCGACCTCGCGACCGGCTCACCCGTCTGGGGCGGCACCCTCGACGACGACCGCCTCGACGGCGACACGAGCGGCGAGTTCCTCCTCCAGGACGGCGAACTCACCGTCCTGGCCTGGTCCAGGGGTGAGGCCCGCCTCCACGTCCTCGACCCGGCCACGGGCGCCCGGCGCGAACTCTTCGACCTCCCCGACGACGTCGACCTCGCGGACGCGATCTTCACCCACCAAAACCCTCGTCGTCGCCCGCTACGACGCCTACCAGCACCCCTACCGCCCCTTCACGGCCTACGAACGCGACTGAGCGCGCCCCGCGCAGAGGTACGGGGCCCTCGGGAGGTGGCGACCCTCGACGCGCCAGCCGCGGCGTTCACCGCGTACGACCTGCGCGTCGAGACGGCCCCGGGCGGGATCACGGCCACCTGACGACGGCGGCGCCGAGCTGACCGGCTCCCGGGGCGTGCGCCTCACCACTGGCGGTGCACGGTCGCCTTGTCGCCCGTCACCAGGGTGGCCGGCGGGACGTCGTCGGCCACGACCGCGCCGGCCGCGATCACGGCGTCGCGGCCGATGGTGACGCCCGGCAGGATCGTGGCGCCGGCGCCGATCCAGACGTTCTCCGCCACGTCGATGGGGGCGCCGGTGAGGTAGTGGCGGCGTTCCTCGGGGTCGACCGGGTGGCCGCTGGTGATGAAGGTGGCCTTCGGGCCGATCATCACGCGCCGGGCGATGCGGATGCCCGCGTAGTCCAGGAAGGTGCAGTTCTGGTTGATGAAGACGCGCTCGGCGAGGTCGAGGTTCAGTCCGTGGTCGGTGTAGAAGGGCGGGTAGATCGTGACCTTCGGCGGGAGGGGCTTGCCGAGGATCTGCTCGAAGAGCGCCGCCTTGCCCGCCTCGTCCTCGAAGGGGAGGACGTTCAGGCGGGAGGTGAGCTCCGTGACCCGGAGGACCCTCTCGGCCATCGCCTGGAACTCGGGGCTGTGGATGCGCATGAGACGCGGGACGGGCATGCCGCGGTCCTCTCCGTGTACGGGCGGGCGGCGCCCGCAGGGGTGTGTGGGGGACGGGTCGGGCCCGTACGGCGGTCAGGCGGGGACGCCCGCCCGCTCCAGGACGCCGGCCATCTCCTCCACCGGGAGCGCCGGGTTGGCGCCGGCGCTGGAGGCCAGCTCCGGTATGTGCAGGGCTTCGCGGAGCCGGGGGAGCGGGAGGCGCGGGTCGCCGGCCGCCGCCTGGCGGGTCCAGACGGCGGGGTCGTGGCTGAGCCGTTCGATCAGGGCGGGTGTGGCGGCCGGGTCACGGACGGCCAGCCGGCGGTGGGCCCCGTCCGGATGGTCCGCGTAGCGCGCCGCCAGCCCCTCGCGGGGGAAGCGGGGGTGCGACTCCGCCATCCAGGCGGAGAACGTGCCGCCGAGGCGCCCGTACACCCGCAGGAGGACGTCCTCCGGCGTGTCCGGGTGGTGGACGCCCAGCAGGTCCTCCACCACCGGGTCCCGGGTGTCCGCGAGCAGGCGCAGGAGTTCGGGCGGCAGGTGGGGGCTCTGGGCGGCGGCGCGCCGCAGCAGCGGATGGGCGGAGGTCGCGGCACGGCGCAGCACTTCGGGGTCGGCCGCCCCGTCCCGTACCCACTCCACGTCCCCCCGGGCGAACTCGCCGACCGTGAAGGCGATCCGCATGCGCCGCGTCTCGTCCAGTTCCGGCCGGAGGGAGACCGCGAGCCGCACGTCCTCGTCCGGGTCGACGGCGAGCCGCTCCACGAGGTCGGCGGGCAGCGAGGGGTTTCCGGCGAGGTCGGCCGGACGGGTCCGTTCGGCGACGAGCCGTTCGGCGTCGGCGCGGTGGAGGAGCCCGTGGCGCAGCGCCTCGACGGCGGATTCCGGGTCACGGAGGAGTTCCGCGGTGAGATCGGCGTCCCGTCGGCACTCCCGGAGGGCCGCCGCGCGCCGTACGGCGGGGTCGTGGTCGGCGAGCAGCGCCGCCCGCTCGCCCGCCGGCAGCGCCGCCCACGCGCGGGTGGCGATCCGCCGCGCCGCCGGATCGCGGTGCGTCGCCAGGGAGGCCGCGAACGACGGCGTGAGATACGGGGAGTTCAGCAGCGCCGTGCGGACGCTCGGGTCGGGGTCCGCGAGCAGACGGGCGCACACTTCGTCCGGCAGGGGCAGGACGTGCGTACGAGGGGCGTGCCCGTCGGGTCCGTGGGCGAGGGCGGCCCGCACCCGGGGGCAGGGGTCGTCCGCGAGCCGGGCGCGCTGCGCCGGGTCGGCCCGGGTGCTCGTCGCGAACTCCACCCGGACGCCGTGCAGCGGGTGCGCGAGGATGCGTGCCACGGCCGCCTCGGGAAGACCGGGCCGCTGGACGGCGAGGGCGAGCGCGCGGGCCACGACGCCGTGCGCGGCGCCGTCGCCGGTGCCGTCGAAGGCCAGCAACC
Organism: Streptomyces sp. NPDC053541; assembly: GCF_044544705.1. Taxonomy (NCBI): domain Bacteria; kingdom Bacillati; phylum Actinomycetota; class Actinomycetes; order Kitasatosporales; family Streptomycetaceae; genus Streptomyces; species Streptomyces sp. NPDC053541. The sequence continues at coordinate 272,910 of NZ_JBITXM010000011.1, forward strand.
GCAGCAACAGCGGTGTCGGCAGTGCCGGATTGCGGGCGACCCCGTCCAGTGCGGACGCGTGGTGCGCGACCATGATTCCTTCCCCCTCCGTCACGACCGGCGGTGCGGGTCCGCGAACAGCGGTGGCCGGGCGTCTCCACCCGATCATGCACGCTGCCGGGCCCCCGCACCGCATCGCACCGATCCGCCGACCCCGTCGCCGGGTCAGGGCGGGGTGAGGGTGTCGAGCCGGGCGGCGAGCTCGGGATGGGTACGGGTCAGGTGCGGGCGCGCGGCGGTCAGGGGCGCGATGAGGTGCGCGGGGTCGTCGTGCGCGAGGGCCGCGTGGAGGTCGCCGAGCGGGCGGCGGGCCGCCCGGGGCAGGTCGGTCAGCGCGGCGATCTCGCCGGCGAGGCGACGCAGGTCGGCGGCGTTGGTCCGGGCCCAGGCGGCGGTGCTGCGCTCGGCGGCCCGGGCCTGGCGGGTGGCGTTCACGCGCTGTTCGCCGGTGGTGCCGGCGGGTCCGGGGCGGCCGCGCAGATAGCGCCGTTCGGCCGCCTGGCGGCTGGCGACCCCCAGGGGGTGGGCGAGGTCGGCCCAGCTGGCGCCGGCGTCCCGGGCGGACTCGATCAGACCGGTCTCCCACCCGGCGAGCTGCTCGCGCACCTGCCGCAGCAGCAGCAGGGAGGCCAGCGCCTGCTCCGGGCCGGGAGCCGGGCCCGCGGGGGTGTCCGGGGACTCCCGCCGGGCGTCGCGCAGGGCGTCGTCGATGGCGTGGAGGGCCGCGGCGGCGGCGAGGAACGACGCCGGGCCCCGGTCGTTCGTCCCGGCCGTGGGCCGTTCGTCGGGTGTCGTCACGGGTGCCTTCCTCGATGGTCGTCGTATGGACGACATCTTGTTTGTCATCCGATGGATGACATGTTACAACGGTGTCAGTGAGGCGCATTGGCAGTCATTGCCCGAACCGCTGGAGGTGTTTTCACGATGTTGATGCGCACTGACCCCTTCCGTGAGCTGGACCGGCTGGCCCAGCACCTGACGGGCCCGGGCACGTGGTCCCGCCCGGCGGTGATGCCGATGGACGCCTACCGCGAGGGCGACGAGTACGTGGTGGCCTTCGACCTCCCGGGCCTCACGGCGGACGCGATCGACATCGACGTCGAGCGGAACATGCTCACCGTCAAGGCCGAGCGACGGCCCGTGGCGAAGGCCGACGACGTGCAGATGGAGCTGTCCGAGCGGCCGCTGGGCGTTTTCTCCCGGCAGATCGTGCTCGCCGACACCCTCGACACCGAGCACATCCAGGCCGACTACGAGGCGGGCGTGCTGACGCTGCGCATCCCGATCGCGGAGCGCGCCAAGCCCCGCAAGATCTCGATCGGCGTCGGATCGAATCGCAAGGAGATCTCCGGCTGACAACGGCCGGACGGGTGCGGAGGGCGAGCTGTCTCCCCTCACCCCGCCCTCCGCACCCCCCTGGGCAGTCCGAAGAAGAAGGGGTGGCGGCCGACATGACCCTGCGAAGCGAAGCGTTCCTCGACCGGGTCCAGGAGCGCGGCGCCTACGACACCGTGGCGGAAGCCGAGCGCGCGACCCGCGTGGTGCTCGCCCTGCTCGGCGCGCATCTGGTCGGCGACGTGCGCGCGAGACTCGCGGCGCGCCTGCCCGAGCAGTTCGCCCTGATCCTGCTCAACCCGCTGCAGAGTGCCGAGCCGCTGAGCCCGGAGCGGTTCGTCCGGGCGACCGCCGCGTGGATCGAGGGCGCCACCGCCGAGACCGCGGCCTGGGACGTGAGCGCCGTGCTCTCCACCGTCGCCGACACCGCCGACGAGGACCTCATGGGCCAGATCCTGCTCCAGCTCCCCGCCGGCTACGACCTGCTCTTCGGCCGCCCCCAGCCCACCTGACCATCCCTCACGCCGGCGCCGGGGCACCGGCCGCCGGCCACAGCGAGAAAGGCACACCACCCCAGTGATCTCCGACCGGCACGCACCGTCTGGGCCGTCGCACGAGGCGTCGTACGAGAACGCGTACGGGACGTCGTACGGGGCGGCGTACGAGCAGATGCTGGAGAAGGTCCGTTACGAGGGCGCCTACCCCACCCGCGAAAGGGCCGACGAGGCCGTGCGCCTGGTCCTCGCGGGGCTGGGACGCCAGCTGACCGGCGACGAGCGCGTCGACCTCGCCGCCTGCCTCCCCCTGGAAGCCGCCCGCGTCCTGACCGCGCAGATCCCCGACACCCAACCCCTGACCGGCTGGGCCTTCGTCAAGGACCTCGCCGCCCGCGCCGGCGCGTCCCTCGCCACCACCCGCTGGGACACCGGCTCCGTCTTCTCCGCCGTCGCCGCCCACGCCGGCCCCGAGCTGACCGGCCGCATCCTGCGCCAACTCCCTTCCGGCTACGCCCTGCTGTTCGGCCAGGCCGAACTGACCCCGGCCGCCTAGGCTCTCTCTCCCCAGCCGGCGCCGTACGTGCCCGGGGCGGTCCCGGCGCGGCCCGCGTCCGCCGCACCGCCGACCGCCCACGGGCGCCCTCCCCGCGGCGGGCGACGCGCCCCGCAGGGCCGTGACCGCCGCGGACCGGAGGCCGGCCAGGGCGTCGACCACGGGGCGGGAGGCCCGGGCGTCCGGCGGCTGCACCGACGCCGACAACGTCGAGCGGGTGCCGAGGGGCCGGTTCGCCGCGCCCGGCGACATCGCCCAGGCCGTCGCCTTCCCCGCCGACCCCGCCCGCAGCGGCTTCGTCACCGGCATCGCGATGCCCGTGGACGGCGGCTGGACCGCCGACGCGAGGCGGAACTCGCTCCGTCTGCGCAAGCGCTGAGCGAGCGCACGGAAACAGCCGGGGGCGCCCCACCGCTCACGGCGTGGGCTCCTCCGCGGCGGGTTCGCCCGGGCGCGGCCCGAAGGGGTTGTCGATGACGTACCGCCAGCGGCCGTCCGGGCCCCGCCGGGCCACGTCGGTGGCGGTGCCCTCGACGTGCACCGGCCGGCCGTCCCGGCCGGTCCCGTCGATCACCCAGTCCACGATCAGCAGGGCCAGGTCCCCGTTGCGGTAGACGTGCCGCGGACGGACCTCGATGGGGACCCCGAGCTGCTGCAACCGGTGGTTGGCGGCGTGCAGCTCCGGGCCCGTCACGGGAGTTCCGGGCCGGGGGACCAGCACCGCCCCGTCCTCGTAGACCTGGGCCAGCGCGGTGGGGTCGCCGCTGTTGAAGCGCTCGGCGAACACCGCGGGCACCTCTTCGGGCCGTTCGGCCAGTTCTCGCGTGATCGACGTGATCGACATGACAGACAGACGTCCTTCCGTGCCGGGACAATCGGGTGCCCACACGCTAGGAGGCGATCTCGTGACTCACCGAACGGTTGGTCACCCGGCAGGACTGCCCGACGACCCGCACGCGCGCGTGGCGACGCCCACTCCCGCCTGTCCGGTGGAGATCACGCTGGCCGCGCTGCACGGGCGCTGGACCACCCTCGTGGTCCGCGAACTGCTCCGCGGCGACCGCTCCTACAGTGAGCTGCGCACCGCCCTGCCCGCCCTGTCGGACAAGGTGCTGTCCGAGCGGCTGGCCCAGCTCGGCGCGGCCGGGGTCGTGTCACGCGACCGCCGCCCCGGCTGGCCCCCGCGCGTCCGCTACGCCCTCACCCCGCGAGGGCGGCGGCTCGGCCCGGTCCTCCAGGCCCTGTGGGACTGGGGCGCGGAGGCCCCGGCGCCGACCGGCTGACACCCGGTCGGCCTGCGGTCGTACGGGCCCGTTCACTCCGTGCGCAGGGCCCGGGCCGTGTCCGTGCGGGCCGCCCAGGCGGCCGGGAGCACGGCGCCCGCCGTCGCGACGAGGACCCCGGCGAAGGCGAGGCCGACGAGCAGCGGAGCGCCGTACACGTCCAGGTCGGCCGGCGGGATGGTGGTGCCGACGGCACGGCCCATCGCGGGCATGACCGCCCGGTGCAGGGCGACGCCCAGCGGTACGCCGACGGCGCCCGCGACAAGGCCGACGACGCCGACCGGGGCGAGCACCCGGACGGTGGTCTGGGCCGGTGTCATGCCGAGGGACTTGAGGATGCCGAGGTCGCGCACCCGGTCACGGGTGTCGAGGACCACGGTGTCGAAGACGCCGAGCGCGGCGACGGCGACCAGCATCAGGGTCAGCAGCGCGATCAGGGCCTGCATCGCCAGGATCACGCTCGACTTGGCGGGTTCGGCGGGCTCGGCCCGCGCCCCGATCGGCCGGATCGCGGCGTCGAGCCGGGCCGCGACCTCCTCCGCGCGGGTGTCGGCGTCCCCTCCGGAGCCCGCGCCGGCGCCGGTTCCGCCACCGAGCACCACCTGGAACTCGGAGGGCAGGAAGCGCAGTCCCAGTGCGGAGACGGACGCGGCCGGGGTGCGCAGGGTCATGCCCTGGCCGCCGAGGTCGAAGACCTCGCCCACGATCCGCAGACGTGCCGTGCGGCCCTGTTCGGACAGGGTGAGGACGTCCCCGACCGAGAGCCCGGTGGTCCGCAGGAAGCGGGTGGGCGCGACCGCTTCCCCCGGAGCGGTGAACCAGCGGCCGGATACCATGGTGTGGCCGCCTTTCGAGGAGTCTCCCTCGTATCCCACGAGGACCGTGCCGCCCTTGAGTCCCGCGACGCTCACATGGGCCCGGGCGGTCCGGTAGAAGGTGCCGTCGCCCGCGAGGCCGGCCCGGAGGGCGGCGGCCACCGCGGCCGGGTCGGCCGGTTCGGTGTCCGTCGGCGACGGCGGGCCGCCCGGAAGGGCGAGCGTACGGACGGTCACGTCGGCCGCCGAGTCCGGGTCGCCGTCCGTCTTGACCGCGACCAGGGTGGAGCCGAGCCCCAGGGCGAAGGTGACGGTGAGCGCGCCCAGGGCGACGGCGGCGGCGGTCGTCGCCGCGCGGGCCGGCCGTGCGGCGATCCCCGCCAGGCCGAGGGCCGCGGGGCGCGGCAGGGGCAGCCGGCCGAGGAGCCGGCCCGCCCACCGCGCGCCGCCGCCGCGTGCCGCCCGGCCGGGCCGGCCCGGGCCGAGCACGTCGGCGGTGCGCAGCCGGGCGGCCCGCAGCGCCGGACCGTACGCGGCGGCGGCCACGACCAGCAGGACACCGGCGGGTACGAGGACGTCGACCCACACCGGGATCAGGATCTCCGCCGTCCCGTACGTGGTCGCCAGCTCCGCCATCACGGGCACGGCGACGCCGTTGCCGAGCAGCACGCCGAGCACGGCGCCGACGGCCGCGGGGAGCAGGGCCTGGGCCACGAAGGCCCGGCCCACCTGGAACGGTGTGAAGCCGACCGCCTTGAGGATGCCGATCCGCCGGGTCGCGGCGCCGACCACGCCGCTGACGACGATCCCGATCACCAGTACGGACAGGGTGAGGCCCAGGGCGGCGAACGCGGTCACGAACGGGATGAACGCGGCCGTGTTCTCCTGGGCCGTCCGGCGCACGTCCAGGTAGGACTGCGCGCCGGCGACGGCACCCGGCCCGACGGAGGCGGCGACGGCGGCGCGCCCGGCGTCGACGTCCGCGGCGGTCGCCGACCGGTCGAGGCGGTACAGCATCTGGAGGTCGGGCCGGCCGGCGCGGGCGCCGGAGAGGGCCGGCAGCTGCCCGGGCACCACCCAGGCGTCGGCGCTCTCGCCGACGGACTCGGCGATCCCGACGACGGTGAGGTCGATGTCCGACCTGCCGTCCGGCGCCTGTTCCGCGCCGTGCGACCGGCCGTCGGGCGCCTGCCCAGGGCGCTCCGCCGTGCCGCCCGGGGACTGGCGGGCCGTCAGGACGGTGCCCGTACGCATGAACGGGAGCTGCGAGCCCTTCTCCAGGACGATCTCGCCCGGCGCGGTCGCCCAGCGACCCTCGACGAGCCCCACCCGGTCCACGGGCGTGTCGGCGGACGCCCGGCCGGCCACGGTCATGGGCGGGGGCGCGAAGCCGGGCGGCGCGCCGTCCCCGTACAGGCGCACCGAGGCGACGGCGAAGGGACCGGCGGCCTCGGCGAGACCCGGGGCCCGGGCGGTGGCCGCGGCCTGCTCGGCGGTCACGGCCGAGCCGTCGAACTGCACGGTCAGATGGGCGCCGTGCTGCCGCCCGAAGGCCCGGTCGAAGGGCTGGTGCGAGACGACGAGCAGACCCACCGCGAGGACGGCGGCGGCCACCGAGAGCAGGGTGGTGAGCACCATCACCGCGGTCTGCACGCGGCGCCGGGCCACCCCGGCGCGCACCACCCGCCCCAGGGCGGTCCCGCGAGGCTCCCCGGTGTTCCGGCTCATCGGGTCACCGTCCCGTCGGACACGCCGTCGCGCGCGGACACGCCATCGCGGTCGGACACGCCGTCCCGGTTCGTCACGCCGCCCCGGTCGGACACGCCGTTCCGGTCGGTCCGTTCGTCCCGGTCCTTCCGTTCGTCCCGGGTGATCCGCCCGTCCATCAGCTCGACGGTCCGGGTGGCGCACGACTCGGCGAGGGCCAGGTCGTGGGTGACCAGGACGATCGTCTGTCCGTCGGCGTTCAGTTCGCGGAGCAGTTCGCGCACCTCGGCGCCGGACGCCGAGTCGAGGGCACCGGTCGGCTCGTCGGCGAGGAGCAGCGGCGGACGGTTCATCAGGGCACGGGCCACGGCGACGCGCTGCCGCTCGCCGCCGGACAGCCTGCCGGGGTGCGCCGCGGCGCGCCGGGCGACGCCGAGGTGGCGCAGCAGCGCGTCGGCGCGGGCGGCGGCCTCGTCGCGCGGCAGCCCGGCCAGCTGGGCGGGCAGCAGCACGTTGTCGCGGACCGTGAGGTCGTCGAGGAGGTGGAAGAACTGGTGCACCATCCCGACGTGCGAGCGCCGGTAGCGGGCGGAGGCCGTCTCGCTCATCGCGTCGACGCGCAGGCCGCCCACGGTCACGGTGCCGGTGGTCGGCCGGTCGAGCCCGGCGAGCAGGTTGAGCAGCGTCGACTTCCCGCTGCCGGAGGGGCCGATGACGGCGAGCGCCTCGCCGGCCCCGACCCGCAGCGTGACGTCACTCAGGACGGCCCGGTCGCCGTCGTACGTCCGGCTCACCTCGCGTACGTCGATCAGGCGCCGGCCGGGATCGCCGGCCGTCTCGTCGCCGGGCTCGTCGCCGGGCTCGTCGTCGGTCACGCCGGTCATGCCGCTCATGCGTCCTCCAGGGGGCGTCGCGAGGCCGCGCCGGGCGGCGCTCGGTTCGTGCGGGATGTCCCGGAACGCTAGGCGCGGGCCCGGCCGGTGCGCGTCGGCCGCGGTGACGAAGATCGGTACCGCGCCGGGCGGACGCCCGCGGGTGTCATCCCCGGGATGTACGCCCCACGACGACGGGCCTGCGCCTCGCGGCCGATCTTCCGGGCCGGCCGGCTTGGCAGACTGGGCGGATGCGCTGGAAAGAGGCAGTCGCGGGCCTGACCCGCTGGTCGTGGGCGGCGGACGGGCTGCTCGCCGTGGGACTGGCCGCGGCCACCGTGGCCGGGGACCTGAACCGCTCGTACGTGGAGCTGCGCCCCGACGCGGGCGAGGCGCCCGTGCGGCTGCCCGATCCCCCGGCCCTGCCGGAGCTCCCGGAGTCGGGGCTCCCGCCCGTACCGCGTCCGGTGCCGGCCGTGGAGCACACGCTCGCGCCGGCCGAGCCGTGGGAGTGGGCGCTGGTCCTGCTGACCGCGCTGCCGCTGGCGCTGCGCCGCCGCTTCCCGCTCGCCGTGTTCTGGGCGGTGACGGCCGCCACCGTGGCGCTGAAGGCGTGGGGCGATCCGGCGCCGGACGCGATCACGGTCACCTTCGCGTCGGGGCTGGTCGCCGCGTACAGCGCGGTCGTGCACAGCCCGCACCGGAAGGCGGCCGTCGCCTCGCTGCTCGCCGGGGTGGTGCTCTACCCGGCCCTGCACCTGGTGCCGGAGGTGACGCCGGGCCTGATCCCGCTGCTCGTGCTCCTGCCGGTCGGTCTCGCCGCGCAGGTCGTGCACACCCTGCGGCGGCGGGCGCGGCAGCTGCGGGAGCGTCAGGAAGAGGCGCTGCGCCGGGCCGTGGCCGAGGAGCGGGCGCGGATCGCGCGGGAACTGCACGACGTGGTGACCCACAACGTCAGCATGATGACGATCCAGGCGGGCGCGGCGCGCAAGGTCCTCGACACCGCTCCCGAGCAGGCCCGGGAGGCGATGCGGGCGGTGGAGGCGGCGGGGCGGACGGCGATGTCCGAACTGCGCCACGTGATGGGGCTGCTGACGATGACGGCCGAGGGGCCGCCGACGGGTACGGGGGAGGAGCTCGCCGATCTCGACCTGGCGCCGCAGCCGGGCCTGGACCGACTGGAGGAGCTGGTCGACCGGGTGCGGGCGACCGGGGTCCCGGTCGAGCTGACCGTGTGCGGCACCCCCGTCGAACCGCCGGGCGGCGTGGGGCTCGCCGCCTACCGCGTGGTGCAGGAGGCGCTGAGCAACGCGGTACGGCACGCGGAGGGCGCGCGGGTCGCGGTCACCGTGACGTACGCGCCGCGGGAACTGCGGGTGGAGGTGCTCGACGGCGGCGGCCGGACCCGGGCGGGCGCGCCCGAGGGCGGCGGCCGCGGCCTGATCGGCTCGCGGGAACGCCTGGCGGTGTACGGCGGTACGCTGCGGGCGGGCCCGCGTCCCACCGGCGGCTGGCGGGTGCGGGCCGTGATCCCGCTCGCGGCCGCGCCCGTGACGGCGGGCCCGGAGTCCACGACGGAGGGGTCATCGACCATGGGGGAGGGCGTGTGAGCGAGGCACCCCGGGTGGTGATCGCCGACGACCAGGCACTGGTGCGCACCGGCTTCCGGATGATCCTCGCCGCCGACGGCATCGACGTGGTCGCGGAGGCGGCGGACGGCGACGAGGCCGTGGCCGCGGTCGCCCGCACCCGCCCCGACGTGGTCCTGATGGACGTCCGGATGCCCGGCACGGACGGCCTGGAGGCCACCCGCCGCATCCTGGGGGACCCCGGCGGCGGCCCCGTGCCGCGGATCCTCGTCCTCACCACGTACGACCTCGACCGCTATGTGTACGCCGCGCTGCGCGCGGGGGCGAGCGGCTTCCTTCTCAAGGACGTCACTCCGGAGCACCTGGCGGCGGCCGTGCGCCTGGTCCGGGAGGGCGACGCGCTGCTCGCCCCGTCGATCACCCGCCGGCTGGTCGAGCGCTTCGCCTCACCGGCCGCCGACCCGGCCACGGCCCCGGTGCACGGGGACCTGGCGGCGCTGACGCCACGGGAACGCGAGGTGCTCCAGGCCCTGGCGCGCGGCCGGAGCAACGCCGAACTCGCCGCCCGCTTCCAGCTGAGCGAGGCGACGGTGAAGACCCATGTGGCCCGCATCCTCTCCAAGCTGCGGCTGCGGGACCGTGCGCAGGCGGTCGTCGTGGCGTACGAGACGGGTCTGGTCGCGCCCGGCTCGGGCGCCGGCCCGGCGGAGCGCTGAGGCCGCCGCACCGTACGAACGTACCGACGCCGGGCGGGAGGTCAGACGACCGCGAGCCGCTCGACCAGCAGCCGCACCCGTTCCGCGGCGAACTCGGCGGGCAGGCGGCCGGCACGGGTGAGGGTGGCCAGTCCGTGCAGGGCGGCCCAGAAGGTCTCCGTGAAGACACCTGGGTGGAGGGCGTCGCCGGCGACCTCGCCCAGGGTCTCCATCAGGGCGGCGAAGGCGTCCTTGAGGGGCGCGGGAGTGTCCTCCCGCGCGTAGGCGAGGCCGCCGTCGAGCTGGAAGAGCGCGTCGTAGACGGCCGGGTTCCGTTCGGCGAAGTCGAGGTAGGCGCGGGCGAGGGCGGCCACCCGCTCGCGCGGGCCGTCCGCGGCGGCGGCCGCGGCCCGCACGGCCGCGGCGAGCTCGGTCGCGCCCTGGAGGGCGACGGCGCCGATGATCTCGCGCTTGCCCCGGAAGTGGCTGTAGAGGACGGGCTGGCTGTATTCGATGCGCTCGGCGAGCCGGCGGGTGGTGACCGCGTCCCAGCCCTGCTGCTCGGCGAGTTCGCGGGCCGTGGCCACGATGAGGCGCTCGCGGTCGGCCCGTTCGCGGGCCTTGCGTTCCTGTACGGACATGCCTGGAATCCTAGCACCGCTAGACAACCGAGCGGCAGCAGTACTAGCGTTGCCTCAACAGCTAGCAATGCTAGAAATTCGGAGGGATCGCCATGCTCAACGCACTCGAGGTCATCACCACCGTGAGCGTCGGTCTGATGGTGGGGGTGGAAGGCGCCGTGGCCTTCGTCATGAACCCGATCTTCAGCGCGCTCCCCGACGACAGCAATCAGCAGGCCCGCTCCCACGGAGGCCGGATGCTCGGAGCCCTGATGCCGTTCTGGTACATCGGCTCGCTCGTCCTCGTCGCGATCTGGGCCGTCGCCGCGTGGAGTCAGGAGGGCACCGGCCTCGTCGTGACCGCCGCCGGCCTGCTGATCACCAGCGTGATCATGTCGGTCCTGCTCCTGGTCCCCATCAACAACCGCGGCAAGAACTGGACCCCGGAGACCCGGCCCGCCGACTGGAAGGAGCAGATGAAGCGCTGGGACCGCTACCACTACGCCCGCGTCGCCGTCATCGTCGCCGCCTTCACCCTGCTGGTCGCCGCCCTCGTCTGACGCCTCACTGCCCGGCCGGCGCGCCGTGCGGTCGCTGACGGGTGGAGGCGCTCGCCGCGTACGGCGACACGCCGACGTGCCGGCCCACCACGGCTCCGTCGCCACCGCGCTCGGCGTCCACCGCCTGACCGCGACGCTCCTGGTGGCCAACGGCCTGCTGACGCTCCGCGAGCCCCGCGCGTCATAAGAATTCTTATGGCGCTCCGGATGACGAGGGATGATGGGTGATGGAAGGTGGGGTTGTCCCCGACAGCCGCCGGACACCCCATCCCGACGGCACGCGGTCCGCCGCGTACCTCACCTTTACCCGAGAAGGTCAGACCTGCTCATGTCGAAGATCCTCATGGTCGTCTCCGCCGCCACGACGCTGCCGCTCGCCGACGGCTCCGCCCATCCGACCGGCTACTGGGCCGAGGAGGTCGCTGCCTCCCACCGCACGCTCACGGAAGCCGGGGCGACGGTGGACATCGCCACCCCGGCCGGCGCCCGGCCGACCGTCGACGCGCTCAGCCTGAGCGAGCAGGGTGGCGTCTCGGCGGCGGACGCCGCGGAGTACGAGGCCTACCTCGCGGGCATCGCCGACGAACTGGCCGCCCCGCTCCCGCTGTCCGGCGTCACGCTCGAAGGCTACGACGCGATCTACGTCCCCGGCGGCCACGCCCCCATGGCCGACCTCGCCCAGGACGCCGACCTCGGCCGGCTGCTGAACGAGGCCGACGCCCGGAACATGCCGGTGGTCGCGCTGTGCCACGGCGTCGCCGGCCTGCTGAGCGCGACGCGGGCGGACGGCGGCTTCACCTTCGCCGGGCGCTCGCTCACCTCGTTCACCGACGAGGAGGAGAACCAGGGCGGCCTCGGCGCCAACACGCCGTACTTCGTCGAGTCCCGGCTGCGCGAGCGGGGAGCGCTCGTGCGCACCGGTGCGCCCTGGAGCAGCACCGTCGTCGTCGACGGCAACCTGATCACCGGCCAGAACCCGCAGTCCAGCACCGCCACGGCCGAGTCCCTCCTCAAGGCCCTCGCCGTCTGATCAGGACCGGCCCTCGCCAGGGGAGGCACCGCCGGCGTGCCGGTGGTGCCTCCCCGCACTGAGCCCTGACACCGCACGCAGCACATGCCGGTGACCGGCGTCCGGGGCGAACGAGAGAAGGAAGAGACGCGTGCCGAGCCTGGACCTGCTGGCCACGTTCCTGGAGATCTACCGCGCCGGCTCCCTCTCCGCCGCCGCCCAGAAACTGGGCCTCACGCAACCCGCCGTCACCGGCCAGCTCGCCCGCCTGGAAGAGCGGATCGGCGAGCCCCTGTTCATCCGCTCCCGCCAGGGCGTCACCCCCACGCCGCGCGCCGCCGCCCTGGCGGCACGCGTGAGCCTGCACCTGGACGGCCTCCGCGACGCCCTCGGGTCGACCGAGGCCGAGCCGGCCCTGCGCGGCACGGTACGGATCGGAGGCGCCGCCGAGATCATGACCCTGCGCGTGCTGCCCACCCTCGCCCCGCTCACCGGCCGGGGACTGAGCCTCCGGGTCGCGCTCGGCCTGGCGCAGGACCTCCTCGCCGACCTGGCGGCCGACCGGCTCGACCTGGTCGTGTCGGCCGTCCGGCCGACGCAGCAGGCGCTGCTCGCCGTACCGCTCGTCGACGAGGAGTTCCTGCTCGTCGGCCCGCCGTCGATGGCGCACACGGTCGACGCCGAACGACTGCGCACCGCCCCGGCCGAGGCCCTGTCCGCGCTGCCGCTCGTCGCGTACGGCGAGGAGCTGCCGATCCTGCGCAGGTACTGGCGCAGCGAGTTCGGGCACCGCCCCGCCAATCCGGTCGCCCTCGTCGTCCCCGACCTGCGCGCGGTCCTGGCGGCCGTCGAGGCGGGCGCGGGGATCTCGGCGCTGCCGCGCTACCTCGCCGAACCGGCCCTGGCCGCCGGCCGGGTGGTCCAGCTCCACCACCCCGAGGCGCCCCCGCTCAACACCCTCTACCTGGCGACCCGTCGGGGCGCGCCCGGCAACCCGGCGCTGACCGTCGTGCGCGAGCGGATCGCCGGGGCGGCGGCCGCGTGGGGCGGCGTCTGAGGCCGTGAGGGCGTGAGGCCCGCGCGGCCTACGGCTTCGGCAGGACGCAGCCGGCGCGGTTCAGGTCGAACGCGTTGCCGGGCCCGATGCAGGGGACGAGGGTGTATGTCTGCTGGGCGTAGTTGATGCCCTGCCGGACGGTCACGGCACCGTTCTCGTCGACCTCGCACGGGTTGTTGACCGTGCAGCTCTCGCCGCTCTCGTTGCCGGTGTTGTTGACCGCGACGACCTTGCCGGTGGCCGTGTCGATCACCGGTGAGCCGGAGGTGCCGCCGATCGTGTTGCAGGCCGAGGTGTAGCGGACGGAGTCCTTCCAGGTCCAGCCGCCCTCCTTCAGACGGTAGACGAACCCGTCGACGCCGCAGCTGTAGATCCGCTTCCAGTAACCGGAGACCACCTTGATCGTCGAACCCTGCGTGGGGTGGACGTCGTTGAGGGTGAGCGCGTTGATGCCGTACTGGCTGCGGATCTGGTCGTACGTCTGGGTGAGCTGGTAGACCGATACGTCGGTGTCCGTCATCGTGGCGTACGCGATCTTTGCGGCCCGGAGCGTGCCGACCTTGGAGCCGGCGGAGTTGAGCAGCGAGAAGGTGCGGCTGGACCGCTGGTCCTTGACGACCTGTCCGGGAGCCGGGAAGCCGGTCTCCAGGCAGTGCCCGTTGGAGAGCACGAGCGCGGGGTCGCTCGGCAGGGAACTCGGCGTGCGGACGACGGAGCCGGAACAGTTGCTGAGCGCGACCGTCCCGGCGAAGTCCACGGCGGCGGGCGCCACGCCCGCCGCCCGTGCTGCCGCGTCCCGCGGCGTAGCCGCGACGGCGGGGGCGGTCGCCGCCCCGGTGAGGAGCAGCGCGAGCAGCGTGCCGACGAGAGGCTTCTTCATGTGGGGGTTCCCCTCTGATGACTGCGCGACCGAAGATCCTTCGGTTGTCATGCACATTCTCGAAAGGTCGGCCCCCGGCTCGCAAGAGGGCCTGCGGTATCGACGGCGGGGCGCGCCGCCCGGTGCGCGGCCGACTCCTGCACCTCAGGCTGCCGGGGGCCCCGGATGCCCGCGCACCACAGGGACGGGACGGGTCTCAGGCCCATCCTTCGTCGAGGTGAACCGTCCAGGCGTCTCCCACTGCCCTCCGCAGTTCGACCAGGGCCGCGACCTCGGCGATGACCGCCGGGGCGTCGGACAGGCGCAACGGGGAGGCCGGGACGTCGTGGCGGATGTAGACGGGCAACTCGCCGTCGCACCTGAAGGCGTGAAGCGGTGGGGGAGACGTGCCGAACCATGAGGGACGGTTCTCCTCGGCCCATTCGACCGCGGAGTCGACGCGATCCAGCTGCGCCAGCAGATGCTCCGGAGCGGGCCCGTCGGTGAACTGGACGAGGAAGCCCTGCGCGTCCACTGCCCACCAATCCCACGCGTGTCCACGTCGAGGGTGCCGCAGGACGGTCGTCATGCCGTCACTGTATCCAGACCGGACAAGGCCGTTGCGGGCGATCCGCAGGCAACGGGCTGGGCACACCGGGTTCCGCGCTCCCCACCCGGCTCGCCTAGCATCAACGTCCATGACCGAATCCACGCACGTCCTCGACTGGTTGCAGCACTGGTACGCCTCGCAATGCGACGGCGAGTGGGAGCACGAATGGGGCGTGACGATCGGCACGCTCGACAATCCGGGCTGGACCGTCAGGATCAACCTCGACGAGACGGACCTGGAGGACCGGGAACATCCCCGGCGGCGCATCACCCGGGGCGAGGACGACTGGGTGATGGCCTGGACCTCGGACCGCACCTTCCACCTCGCGTGCGGGCCCGGGAATCTGACCGAGGCACTCGGACTCTTCCGCGCCTGGGCCTCGGGCGACGCCGCCTAGACGACGCCGCCCGGGCGGGACTCAGCGGACGCCCTCCCACAGCAGGCGTTCCTCCCGGCGAGGGTCCGAGACCACGGTGGGGGACGGGTCGGTGGCGAAGACCATCGTCTCGCGGGTCGTGGTGTCGTACGGGGCCCAGCCCGGGGTGCCCGTTGTCGCGAAGGAGACCCAGGACCGGTGGACGGCGTCCGCGAGGGACTGGGGCGGGGCCGGGCCGAGCAGCGGGGCGTAGCACGGGTCGGCGAGGCGGTCGAAGACGAAGGGGAGTTCCAGCGCGTGGCAGGCGCCGAGGGCGCCGTCGAACGCGGGGGATCGCCAGGCGAACTCGTACACGTACGAGCCCGGGACCGCCTCCGCCAGGCGGATCGCCGGGATCCGGTAGAACCAGTCCGTCGCCACCGCGTCGAGGAGCTCGCCCGGCGTGGCGTCCGGCCGGCCGGCCCGGTAGACCGGCAGGGCCGCGGCCGGGTCGAGGCCGTACGCGGCGGTCATCGCGCGGAGCGAGGACTCCGGGAAGACGTCGAGCCGCCGCGTCGGGACCAGGAACAGGCGGTACTCCTCGCGGTTGCTGCCGACCAGCAGGTCCACGCCCCGGCCCGGGCCGGGCAGGGCGAGGTCCGGCAGCACCGGCTCGAAGGGCATGATGTTCAGCACCGCCTCGCCCCACCGCGCCGGATCCGGATCCGCGGTCACCTCCGCCCGCAACGCGGCCTGCGAGGCGAGGAGGCCCGGCAGCGGAACGGCCTCGAAGGCCTCCGCGGTCGGCTCGATCCCCAGCTTCTCCGCCAGCCGGGCCGCGATCAGCCGCGCCGACGACGGGCGCAGGAAGTGGTGGCAGGCCCCGCTCTGCAGGATCGCCCGCCGGAACAGCCCGCGGGCCGCCTCGGCGCACAGCAGCGCCCCGATGCTCATCGCGCCCGCCGACTCGCCGAACACGGTCACCCGGTCCGGATCGCCGCCGAAGGAGGCGATGTTCTCCCGCACCCAGCGCAGCGCGGCGATCTGGTCGAGCAGCCCCCGGTTGTCGGGACGGCCCGGCAGGCGCAGGAAACCGTCCGCCCCCAGCCGGTAGTTGAGCGTGACGCACACGACGCCGTCCCGCGCGAACGCGCCGCCGTCGTACCCGGACGCCGAGCCCGACCCGTTGGTGAACGCCCCTCCGTGCAGCCAGACCATCACCGGCAGCCCGCCGCCCGGCCCCGGGGCGGGGGTCCAGACGTTGAGGTTCAGGCAGTCGTCCCCCGGGATCGTGTTCTCCGGGATGAGGGCGTCGAACGGCGGGGCGTACGGGGCGTGCGGAGCCGTCGGCCCCGCCGCCGTCGCGTCCCGCACCCCCGTCCACGGCTCCGGCGGCGCGGGCTCCCGGAAGCGCCGCGCGCCGAACGGCGGAGCGGCGTACGGGATGCCGAGGAAGGCCGTCACCCCCTCCGCGGAGGCACGGCCCCGGACCTCGCCCTGGCGCGTACGGCACACCGTCATGCCGACAGGACCTCCAGGAGCGCCTTGCCGAACTCCTCGGGGCGTTCGAGGTGGACGGCGTGCCCGGCGTCGGCCACGGCGACCTCCCGCACCGAGCCGCCGGCCGCCGCGTAACGGTCGAGGACGTGCCGCGTCTGCGCCAGCATCGGCTGCGCGGGGGTGCCGTCCCACCCCGGCACCGCGCCGATCGCCCCCAGGTGCGCCAGGTCGAACATCGAGGTGTCCGAGACGATGATGTCGTCCTCGCCGCGGATCCACAGCACCGGCGGCTTGGGGTCGACGAGGTGCAGGTCGTCGACGCGGAAGTGGGTGGGCGCCATCGCGTTGAGGACCCCGCGCGTCCCGGGCGCCATGCCCGGCCAGGCGTCGGACGGCGTGCTGTCGCCGGGGTAGTGGTCGTCGCCGACCCGGGTGGCGAGCATGGCCTCGACGTACGCGTCCTCGTCCCCGTGCGCGGGCGTGAAGGGCGGCTTGACGTAGCAGCTCGTGAGGACGGTGCGCGGGGAGGCCGGGAAGCCGGTGCCGCGGTCGCCGTCGGCGAGCAGCCGGACGAAGTCGGGGTTCGCCGTGCCCCCGCCCGAACCGGCCCCGTCCGCCGCGTTGAGGGTCCCCTCCACGCCGTGCGTGCCGCCGAAGCCGTACGGCGAGACCGGGTTGACCAGGGTCAGCGAGCGCACCGCGGCCGGGTGGTCGCGCAGGTACTGCAGGACCACGCCGCCGCCCATGGACCAGCCGACCAGGTGGGCCCGCTCGATGCCGAGGGCCTCGAGCAGCGCGGCGAGGTCGTCGGCGTAGTCCCGCAGACCGCGCGTGGCGTCGACGGGCAGCGGGTCGGTGCCGCCGAAACCGCGCAGGTCGACGGCGATCGGGCGGTAGGGCTCCGGCAGCGCGGCCAGGGTGCCGTGCCAGAACACGGAGGAGGAGACGTTGCCGTGGACCAGGACGACGGGCTCGCCCTCGGCCCTGGCCTCGGTGATCTGCTGGGTGAGCCGGCCGGTGGCGACACGGCGGGTGCGGAGCGTGGTCATGTGTGTCCTTCTGTCCTGTCCTTCTGGTTCCTCGATCCGCGCCGCTCTCAGGCCAGCCAGGCGGCGACCTGCGCCGCCGCCGAGCCGTGCCAGCCCAGTTCGAGGTGGTTGGCGGTCGCGATGGTGGCCTTGCCGCTGACGGTCGGGATGCCGGTGCCGTCGAGCGCGCTGGAGACGAGGACGACGCCGTCGCTGGGGCCGCGGTTCTCGTTGAAGATGCCGACGACGTCGGCGGATCCGCCGGCCAGCAGATAGGTGGTGACGGAGGCGGGCACCCCGGCGCTGTGCAGCGGGGCGATGAGCGAGCCGGCGTCGATGGCGGCCTGGATGCCGCCGCCCGCCGTGGAGAAGCCCTGGCCGCCGTAGTACGTCGTGTACCAGTCCTGGGCGGCGCCGTCGACTCCGTACACCCCGTCCCAGCGGGCCAGCATCTGGCGCTGGCCGGGATAGTTGTCCTGGCCGCCGGCCGGGGTCATCGAGAACTCGGGGTGGGCCGTGGAGAGGCCGTAGCAGGTCATGTGGGAGTGCGGGGAAGGGGCGTTGACGGTGCCGCCGCACTCGGGCCAGATGGAGAAGTCGTGGGCCCAGCCGTGGGCGTACGGGTAGTCGTAGCCGCCGTTCGGACCGCCGAGGGTGATCAGCCGCCGTACGTCCCCGGCGTACGCCCGCCCCCAGCTCGGCCTCAGGGACGACACGTACGCGCGGGTCGACATCTGGCCCTTGCTCCAGCCGACCAGGTCGACCTTGGCGACGCCCAGCTTGGCCTTGATGACGGCGATCGCGTCGCCGACGACCTGCGCCTGCATGAGGTTGTCGCCCTGCTTGTGGGCGAATCCGACGGCGAAGACGCGATGGCCGCGCGCCGCGAGGTACTGCATCAGCCCGGTGGACGGGCAGGAGGCGGCGCCGCAGCCGTAGCCGCCGGCCTCGCCGGGGTTGGCCCAGGCGCGGTCCGCGGTGTCGTTGGCGCCGTGCACCAGGAGGACGGGGGTCGTCTTGCTGCCGGAGTTCCAGCCGGGGGCCGAGTAGAGCAGGAAGCGGCCCGAGGAGGGCCGGGAGACGCCGCCGAAGTACGTGACCCGCTTGCCGTCCTGGTCGCCGCGGCCGTCCGCCGGGTAGCCCTCGGTGCGGAAGCCGGTGGTCGTGTCGAGATAACGCTCCACCGACTCCCAGCCGTTGGTGACCGTCCCGGCCCCGTAGCTCGCCTCCAGGGTGAGGTACGGGGGCGGCGTGGCGGCGGCCGCGGGCGGCCCCGTCAGGGCGGCCGCGACGACGCCCACCACCGCGACGACCCGGGCGGCGCGCAGCCGCCACCGCCGCCCCGGACTCCCTGTCCCAGCCATGCCCCGGCCCCTCCTGCTGATGTGTGCGGATGTGGGCACACGCTAGGGGGACGGGCGGGCGCCGGGGCATGTGGGCGACCCACACAATGCCCGTGCCCCGAGTGGTGGGCCGACGGTCCTGGCCGGGAGCTACGCGGCCCGGGTGCCGCCCACGCCGGCCGGCACGATCAGGTCGGCTCCCGTGGCGGCGCGGACCTCGTCGACGGTGACGCCGGGGGCGAGTTCGGCCAGGACGAAGCCCCCGGGGGTGACGTCGACGACGGCGAGGTCGGTGATGACGCGCTGGACGACGGACCGGCCGGTCAGCGGGAGGGTGCACGCGGCGACGAGCTTGGGCGTGCCGTCCTTGGCGGTGTGCTCCATGAGCACGACGACCCGGCCGGCGCCGTGGACCAGGTCCATGGCCCCGCCCATGCCCTTGACCATCTTCCCGGGGATCATCCAGTTGGCGAGGTCGCCCGAGGCGGACACCTGCATCGCGCCGAGGACGGCGACGTCGATGTGACCGCCCCGGATCATGCCGAAGGACAGGGCGGAGTCGAAGAAGGAGGCGCCGGGCAGGGTGGTGACGGTCTCCTTGCCCGCGTTGATCAGGTCGGGGTCGAGTTCGTCCTCGGTCGGGTAGGGGCCCACGCCGAGGATGCCGTTCTCGGACTGGAGGACCACCTCGACACCGGGCGGCAGGTGGTTGGGGATGAGCGTCGGCAGGCCGATGCCGAGGTTGACGTAGCTGCCGTCGGGCAGTTCGCGGGCGGCGCGGGCCGCCATCTGCTCGCGGGTGAGGGCCATGTCAGGACGCGCCTTCCGGTCGTACGGTCCGGCGCTCGACGCGCCGCTCGGCAGTGGGGTCGCCGGGGGTGACCCGGACGACGCGCTGGACGAAGATCCCGGGCAGGTGGATCTCGTCGGGGTCGAGCTCGCCCGGTTCGACCAGGTGGTCGACCTCGGCGACGGTGACCCGGCCGGCCGTCGCGGCCAGCGGGTTGAAGTTGCGGGCGGAGGAGCGGAAGACGAGATTGCCGTGCCGGTCGCCGACGGTCGCGCGGACCAGGGCGAAGTCGGTGGTGATGCCGTGTTCGAGGAGGTACGGGCGCCCGCCGAACTCCCGGGTCTCCTTGGCGGGCGAGGCCACGGCGACCGAGCCGTCGGCCGCGTACCGCCAGGGCAGCCCGCCCTCGCCGACCTGGGTGCCGGTGCCGGCGGGCGTGTAGAAGGCGGGGATGCCGGCGCCGCCGGCCCGCAGCCGCTCGGCCAGGGTGCCCTGCGGGACGAGCTCGACCTCCAGCTCCCCGCTCAGGTACTGGCGGGCGAACTCCTTGTTCTCGCCCACGTACGAGCTCGTCATCCGGGAGATCTGCCCGGCGGCGAGCAGCAGGCCGAGGCCCCAGTCGTCGACGCCGCAGTTGTTCGAGACGATCTCCAGGCCGTTCACCCCGCGCTGCCACAGGGCGTTGATCAGCGTCCCCGGTATCCCGCACAGTCCGAAGCCGCCCACCGCGAGCGAGGCCCCGTCGGGGACGTCGGCCACCGCCTCCGCCGCGCTCGCGACCGTCTTGTCCAGACCCATCCGGATCCCTTTCCCTCGGGCGACCGGACGACCTCGCAGGTCAGGACCGGTGGCCGATACGACCGATGGCAGGGAGCCTAGGAAGGGGCCCACGGACGCGGCCATGGTCGCCGTCCACACACCCACCGGCTGTCTCATGTCGGTGACCGCTGCCCCGGACGGGCCGGAGGAGGAGCGGCAGGGCCGCGCGACCCCGGGCGGACGGGGTCCGGCCGGGGTCGCGGGGAAAGAGGCGACGAACGGTCTAGCAGCCGCCGTCGGCGAGGACGTAGTACCCGGGGGCGGTCTGCTTGAGCGTGTGCGTGACGAACGTGTTGTAGAGGCCCATCGCCTGGCCCGAACCCTTCGCATAGGTCTGGCCGCCGCTCTGGTACGCGCGGCCGGCCGCCGTGTGCTGGTAGTTGCTGGCCGTGTAGCAGGTGGCCGGGTAGCCCGTGGTGGTCGCCGTCACCGGGGCGGAGACCGCCCCCACCGCGCCGGACGCGTCCACGGCCGCCACCGTGTAGCTGTAGGTGGTGGCGCCGGTCAGTCCGGTGTCGGTGTACGAGGCCGAGGCGGTGGTGCCGATCTTCGTTCCGCCCCGGTGGACCTGGTACGAGGCCGCCCCGCTCACGGGGCTCCAGCTCAGCGCAGCGGTGGTGTCGGTCGTCCCGGTGACCGTCAGGCCCGCGGGCGCGGGCAGGGTGCCCGGCGTCTCGCCGCCGCCTCCCCCTCCGCCGTCGCCGCCGTCGAGGCCCCAGAAGCGGGCGGTGTGGTAGCTGGAGCAGATGGTGTCGAGGTAGTACGTGCCGGTGGTGCCGCACTGCTCGGCACCGGTGCCGGGGTCGACCGCCAGGCCGTGCGCCATGCCGGAGATCGAGTAGACCCGCACCGCGGGCCGGCCGGAGGCGTCGGCGTACTCGCTGAGCGTGGTGCCGCCGCCGAGGCTCGCGGTGCGCGACGGCGTCTGGCCGGTGCCGAGGACATCGGTCCACTGGTCGCGCAGCTCCGTCGCGTTGGCCGGGGCGACGGTGGTGTCCGAGGTGCCCTGCCAGATCGCGACCCGCGGCCAGGCGGTGGTGCCGGCGGGCGCGGCGGAGCGCACGAGGTCGCCCCACTGCGCGGGGGACTTGTCCGGCGGGCTGTGCATGCAGGTGTACGCGGCGGACACGCTGGTCGCGCAGTACGCGGGGAGCCCCGAGTCGATGGAGCCGCCGGCGAAGACGTCGGGGTAGGCGGCGAGCAGGTCGGCGGTCATGCCGGCTCCGGCGGACAGCCCCGTGACGTAGACGCGCCGGGTGTCGCTGCCGTAGCGGGCGACGGCGGCGTCGACCATCTGCTTCACCGACAGGGCCTCGCCCCTGCCCCGCGTGCTGTCGGCCGTGTCGAACCAGTTGAAGCAGGAGTTGGCGTTGTTCGCGCTGCTCGTCTGTGGGAAGACCAGGGCGAACCCGTACCGGTCGGCGAACTTCGGCCAGCCGGAGTGGCTGTAGTAGTCGCTCGCGCTCTGGGTGCAGCCGTGCAGGGCGACGACGAGCGGCGCCCCCGGGCCGAGGCCGTCCGGCGCGTAGGTGTGCATGGTCAGGTTGCCGGGGTTGGAGCCGAAGCCGGTGACCTGGGTCAGGCCCGCGGCGGCGGCCTGCGGCCCGGCCGCGACCAGACCCGCCGTCAGGGCGAGGGCACCCGCGGCGGCGGTGAGCCAGCGGCGGAGGCCGCCGGACGCGCGGCGGCCCGGGGTGGTGCGAGCCCGGGCGGTGCGGGCTCGGGCGGTGCGGGCCTGGTCAGTGGGGGCCGGGCCTGCGGGGGCCGGGGGAGACAGCTGTCCCATGGCTGTTGCCTTCCGTGGGGAGGGGCAGGGGGCACCGCGGCCGCTGCGGCTCGCGCCGTCGGTGTGGCGTGCATCATGCGGGCCCGCCCGGCGACCCCGACATGGGCCGGACAGCCAGCCTTGCCGCGGGACCCATGTGCCGGCCGTCCATGGCCCGACCACCGAACGCCCCTGTAGGACGAAGGGGGTTGCCGGGCCGTCGGGTGCGCCCGCCGCCGCACCGTGGCAGGTGGTGGCCGGATCCATGGCCGGGCCGCCGACAGTGGTCGGCGCACCCATGGCCAGCGGCCGGCCGGCGGCATAGCGTCCCGCGGGTTCTCATCCACCGGCCCCGGAGGCACACCCATGCTCCGTCCCTCCCTCCCTTCCGCCTTCCGTCCCCATCCCCGTTCCGCGCCCGGGCCCTGGCGACGGGGCACACCGGCCGCCCTCGCCCTCGCGGCCCTCACCCTCACCACCGGTCCGGCCGCGCCGGCGAGCGCGACACCCGGCGCGCCCGCCGCCCCGGGCGGCCACTGCGCCCGCATCTCCCAGGTCCGCGTCCCCGGCGCCGAACTCCAGCAGGCCGCCTGCCTCGACGAGTTGACCACCGCCGGCACGGTCGTCTCCGGTCACACCGACCCCGCCGACTGGGCCGGGCTCACCCCCAAGGACCTGGCCGTCCCCAGCGGCGTCCCCGGCATCCAGATCGACGGCTACTTCCCCGACACCTCCGCCACCAACACCAACCACGGCTGGCAGCACGACGCCCAGTTCGTCATCCGCCTGCCCGACCGGTGGAACGGCGGCCTCGTCGTCGCCGGCACCCCCGGCAACCGCGAGCAGTACGCCAACGACCGGGCCATCGCGGACACGGTGCTGGCCCGCGGCTACGCGTACGCCGCCACCGACAAGGGCAACACCGGTCTCGCCTTCCACCGCGACGGAAAGAACCCCGGCGACGCGATCGCCGAGTGGAACGAGCGGGTCACCCAGCTCGCCCGCGCCGCCCGCGCCACGGTCGCCCGGCGCTACCACCGCCCGCCGGCCCGCACCCTCGTCACCGGCCTGTCCAACGCCGGCTACCTGGTGCGCTGGCAGCTGGAGAACCACCCCGAGCTCTACGACGGGGGCGTCGACTGGGAAGGCACCCTCTGGCGGGCCGACGGCCCCACCCTGCTGGACTTCCTGCCGCAGGCCCTGCGCGCCTACCCCGTGTACGCGGCGGGCGGCGAGGGCGCCGAGGCGGCCCGGCGCCGGATGCACGCGGCCGGCTTCCCGGAGGGGTCGGAGTTCCTGTGGCCGTACCACCACAAGGTCTACTGGGACCTGACCCAGCGCATCTACCGCGAGGAACTCGACCCCGGCTTCGACGGCCCGGCCGAGGCCGGCACCCCGTACTGCACGCCGGGCACCCCCGCCTGCGACACCGACTACGACTACGCCACCCGGCCGGACGAGGTCCGGCGGGCCGTGGCGAGGATCGGGCTCACCGGGCGGATCGGCAAGCCCCTGATCACCCTCCACGGCACCCTGGACGCCCTGCTGCCGATCGGCCGGGACTCCGACGTCTACGCGCGGATGGTGCGCGAGGCCGGGCGCGGACCCCTGCACCGCTACTACCGCATCGAGGGCGGCACCCACACCGACGCGCTCGTCGACGCGTTCCCCGACCGGCTGCGCCCGCTCACCCCCTGCCACCACACGGCCCTCACGGCCCTGGAGGACTGGCTGGGCGCGGACCGGCGGCCGCCCGCCTCGGGGACCGTCGCCCTGCGCCCCGGGCAGGATCCGGTGACCCTCGCCAACAGCTGCTCCCTGGGCACCGGGAAGGCCGCCGGCGCGTCCTCCTGAACCCGGGCGCCCGGTACCCCGGACCCATGGTGCGAGCACCCAGGAAAACGGCCGGGACTGTGGTGGGCGCATCCATGGGCCCGGCCGGGGACCCTGCCTACTGTTTCGGGTCATGACGAACACATTTCCCACCCCGGCCGCGTTGCCGTCGCCCCCCGCCGGCATCGACCTCAGCGGGCGCACGGCCCTGGTGACGGGCGGCGCCAGCGGCATCGGCCGGGCCTGTGTGCTCGCTCTGGCCGGGGCCGGCGCCACCGTCCACGTGGTCGACCGGGACGCCGCGGCCGCCAAGGCGGTCGCGGAGCTCGCCGGCGGTCCGGCCCACGTCGTGGACCTCGCCGACCCCGGAGCCGTCGACCTCCTCCCGGCCGCGATCGACATCCTGGTGAACAACGCCGGCCTCCAGCACGTCGCGCCGCTCACCGAGTTCCCGACGGAGCGCTTCGAGCTGATCCAGAAGGTGATGGTCACCGCCCCGTTCCTGCTCATGCGCCGGACGCTGCCCCACATGTACGCGCAGGGCTGGGGCCGGATCGTCAACGTCTCCAGCGTCCACGGACTGCGGGCCAGCGCCTACAAGGCCGCGTACGTGGCCGCCAAGCACGCCCTGGAGGGGCTCAGCAAGGTCGTCGCGATCGAAGGCGCCCCGCACGGGGTGACCAGCAACTGCGTCAACCCCGGCTACGTGCGCACCCCGCTGGTCGAGGGCCAGGTCCGCGACCAGGCCGCCGCCCACGGCATCAGCGAGGACGACGTCCTGTCGAACGTGATGCTCGCCCGCTCGCCCGTCAAGCGGCTCCTGGAGCCGGAGGAGGTCGCCGCCGCCGTGCTCTGGCTGTGCGGCCCCCACTCCGGCTACCTCACCGGCGCGTCCCTGCCGCTCGACGGCGGCTGGACCGCGGGCTGACCCCTGCCCGACCGTTCCCGACCGAACTCCCGCATGGCCCCGTCCCCGTCTGTACGTGAGACCGGTGCCGGGCCGCGGCGATGCCGCGGCACGGCGGTGCCGTCGATCGTCACACGGGCCGGGGCGCCGGTGACGCAGACGGTGGTGGGCGGGTGAACCGCGGGGAGGGACCCTGGAGGGTGCATCCCAGGCCGGGCGCCCTCGTCGTTGCCGAGGGCGGTGTTGCCGAGCCGGAAGGACAGGTCGTCCATCGGCCCGCCCGGGGGGACGCCGACCTGCCAGTAGCCGGTGCGTGACCGCTCTCCTGACGGCCCGCCGGGAGTCCGGTTCAGCCGGAGGTCTCGCGGACGGCTTCCTCGATGAGGTCGACGACGGCCTGGGGCTGGGAGGCGAGGGAGGCGTGGCTGGCGTCGAGCTCGATGACCTTGCGCGGGTTCATGCGCTGGGCCATGCGGCGCTCGTTGTCGGGGTGGATCATGCGGTCCTGGGTGGAGACCTGGTACCAGACGGGCTTGTTGCGCCAGGCGGGGGCGGTGACGGTGTCACCGAAGGTGGAGCCGACGGGGGCCTTCTGAGTGACGGCCATGACGAGGGCCTCGTCGGGGGCGAGGTCCTGGGCGAAGCTCTCGTGGAACTTGTCCTGCTTGATCCAAAGGTAGCCGTCGGAGTCGGGGGCGATGTTGTCGAAGGCGGCGGGCGGGTTCTCCTGGCTGATCTGGCCGGGGCTCTCGCCGGCGTCGGGCGCGAAGGCGGCGATGTAGACGAGGGCCTTCACGTTCGGCAGGTCGCCGGCCTCGGTGATGACGGCGCCGCCGTAGGAGTGGCCGACGAGGACGACGGGGCCGTCGACCTGCTTGACCATCTTGCGGGTGCGCTCGGCGTCGTCGGCGAGGGAGGTGAGGGGGTTCTCGACGGCGCGGATCTTGTCGTAGCCGCGCTTGTTCAGCTCGACGATGACGTTGGCCCAGTGGGCGGCGCCGCCCCAGAAGCCGTGGACGAGGACGATGGTGGGCTTGTCGGCCATGGTGGGTCTCTCTCTGCTCGGTGCGGGGGTCAGCAGGTGGTCTCGGCGGCCTCGTCGATCAGGCCGACGACGGTCTCGGGGTGGGACATCATCGCGACGTGCGAGGAGTCGATCTCGACGGTCCGGGAGCCGGCCCGCTCGGCCTCGAAGCGCTCCAGGTCCGGGGCGGTGTCCTTGTCCTGGCGGGCGACGAGGAACCAGGACGGGATCGACTTCCACGCGGCGGCCTCGGCCACGAGGGCCTTGACGTTCGGGTTGCCGGCCGCGGCGCTGCTGATGACCGCGCCGCCGTAGGAGTGGCCGACCAGGACGATCGGGCCCTTGATGCTCTTCAGGACGCTCGCGGTGTACGAGGAGTCGTTGCCGAGGCCGCGCAGCGGGTTGGCGGGCGCGACGACCTCGTGGCCCCGGTGCTGGAGGCGCATCGCCACCTCGTTCCAGCCGGACGCGTCGGCGAAGGCGCCGTGGACGAGGACGACGGTCGGCTTCGCCTTGCCGGCGGTCCGGCCGTCACCGTCGGTGGCGGTCGCGGGGGCGGCCGCGGGCGGGCCGAGGGAGGGCAGGGACACGCGGGCTCCTGGGAGGGGACTACCGAGAGCGAGTCTCGCGGGCGTGGGAGCCGGGGGCGCGCCAAGGCGCCCAAGGGGGTGACCACGCTTGGGCCGGGAGATGCATCGGGCGGCGGCGCGCGGCACGGCGGTGCCCGACCCTCGGAAGGGCCCGGGCACGCCGACGCGGGGAGCGGGGCCTCGTGCCCGAATGCCCGGGTTCGACGCTCCGTCGTCAGCACCGAACCGGCACGGGAGCGGTGGGCAGGGGTGCTGGCATGGGGTTTCAGGTCTGCACCACACCAGCGCCGACGTGAGAACCCCGTCGTCGAGATGGGCAGAAACAGCCCTGGCCGACGCCCTCCCGCGGTGGGTGCAAGCCGCTATCCGGAAGGTGGTCGACCGCCTCGGAGGGCCTCCCCATGGTGGCCGCCCGCACCTTCGGCCGCAGAACTATGGTGTGCAGCCACATACACGCGTGACCAGCGGGTTTCTACGGTGTGGCGACACGAAAACGTCCCCGTCGCCTGCTCGGAAGTGGTGCACATGGCCGCCGCAACACACGCTCCCACGCCGCCCGGATCCATCAAGCGGATCGTCGCCGCCAGCCTGATCGGCACCACCATCGAGTGGTACGACTTCTTCCTGTACGGCTCGGCCGCCGCGCTCGTCTTCAACACGCTGTTCTTCCCCAGCGCCGACCCCCTCGTGGGCACGCTCATCGCCTTCATCACGTACGCCATCGGCTTCGCCGCCCGCCCGCTCGGCGGCATCGTCTTCGGGCACTTCGGGGACAAGCTCGGCCGCAAGAAGCTGCTGGTGCTCAGCCTCCTGATGATGGGCGGCGCCACCTTCGCGATGGGCCTGCTGCCCACGTACGACGCCATCGGCGTCTGGGCGCCGATCCTGCTGACCCTGCTGCGCCTGGTCCAGGGCTTCGCCCTCGGCGGCGAGTGGGGCGGGGCCGTGCTGATCGTCTCCGAGCACGGCGGCGACAAGCACCGCGGCTTCTGGGCCTCGTGGCCGCAGGCCGGCGCCCCGGGCGGCAACCTGCTCGCCACCGGCGTGCTCTCGCTGCTCGCCGCCGTGCAGTCGGACGCCGCCTTCCAGTCCTGGGGCTGGCGCATCCCGTTCCTGCTCTCCGGACTGCTCGTCATGATCGGCCTGTGGATCCGCGTCTCGGTCTCCGAGTCCCCGGTCTTCCTGGCCGCCCAGGCCAAGGCCGAGGCCGCCGCGGCGGCCGGCGCCAAGGAGGAGGCCCCCGTCGTCGAGGTGTTCCGGCGCAGCTGGCGCGAGGTGCTGTCCGCCATCGGCACCCGCTTCGGCGAGAACATCTCGTACTACATCCTCACCTCCTTCATCCTCGTGTACGTCACCACCCACCTCGGCCTGCCCAAGGGCACCGCCCTGAACGCCGTCCTGATCGGCTCGGCCGTCCACTTCGTCACCATCCCCCTGTGGGGCGCCCTCTCCGACCGCATCGGCCGGCGGCCCGTCACCCTCATCGGCTCCGCCGGCATGGCGGTCTGGGCGTTCGTCTTCTTCGGACTCGTCGACACCAAGTCCTTCGCCGTGATCACCCTCGCCGTCACCGCAGGACTGCTGCTCCACGGCGCGATGTACGGACCGCAGGCCGCGTTCATCTCCGAGATGTTCGACACCAAGGTCCGCTACTCCGGCGCCTCCATGGGCTCCCAGCTCGCCTCGATCCTCGCCGGCGCGCTCGCCCCGATCATCGCGGTCGAACTCCTCAAGGACTACGGCAGCTCCACGCCCATCAGCGTCTACCTCTGCGCCGCCGCCGTGATCACCACCATCACCGTGGCCGTCACCCGCGAGACCCTCGGCCGCGACCTCGCCGGCAGCCGCAAGGAGGAGACGGCGCCCGCCCCCGCCGTCCCGGCCGGCGACCCGGCCTGACCCGGACACCGCCGCACCGAGCCCCGGTACCCCGGTCCGGAACGGTCCGCCGCCGTCGCACCCCGCGACGCCGGCGGACCGCCGCACGACCGCACTCCGCACCCCCGACGCCCGCCCGCACGCGCACACCTGCCCGCGCACACCCGGCCGCGAGGAGGCCCCATGACCCCCGGCCGCCGAGCCGACGCCCGCACCCCGTCGCCCGCCGAGGCGGCCGCACACCGCCTCCTGGAACTCCTCGCCACCGACGCCCCCGCGCCGGAACTCGCCGCACAGCCCGCCCGCGCCCGGGCCGGCGGGGCGAGCCCGCACGACGTCGAACGGATCGAGGAGACCACCGAACTCGCCCTGACCGTACGGCGCGTGCTCGACCAGCACCGCCGCCGCGAGACGGAGCTCGCGGCGCTCTTCGACACCGCCGGCGACCTGGCCGGACTGCGGGACCTCGACGCCGTGCTGCGCGCCATCGTCCGCCGCGCCCGGACCCTGCTCGGCTCGGACGTCGCCTACCTCACCCTCCACGACCCCGCCGCCCACGACACCTTCATGCGCGTCACCGACGGCTCCGTCTCCGCGGCCTTCCAGCAGCTCCGTCTGGGCATGGGCGAGGGCCTCGGCGGCCTCGTCGCCCAGACCGCACGCCCCTACGCCAGCACCGACTACCGCACCGACCGGCGCTACCGCCACACCGGCACCATCGACGACGGCGTCGCCGAGGAAGGACTCCGCGGCATCCTCGGCGTCCCGCTGCGCCTCGGCCAGGAGATCATCGGCGTCCTCTTCGCCGCCGACCGCACCCCGCGCGAGTTCACCCCCGACGCCATCGCCCTCCTCGGCTCGCTCGCCGACCACGCGGCCGTCGCCATCGACAGCGCCCGCCGGCTGGAGGAGACCCGCACCGCACTCGCCCGCCTCGAAGCCGCCAACGCGACCGCCCGCGCCCACGGCGAAGCCCTCCACCAGGCCTCCGACGCCCACGACCGCCTCTCCCGGCTCGTGCTGCGCGGCGCCGGAACCGACGAGGTCGCGGCCGAGATCGCGGCCCTGCTCGGCGGGGGAGTGGCCCTCCACGACACCGACGGCACCGAACTGGCCCGGGTCGGCACCGCACCCGTACCCCCGTCCGTCGTCGGCCCCGACGCCGCGCACGGCGAAGGACGGGCCGTCCACGCCCACGGCGTGTGGACCTGCGCCGTCCTCGCCGGAGCCGAACCCCTGGGCAGCATCGTGCTCACCGGACGCACCGACCTCCCCGAGGCCGACCGGCGCCTCTTCGAACGCGCCGCGCTCGTCACCGCCATGCTCCTGCTCATCCGGCGCTCCGTCGCCGAGGCCGAGGACCGGGTCCGCGGCGAACTCCTCGACGACCTCCTCGCGGACCCCGCCGGCTCCGCCCACCGCGACGGCGGCAGCCTCGCCCTGCGCGCCCGCCGCCTCGGCGTCGACCTCACCCGGCCGCACACCATCGCCGTCCTCGACGGCGAGACCGCCCAGCGCCCCCGGCTCGCCGCCGAGACCGCCCGCGTGGCGCGCGGCCTCGGCGGCCTGGCGGGCACCCGGCACGGACACGGCGTCCTCCTTGTCCCCGCCGACCGGCCCGGCGACCTCGCCCGCGCACTCGCCACCGACCTCACCCGCATCATCGGCACCCCCGTCACCGTCGGCGCCGCGGGCCCCACGACCGGACCGGACCACCTCGCCGCCCTCCACGCCGAGGCCCTGCGCTGCCTGTCGGCGCTGCACGCCCTCGACCGCACCGGCGACGGCGCCGACATCGCCGACCTCGGCTTCATCGGCGTCCTGCTCGGCGACCGGGCCGACGTCGGCGCGTACGTGCGGCGCGTCCTCGGCCCCGTCCTCGCCTACGACGCCGAGCGCGGCACCGAACTCGTGCGCACCCTGCACGCCTACTATGACCACGGCGCGAGCCTCTCCCGCGCCAAGGACGCCCTCCACGTGCACGTCAACACCGTCGTCCAGCGCCTCGACCGCGTCGCCCAACTCCTCGGCCCCGACTGGAACACCCCGGCCAGCGCCCTGGAGATCCACCTCGCCCTGCGCCTCCACCGGCTGACGCCCGGCTGAACGGGGACGCCCCGGCCCTCGCCCCCGGCCCTGTGCGCGGCGGTGGCGGTCGGGCCGGCGTGGCGCCGAGGAGCGGGCGCGAGGACGGGCGGGTGAGTGGTGCGCACACGGCGACCGGCTGGGGCGCACGGCGGTCGTGCGGTGCGTGGAAGGCGCGGCGGGCGTCGCGGACGGCGCGCCGCCGGTGCCCGGGCCGTCGCGACACGTCCTGGTGGTGCCATCACGCCACCGGGCGCTCGGCGCGTCCGGGCGGGTCGGCCGACGGCAGGGCCCGCCGGGGACGCTTCCACGCCGGCGAGGCACTGGTCCATCCCGCGGGGGATGGACCTCGCTGGGTCCGCCATCTGCTGACCGACGGCTGGTGGGCCGACGGCCGGACGGCCTTCCTCAACGGCGGCTGCACCACCCGTTGATCCGTCCCGGCCCTCCGGCCGGTGTCAGTGGCGGCTGAGAGCATCGGAGCATGACCGACCGCACCGCTTCGATCACCGCGTACTGGGACACCGCCGCCGCGTCCTTCGACACCGAGCCGGACCACGGCCTGCGCGCAGCCCCCACCCGTACGGCCTGGGACCGCCTGCTGCGGTCCTGGATGCCGGCCGTTCCAGTCGACGTCCTCGACATCGGCTGCGGGACCGGATCGGTGTCCGCCCTCCTCGCCGAGGCCGGACACCGCGTCACCGGAGTCGACCTGTCGCCGCGCATGATCGAACAGGCCCGCGCCAAGTTCGCCACCGCCGGCCTCCCGGGCCGCTTCCTGGTCGGCGACGCCATGGCCCCGCCGACACACGGCCGGCGCTTCGACGCCGTGCTCTCCCGCCACCTGGTGTGGACCCTGCCCGACCCCGAGGCCGCGCTCCGCGACTGGGTGTCCCGCCTGCACCCGGGCGGACGCCTGCTCCTGATCGAGGGCCGATGGCGCGAAGCGGCCGAGGGATCCGCGCCGTACGTGCCGGGCGCCGAGTCGCTCCCCTGGAACGGCGGCATCAGCGCCCGCGACCTGACGGCGGCGGTGCGCCCGTTCGTCTCCGGACTGCGGGTCGAACCGCTCAGCGACATACCGGAGTTGTGGGGCGGCCGGGTGGACGACGAGCGCTATGCCGTGATCGCGGAGGCCTGACGGCCTGACGGGCCCTCAGGCCCACACCACCTTGACCACGGCGTGGCCCGCCGTCGCCGCCCGGCCGTAGAGCGCTTCGAGGTCCCGGTGGTGGTGGAGGAGCTCCTCCTTCGTCCAGCCGAAGGCGGTGAACGTGGCGCCGACGACCGCCCACAGCTCGTCGAAGGAGACAGCCGAGAGGAAGCGGGCGGCAGCGGAGACCTCGCGCGGCTCCAGGAGCATCATCGGCGGGTCGGAGGGGTCGGCCTCGGGCGTGTGGGGGACGGGACGACCGCCGTAGACGGGAAGCGTTCGGGGGTCGTCGACGCCCGTGTCGGCGGCGGGTGCCGCGGCGGTGTAGAGGTCGTTGACGAAGTCCCAGCCCTTGTTGATCGAGCAGGAGAGGCCTGCCGCGTACTCGGTCACGCGGTTTTCCCAGGCCTCGAACATGAACGCGGCGAGCCAGCCGTGGTCGTCCCGTATCTCGGCCATGGCCACGGCACGGAAGTGCAGGTAGATGCTCACGACGGCACGCCCCTTCGGGTCCGTTGCGACCCACCGGTGGGGCCGATCGGCCAGAACCTACTCGACGGGGCTGACAGCAACGGGGCGCCGACCCCGCGCGCGACGCGCGCGCCCCGCCCGATGCCTCCTACGCCTCCCAGGCCTCCTAGGGCTCCGTCGGGCGGCGCTCCCACGCCGAGATCAGCGGCGCGAGGGTCAGGTCGAGCTCGCCGGCCTCCACCGCGGCCAGGTGGGCGTCGATCTCGGCCCCGTCCGTCAGGCCCGCCGCGAGGTGCTCGCCGCGGACGTGCCGGATGGTCGCCGCCTCCAGCCGGTCGCAGGCCCGGCCGCCGACCGGGAAGGTGCCCGACGCGGCGACGTCGACCAGGCCGGCGGCACGCAGGGCCCGCGGGAGCGTACGGCCGTGACGCAGGTGCGCGCCCCGGCGCGCCGGCAGCTCGCGGACCGCGTCGCGTAGGCGGTTGGCGCGCCGCTGCGCGGGGCCGCTGTCGTCCAGGCACGCCAGCGGCTGCAGAGCGGTGTCGGCGTCCTCGACAAGCAGCCACCCGCCGGGCCGGAGCGCCGCCGCCATCGTGGCCAGCGTGTGGGCCCGGTCCCGCACGTGGATCAGGACGAGCCGGGCGTGGATCAGGTCGAACGTCCCCGGCTCCGGAGGCGGGTCGGCGGCGACGTCGTGCCGGCGCACCTCGTACCCGGCGTCCGTCGCCAGCCAGGACGGGTCGATGTCCGTGGCCGGCACGTGCCCGGTGGGGCCGACCGCCGCCGCGAGCGCCTCCGGGACGCCCGGACCGCCGGCCCCGACCTCCCAGCACCGCGAGCCGGGCCCGACCCCCAGCCGCTCGAAGTGACCCCGCGTCACGCCGTCGAACAGCTCGGCCAGCCAGACGAACCGCTCGCCCGCCTCGGCGCGCGCGTTGTCCAGCAGGTAGCCGCGGTCGTCGAGGTGAGGAGGGAGAGAGGAGGAGGCCATGACTCCACGGTCGACCCGACCGGACCGCCGTGCACGAGGACGGGGGAGGAGAGGGACGTCTCACACCACGGGCAGACCCCGCACGGGCGAACAGGGAGCGCTCCACAGCACGTTGACGTGCACCTGTAGGGTTTTCGGCGGAGAAGACGATCACGCAGGGGGAGAGCGATGGACACGTCGGCCGCGCAGGACCGGGCGCACGAGCGGTCGCAGGAGCGGTTGGTGGCCCCGCTGGCGGCGGCCGTCGGAGCCGAGGCCGCGGAACTCGGCCGCGTCGCCGAGGAGGTCGCCCTGGCTTACCACGAGAGCGGGCAGGAACCGGACTTCGAGGTCAGGACCGCGGACTTCGCGACCGACCCGTTCTTCGTCTGCGCCGACCGCTACTGGCGGCGGCGCTTCGCCGACAGCCCCTCGGCACACACCGCGCTCGCCTGCGCCCGCTGGATCGCCGCACACACCACGCCCGGGTGCCGTTCCGCCGTCCGCGAGCAGTGGACCCTCGGCAACGGCTTCATCAACCGGGCCCACATCGAGCCCCGCGAACAACTCGACGACGCGGCCCGAGCCGTCACCGGAGACCCCGGCGCCGCCGACCTCGCCCTCACCGTCCTGCTCTACCACGCCGGAAAACTGCGCGCGAACTTCGCCTTCGACGAGCTGAACGCCGTCCTCACCACCTCCGCCCTCGCCGTCGCGGCCGGCCGCCACCGCGACGACCCGGTGGTCCTGGCGCTGCGCGCCTTCGCGGCCTTCGGCAGCCGCGCGCTGACCACCGAGCACGCCCGCGACCTCCTGGAACGGGCCTGGTCGGCCCCGCAGCGCTCGCGGCACGTCGTCGACGTGTGCCTCAACGGCCTGGCCTTCTCCGTGCCCTTCGACGGCCAGGGCGAACTCCTGCGCCGACTCGCCCAGGAAGCCGTGGACGCCCACCCCGAGAACCACATGTTCCGCTTCCGCCTCGCCACCGCCCACCACCTCTGCGCCGACCACGACGAGGCCCTCGCCCACGTCGACGCCGCTCTCGCCCTGCTCGCCGACCACGGGACCTTCAGCCGCGACCTGCTCCTCGAGCAGTACCTCGTCAAGCGCGACGCCATCCAGGAGGCCCGGCTGCGCGCCGCCCGCGAGGCGGAACACGAGGCCCGCTGGCGCCGCCAGGAGGCCGCCAACGCCGACCTGGAGCGCGCCATGCACCGCTCCTCCGTCCGAGCCGTCGAACTCGTCGCCGTCTTCACCTCGGCCATCGCCTTCGCGGTCGGCTCCCTCCAGGTGACCCTCAGCGGCACCCTGAAACTCCGCGACCGCCTCTGGCTGTTGACCGCCCTCGGCGCGGGACTGTCCCTCTTCGCCCTGCTGATCGTCGGCGGCACCTGGCTGATCACCCGCAGGCGCACGCGCCGATGACGGAACGGGCAGGCGGGAGCCGTCCGCCGCCCGCGTCGGCCCGGTCACCCGCGCGGACCCGTCCTCCGTGCGGTGACGGGTGGTCGCGGGGCAGGGTGGAGGGGTGCCGGGACGGGGGGCGGACGTCGTCCGGGGGCAGGGGCCGGTGACGTGTGCCCGAGGGGCGTGGGACGGGCGCCCAGCCGACGGAGCGAAGGAAGTGCGCATGGCCGAGACGCAGCCTGGCGGCGGCAGCACGCCGCCCGTCCCGAGCGGCGACGGTGACCGGCGCTCCCCGCGGACCTCTCCGGAGCCCGCGGACCTGCACCTTCCCGACCTGCGGCGCGTCGGCGCGCACCCGGACCACTGGTACCCGGTCGCGCTGTCGAGGAAGGTCCGCCGAGGGCGGGCGTACGCGACCGCGTTCGCCGGCGAGCGCATCGCGCTCTACCGGGGCGAGAGCGGCGCCGTACACGCCCTGGAGGACCGGTGCGCCCACCGGCAGGTGCCCCTGAGCATGGGCGTGGTCGAGGGCGAGACGCTCCGGTGCTGCTACCACGCCTGGGCCTATCGCGGCGACGGGCGCATCTCCCAGATCCCGTACCTCTCCAAGGGAGACCGCCGGCCGCCCCGCGGAGTGCGCGCCTACGCCGTGCGCGAGGCGTACGGCCTGGTCTTCGTCTTCCCCGGCGACCCGGAGAAGGCGGCCGGGACGCCGCTGCCGGAGCTGCCGGCGCACGGCTCGCCGAAGTACCGGACCATGACCTTCTCCCGGACCGTGCACTGCCACTACTCCTTCATGCACGAGAACCTGCTCGACATGAACCACCA
Source organism: Streptomyces sp. NPDC053541 (assembly GCF_044544705.1). Lineage (NCBI taxonomy): Bacteria > Bacillati > Actinomycetota > Actinomycetes > Kitasatosporales > Streptomycetaceae > Streptomyces > Streptomyces sp. NPDC053541. Next base: position 307,756 of record NZ_JBITXM010000011.1, read on the forward strand.
GTTCCTGCACCGCGGTGTCGTGGGCCGACTGCACCCGCAGCTCCTGAGCCACCGCGCCGACGGACGGACGGTGGAGGCCCGGTACCTGTTCACGCACACCGGCGGGAAGCGGAACCGCAGCGCCGGCCTGCTGGCCGGCGAGGGCATCGGCGGGGCGGACTCCAGCGACGTCATGACCATCCGCACCCAGTACCCGTACCAGACGCTCGACCTGGTGCCGCAGAACGCCGACCACCCCGCCCTCCGGCTCTGGGCCGCCTACGTCCCGGTGGACGCCGAGCAGCGCAGCTGCCACGCCTACGGGCTCCTCATGATCGAGAAGCCCGGGATCCCGGCCGTCCTCCACGTCGCCTGGCCGTTCATCCGGCGCTTCGCCGAACGGGTCTTCGCCGAGGACCGGATGGCCGTCGAAGCCGAACAACGGGCGTGGGACGAGCAGGGCGAGGACCGCAACCACGAGGTCTTCCCGGTGATCCTGGACGTCCGCGAGGTGCTGCGCACCAACGGAGTCCCCCTGCGTCCCCGGACCGGCGCCCCCTGCGACCCCGCCGCCTGCGACGGTACGGTCTCCGCGACGGCGCCCGAGACCGCGCACCAGAAGGCCCTGCGGCCCACCTGAACACCGCCTCTACGAGACAGTCCGCCCCGGCCCCGCTACCCCTGCCCGGCGAGCTCGTCGAGCTCGCCGAGCGCCTCCACCCACAACCCCGGCAGCCCGGCCAGACCCGCATGGGCCCGGTCGTGCACGACCAGGACACGCGCGGTGCTCTCCGTCCGCGTGAGGGAGAGATAGCCCAGCATGCCGGGGCTGTTCAGGCCGAAGACGCCCGCCGCGAGCGGGACGGCACCCAGCACCCGGTAGGCGCCGTTGACGTGGATGTGACTGGCGGCCAGCCGGTAGTCGGCGCGTTCCACCGCCCGCCGCAGGAGGCGGGGCGGAAAACGCAGCAAGGACGCCCAGCCGCCCTCCCGCAGCCCGGACACCTTGTGCGCCAGCGTCTGCGCGGCCACGGCCTCCAGCCGCTCACCCGGCCCCGCCGCCGTGCACGGCAACCGCAGCATCGCCGGCAGGGCGGCGTTCCCCGGCGCGAGCCGCGCCTCCCGCGTACGGACCGACATCGGCATCACCACCCTCAGGTCCTCCACCCGCCCGCCCCACCGCCGCTGGAACGCCGCGAACGCGCCGCTCACCGCCGTCAGGTACAGGTCGTTGACCCCCACCCCCCACCGCGCCGCCACGGCCCGCAGCCGCTCGTCCGGAACGTCCTCGTACGCCGTCGCCGCCCGCCCGCTCGGCGCCGCCTCGCACCCGGCGGGAACCGTCTCGCGCGCCGGAGGCCTCCTCAGCGGGGACGCCCGCAGCCACGCCGCCGAGCCCCGCCCCGCCAGGGGCGGACGGTACGGATACGGGCCGACGACCGGCTCGTCCGCCAGCAGCGCCGCCACCAGATGGGCCGCACCCACGCCGTCCACGACGGCATGGTCGATACGGAAGCACACCCGCTGCACCCCCTCGCTCCGGCAGGTCAGCACCCGCAGGTCCCAGCCGGGCGCCGGACGGGCGGGCAGCGCCCGGCCCCACACCGCGTCCGTCGCCTCGGCCAGCCGTCCGCCGCCAGGCCGCTGCCGTCCGCCGCCCGGCTCCTCCCCGGTGACGTGCGCCGCGACGTCCAGCGGGGCGGCCGGCGTCCACGAGCGCGCCCCGGGGACCGCCACCACGCCCAGCGCCGCCAGCCCGGGCGCCCGTTCGGCGACCCGGGCACGCAGCTCGTCGAGCGTGAACGACCCGGCGGGGAAGTCCAGGACATGGGCCACCAGCATCGGCGCCCGGCCCCGGGCCGGGACCAGCGCGAACGCCCGGTCGAGTGCGTTCGTCCTGCCGGCCGCCCGGGCCGGCGTCGCCCCCGTACCGGACCCGCCCCTCCGCTCCGTCACCATCCGGACCTGCATGAACCACCTCGTATCCGATCGTCGGGACACCGCCGGTGCGAACGAGGCGCGCCCGCGAGGGGACACGGCAGTGACCCGTCCGGCCCATACCCCGGTGCACACCCGTGCGCGAGCGGACCGGACGGGCCGGCGCGCGGGACCCGGCGTTCGAGCGCCCGCGGTTCGCGCCGCCCCCATCGGGTGAGTTCCGGCGAACGCCGATGTCACGGCACGCGCCGGCCGGTTATGTACGTGGCATACGTCGGCACCACGGTGGGAGAGGGCAGTCATGGCCACAGGTACGGTTCTTCTGGCGACGCGCGAGTCGGGTGCGCCCGGCGGAGCGGTCGGCGAACAACTGCGGAGGATCGGCAAGGAGCTGGAAGCCCAGGGCTTACTCGTACGGTGGGCGGCCGACGCCCGGGACGCGCAGGCCGTGCTCCGCACGGAGGCCGGTCTGGTCGGGGCCGTGGTCGCCTGGGACCTGGACCCGCAGGCCGGGCCCGGCGGCACCGAGGGCGGTGGCCCGGAGGTGCTGCGGGCGATCGGGCGGCGGTTCAAGGACCTGCCCGTCTTCCTGCTGATGCCCCAGGACTCGGACAGCGAGTTCGAGCGACTCCCGCTGTGGGTCGCCGAGGTGGTGACCGGCTACGTCTGGGCCCTGGAGGACACGCCCCTCTTCATCGCGGGCCGCGTGGCCGCCGCGGCACGCGCGTACCGGGACGGCGTCCTGCCACCGTTCTTCAAGGCGCTGCGCCGCTTCGACGACGCGCACCAGTACTCGTGGCACACCCCGGCGCACGCCGGCGGGGTCGCCTTCCTGAAGTCGGCCGCGGGCCGGGCCTTCTACGACTACTACGGCGAGCGCCTGTTCCGCACCGACCTGTCGATCTCGGTCGGTGACCTGGGCTCGCTGTTCGAGCACAGCGGCCCGATCGGCGAGGCCGAGCGCAACGCCGCCCGCGTCTTCGGCGCCGACCGCACGTACTTCGTCCTCCACGGGGACTCGACGGCCGACCGCATGGTCGGCCACTTCAGCGTGATGCGCGACGAGATCGCCCTGGTCGACCGCAACTGCCACAAGTCGGTCCTGCACGGCCTGGTGATCTCCGGCGCCCGGCCCGTCTACCTCGTCCCGACCCGCAACGGATACGGACTCGCCGGCCCCCTGCCCCCGGCCCGCCTGGACGCCGACGCGGTACGGACGCGCATCGCCGGCCACCCGCTGGCCGCGGACGCCCTCGGACCGGAGGCGCAGTACGCCGTGCTCACCAACTCCACCTACGACGGCCTGTGTTACGACACCGTCCAGGTTGCGCGGACCCTGGCCCCGAGCACGCCGCGGCTGCACTTCGACGAGGCCTGGTTCGCGTACGCCCGCTTCCACCCGCTGTACGAGGGCCGGTACGGGATGGCCGTCGGCGCCGACACCTTCGACGACCCGGCACGCCCCACCGTCTTCGCCACCCAGTCCACGCACAAACTGCTCGCCGCCCTGTCCCAGACCGCGATGGTGCACGTCAAGCCCTCACCCCGGGCACCCGTCCAGCACGAGCGGTTCAACGAGACGTTCATGATGCACGGCACCACCTCGCCGCTGTACCCCGCGATCGCCTCGCTGGACGTGGCCACGGCCATGATGGACGGGCCGCAGGGCCGGGCGCTCATCGACGAGGCGGTCACCGAGGCCGTCCGCTTCCGGCAGACCGTCGTCCGCACCGGCCGCCGGATCGCCGGCGCCGGCGACCGGCCCGGCTGGTTCTTCGGCGTCTGGCAGCCCGACACCGTGACCGACCCCGCCACCGGCGAGCGCCTGGACTTCGTCGACGCGCCGCCCTCGCTGCTCGCCTCGGACCCGCGCTGCTGGCAGCTGGAACCGGGCGCCGACTGGCACGGCTTCGAGGGCCTGACCGAGGGCTACTGCATGCTCGACCCGGTGAAGGTGACCCTCACCTGCCCCGGAGTCACCGCCACCGGACACACCGAACCCCGGGGCGTCCCGGCCCGCGTCCTGACCGCCTACCTCGCCACCCGCGGCATCGTCGTGGAGAAGACCGACAGCTACAGCACGCTCATCCTCTTCTCCATGGGCATCACCAAGGGCAAGTGGGGCACCCTCATGGACGCCCTGATGGACTTCAAGACCCTGTACGACACTGGTGCCCCGCTCGACCGGGTGCTGCCCGCCCTCGTGGACGCGCATCCGCACCGCTACACCGGCCTCACCCTGACGCAGTTGTGCCAGGAGATGCACGAACACCTCACCGAGGCCGAGCTGATCGACGCCCTCGACACCGCCTTCCGCGAGCTCCCCGAGCCCGTCGCACCCCCGCAGCACTGCTACCAGCGCCTGATCCGCGGCGGGACGGAACGCCTTCCCCTCGCCGAGGCGGCCGGCCGCGTCGCCGCGGCGATGGTCACCGTCACCCCGCCGGGCATCCCCGTCCTGATGCCCGGCGAGGCCATCGGCGCCGCCGACGGCCCCCTGCTGCGCTACCTCGGCGCCCTGGAGGCCTTCGACCGCGCCTTCCCCGGCTTCCACAGCGAGGCCCACGGCGTGACCATGGACCCCGCCACGGGCGCCTATCTGATCGAGTGCGTCCGGTAGCGGGATCGGTAGCGGGATCGGGATCGGGAGCGGTAGCGGGAGCAGGCGTGGGCGCTGACGGGGCGTGAGAGCCGGACGACGGGGTACGCGAGCGGCATCCGACCCGACAAGGGAGGAACACATGGGTCTGGGAGTCTGCATCATCCTGATCGCCGTCGGCGCCATCCTCACCTTCGCCTCCGACTGGGAACTCGACGGGGTCAACCTCGACCTCGTCGGGCTGATCCTGATGGCCGTCGGCATCATCGGCACCGCCGTCTACACGAGCATCCTGCGCCGCCGCCGGGTCGTCGTGCCGCCGGTCGCCCCGACGGTGGCGGACGACGAACGGCGCGACGACCTGCTCTGAGACGCCCGTCAGGAGCGCCGCAACCGCTTCTGTTGCTGCTCCTCTCGGTGTTCCCGCTCCGAGCCGTCCCGGCCGTACAGCGCGGCGACGGCGGCGGCCGTCGAGGCCAGTTCCGCGCGGACGTCCGGCGGCTCCAGCACCTCGACGTCCGGACCGAAGGCGAGCAGCGAGTGGACCGCGCGCACGGCGGGAAACGCGAGCTCCACCTCCGTCCAGCCGTCGCCGCGCTCCACGGGGGCGGCGGCCACGTTCCCGGCCTGGATCCGCAGGAACATGTCCAGGCGTTCCCGGCGCACCCGGCAGGTCGCGCGCAGGACGGCCTCCCGGATGCCCTCCACCCGATCCCGCAACACGGACCACACCTCGGCGAGCCCGTGTCCGTGCCGCCGGCGCACCGGCTCGTCCGCGACCTCGGCCGTCACCACCCGGTCCGCGCGGAACAGACGCGGCTCGCCGTCCCGGTCCGCCACGAGGTACCAGACACCGGCCTTGTTCACCAGACCGTACGGATCGACGGTGTAGTCGCACGGCGCGGTCGTGCCGCCGTGACGGTAGCTCAGCCGAAGCCGCCGGTCCGTGAACACCGCCCGCTGGAGCGTGGCCAGTTCGACCTCGGCCGGCTCGCCGGCGCCGCGCATCCAGCGCACCGGGTCGACCAGGATCCGTTCGCTCGTCAGCTCCGCCGCCGGACGGTGCCCGGCCGGCAGCGCGGCCATCACCTTGCGCAGCGCCGAACCGATCGCGCCGCCGAGCCCCAGTGCCTCGTACGCCCCGTCCACGGTGAGGACGAACAGGGCACGGGCCTCGTCACCGGTCAGTCCGGGGACGTCGGTCCGGTAGCCGGGCAGGAGCCGCACACCGCCCTTGCGGCCCTTCTCGACCCACACCGGGACGCCGGCGGCGGAAAGCGCCTCGATGTCGCGGTAGATCGTACGGACCGACACCTCGAGACGGCGGGCCAGTTCGGGGGCCGAGGCGCCCTCCCGGGTCTGCAGCAGGAGCAGGATCGACAGCAGTCGGTCGGCCTTCATGGAGGACGAGTCTAAAACCCTGACGGAGGGTGTCAGGGTTCGGTTGCGAGTGTGGATCCGCGTCGGCCGGGGCACGCGGCCCCGGCCATCGACAAGGAGCATGCCGATGGACCGCACGTTCGACCCCCGCCCCCTTCTCCTGCGCGCCCTCGACCAGTTGGAGAAGCTGGCGGGCCGCCTCGACACCGCCCGGCTCACCCGGGAGACCCCCTGTACGGAGTACGACCTGCGGGCCCTGCTGGGCCACACGATCGGCGCGGTCCACCGCATCGCGTACGTCGGCGAGGGCGGCCGCGGCCTGGACCTCCCGGCGGCCGCCGGGGAGATCGCGGACACCGACTGGGGCGGTGCCGTCGGCCGTGCGCGCGAGCGGCTGGCGGCGGCCTGGGCCGAGGACGCGAAGCTCGACCGGGAGGTCGAGGTGCCGTGGGGCCTGGTCCCCGGCCGGATCGCCCTCGGCGGGTACGTGATGGAGGTGGTGACCCACACCTGGGACGCCGCCCAGGTGATCGACCCGGCGACCGAACTGGACGAGGAACTGTCCCAGGTGGCCCTCGGCATCGCCCAGCAGGTGCTGCCGCCCTCGCGGCGCGGCCCGGAGGTGCCGTTCGGAGAGGTCCGCGCGGTGCCGGACGACGCCGACGTCCACACCCGGCTGGCCGGCTGGCTCGGCCGGGCGGTCTGACCGGGCGATCAGACCGGGCGGTGTGGCCAGGCGGCCGTGACGGGGGTGTCCCCGAGGGGCCGGCCGCCTGGTGTTTCGGGCTCGCGGGGGCCGGGCGCGGGTGGACTATCTTGGGCGGCAGCGAGACGAGAAGGAGACACCCTGTGGCTTCCGGGCAACAAGCGCGTGCACAGGCGGCCGCGATCACGCCGGGCCGGCGCTCGTCCGAGGCCGAGGCCGCAGCGGCCCCTCCGGCCGAGCGGCTGAGAGAGCTGTTCGGCGGCCACCGGCTCTCTCCCGCGCAGCGGCGCATCGCCCAGTTCCTGACCGACCACCTCACCGAGGCCGCGTTCCTCTCCATCACCGAGCTCGCGGAGCGGGTGGGCGTGAGCCAGCCGTCCGTGACCCGGTTCGCCTCCTCGCTCGGCTTCACCGGTTACCCCGCGCTCCGGGAGGCCCTGCAGCCCATCGCGCTGAGCGCGGTCGCCGGCGTCCCGGGCGAGGGGGAGGGGCGGCACGGGAACGAACTGCAGTCGGCGATCGACGCCGAGATCGAGAACCTGATGTCCCTGCGGCGCGCCCTGGCCGACCCCGACCGGATCGTCGCCATCGGCCGCGAGCTGGCCCGGTCCGTCCCCCTGACGGTCGTCGGCCTGCGGATCTCGGTCTCCCTCGCCGAGTACTTCGCGTACGCGGCGCGCCGCATCCACCCGGACGTCCGGGTGGTCACGCGCGGCGGCAGCGTCGCCTACGACGGTCTGCTCCAGGCGCGCGAGGCGGGCGGCACCTGGGTGCTGGCCTTCGCGATGCCCCGGCACGCCAAGGAAACCCTGGCCGTCGTCCGCGCCGCCCGCGGCGTCGGCCTGCGCGTCGCGCTGATCACGGACCTGACGCACGGCCCCCTGGCCGAGGAGGCCGACGAGGTCTTCACCGCGGGCACCGGCTCCCGCCTCGTCTTCGACTCCTACGCGGCGCCCGGCCTGCTGTCGGCGGGCATCCTCCAGGCCATGGCGGACGCGGACCCGGAGCGGACCCAGACGCGGCTGGAGAAGTACGAGCACGCGGCCGAGCAGCACGACTTCTTCCTGGACGACTGAGCCCGCCCGAGGCCGTCCGGCGCATGATCGTTCCGCATGAAAATTTTCATGCCCTTGCTTACTTGGCGGTATATATATTTACTAAGGGGACCCTCGCGGGTTCGAACGGATCATCGACAGCCGGTCCCCCTCCTCCTCGGACGGCCACCGATGCTCCGGCGGTCCCCTCCGCGTCGCGTTTCCGCGGGTGCGCTGTGGCGGCTCCGATCGACCCCTGGGTCGGAGCCGCCCCACAGCGACATGCCGGACTCCGGTGGGCGAGCGGCAGGAGCTGCGGGGGATTCACGTGGCCGGCGGGACACCGGGAATGCGGTAGCCGATCCCCGGCGTGGTCGTGATGACCGGCGGACCGCCCAGCTTGCGGCGCAGTCGGCTCACCGTGACGGTCACGGTGTTGGTGAAGGGGTCGGCGTTCTCGTCCCACACCTGTTCCAGGAGGTCCTCGGCGCTCAGGAAGCCCGGGCTCGCCCGCAGCAGCGCCTCCAGGACCGCGAATTCCTTGACGGACAGTTCCAGCGGACGCCCGTCGCGCAGCACCGTTCGCAGCACGGGGTCGAGTTCGAGGCCGGCGGCGCGCAGCGTACGGGCCCGGGCGGTCGGTCTGCGGCGGGCCAGGGAGTGGATCCGCAGGATCAGTTCCGGGAAGTGGAAGGGTTTGCCGAGGTAGTCGTCCGCGCCGAGGGTGAGCCCGCTGACGCGGTCGCCGGGAGCTGCGGCCGCGGTCAGCATCAGCACCATGGCGCGGTCCTCCCGCTCGGTGATCATCCGGCACAGCGCGTCGCCGTGCAGACCGGGCAGGTCACGGTCGAGGAGCACCACGTCGTACGCGTTCACCTCCAGCTTGGCCGCCGCCGTCAGACCGTCGTACGCGACGTCGACGGCCATCCCCTGGTCCCGAAGCCCCTCGGCGACGACCTCGGCGAGCGACCGCGCGTCCTCCACCACCAGCACCCTCACCGCGTCCTCCCCGCGCACCGGTCACCGGCCGCCGCCGTCGGCAGCGCCGCCTCGACGCGCAGGCCGCCCTCCGGCCGGGCCACCAGGACGAGCCGGCCGGCGTGCGCCCCGACGATCGCCGAGACGATCGACAGGCCGAGCCCCGAACTCCCCTCCGGACCCGTCCGGTCGGCGCCGAGCCGCTCGAAGGGCAGCGTCAGCCGATCGACCCGGCCCTGGTCCAGGACGGGCCCACCGGTCTCGACGACGAGGAGCGCCCCCTCGTCCGTCCGCTCGGTGGCGATCCGGATCCAGCCGCCGTTCTCGTTGTGCACGATCGCGTTGTCGATCACGTTCTCCACCATCCGCGACAGCAGCGTCGCACTGCCCCGCGTCCAGACCCGCTCCCGGATCCCGTCCTCGACGGTGAGTGCCTTCGCCGCGAGGTCGGCAGCCCGCGCGCTCAGCGCCGCGCGCGTCAGTGCGTCGAGCGCCACCGGCTCCCGGTCGGCCAGGGCGCCGTGCTCGGCCCGCGCGAGGACGAGGAAGCCGTCCAGCAGGTGGTCCACCCGGTCGAGCTCGGTCCGCAGCCGCCCGGCCAGGGCGAGGGTCTGCGCCGCCGGCTGCGGTTTCGCGACGGCGACGTCCAGCGACGCCCGCATGGTCGCCAGCGGCGTGCGCAGCTCGTGCGAGGCGTTGCCGACGAACCGGCGCTGCGCGAGGAACGAGGCCTCCAGCCGCTCCAGAAGCCCGTCGACCGTGTCCGCGAGCTCCTTGACCTCGTCGGCGGGGCCGGCCACGGCGAGCCGCTGGTGCAGGTTCTCCGCTGAGATGCGACGCGTCGCCGCCGTGATCAGCCGCAGCGGACGCAGCACCCGGTCGGCGAGGACCCGGCCGAGCAGGAGCGAGACGCCCGTCATCACCGCCAGCGCGAGCAGCGAACCGGCCAGCAGGCGGTGGTTCTGCTGCGCGTGGACCTCCGCGAGCTGCCGGCTCAGTTCCCGGACCTGCTGCTCGGGCGAGGCGGAGCCCGGTTCGGCCCCCGGCCCCGGCGCCTGCTCCGGGGCGAGCGTGGTCTGCAGCGTCCCGGACATCAGGTACGTCAGCGCGAGCAGGACGCAGCCGGAGGCGAGGAACCCCGTGGCGTACAGGACCGTGAAGCGCCGGCGGACGGTCCCGCCCCCTTGCCCGCCCATGGCCCACCCCCGTCTGCCCATGGTCCACCATCCTTTCCCTTTCCCTTGCCCGCTTGCCCGTTTGCCCGCCGAGCCGGTTCCGGCCGGGCCCGACCCAGCCTGCCCGGCCGCGCCTTACAGCGAGGTGACAACCGCCGTTCGGGCCCTGTCACGACCGCTCCCGTAGACCGGAACCATGTTTCCGACCACAGAACAACTCCGGCGGGAGTGGAGCGAGTTCCGGCGCGTGGGCCGGCTGCTCGCGATGGCCTGCGCGGCCCTGGCCCTCGTCGCCCTCGGCCTTCTTCACGCGTCCGGCAACCACGCCTCCTGCGACGGGCCCTGCCCGGACCGGCCGACGGCGCCGGACGGCACCCTCGTCCACGACCGCTTCTCCTTCCTGCACCGTGACATGGGCGCCCACGGCAGCATCACGGTCCGGCTGACGTCCATGACGGGCACCCTCACCTACCCGCCGCCGCACCACGACCGGATCGTTCCGGGCCTGGTGCCCTGGGCGAAGGCCGGGATCATCATCAAGGACGGCCTCCGCCCCGGCTCCTCGTACACGGCCCTGATGGTCACCGGCGGCCACGGGGTGCGGATGCAGTACGACTACCGCCACGACATCGCCGGCAGCACCGCCCGGGTCACCGGCGGGGCGGCGCCGCGCTGGCTGCGGCTGACCCGGTCCGGCGACACCGTCACCGGCCACGAGTCCGCCGACGGCAGGACGTGGACGCGGGTCGGCACCGCGCGACTGGCCGGACTGCCGGAGACGGTGCGGGTGGGGCTGTTCGCCACCTCTCCCGGGGACCTGACCCTGCGGGAGACCGGCCTGGGCGGCGCCACGGAGCAGGTGCGCTGGACGCAGGCCGGCGGCACCTTCGACTCCGTCGCCCTCCAGGGCGCGGCGGCCGGACGCTGGAGCGACGGCGCGGTCGGCGAGCGGAACCGTACGGACTGGGAGAAGGACCACCTGGCGTCCGGAGCGGTGGAGAGGAACGGCACGATCACCGTCACCGGCGCGGGCGACATCGGCCCGGCGGGCGCCGAGGACGGCGTCAGCCCGGTGGAACGCCTCCTCGGCGGCCTGATCCCGGCCCTCCTCGTCGTACTCGTGGTCGCGGCACGGTTCGCCGCCACCACCCGCCGGACCGGGCCCACGGCCGGCACCGGCACCGGCGCCGGTTCCCGCACCCGGGCCCGCCCCCGGCTCGCCGCGCAGGCGGTCGTCGTGGCGGCCGTCACCTTCGTGACCGCGCTCCTCGCCCTGGGCATCGTGATCCCCGTCGGCCTGGCGATCCTGAAGGGCAACGGGGTTCCCGTCATCGGCGTTTCCGCGTTCACCGGAACGCGGCTCGTCGTCGGCACGGCCGGCGCCCTCGCCCTGGCCGCGGTGCTCGCCCTCGCGCTCGGCTCCCTCCTGCGGCGCGCCTGGCTCGCGATCCTCGTCGCCGTCCTGGCGGTCGCGGTCCCGTACGCCGTGACCTCGATCCCGCTGCTGCCCGACGGCGTGGCCCAGGGGCTGCTCCGGGTCACTCCGGCCGCCGGCTTCGCCGTCCAGCAGACCCTCGTGGCGTATCCGCAGGTCGTCGCCCACTACGCCCCCTCCGCCGGGTACTTCCCGCTCCCGTGGTGGGCCGGGGCCGCCGTCCTGTGCGCGTACACGGGCGCGCTCCTGGGACTCGCCCTCAACCGTCTGCCGCGCGGCGACGGAGGTCCCGGAGCGGCCGTGGGCCAGGGATGATCCGGGGTCGGCGCGGGAGCCGGTGGGCTCCCGCGCCTCGGCGGGGGGTCAGCCCAGGGCGAGCCATCGGATGCCGAGCCGTTCGATCCGCGCCGCCTCGGACGCGTCCAGCGGCTCGCGGCCGGTGGCCTTGCGCAGGAGACGCGGCCGGCTCCAGCCCAGGGCGTCGGCGGCCGCCTTGTGCTCCGCGCCGAGCAGCAGGTGGAGCACGGTGTCGCCGGCCGCCTCGGTGAGCCAGGGCTCGTGTCCGAGCGCGTCGGCGAGATCGAGGCCGTGGACGGCGACTTCGACGACTCGGGTGATCAGGAACTCCGACAGGAGCATGGCATCGCCATGACGACTGAAGACGGTACGGCCGGCCGGCTGGGCACGGCACAGCCGGTCGACCCGCCGCCAGACCGCGGTGAAGTCCTCGGCCGGGCCGAGCCCGTCGGCCGGCCCCGCCGCCCGGTCCCGCGCGAGGGCGATCCGCGCCCGGTTGGTCCGCGACGAGAAGCGCTCGTCCGGGCGGTAGTAGTCCGCGGCGGAGATCCCGGCCTCCTCGGGCGTCGGCCCGGCCAGCATCCCCGGCACCCAGTCGATCACGACGCACACATGCCCGAGCAGTTCGCGTACGGACCAGGGCGTGCAGCGGGTGGGAAGGTTCCACTCGGCTGCGGACAGTCCGGACACGGCATCGGTGAGGGCCTGGGACTCCCGACGGAACGCTTCCAGCGCGTGATCGCGACTCATGCCGGGGACGCTACCAACTGGGCACGGCCAGCGGCCTGTTCACGAGGGGGCCGCCAGGGGCCGGTTCCGGCCCGCCGGTGGCCGCTCCACCGCACGCTCAGCGCTCGTCGAGCGCGGCGGCGACCCGGTCCATGACGTCCTGCCAGTGCCCGCGCCGCCGTTCGCGTTCCTCGGCGCTCGCCAGGTGCTCCTGGTGGAAGCGCAGCATCGTCCGGGATCCCTCGGCCGCCGGGGCGAGCGCGACCTGGACCGTCGTGGTGCCGTGCGTGACGCGGATGCGGTCCCCGGGGCGGTAGCCGCGCACCTCGCCCGCCACCCCGTCGGCCGTCCGGTACGGGGCGCCGCGCTCCGGAGCGAGGGCCGCGCCGGGGCCGAGCCACAGGGCGATGCCCTCGGGGCCGCTGATGAAGTCCCAGACGACGGCCGGGGGATGGGGCAGCGTGCGGGAGACGCCGATCTGCCAGCCGGCGTCCTTGGTGAGTCCTGTGGGCATGGCGGTCATCCTTCCTCGGTGTGACGGGCGCGCAGCGCCCTGACCTTGTTGCGGTTGCCGCAGTGCTCCATCGAGCACCAGCGGCGGCGTCCTGGGCGTGAGGTGTCGACGTAGACGAGGTGGCAGTCCTCGGCGGCGCAGGTGCGGATGCGGTGTTTGAAGGGCCCGCTGAGCAGCTCGACGGCGTCCCGGGCGACGGTGGCCGCCAACTGCGTGCCGGTCGGGGTCCCGGCCCACTCCCGCTCCCCGCCCGGTGTGAGGGCGGGGGCCAGGGCGGGGCGGGCGGCCGCCTCGTTGATGACCTCCAGGTCGCGGGGCGGGTGCGGCTCGCCGCGCGTGTGGGCGATGACCACCCGGAACAGCGCGTCGCGCAACGCCCGTAGGGCGGCCACTTCCGCTGCGGAGACGTCGAGCACCGGCGACGGGGTGAGCCGCGACCGGTCCGCCCAGGCGGCGACGTCGGCCGGCTCGTGCAGCACCTCGTACCGGCGGTACGGGCCGGGACCGCCGGTGGTCAGCAGTTCCAGGCACAGCGCGCCGGGGTCGAACCGGTAGGCGACGCCGGTGTGGGAGCGCAGGGTGAGGCCCTTGAATGCCGAGGGATCCATGTAACCAGTATAAGCGGTTACATGACGTCGGGGGGAGAAGTCGACCCCCACCGCCCGGTGGCGACGGTCGCCGGACTCGTGCCGTACCTCGGCGGGCACCGGCCGTCGGCGGTGTCGCGTTGAAGGCGAGCAGGTGCCGCGAGCTGCCGATCCGACGGCCTCGTCGACCGGAACGACTCCCTCCTCGTCCCGGCAGAGTGAGGGTGAGGGCCGTCGGCCCGGACGTGCGAGCCGCGAGGGGAAGTTCAGCGCATCAGCTCCCCGGCGTTGACGAGCAGCGACTGCCCGGTGATGGCCCGCGCCCGGTCCGAGGCCAGGAAGGCCGCCGCCTCCGCCACGTCCCCGTCCGTCGCCAGCTCCGGCAGCGCCATCCGGTCGGTGAGCCGGGCCAGCACCTCGGCCTCCGGCACCTGTTCGGTGTCGGCCGTGAACCGCACGTACGCCTGCACCGGCGGCCCCCACATCCAGCCCGGCAGCACCGTGTTGACCCTGATCCGGTACGGACCCAGCTCGCGCGCCAGCGAGTACATCGCCGAGGTGAGCGCACCCTTCGACGCCGCGTACGCCGCCTGCCGCACCTGCGAGGGCGCCGCCACCGCCGACTGCGTGCCGATCAGCACCACCGAGCCGCCGCGCTCCTTCAGGGCCGACAGGCAGGCGCGGGTCATCCGCAGCGTGCCGAGCAGGTTCACGTCGAGGATGCCCTGCCAGGTGCCGAAGTCCGCGTCCTCCAGGCCCCCGAAGTACGAGTCCCAGGCGGCCACGTGCACCACGGCGTCGATCCCGCCGAAGCGTTCCACGGCGAGCGCCGCGAGCGCCTCGCACTGGGCCTCGTCGGTGATGTCGGTCGCCCGGTACGCCGTCCTGGCACCGTCCGGGTCGATCTCGGCGGCCGCCTTGGCGAGGTTGGCCCCGGTGCGCGCACCGAGGACCGCGTTGCCCCCGTCCCGTACCACCGTCTCCGCCACCCGGTGCCCGAGCCCGGCACCGACGCCCGACACGACGACGGTCTTTCCCTGGAGCAGCATCGCGGCCTCCCGACTCTGGTCATTCATCTGACGGGCCGTCAGAGTAGGTGTCCGTCACCGACAACGGAAGACCGGGAAGGGGTACGGGAGTTGAGCGAGGAGACCGACCACGGGACCCACCACGAGACGTACGCGGAGCTGGCCGCCGTCGGACCCTACGGCGTGCGCCCCGGCCACGCGCTGATCACCATGGTGGAGCCGCACCCGGGCCACGAGTACGCGTACAACCGCTGGTACGAGGACGACCACTACTACGCCGGTGCCATGGCCATGCCCTGGATGTACGCCGGCCGGCGCTGGGTCGCCACCCGCGCGCTCCAGGAGCTGCGCTACCCGGAGAAGTCCGCGGTCGCCCAGCCGGTCACCGCGGGCGCCTACCTCTCCACGTACTGGATCACCGAGGGCCGCTACGACGAGCACATGAAGTGGACCGTCGCGATCAACAAGCGGCTCAACCGGGACGCCCGCGTCCACCAGGCCCGGACCCACGTCTTCACCGCCTTCCAGGACCACGAGGCCACCGTCTACCGCGACGGCGCCGCCGGCCCCCGGGACTTCCACGCCCTCGACCACCCTTACCGCGGGCTCGTCCTGCAGGTCGTCGACGCCGAGGACGCGGCCGGGCGCGCCGAACTCCTGGAGTGGCTGCGGACCCGCGAGCTCCCGCATCGGCTCGCCGGCTCCCCGGCGGCGATGGTGACCGTCTTCCGCCCGACTCCGCTGCCCGGCGACCGGATGGCGTACGTGAAGCAGGTCGAGGGCGTCGACACCCGGCTCACCCTGCTCTGGTTCCTGGAGACGGACCCGCGCGACTGCTGGGAGCGGCACTTCACCGGCCTCGACGCGGGCGGCCTCGGCCGCGTGGAGCTGGTGGCCCCGTTCCTCCCGACGGTGCCGGGGACGGACCGGTACGTGGACGAGCTCAGGTGAGGCGACGGGAGACCAGGAGCGGGCCGGAGCCCCCCGGGCAGTGAACCGGCCTGCGGGGCACCGCGAGGCAGGCCGTAGGGTTCTGCCTCGTGGCTCACCTCGAGATATCCGACCTGATCACGGCGGTGGAACCCCGCACCGGCCGCCGTCTCCCGGTACGGCGCGCCGAGGTGATCCAGCAGCTCCTCGCGAGCGGCGACGGGCGCGCGGCCCGCATCGTCTCCCGGCTGCCCGTGGACCGGGACGACGTGCTCGACCCGCAGGCCGTGGACACCCTCCTCATCAGCGTGCACACCGAGCTCCAGCGCCTGAGCGAGGAGCTCCGGATCGGCGAACGCCTCGTCCACGTACTCGACCCCCTGTTCACGGCCATCCGGGCGACCACGCCGGGCACGGGGCCGTACCGCCTGGTCGACGTCGGTTGCGGCCTGGGCTACCTGGTCCGCCGGCTGGCGGCCACCCACGCCCTCGGGCCGGACGTCGAGCTGGTCGGTGTCGACCTCGACGCCGCCCTGGTCGGCGAGGCGGACCGGCTGGCCCGGGCCGAGGGGCTCGGCTGCCGCTTCGTCCACGGAAACGCCTTCGACCTGCCGGAGGCGGCGACCGTCTACGTCTCCACCGGCGTGCTGCACCACTTCCGCGGCCCGGCCCTCGCCGACTTCTTCCACGCCCAGGCCGCCTCACCGGCCCTCGCCTTCTGCCACTTCGACATCGCCGCGACCGGACTCGCCCCCATCGGCGCCTGGGTGTTCCACCACGCCCGGATGCGCCACCCCCTCGGCCGCCACGACGGCGTCGTCTCCGCGCGGCGCGCCCACAGCGACGCGACCCTGCTGCGCGCTGCCGCCACCCCCGGGATCCGGCCGCTGCTGTACGAGCCGCGCGGCTCGGTGAATCCGTTCTGCACCACGCTGCGGCCCGTCATCGGCGTGCGCCCCCACCTGGAGGCGCCGCTCCGCCAGGCCCTCGGACGATCCGCACGCCGACTGGTCGGCCCCGAGCACCTGGCCGAGGCCACCGCATGACGCCCGCCCTCCTGCTCGCGCTCCTCGGCCTGGTCGACGCGTCGTTCAGCGGTTTCCGCGCCTACGCCGGCCGTGACGCCCGCATCCGCAAACGACGCGCCACCGCACGAGCGGCCCTACGTGGCCTCTCCGTCGGATCCGTCCTGCTGCTCGCCCCCGTACTGACCGCGGTCACCGTGCTGCTGACCGCCTCCGACCGGGCCGCGACCTTCGACACCCTGGTCGCCGGAGCCCTCGGCTACCTGCTCCCGCTCACGCTGTACACCGCCGTCGTCCTCGTCTCGCTCCTCGCGTACTTCCTCCTCCCCTTCCGGGCCAGCACCCTCGCGGTGGTCATCGGCCTCGGCCCCCTGACCCTCCTGCGCCCCCTCGCCCTCGCCGCCGCCTGCGCCGGCGCCCTCATGAACGGCGGCGGCCCGCCGTCCCTCCTGGTCGGAGTGATCGCCGGCGCCGCCGTGCTGTGCGTGGAACCGGTGGTGCACCGCCGCTGGTACGCCCGCGTGAGCTGAAGCGCCCGCGTGAGCTGGCGCGCCCCCGACGAGCCCCCCGTTCGGCCGCGCCCGAGGTGCGGGCACGCGGGGCGCCTGATAGGCCGGTGAGCGGTGGAGTCCTTGCGTCGGTCGGTCGGGCAGGCCGGAGTCCAGGAACCGGAGCGGAGCGGACCATGGCCACGTACGCACTCGTCGTGATCGACATGCTGAACGCCTACGAACACGAGGACGCCGAGGCACTCGCCCCCTCGGTGGCCGAAGCGCTGCCCGGCATCGTCGACCTGCTCGAACGCGCGCGGGCGGCCGGTGTCCCGGTCATCTACGCCAACGACAACTTCGGCATCTGGCGATCCCACCACGGCCGGATCCTGGAGACTGCCCTGTCCGGCCGCCACCCCGAGCTCGTCGACCCCGTCCGCCCGGACGACGACGCGATGTTCGTGGTCAAGGCCCGCCACTCGATCTTCTACGAGACCCCGCTCGCGTACCTCCTGCGCACCATGGACGTCGACGAACTGGTCCTCACCGGCCAGGTGACCGAGCAGTGCGTCCTGTACTCGGCCCTCGACGCCCACATCCGACACATCGGCGTCACCGTCCCCCGAGACGCCGTGGCCCACATCCACGCCGACCTCGCGGAGGCCGCACTGCGCATGATCGAACGCAACATGGGCGGGCGCGTGGTCACCGCGTCCGACGTGGAGTGGTGAGGGGCGGCTCCGTCGACGACCAAGGACCTCCTCCACGCGCCCTGGTACCGCCCGGCCTGCACCCACGCGAACATCGGCGGGTCGCAAGCCCGCAAGCCGCTTCCGACGGCTGCCGGCGGGGCCGGGCGACATCGCGCACTATCGCGGCGCCCGATGCTGGGGCGAGCCGGTACCGCCTCGTGGAGGGGAGACGTGAGTGTTGAGTGGGAGTTGCATGCCGGCCGGCCCGCCCGGGACTGGGATCGGTCCAGGGCGACGCTGATCCGTGGCTCGTACGAGCATGGCGACGCCCTCGCGTCGGTGCTGCTCGGCCCCGGGGGAGCCGCGCAGGGCAATTTCGGGCAGGTGGACCCGTACGGCGACACGCTGTTCAACGAGCAGCAGGCGGAATCCGCGCTGAGCGAAGTGGACGGACTCCTACGGCGGTGTTCGGGGCCGTCCCAGACGGCCGCCGTTCTCGCCCTTGAAGAATTGCCGCGCTGCTGCTCGCAGACTCCGGGCAGCTATCTGTGGTTCGTCGGCGACTGAGCGTCCGAGCCGGTCCGCGGCCGACGGCCCCGGTCCTGTGGGCCCCGGTGGCCGGCCACGAGCACGCCACCACCCCGCTTTCTCACCGGCGCCCTCACCACGGAAGACTCCAGCCCATGGATTGGTTTCCCGCGAACCCGGACAGCCTGGACGACCCCGTCACGCTCGTCGACGAGCAGGGCACCTGTTGGACGCTCCATCGCAAGCGCCTCGACCTCCGCGTCGTCCGCCGGCTGGTCAAGGACGCGACCGCGACCGTGATCTGGGGAGACATGGGAGGCATCGTCCCCCGGGCCGTCGATGGAGCCGAGCGCTCCCTGCTCTGGCCCCGGATCAAGGACGCGTACAAGGGCCCCGGCGGGGCGGGGGAGGACGGCAGGTACCTGGCTCATGAGTTCCGCGCCGACTCAGGACGCCGCATGGTGTACGTCGAGGACCACTGCTGAGAGCGGCGGGAGGCCGACCCTACCCGCGTCGCAGAGTGTAGATCTCCCACGCGTCGGGATCACCGATGAAGACGTACAGCTTCGGGTGCTCCCGGGTGCCGTAGACGCTCCAGCTGTCCATGCCGGCCGGGCAGGAGTCGACGGTGACTTCGACCTCCTGGGAGTACGGGCCGTCGGCGGGGTCGTACGTCCACGTACCCGTGCCCGTGCAGGGGCGGACCCGCGGTTCGAAGGGGTCGACGGCGTCGTCGTACGCGAAGGTGTCGACGCGGTGCGCCGTGGCGCGTCCGTCCGGTGCGAGGGTGAGGGTGCCGCCCTTGCCGTCGGAGTAGGTGCCGGCGAGCTGCCGCGCGTTCAGCCGCGGCGGCTCGTACCCGATGCCGGCGGTCAGCGCGATCCCGGCGAGGGTGCAGGCCGTGACGACGGCGAGCGTCCCGTACAGCGCGATCCGTCCGAACACCGCGCCTCCGGAGAGCCGCGGTCGCCCCGGCAGCAGCAGCCTGCGGGCGACGAGGGCGGGCGCGGCGAGTGCGATCGTCGCCGCGAGCCACCCGCCGAGGCACGCCACGGCGCCGGCCTCGGCGAGCACCCCCAAGACGGGCACCGGCAGACCGGCGGCCGCGGCCACGGCCGGCACCCACCACCACACCTCGCGCCCGGTGAACCTGCGGCCGAGCCAGGCCGCCACGGTCAGAAGCGGCATCACCACGCCCATGGTCACCAGGGCACCGAGGAGCGCGCCGGCGGCGGCCACGAACGGCGCGGCGATCACCATCACGACGATCCCCATCGCGTTGTAGGGCAAGGCGGGGCTCTCCCGCGCCTGTCCCCACACGAAGCCCGCGATCATCCCGACCGCAGCCTCGACGAACATCACCGACACGGAAGCCGTCACGACGGCACCGAACCTGTCCCACACGCGCGTCTGGGCAGGGGTGTGGGCATCGGCCGGGACCGGCGCCGGCGCCGGCACCGAAGCCCGAACGTCTGAACGCATTCAAATCCCCTCCGGCCGTCATCATGCCCTACGCCGCCGCGGCTCTGCCCGGCACCCCAGGCGCGCGGGCGGTCGAACGTCTCCCGGGTGTCAGGACTGCCGACTCGTCGCTCGGGCGAGTCCCGTTCCGACGCTTGTCAGCATGTGGCGCAGGAGGTGGAGCGCCCTCGCCCGAGTGGGCGCTCCGCGCGATGTTCCGACCCAGTAGGCGCCGGTGAGGGTCTCTGTCGCCGCGAGGATCCGGCCCTCGTCCCGGCCGGCCAGCACGAGGAGGAGCCGCACGTAATCGCCGATGTCGGTGCCCTGGGGATGCTCGTGCTCGAAGGTTCGCAGGCGCGGCTTCAGGGCGGGCAGGGTGCGTTCCGTCGGGAAGACGACGGCGAGACCGGCGAGAGCGAGGCGCACTGCGGGGCACTCGGCCGACCAGCGGCCCAGCAACCGAGGAAGATGAGCGCGGACCGCACGGCGGGCCCGGGCCTCGTTGTCGGCGTCGGCGTGCGGCGGGGTCGTCGGCCAGGCCTCGGCCAGATGGCGTTCGGCGACGGTGGCAGCGCTGAACAACACGTCGACGGCTTCGAACCGCCGTCGGGCCGGAACGCGCTCGTCGAGCGCGAGGGCCACGAGCAGGACGAGGCCCTCGGCGGTGCCGGGCCGGCACGTGTCCTGGTGCAGGATCTCGCTGTGGAAGTCGGCGAGGAAGCTCCGGTCGTCGTCCCAACAGGGGTCGATCTCCGATCCGAACAGCAACATGGCCTGGACCGGCCGCCGGCCAGGCAAGCGCTCGGCGATGACCTCCCGGAACAACTGCCGGATCGGCGGCTCGGAAACCGCCGGGCCGGGCCGTGCCTGATCTGGATCGGGGGGCGTGTCCATGATCGCCGCAGCCTACGGGAGCGACTCGGGACCGGTCAGCCGCTCGTCTCCGGGCGGCCGGCTGCCGCCTGCAGCAGTGCCGCTGTGCGCGGGTCCGCCGGGAAGAACGTCTCGATGGCGATCTCGTCGAGCGTGACGTCCTTCGGCGAGCCGAACACCGTCGTCGTGTACAGCAGGGCGAGTTCCCCGTACTCGGTGGCCAGCCGCAACGGGACGACGAGGTCGTGCTCCGGCCCGTCCGGAGCGATCGGGGCCGCCGCCTGGTCGGACTGCGGCGGCGCCGGGTAACTCTCCAACTCGGCCAGCAGTTCCGCCAGACCGGCGGCGGACGTCCGCTCCAGCTGCCGGCGCACGCGGCGCAGGACGTGGGCGCGCCACTGAGCGAGGTTCAGGACGTGCGCGGCCAGCCCTTCCGGATGCAAGGTGGCCCGCAGGACGTTGAAGGGCCGACCGGCCCCATCCTGGGCCGGCTCTCCGGCCGCGCCGCCGAGGAAGAGCTCCGTCGCGCGGTTCGCGGCCAGCAGTTCCCAGCGCACGTTGACGGCGAGCGCCGGGTTCGGCTCGAGGCCGGTGAGGACGGCCTCGATCGCGGTGCGCGCCGCGCCCAGATCGGCGAAGGGGCGTTCGGTGTGCACGGGCGCGTAGCCGCCGGCCAGGTAGATCGTGTTGCGCTCCCGCAGCGGCACGTCCAACTCGTCGCACAGGCGCCGGATCATGTCCCGGCTGGGGTTCGCGCGCCCGGTCTCGATGCAGCTCAGGTGCCGGGTGGACAGCTCGGCGGCGATCGACACGTCCAGCTGGGAGCGGCGCCGGCGCTCGCGCCAGTGTCGCAGCAGCGCCCCGACCGGCTCGGTGGTGATCGTCATGGCGTTCAGGCTGCCCGCCCGCGTGCGCGACGGCAATGACCTCGGAGGTCATCGACGCCCGGCACCGCCCTCCCGCAGAGTCGTCACAGCGGGGCTCGGCGGGCCCCCGGCCGTAACCCGCCGATCCACGGACACCACCCGCCGATCCACAGACACCCATCGGATCCCCACCACGAAGGACACTGCCATGACCGACACGACCGTCCAGGACGTCGACCGCCTCGCCGAGCGGTACGTGCACTTCTGGAACACCGGCGCCGAGGAGGAGCAGCAGCGCCTCGCGGACGCGGCCTTCCGCCCGGACGTCGAGTACCGCGCGCCCATCGGCATCCTCACCGGGGCCCCGGCCCTGATGGACTTCCGTCGGCAGTTCATCGGCCACCTGGGCAGCGCCGAGTTCCGCCTGCGCGAACAGCCCCAGGCCCACCACGGCCGCGCCCGGCTCTGCTGGGAGATCCTCACGGGCGACGGCGCGTCCTTCGCCACGGGCACCGACGTGATCGCCCTCGACGAGGACGGCCGGATCGCCTCCGTCACCGTCTTCCTGGACCGCGCCCCCGAGGGCTTCGGGGCGCAGCCGCACGACTAGCTGCTCCCGGCGGACGGTCGGCCAAGACCTGGATCGCCGGCCAGGCACCGGGAGACGGTCCCGCACTACTGGCCGGCGCCGCCCAGCACGGGCACCAGCACCACCCTCAGCCGTTACGCATGCGGTGAGCCTCCTCCACCAGCTCTCGGGACAGCTTCGGCCCGGCACACGCGTAGTCGATCAGCAGGTTCCGGTACGAGCCGTTCGTGACGTCCGGTGCCAGGGCGATCAGCGTCTTCAGGTCGTCAGGCGAGCCGGAAAGACGTGTGCGGTAGGCGGCGTTGGCCGCCCGGAGGGTGACTTCCCGAGGTTCGTGTTCCAGGCCCTGGGCCGTGAGGCTCACGGCCGCGGCGAAGTCGCCCTGCTCGGCGCGTACGTCGGCCAGATCGAGGTAGAGGGACCAGTTCGCGGGGTCGAGGCGCACGGCGGATTCGAAGGCCGCGGCCGTCTGGTCCAGGTCGCCCATCACCCGCCAGGTGGCCGCTCGGGCGACCGCGGTCCACATGACCGGTTCGACGGCGTCGGCGCGGTCGCACAGGGCGAAGGAGAGGTCGTGGCGGCCGAGGGCCCGGGGCAGCCGGGCCATGGCGGCCAGCGCCTCCGGTACGGGATCCCGCTCGGACACCGCGTCGATGGCGTGGAGCCAGGGCGCGAACCGGTCCCGCATCGCGTCGCTGTCCAGGTCGTGGCCGTAGTCCAAGGCCCGCAGACACGCCTCTGCCATCGCCGCGGCGCTCACCGCGCCGAGGAAGCGCGCCTCGCCGAACCAGGGCGCGGCGGCCCAGGCCACGTCGGGCCGTACGCCCGTGACCGAGCCGAGGGCCATCACGGCGTCGTCCACGTTCCCGTCGAGGAAGAAGAAGTACGCCTGCGCCGGCACCGCGCTCACGGAGCGGTCCTCCGCGAGGCCCTCCTCCAGTTCCGAGCGCCGCTCCTGCCACAGCTCGGCGAGGGCCGCATAGGGCTCGGGGGCGGTCGGCGCCGAGGCAATGGACCCCGCCAAGATCTTCACGGCACCCACCGAGCTTCCGCCGCAGTGCGCCATCACAGCGGCGAGACTGACTCCCGCCGTCACAGACTGGTTCGACATCGCCGGAGAATACCGAATACCTGTGGCCATAGGTTCTCTGGCGGCGACGGTCGCCAGACCGCGCCCCGCCGACTGCCGCCGCTGACCGGCCCCTCGCGCCGAACGGCGCACCCCCGCCGTCGGATGACGTCCATCCCGAGCGGCGAACGGACGGCCGGTTGCCCGCCGGAGCGGTCGCCGGGAACACCCGGTCCTGGTGGAGGAGCAGCCGGTACAGATCGCTCACCGCCCGTTCCCGGCGGGCCGGGTCGGGGTCGAGGACGGCATCGAGGACCTCCGGAGTGTCGGGCACACCGTGCCGGCCCGTACAGGCATGGGGCAGAGCGTCCCAGGCGATGGCGGCGAGCTCTGCCTGCGCGCGAGGCGGCAGGGAGTCGGTGGGTGCACAGGGACGGTCCGGGGTCGTCTCGTTGATCACGGCGGCCGTGTTCCAGCCGCCTCCGACACATCGGCGCCCCCGATCCGCCCGGCTGGAGGCGTCCAGCGCCGGCCACGGAGCGGACGAAGTCGGTGGGACGCGGCTGTCACAGGGCTGTCACGGCCTTCGAGGGGTGTTTGACCTTGCCCAGGCCGAGAGCTGACGGTGTCTGCGTCGGCCCGGCGAGTGGCGAGGTGGTGCCCCGCGCGCGGAGATCCGGGCCGGGACGAAGAGGGGAGTTCACGTGGCGACGACGGCCTGCGTCATTTTCGACATCGGCGGCGTGCTGGAGATCACGCCGGAAACGGGATGGGTACAGCGGTGGGAGGAGCGGTTGGAGCTGCCACAGGGCACCGTCCGTGAGCGGATGGGGGACGTGTGGCGGGCCGGGAGCGTCGGCGCCATCAGCGAGAGCGAGGTGCACCGGCAGGTGGGAGCCCGCCTGGGACTCGCCGCGCCCCAGGTCGAGGCCTTCATGACCGATCTCTGGGAGGAGTATCTGGGTGCACCGAACCAGGAGTTGATCGCCCATGTGCGGGCCCTGCGCGGACGCTGCAGACTCGGCATCCTGAGCAACAGCTTCGTCGGCGCCCGGGAGCGGGAGACGGAGCGGTACCACTTCGACACGTTGGTGGAGGAGATCGTCTACTCGCACGAGATCGGCATCGAGAAGCCCGACCTCCGGGCCTTCGAGGCCGCTTGCGCGACACTGGAAGTGCGGCCGGAGAACTGCCTCTTCATCGACGACGTCCCGGTCAACGTCGAGGCCGCCCGGGAGGCGGGCATGCAGGCCCACCTGTTCGAGGACAACGCGCGGACCGTCGCCCGTATCGCCGCGCACCTGGAGGCCGCGCCCTTCCCGGCCGGGCGGGTCCTGCTGGGGTGATGCCGCGCCGGTGGGCGCGTGCCCGGCCGGCCCGGGTCCGCGTCTGCCGCATGTGCCCGTCCACGCCCTGGCCTCCCGACTACGCTGGCCGGGATCGGGGGACACGATCCCACGAGGGGGAACGAGGGGGGTACGCCATGTCGTACGAGATCGGCGCGAGGGTGAGACTGGTCAAGGACGTGCAGGTCACCGACGGTGACCCGGCGGCCGGGACCGGTCTTCCGGGACCGCTGTTCCTGGCCGAGGGCCTGCAGGGCGTGGTCACGGCAGCGGTGAGGGAAGCCGGCGGGTCCGGCCCGGACCATCTCGCGATGTTCGAAGAGCAGATCCGCGGGGTCCGGTTGGACGGCCACGCGTCCGCGCTGATCGACGGTCTGCGCCAACAGATCGTCCAGAGCGGACGGAGCGGGACAGGCGGAGGCGTCCGGTTCCGGTACGGGGTGCGCTTCGAGAACGGGTTCGTTCTGCACGGAGTGGAGGAGGACTGGCTCTCCACGACCTGAGCGCCCCCGCCTCCTCCCTCCCCGCTGATCTGCGAGGGAAGGAGCGCAGGGCTCCTCCTCCGCCGCCGTGCGGGCGCGGCTGCGCTCAGCCGGGATAGGTGAGGGAACCCAGCGGCGGACAGGGGACGAGCGTGGTGCCGGCGCCGGGGCGTGCGACGAAGGCCCGTGCTTCGGCGGCCTGCCGGAGACGGTTCTCCCGCTCGTCGGCGTACCACGCGTCACGGGTGGCGCGCGGGTCGTCCCACGTGTCGTCGATGAGACGGAGACTCGTGTTGCCGGAGCTGCGCATGAACTGCGCCTTGACGGCCGCCCGTTGCAGCGCCGTCTGGACCGCGGCGAGATCGATACGGGTGATCAGGACGCCGGGTGTGTGCGGTGCGCGGGTGGGCAGGGGAGCCTGGGGGAGGAGGGACACCCCGGTGTCGAGGCGGCCGATGTCGTCGATGGTGGCGGTCTGGGCGTCCCGCACCGCGATCTGCATCTCCCGGTGCAGCCAGAGGAGTTCGTCGAGATCCGCCTCGGTGACGCGCATGCGCCGGTACAGGGCCTGGAAGCGGGGGTCGTGGTGCAGCGGGTGCATCGGCGGTGCGTGGAACGCCACGCAGTCGTTGTAGCCGGCCGCCACGGCGGCCTCGTAGTGGAAGAGGGCCCGGTCCGTCTGCCCGTGCGTGTGGGCCAGACCGCCGAGGCTGGAGTGCCCCCAGGCGACGAGCCACGTGCCGTCGGGGCCCAGCGCCGTGGCCCGCGCGACGACGTCATGGAACGCCGCGGCGCCCACCGCGGCGGGCCCGTCGGTCAGGAACGTGACCAGCAGTTCCTGCACATGGGCGGCCAGCGAGCTGACGGACTCGGCCATGGATCTCCTCGTACCTCGGCGGTGAAGAGGGGCAGGAGGCGCCGCGGTCTGCGGCAACTCCCGTACGGATGACGGAGGGAGGGGGACGGTGGTTCCCAGCTCGGGCCCCGGGTCGCGACCGTCACG
Organism: Streptomyces sp. NPDC053541; assembly: GCF_044544705.1. Lineage (NCBI taxonomy): Bacteria > Bacillati > Actinomycetota > Actinomycetes > Kitasatosporales > Streptomycetaceae > Streptomyces > Streptomyces sp. NPDC053541. The sequence goes on from NZ_JBITXM010000011.1 coordinate 333,490, forward strand.
GGCAGACGGCGCGAGGGCCGGGGGCTCGGCGCGAAGGTCCGTCAGCAGGCGGGTTTCCGCCAGGTCAGCGAGTACCGGCGCAGCACGTGCCGGCGGTAGCGCACGCCGGGCAGGAGCCGCCGGGCAGCGGCCCGGACCTCCCCGTAGCTCATCTGCGGGTCGGCGACCGGCATGCCCTGCGGGCCGCTCGCGCGCCGCAGCACCTTCGTGATCCGTACGATCGGGGCGGCCGCGATCAACGCCGCCCACTCCGTCGCGCTCGCCTCGCGGGCCAGCCCGACCACGACCAGCGTGCCGCCGGGCCGCAGCAGCTCACGCATGCGGACGAGGGCCTCCTCGAAGTCCATGTGGTGGATCGCGGTCACCGAACAGACGAAGTCGTACGACGCGGCGGGAAGCTCCGCGGTGAGGAAGTCGCCCTCGAAGAAGGCGAGTCGAGGTTCTCCGCCGGCGGCCAAGGCGCGGGCGCGGGCGATCATGACCGGCGACTGGTCGATCCCGGTGACCTGCTGTGCCCGCCCGGCGAGCTTCCGGGCCAGCAGCCCGTCCCCGCAGCCCACGTCCAGGGCGTGACCGCAGCCCTCGGGCACGGCCCGGAGAATGCCCGGGTGCCGGGCGACGTTGGTGTTCCAGTACGGCTCCGCGGGCTCACCCATGGAGTCATCGTAGGCCCCCGGCCACGACGCGGGCCCGGTCAGGGCGGCCGGGGGCATGCCGGCCCGCGCCCCGATCCGGCATGCGGCGACGCGGCCAGGAGGCACACCGTACGGCGCGCGGGACCGATCTGGAGACCGGCGGCGACGAGCACCAGCACGCGCGCGGCGCGGCAGCAGCCACCATCAGACGCTCGCTGGTCGGCCGCCGGGCGGAGGCCCGGCCCGGCGAGGTCCCGGCCGAGATGGACGGCGCCGGCCGGGTTCGGGGCGGGCGGGTCCCCTTCGCGCCCCCGCACGGTGCGGGGATGCACCGGGAACCGCAACTCCTCGCAGGAGCCGGCCCGGCCCGAGCGAAGCCCTTGCCGGCGCGACGGTTGTCACGGCCCGTCACTTCGGGCTGTCCGACCGAGGACGGATCGCTCCGGGGCTCCGTGCCGACCTGCTGCTCGTCGACGGCGACCCCGTCACCGACATCACGGCCACCCGGTCCATCGTCGTCGTCCGGCGCCGCGGCGTCCGCCGGCAGCGCTGATCGGCCGCCTCCCCGCACGCCTTGGCGAGGCCGAGCCCCGACCGTCTCGGCCTCGCTCCCCCCGCCGGGACCTCCAGACCGTTGGCCCGTACCACCAACGGCCTCGGGGCCTCGGCCAGGGCCTCGTAGGGTGTGCCTCGGGAGAAGATCCGTCCAACGGCTCGGAGGTGCCATGGCCCTGCGCATGAAGTTGAGTGCGATCACACTCGACTGCCCGGATCCCCTCGCCCTCGCGGCGTTCTACCAGCAGGCCACCGGCCTCGAACCTCACCCGAAGTCGGACGCCGAATTCGCCGGTCTCCAAGGGGAGGACGGACTCCTCATCGGCTTTCAGCGGGTCGCCGACCACCGGGCACCCACCTGGCCCGCCCCTGAGGTTCCCCAGCAACTCCACCTGTGCTTCGACGTCACCGACCTGGAGGGGACGGAGGCCCGGCTGCTGGAGCTGGGCGCGGGCAAGCCGGCCGACCAGCCGCACGCGGACAGGCGGCGGGTCCTCACCGATCCGGCCGGGCACCCCTTCTGCATCGTCGGCAGCTGAGGTGATGGGCGAGGGGCGGGGCAGAGGACCCGGATCGACGACGGCCGGCGTACGTACCTCACGGACGGAGGTGAGGCCGCCCGGTTTCGGATCCGCCGGCGGACGACGGGGTGCGCGCAAGGGTTCACGAGGGCATCGGCGACGAGCGGTACGTCGCAGTGCTCAAGGTGCTGCGCGCACGACGGTGCCGACGTGGAGCGCCACAGGGAGACCGGCGCTCCCGTCTGAGCACGGCCCCTGCACGAGGGCGCCGTACGGCCCGGCCGGCCGCCACAGGTGCCAGGGGCGGCGGATGGCCTCGGCGAGGCGTTCGGCCGGGTCGATGGTGACCGCGCCGAGGCGCCCCCATCCGCACCCGCCGGCAGAAGCCGGTCAGGATGCGGGGTACCAGGAGCGGCCCTGGGCCCAGTGCGTCACCCATCCCGTGAAACCGGGCGTTCCCGGCATCAGGCAGGTGCCCGTTCGGTCGCCGAAGGGGATCGCTCCGAACTCGTCGATCAGCCATACCTGACCGCGCTGCGGACCGGAGACGACCAGGTGCCAGTACATGCCGCACCCGTCGGTGCCCAGCAGAAGTGAGCCGTGGTCGTAGACCGCGCTCACCCGGTCCTCGAACTCCTCCTCCGGCAGTGCCTCCTCGTCCTCCTCCCACCCCCAGGCGTCCGTGAGCGGGAAGGGCTCGGCAAGCAGACGCCGGGGGCGACCGGCACCCCAGTCGTCAGGTATCTGCGCGAAGGGCAACAGACCGTAGTCGGGCGGGCCGGCGGGCAGCCCGTCGCAGATCTCCGCCACGAACGTGCGGTACGGCTCGGGGAGCACGACGCCGTGCTCCGCCTCGAAGGACCGCACCGCCTGCCACCCGGCCGGCGGAGCCGCGTCGGGCTGGGACGTGACGATCTCGCGGAGGGTGGCCAACTCGTCCGGGCCGGAAGCTTCCTTTTTCATGTGGGCCATGATGCAAGATCAGGGAGGGCCGCCTCGCGCCCGTGCGCCTCAGGCGGGCCAGGTGCCCGTGAGGCGGCGCATCGCGGAAGCCCCGCCACGGGCGACGGCAGCCTTGACGAGGGCGAAGACCGCTCCTTGGAGGGCGGCGGCGAGCAGCACCTCGCCCCAGCGGCGCTCCTCATCCGTGGCCTTCGGTGCCTCGTCCTCGTGCTTCAGCAGCTGCCACGTCTTCTTGAACGCGGCTCCGGCGAGCAGGCCGCTCGTGACGCCCAGGGCCAGTGAGGCGGGCTTGTAGGCGGCTGCGGATGCCTTCATCGCGGATCCTTCCCCCTCGGGTCGGGGGCGTCGCGGTCACGGACCGCGCGGTCGTGCGTCGGTACGGGAGGCTGGCGGACACCGCCCGTGGGCCGGCGTCTGCGGGCGACTCGCCTGCTGCCCCACCAGAACGCGCCGATCAGCACCAGCACCACGACGAGCCCCACGAGGATCATCAGCAGTGACGGTGTACCGGAAGCGGCGAGCGGCAGGGCCGCGAGGTTGACGGGAGACATCTCGAGGCGTCCTTTCGCTGCGAGAACGGGCGGTCGCGCGCCGGGTACCCCGGGTCGCGCACCTGCATGCCTGCTCTCCACCGACCCGATCCGTCTCTCGAGCTTCACCCAGCGTCGCGCTACGGTGCGTGAACAGCCGGTCACGATCGGGTGATGCTGGGCCCACGCACTTCATGCCGGCCGGTTCGGTCCAGCCTCGCCGTCAGTGGGGGAGGTGTGCGCAGGACGAGGCGACGAGGGCCCGGTGATGACGAGGGCCCGGTGATATCGGGTGTAGGTCTCGAAGACCTCGGCGACCTTGAAGCCGAGCCGGGTCAGCACGGCGCCGCTTCTGTCATTTCCGTGGGTGACGCCTGCGAACACGTCGGTGGCGCCCAACACGGTGGCTCCGTACTCGATCAGCGTGCGGCAGGCCGCCGTGGCGTACCCCTGCCCCGTTGCCTCGTGGTCGAGCCAGTATCCGAGGCCGAACTTGGGCGGGTTGACAGCCACCAGGTCGACGCGGCCGATGAGGGCGCTGTGCAGGAAGACGCCGCAGCGGAGGGACGGGTGCGGATCGTCGAGCAGCTCGGCATGTGCTGTCTCGTGGTCCGACGCGGCCAGCGCCTGGTAGTCGCCGTGCCGGGTGAGGTGCTCGCGGTTTCGGTCGATGAGCGCGTAATACGCATCGGTGTGCGCGGCGGTGAGCGTCCTCACGGTCAACCCGGCGATGCGTGTGGTGAGTTCAGGCAAGACGTGCTTGTCGCGGTGAAGATCGGCCATGCCGACTGACCCTACGACGAGGGCTGGTTTGCCTGTCGTTCCGATACGCCTGCGTCTGCCCCGCTAGCCGAGGAGTGCCGTCGTGCACTGCTCGGTGAGGTCCTCCGCGTGGGGTGGGAGGGTGCTGCCCGCGCGGAGGTGGCGACGGACCACGGTCAGGGGGAGGTCGATGAGGGCCAGGGCCATGCGGTCCCGGTCCTGTTCGTTCCGGGCGCCGAGGGCCTCGGCGAGGGTGGCGAGGGCCTCGAAGATCCGGCCGTTGCCGGCGTCCGCGCGTCGGCGGTGCTCCTCGGACCAGTCGGCGCGGCCGAAGTCCGCGGCGCCGTAGAGGAGGAGGACCGCCTCGGCCGGGTTCTCGCGGCACCAGGCGACCACATGGCGTGAGGCCGCGCGGGCCGCCCGGTGCGGATCGGGCTCGCCGGTCAGGACCGCGAAGTAGCCCTCCTGGAAACGCTCCACCGTACGCAGCCACAGCTCTGCGAGGAGCGCCGTGCGCCCGGCGAAGCGGTGGTACACCGAGCCGCTGGGCGCGCCGACGGCCTGAGCGACGGCCGACATGGTGACGGCCTGAGGTCCGCCGGAGGCGGCGAGGCGGACGGCGGCGTCGAGGAGCTGGGCCGTGTCGAAGCGGGGTGGTCTCACCATGAATCAGAGAGTACTCTCCAATTAATTGGAGAGGGGTCTCCAATACTCTTGAGGGGAGAGACACGTGGGCGTCTACAACGTGCACCAGCGCCTGTTGCCCGTGGCCGAGAGCGAGGTCGGAGCGCTCATCGACAGCTTGGCGAGCGGGGACGGGGACCGGCTCTGGCCCGGGGCGGCCTGGGCGCCGATGGAGTTCGACCGCCCTCTGGGGGCCGGCGCGGTGGGCGGGCACGGCCCGGTGCGCTACACCGTGGCCGGGTACGCGCCCGGGCGCTGGGTCCGGTTCGCGTTCACCGGACCCCGTGGCTTCCACGGCTTCCACGAACTGGCCACGCTCCCCGCCGGCCAGGACCGCACGGTGCTGCACCACACCCTCGCCATGACACCCACGGGCGTGGCCCGTCTGACCTGGCCCCTGGCCTGGCGCCCGCTGCACGACGCCTGCCTGGAGGACGCCCTCGACCGCGCCGAGCTCGCCTGCACCGGAACCGTACGGCGGCCGGCCCGCTGGTCACCGTACGTCCGGATGCTGCGCGCGCTCGCACGCGTCGCCGGGTCGCGCCGCGACCGCCAGCGGTAGGGGGGCGAACCCGATCCGGCCCCGGCCCGGGCGCCGGTTCCGGTCCCGGCCCCGGCCCTGGTCCCCGCCCGCACGCCGGACAGCGGGAAGCGGGATCAGTCCCGGCGCCAGACCAGCGTGTAGCGCCAGAACAGTCGGCGGCGCAGCCGTGCGCCGGGCAGTTCGCGCCGGGCCTCGCGGGTGATCTCGGCGAAGGTCATGGTCGCCGGCCGCGTCGGGGCGGTCATCGAGGCCGGTGGCGGCGCTTTGCGGCCCCTGTTCTTGATCCAGGCCATGGCGACGTTCGACGGAATGGCGACGGCGTCGATGAGGTGATCGGTCCCCGACCGCGGGCGGTACAGACCGGCGACGACCAGGGTTCCGCCAGATGCCAGGCGCTGCCGGAAGCGGGCGAGGGCCGGTCCGAAGGGCATGTGGTGGACGGCGGCGACGCAGGTGATGACGTCGTGGGGCCCTGAGGCATGTCCCTCAGGGCGTCTCCGACGGCGAAGGTCACCGGGGCGGCCGGGCCGGTGAGCTCTCGCGCGCGTGCGACGACGGTGGCGTCGGCGTCGATTCCGTGCACCGTTCCTGCCCTGGTCGCCAGAAGTCTGACGAGGTCACCGCTGCCCGATCCGACGTCCAGGGCGCTGTTGAACCGTCCCGGGAGCTGCCGCAGGATCCACCGGTGGTAGTGCGCGTTGTGATCCCAGGGGCGGGAGGCATGGAACCGTTCGAGTGCTCGGAACAGGCGGGGCAGCGGTGACTTCATGGCACGAGTCCATCAGACCGGCCCTCCGGAGCGCCGACATCGGGCGAGGTCGGTCCCGCGGCGGGTCCCGGTCTCCCGGCGGGACGGCGGTGTGCACCACGGGGGAGCGCCCCACGAACAGGCGTGGTTCCCGCCACCGTCGCCCGACCGCCCGAACAGCGCCTGACGCGGCGGGACTTCTTGTGGTCCGATTCCGCATCTCCCCTCCGGCGCGGACACACTCACGATATGTTCACCTCGCCTTTACGAGATGATCACATCGAGGGGACCTCATGACGCAGCAGCCCGGATGGGACCAGCAGCCCCAACAGCCGTACGGCTACCCTCAGCAGCCCGGCCCCTACGGCCCGCCGCCTCCGCCGCAGAAGAAGGGCATCGGTGTCGGCGGCGGCATCGCGATCGGCTGCGGTGGCCTTCTCGCCCTGGTCGTCCTCGTCGGCGTGATCGGCGCATTGGCCGACGGCGGCGGAGACGGCGACACGAAGTCCGACGCCAAGCCGAGCAGTGTCGTCTCCGAGCCCGCCGCCAAGCCGACCGCGAATCCGGCCGCCAAGCCTAGGACCGAGGCGCCGCCGGCCGACGAGGTGCCCAAAGAGCAGAGCCAGGCCGACCAGTTCAAGGCGTTCGTGGCGAAGAACGGCACCGACGCCGAGAAGGCCGCCGTGAAGCACGTGACCAAGGTCCAGGGGGCGGAGAAGCAGAACGACATCCTGGACACCGCCGACGTCTACACCGACTTCAAGGGCGGCTTCATGAGCCCGGACGCCAACAAGGCCAAACTCATCGCGTCCGCGTTCGCCGACTGGAAGCACTCGAAGAACGGCCTGGTGACGATCTACGGCTCCGACGGCGATCTCATCTCCAACGGCCAGTTCTGACCGCGCCGGAGGGGTCCGGCCTCGCCGAGGACTCCGCACGGCGACGCTCCGTGCGACACCGCCGGCCGCGGAACCCGAGGCCGGGGCTGGCACCGCTCGGCCCGCCCGTCCGTCATCGGTGACGGATCGCCTCGGTGAGGCGTTCGGCCGCGTCGATGGCGACCTGCGCGAGGCGGGCGCCGGGGTTGCGGGTGAGGCGCTGGATCGGGCCGGTGACCGTGAGGGCGGCGACGACGCGGTGGGCCGGGTCGCGTACGGGCGCGGAGACGGAGGCCATGCCCGGTTCGCGCTCGCCGATCGACTGGGCCCAGCCCCTTCGCCGTACGCCGCTGAGGGCGGTGGCCGTGAAACGGGCTCCCTGCAAACCGTGGTGGTAGCGCTCGGGATCCTCCCAGGCCAGGAGGACCTGGGCGGCGGAGCCGGCCTTCATGGGGAGCGTGGAGCCGACGGGGACGATGTCCCGCAGGCCCGAGGTCCGTTCGGCGGCTGCGACGCAGATGCGCACCTCGCCCTGCCGGCGGTAGAGCTGAGCGCTCTCGCCGGTGGTGTCGCGCAGCGAGGTGAGGACCGGGCCCGCAGCCGTCAGCAGGAGGTCCTCGCCGGCCGCGGCGGAGAGCTCGGCGAGTCGGGGGCCGAGCACGAACCGGCCGTGCAGGTCCCTGCCGACCAGGCGGTGGCGTTCGAGGGCGGTGGCCAGCCGGTGGGCCGTGGGTCGGGCCAGACCGGTGGCGGAGACCAGCCCCGCCAGCGTGGCGGGGCCGGCCGCCAGCGCGCCCAGGATCACCGCGGCCTTGTCGAGGACACCGACTCCGCTGGAAATATCCGGAATGTTCATGAAAAGGGGTACTCCTGTCTCGGTCTGCGCGCGCCAGGGCGCGCAGGAACCTCGGCAGCCGGGAGAGGGCAGGGACGATCAGCGGGGAAGGGCCGAAACGAGCGGCTGATACGTCGCGGAGCACATGAGACGGGTACGCGGAAGGCCCGCAGTCGACAAGGCCTGGGGAAGGGGCAGCACAGAGAGCACCGTGTCTCCTCATCTTTTCCCGCGCCACGTTGGCGCGGGCCGGAGTTGGCACTGATCCCGGCGGCGCGGCGCGAACTGGGAGCGCCGAGTCGACCGGGGAGTTGCCGGGGCTTCGTAGGGCCGGTCCCTCCACCCCTCTGGATGATTCGCGAGGAACCATACAAGACTCCGGACGCTTGCTGCCAATGGCCCCCGAGTCGCCTGTACGACGTGCCACGTGTACAGCAGGTCATGCGTACGACGTGCCACGTGTACGACGGGCCACGCGTACGGCCGCGGACGTGACGCCGTCGCGAAGGGGCCGGGGATGGGCCGGCAACGACCGGGGAGGGACCGGGAAGGACGGGAGGGGCGGGAGGGACCGGCCGGAGCCCCGTCACCAGGGCAGTGGCGCGCCCTTCCGGAAGAAACCGCCGGTGGGTCCGGAGTCGGGCAGGGTCGCCGCCCAGACCACGCTCGCGGCGCCCTGATCGACGGGGTCGCCGCCCGGCCCGCCCATGTCGGTGGCGATCCATCCCGGGCAGACGGCGTTGACCAGGATCCGCTCGGCGCGCAGCTCGTCGGCGAGTTTGCGGGTCAGGGCGTTGAGGGCGGCCTTCGAGACGCCGTACGCGGGGGTGCCGCCGCCCATGTGCTCCAGGGACCCGGACTCGCTGGAGACGTTCACGATGCGGGGGTGGCGCGATCGGCGCAGCAGCGGCAGGAAGGTCTGCGCGGTCTGCCAGGCGCCGAAGAGGTTGGTCTCCAGGGTGCGGCGGACGTCGTCGAGGTCGGCGGAGACGGCGCGCTGGGCGGTGTCGTAGTTGATGGCCGCGTTGTTGACGAGGACGTCGAGGCGCCCGAACTCCCCTTCCACGCGGCGGGCGAGGGCGCGTACGTCGTCGGCGTCGGTCACGTCCAGCCGGCAGGGGAGCAGGGTGCCGGGCAGTCCGGGAGCCAGGTCGGCGACGGCCCGTTCGGCGTCCTGCGGACGGCGGGCGGACAGCAGGACGGTGTGACCGAGGGCGGCGAGCTGGCGCGCGGTCTCGCGGCCGATGCCCCTGTTGCCACCCGTGACCAGCGAGACCGTCGTTGCGGTGTTCATGCTCTTTCTCCCCCTCTGCGGACGGCCGGGGCCGGGCGTTCGGCCACCAAGGCACTCCGGTGGTCCAGAACTCCGGTGGTCCAGCACTCCGGTGGTCCGGCACTCCCGTGCTCCGGTACTCCGGCAGCACGATAGGCCCTCGCCCGGCGGAGACGGAGCGCGGACGGGCCGCGAACGACCGTGCACCGACGCGGCCGAACCCGGCCCCACACACACATCCGCAATCCGTCTACGCCCCGGCCACCAGCATCCCGCCCATCGTCAGCATGGTCGCCGCGACCAGCCCGTCCAGCACCCGCCACGCCTTCGGACGGGACAGGAAGCCGCTCAGCAGCCGGGCGCCGAAGCCCAGCGCGAAGAACCAGCTCAGGCTGGCCAGGGCCGCGCCCACGCCGAAGGCCCAGCGAAGGTCGCCGCGGTCCGACGCGAGCGAGCCGAGGAGCAGCACCGTGTCCAGGTACACGTGCGGGTTCAGCCAGGTCATCGCCAGACACGTCAGCACCGCCCGGCGGGCCGAACCGGCCGCAGGACCGCCCGCCGTCAGGGCGGCGGCCGGATCGGGCCGCAGGACGCGGCGGGCGGCGAGGAGCCCGTACACCAGCAGGAACACCCCGCCCACCACGCCCACGGCGGTCAGCGCCGCCGGCCACGCCGTGACCACGGCTCCCACCCCCGCCACACCGAGTGCGATCAGCACCGCGTCCGACAGGGCGCAGATCGCGACGACCGCGAGGACCGCGTGACGGCGGGCGCCTTGGCGCAGGACGAACGCGTTCTGGGCGCCGATGGCGACGATGAGGGAGAGCCCCGCTCCGAATCCGGCGACGAGGGCGGCAAGGGTGTTGCTGTTCATGACCTTGACCGTAAGGACCGCGGCTCGATGGCGACAGCTAAACTTTCTTACGTATCCTTAGCCGTACTTATGAACGAGCTTCCCCTGGATCTGGTACGGACCCTGCTGGCCGTCGTCGACGAGGGCACCTTCGACGCCGCCGCGGCCGCCCTGCACGTGACGCCCTCCGCGATCAGCCAGCGCGTCAAGGCGCTGGAACAGCGCACCGGCCGGGTGCTGTTGATGCGCAGCAAACCGGTGCGCCCGACCGAGTCGGGCGAGGTGGTGGTGCGCTTCGCCCGCCAGATGGCGCGCCTGGAACGGGACGCCCGCGCCGAGCTGGGCCTGGAGGCGGAGCTGGGCCCGGCCCGGATCCCGATCGCGGTCAACGCCGACTCCCTGGCCACCTGGTTCCTGCCCGCCCTCACCCGGGTTCCGCAGCAGCCGCCGGTCTGCTTCGAGCTCCACCGGGAGGACGAGGCCCACACCACCGCCCTGCTGCGCGAGGGGCAGGTGATGGCGGCCGTCACCTCGTCTCCCGACCCGGTGGCCGGCTGCACCGTACGGCCGCTGGGCCTGGCCCGCTACCGGGCCGTGGCCGCGCCCGAGTTCGCCGCCACCCACCTCGCGGGGAAGCTGCACGAGGACCTGCCCGAGGCCCCGACGGTGACCTTCGACCGGCGCGACGGCCTCCAGGACGCCTTCGTCCGGTCCCTCACGAAGGGCCGCTCCGGCGCGGGGCGCATCCGCCACCTGGTGCCCACGTCCGACGGGTTCCGCGACGCCGTCGCCTTCGGCCTCGGCTGGGGCATGGTGCCCGAACCGCAGGCGGAACCGCTGCTCCTCGCCGGCCGGCTGATGGAACTCGCTCCGAACCGGCCCATGGACGTCCCCCTGTACTGGCAGCAGTGGAAACTTGACTCGCCCGCCCTGTCCACCGTCGCCGACGTGGTGGCGACGGCCGCCGCAGAGGCCCTCCTGCCCGACCGGGGGAGCGGCGCGCGTGAGCTCCCGTCGTAGCCCGCTGAGCGGCTGGTGGCCGTACCTGGAGGAGCGGACCCGCCACGCGGTCGACGCCGACGTCCTCCGTGCCCGTCGCATGTCTGCGGTCAGGACGGTCTGGGAGGCCCTGCGTCCGCTGGACGTCGGCCTGTACGAGGCCGAGCGGGTGGTCCACGCGCGGTACGAGGCCCTCGGCGGGCGGGTGCGGCGCGCCCCGGACCCGCTCGACGTCCCCTCCCTCGCGGCCCGCGCCGCGGCCTTTGCGGGACGAGTGGTCGCGGTCGAGGCGCTGTGGGACGGCGACACGGTGCACGACTGGTTCGTGGTCCTGGTCGCGGTCCTGGACGATCCGGAAGGGGAGGGCCACCTGGCGACCGTCCACGAAGGCCCGCAGGGCGCTCCGCCCGGCCGTGCGGCCGCCGACGCTGGCCGATCACCTCGGTGTGCCGTTCCACTTCGCTTCCCCGGACACGCCGGACGACGACGCTCCCCGCTGGCGCGCGACCCACTGACCGAGCGGACCGCATTCCCTCCCCTCCGAGTCCTCTCGGCGTGTGACCTGCGTCACATCGTGTCACGGTGATCGGCCCGCTGGTGTCTTGAGGCCGAACCCCCTGGGAGACGGAGGAGACGACATGACCGGACACGACATGACCGGACACGACATGACCGGACACGACATGACCGGACACGACATGACCGGACACCTGATGACGGGACGGGCGATGACCGGAGACGCGATGACCCACGACAAGCGGGACTCGCGGCACCACATCCTCGTCCTCGGCGCCGGCTACGCCGGTGCCTACGTGGCCGGAACCCTCGCCCGGCGGCTGGACCCGGCCGACGTCGCGATCACCGTGGTGAACGCGGAACCGGACTTCGTCCAGCGCCTGCGGCTGCACCAGCTCGCGGCCGGCCAGCACATCGATGCCCCGCCGCTGACCGAGGTCTTCGCCGGCACCGGGATCCGGCTGCGCGTGGCCCGGGCCACCGCCCTCGAACCCGAGCGCCGGACCGTCACCGTGGACGACGCCGAGGGCGGCGCGGAACTCGCCTACGACACCCTGATCCACGCCCTCGGCAGCCACGGCGCCGACCAGGGCGTCCCCGGCGTCGCCGCGTACGCCTTCGACATCGCCGCCCGCCCCTCCGCCCTGCGCCTGCGCGAGCGCCTCGACACCCTCGACGCACAAGGCGCCGGCGGAACCGTACTCGTCGTCGGCGACGGCCTGACCGGCATCGAGACCGCCACCGAGATCGCCGAGTCCCGCCCCGGCCTCTCGGTGACCCTGATCGCCCGCGGCGAGCTGGGCGACCGCCTGTCCAGCGGCGCCCGCGCCCACCTGCGCGCGGCCTGCGACCGGCTGGGCGTCACCGTCCTCGAACACACCGTCGTCGAAGCCGTCGAGGCGACCCGGGTCCGCTGCGCCGACGGCACGCTCCTGGACTCCGACGCCACCGTGTGGACGGCGGGCTTCGAGGTCGGCCCGCTCGCCGCGACCGCCGGCCTCGACGTCACCGAGGAAGGCCGGATCCTCGTCGACCGCGCCATGCGCTCGGTCTCCCACCCGGACGTCTACGCCGTCGGCGACAGCGCCCACGCCCTCGGCGACAACGGCCTCCCGCTGCCGATGTCCTGTGCCTCGGCCGGCTACACCGGTCGGCAGGCCACGGACGCGATCGTCGCCCGTCTGACCGGTGGCAAGATCACGCACAGCAAGCTGGAGTACCTGGGCAACCACATCAGCCTCGGGCGGCGCGACGGGATCCTGCAGATGGTCGACGGCGAAGCACGGGCGAAGCCGAAGTACATCGGTGGCCTGAAGGCCGCGAGGATCAAGTCGGCCATCGTGCGCATGTCGTTGTGGGGCACCGCGCACCCGACCTTCGGCCTGCCCAAGCGCAAGCACCGCGTGACCGCCAACCCCGACCCCACGTCCACGACCACGACCACGGCCACGGCCAGGCCCGGGGCCTCGGCCGCCGAGGACACGCCCCGCCGGCTGGAAACGCTGTAGCCGCCCGGGGGCGAACACACCGCCGGCGGGAAGCGGACAGCAGACAGCGGCAGCGGACAGGCAGTCGAACAGGGAGAGGCCGAGAGATGACAGACCACACCACCGATGCGGCGACCGAGGCGTTCGTCGCGCACCGCAACCTGCTCTTCACCGTGGCGTACGAGATGCTCGGCTCGGCCGCCGACGCCGAGGACGTCCTCCAGGAGACCTGGCTGCGCTGGATCAAGGTCGACCCGGAACGCGTCGGCGACGAGCGGGCCTACCTGGTGCGGATCACGACCCGTCAGGCGCTCAACCGGCTGCGCACCGTCAAGCGCCGCCGCGAGGCGTACGTCGGCCCGTGGCTGCCCGAACCGCTGGTCACCGCACCGGACGTGGCCGAGGACGTCGAACTCGCCGAGAGCATGTCGATGGCGATGATGCTGGTCCTGGAGAGCCTCACCCCCACCGAGCGGGCCGTGTTCGTGCTGCGCGAGGTCTTTGACGTCGAGTACGACGAGATCGCCGAGGCCGTCGACAAGACCCCCGAGGCCGTCCGGCAGATCGCCCACCGCGCCCGCCGGCACGTCGGCGCCCGCCGCCCCCGCCGGACCGCCTCCGCGAGCGAGACCCGGGCGGCCCTGGAGTCCTTCCGGCGCGCCGTCGAGACCGGTAACCCGCAGGACCTCCTCGACGTCCTCGCCCCGGACGTCGTCCTGCTCAGCGACGGCGGCGGCGTCAAGCGCGCCGCGCTGCACCCGGTCGTCGGCGCCGAGAAGCTCGTCCGCTTCTGGCTCGGCGGCTCGGCCAAGGTCGAGGCCACGATCACCTGGGAACCCACCCTCGTCAACGGCAGCCCCGCACTCGCCGTGTACGTGGGCGGCGAACTCGACGGCGTCATGGCCGTCCGCGTGGAGGACGCCCGCATCAGCGGCGTCTACTTCGTGCGCAACCCCGAGAAGCTCACCCACCTCACCTCCGACACCCCGCTCACGCTGCGCTGACGACGGTCGCGGCCACCGCCGCCCGGCGCCGCCCGGCCACGGCCACGGGAACGGGCCGGGCGGCGCCGTTCCGTCCCCCTGCCCGCCGAGCAGCGAAGGGCCTGGTCGTCACCGACCAGGCCCTTCGCCCGTTTCACATGGTCAGAAATGTGCGTGCGCGGCCTCGGTGGCGGGCAACCGGAGCGGCCCCCTCACCACCGCCGGCATCAGCTGAAGGAAAGCGCCTGGTCGTCCAGCTCGTACGGCGAGACCCACCAGCCATTGCGGCAGATGCGCCCCTCGGGGTCGTGGTCGCCCTCGGCGTACTCGCCACTGCCGGTCTTCTCCCCGTTGGGGCCGTTGAAATAGCTGGTGTAGTAGTAGCGGCACCCGGCCGCCGCCTTCGCGGCGGGCGCGGCCTGCGCCACGGGAACGACGGCGAGCGCCGCCGCGGCCGTACAGGCGGCGACGGCGACGAGACGCGTCAACGTCTTCATGGGGATCTCCTCACATCATGGGGCGGTCCTTCGCCCGCCCCCGCGCCGCCAGGCTCCCCTCATCCACCCGGCCACGCGGCTCCCCACTCGCGCGGTGTCACCCAGCCCGGTCGGCTGAACCGATTCGCCATTCCGCCATACAGTGCAACGGCCAGGGCGGGCGCGCCCCTGCTCCCCGGCGGACCGGCGATCGGCGTCCAGCACACCGCGGCGGGCTCCCCCCCCGGGCCTGGGGAGTCCTCGGCCTAGACTCCGATGTCATGACGGCTGACCCTCCCGTATCGCCCATCCCGGTCGCGCCGGCCGGTCTGACCCGCAGGGCCAAGGGCTTCGTCGAGTCGGAAGGCATCCGTGTCGCGCGGCAGGACCTCGGGCGTCACCGCGACGTCTGGGCCGCTCACGGGATCCCGGCCGCGGAGATCGATCGCGCGGTGGCCTTCGAGGACCGCTGGGGCGGCCTCGCGCTGCCGCCGGCCCCGCTCTACGAGAGCGGCCCGCGCGTCCTGGGCGCGGACGTTCCCGAGGGTTCGGCCGCCGAGGGCTGGTGGATCCCGGCCGGGGACTGTCGCGTGTCGATGGCCTACGGTTTCGTGATCGGCCCTGGCGGCGAGTTCGGGATCCACGGCTACCGCTGGGCGCCCCTGCATGCCGACACCGAAGGCTGGGTGGAGTCCCTGGCGCTGGCCGCCCACGCGAGACGGTGGGCGAGAACCGTCACGCGCCTCACCGGCGAGGCCGTCGACTCCCTGGACCTCGAAGGGTACGAGCCGGTGCCCGAAGTACGCGGCCTGACCGACACCTGGTGGCGGGGCGCTGATTCCCTCATCGCCGTGTACCGGGGCGAGGCCGTGGCCATGGACGCCCCGGGATGCCAGGAAGCCCATGTCTACGGCGGACTCGACGAGTGGGGCCTGCACGGCGGCTGACCGCCGCCTCCGCGAGGGGCGTGGAAAGACGGGCGCGGAAGACGGGTGTAGGAAGGGGAGATGACCATGATCGAGCGCCTGTGGGAAGAGCTTGAGCTTCCCCTCGTGGACGCACTCCACTTCGCTGACGGACGCTCCTACGCTGTCGCCCTCGACCGCGCGACCCCGAGCGGCTTCTCCGTGCTCTCCCGGATCGATCTCGACGAGATGCGGGAAGAAGATCCTTCCTCGGTGTCCTCGGTGTCCTCGGTCGACGGGCGGGCCGTCGTGGACCTGGGGGAGAAGGGCCTCCTGTGGGGCGGAGAGGGGTCGTTCGGTTCGGAGGGGTTCCTCGCACGCCTGACTGCCGGCCGCAAGCTGATCTGGGCGATGTTCTTCACCGAATCCAATCCCTTCGAGCGAATTCAGCTGTCGGGAAGCGTCGCCACGTTCCGATCGACCTCCGGGGTGGCGATCACCGTCGACATCGACGATCCACGCACCCCGTCCCACCCGTGACGGTCACGAAGACCGGCCGGGACGGCCAACGAGGCGAACGCCACGGGCGACGGTCACCCTTCGGAAGCGGTAAGTCCCTGTTCCCTGCTACTTGTTGGCGAGTCGGGCCTTCTTGACCCTGTTGCCGCAGGTGTTCATCGAGCACCAGCGGCGGCTCGCGCCGCGACTGGTGTCGAGGAAAAGGCCTGCGCAGCGGCAGCGGACCAAGCGGTCCCCCTGCCGTTCGGCGAGCTGCTCAGGGAAGTCTTCGACCAGGCGATCGCCGACGGCCGCGCAACGGACGACTGGGCAGCCATCGCCGAACAGCAGCCACGCTGACGTCGAGCAGCTCACGCGACGGGTGCGCTCGTCCCCCTCGCCCTTCGGGTGACAGGCGGCCCCTGCGTCTTCGCACCCCGCGACCGACGTCCCGGCTGACCGAGGGCCCGAGCTGGGCGTTAGCCTCGGCGCATGCCTTCTCTGCGCCCTTCGAACGTGATCACGCGCCATCGCGACGGGCTGATCTACGCGTACGTCCCGGCCTCCGGTGCGCTCGGCACGCTGGAGTCCGCCGCGGTGTTCCACCCGCGCCGGAACGACGAGGCCTTGGAGTCGGCGGTCCGGCCCGACCTGGAGCGCGTCGTGTACACGACGCTGAACAGCGTCGTGTGCGTCACCCGTGCCGGTGAGCTCGTGTGGGCGTCGGAGTTCGAGCCGCACTCGGACCGTCCCCATGGCCACCAGCCTGGCTGTGTGCTGTCCCTCGACGGCCGCCGGGTGTGGGTGTACCGGCCGGACGCGATGGCGGGACGTGGGGGCGGAGACCAGTGGGTGGTGCACGACGCCGACAATGGTGCCGTCCTGGCCCGCAGGGAGCTCGAGACGGTCGGGCACGGCGCCATCCACTACGTACACCCCGTGGACGGCAGCCTCTACCTCAACGTCGGTGAGGGACAGGACGGCTCCGCCGTCTTCCGAGCCGCGCTCGGGGCCGCCGGCGAGCCGGAGTTCACGACGTATCCCTGGTCGGACCGGTGCCTGATCGACCTGGCGCCGGACGGTCGGCAGTTCATGACCGTCGACCACGGGCAGGAGGACGTCGCGTTCCACCGCCACCCCAGCGGCGAGGCGCTCTTCACCCTGCCCGTCGAAGCCTTCGGACACGACGACGCCGTTGACACGTGGGTGGAGTGGGCCGGCGGCTACCTGACTTCGGACCTGGCCATCGTCACCCTGGGCGGCATGGACGAGGACGACGAGGAGTACTTCCGCCACCACCTGGTCGACGTGCACACGGGGACTCTCAGAGGCGAGTTCACCGCCGAGACGCCCCACCCGTATGAGCTGGTGCCCCTGGGCGACGGCTCCTGGCTCAGCGGCGCTGCCGACGAACACCCTGTCCGCCATGTGCGACGGAGCAGCACGTGACCAAGCCGTCTGCCCGCGGAGCGTCGCACTCGGCCGCCGACCGTTCCACGCGACGGGGGCGGCAGCCAATCCAACCCAGCCCCGCGCTGTACCCGGATCTTGCTGCGGCAGGGAGTCTCTCTGCGGCGCTCGCCCAGTGTGCCGCCGAGAACGCCTTGGACGTCGGCGAGGTTCGGTCCTCTTCCGGCAGTTCGTCACTCATCCACGCGGTAGTCACCAGCCGCAACCCGCGTCTTGACAGATTCAGCGTCCACCTCGGAGCCGCGGAGCGGGTGTTCCTCGTCTCCGCGTGGGGGCAAGGTGTGCATCTCACGAACGGCTCCACCAACGACCTCACCGAGCTCGCGGCGGCCGCCGCGGCCTGGCGGGCAGGCGCCACGCTCGCCCAACTTCAGGCGGCAGCACCCTTCCTGACGGCCAGCCCCCTCGCTCTGGCCCACGAACGCGGCGCCGAATACGCCGTTGCAGAGAAATGGGGCTGCTACCTGACGGCGGATACACACTGGGACCAGGAAATGCTCCGTGCGGCGCACGCCGAGCCCAGACTGAGAGCGCTCTTCCCCTACACCAGCCACGCCGCCCTGATGTTCAGCAGATGCACGGGGTCCCCGTTCTCCCGGGACGTCTCGACGATCCATCCACTCGGTGACCACCGCTATGCGGTCCACCACCGCGGCGAGCCATTCTCGACCGAGCGCGTCTTCACGGCCCAGGAAGCCGCCGCCGAGGTCGTCGCCCGCATGCCGGCGACCTGGGGACCGGCCGTCGCAGGGACCCGGCACGACCTGCGTGACCGCGAGAGCCAGTGAGTTCCTTCCGACCTCGGGCCGAGCTGGTAGCCGTACCAGGCAAACGGTGTCCGCACCCGCTCCCCGAGTGCGGGAGAACCGCGGAGGGGCCGGAGTCCCGTCAGGACCACTGCTGATCGGGGACTGCGGCCGTCATGCGACGTCGCGGGCGACGGACCCCCGGCCTTCCAGGTTCCAGGTGATGATCCGTCGGGGGTGCACGCGGATGATGTCCCTACTGAAGCGGTGGGGTGCCACCGGCGGTACGTCGACGGTCAGCACCTCGGCACGGCCCCGGATCTCGACTCCGCGGCCCCACCCGCCCGCGACCGGGTCATCGGCCGGGGCCAGGTCGTCCACCACCACGGAGACACCGGGGCGAGCCTGCGCGTTGCGGTGCTTCCGGCTGCGGGCCATGGCCGGCCCGCCGATGTCGATGGTGCCGTCGTCGTTGAGGCGAAAGCCCACCGGGCGGACTTGCGGACAGCCGTCGGGACCGACGGTGGCCAAGCGGGCCGGCATCTGGGACCTGAGGTACTCGCGCTCCCCGTCGGTGAAGATCATGCGACCGACCCTGGAAACTCAAGCGTGGTTGAGGTCAAGCCGGACGGGGTGGGGACAGCCCCACCCATGATCCACCGGCCGCCGTCATGGTCCCTGACCTGCCCCTATCCGTACGTTGAACAGGACGAACCCGAACGTACGGAGGAACCCATGGCACGGGAAGCCGCCCCCTCGACGGCGACGGCAGCGGCCGTCGAACTCGCCGGAGTACGGCGCCGGTACGGCAAGGGAGACCGCGCCGTGGACGCCCTGCGCGGCATCGACCTGAGCCTGCCGCGCGGCAGCTTCACCGCGGTCATGGGACCGTCCGGATCCGGCAAGTCGACCTTCCTGCAGTGCGCCGCCGGACTCGACCGCCCCACCTCCGGCTCGGTCCGGCTCGGCGGCACCGAGATCACCGGCCTCGGCGAGGACAAGCTCACCCAGCTGCGCCGCAGCCGCCTCGGCTTCGTCTTCCAGGCCTTCAACCTCCTGCCCTCGCTCACCGTCGAGCAGAACGTGCTCCTCCCGCTGCGCCTCGCCGGCCTCCGCCCCGACCGGAACCGCGCCGCCGAGGTCCTCGGGCAGGTCGGCCTCGCCGACAAGGGCGCCCGACGGCCCTCCGAGCTCTCCGGCGGCCAGCAGCAGCGGGTCGCCATCGCCCGCGCCCTCGTCACCCGGCCGGACGTGATCTTCGGCGACGAGCCCACCGGCGCCCTCGACACCACCACCGCCGCGGAGATCCTCACCCTGCTCCGCGACGCCGTCGACCGGCTCGGCGCGACCGTCGTCATGGTCACCCACGACCCGGTCGCCGCCGCCTACGCCGACCACGTCCTCTTCCTCGCGGACGGCGCCCTCGCCGACCGCCTTCCCCGGTCCACCCCGGCCCGGATCGCCGCCCTGATGACGGAACTCACCGCCACGGCGACGGCCTCGGCCACGTCCTCCGCCCGGCTCGGGGCGGTCGCCTGATGCCACTCCGACCCAACGGCCTCGCCCGGGCCGCCGTCCGCTTCAAGCCCTCCTCCTTCGTCGGCACCTTCGTCGCCCTGCTGCTCGCCGCCGCCGTCGTCTCCGCCTGCGGGCTGCTGCTCCAGACCGGCCTCACCGCCTCCGTACCGCCCGGCCGTTACGCCGGTGCGCCCGTCGTCGCCGCGGCCGACCAGCAGGTGCACGCCACCATCGGCAGCGGCCCGGAACGCGAGACCTTCTCCGCCGCCCTGCCCGACCGCGCCCGCCTCGACGCCTCGCTCGTCCACTCCGCCGCCCGCGCCTCGGGCGCCGCCCGTGCCGTCGGCGACGTCAGCTACCCCGTACGCGACGCCGCCGGCACCCCGCTCACCGCCTCCGGCTGGGGCTCCACCGCCTTCACCGGCACCCGCCTCGCCTCCGGAACCGCCCCCGGCCCCGGCGAGGTCGTCCTCGGCGGCGGCCACGCGCGCGTGGGCGAGCGCGTCACCCTCGACACCCCGCTCGGCCGGCGGAGCTTCACCGTCTCCGGAACCACCCCCACGCCCGGCGCCTGGTTCACCGACGCCCAGGCCCTCGCCCTCTCCGGCCACCCCCGCACCGTCGACGCCATCGCCGTCCTGCCCGCTCCCGGCACGGACCCCGCCACGCTCGCCGCCGAGGTCGACCGCGCCCTGGGCGGCAAGGCCGAGGTGCGCACCGGCGACGACCGCAGCCTCGCCGAGGGCGCCGCGCTCCCCGCCGCCCAGGAGATGCTGGTCGCACTCGGCGGCTCCTTCGGCGGCATCGCCACCCTGGTCGCCGTCTTCACCGCGGCCGGCACCGTCGCGCTCTCCGTGAGCCAGCGCTCCCGCGAGTTCGCCCTGCTGCGGGCCATCGGCGCCACCCCGCGCCAACTGCGCCGCTCCATCGCGACCGAGTCCCTGCTGCTCGCCCCGCTCGCCGGCGCCCTCGGCTGCCTGCCCGGATTCGCCCTCGCGAGCTGGTGGTTCGGACAGCTTCGCGACAAGGGCGCGATTCCGCAGGGCGTACGGCTCGACACCGCACCCCTGCCGTACGCCGCCGCCGTCCTCGTCGTCGTCCTGACGGCCCTGGGCGCCGGGTTCGCCGCCGCCCGCCGCCCCTCCCGCGTCGCGCCCGGCCTCGCCCTCGCCGAGGCGCAGACCGAACGGCGCGCGATCGGCCGGGGCCGCACCGTCCTCGGCGTGATCGCCGCCGCGGGCGGCACCGCGCTCGCCGGGGTCGCCGCCGCCGGCTCCGGTGAGGACGCCGCCAACGCCGCCCTCGGCGTCGTCATGCTCTTCATGCTGGCCGTGGCGCTCCTCGGCCCGCTGGTCGCCCGGCTCAGCGCCACCGTCCTCGGCCTGCCGCTCCACGCCGCCGGTGCCCCCGGGCACCTCGCCGCCGCCAACTCCCGCGCCAACGCCCGCCGGCTCGCCTCCGCGCTCACGCCCCTCGTGCTCGCGACGTCCTTCGCCTCCACCCTCGTCCTGCTGCACGCCAGCACCGACCGCGCCGCCGAGCACCAGCAGCGCGCAGGCGTCCTCGCCGACCACGTCGTGACGGCACCGTCCGGGCTGCCCGTCGACGCCGCCTCCCGCGCCGCCCGCCTCCCCGGCGTGACCGCCGCCGTGGCCCTCCAGCACACCGGCGTCCTGCTCCCCGACCGCGACACGGGCTTCCGGAGCGCCACCGCGCTGGCCGTCTCCGCCGACCCCCGCCCCGTACTCGACCTCGACGTGCGCACCGGGTCCCTCAGCGACCTGCGCCCCGGCACGGTCGCCGTCGACGCCCACCTCGCCGATGCCGTGGGCGTCCGCTCCGGACAGCGCCTCCAGCTGCGGCTGCCCGACGGCCGCACCGCCTCGCCCCAGGTCGTCGCCACCTACGGGCGCGGCCTCGGTCTCGCGGAGGTCACCCTGCCCGCCGCCGACCTGGCCGGGCACCGCACCGTCCCCTACGCCGACGAACTGCTCGTCCGCGGCGGCACGCCGGACCGCCTCGCGGCTCTCGGCACGGTCACCGACGCCGCGGGCCGGGCCGCCGCGCAGAGCCGTGACCGCGAGGTCAACGCCTGGGCCAACACCACCATGGCCGCCGTCCTGGGCGGATTCGCGGCCGTCGCCGCCGCCAACACGCTGGTGATGACCGTCCTCGCCCGCCGCCGCGAACTCCGCACCCTCCGGCTCGTCGGCACCACCCGCCGCCAGGTCCTGCGGATGATCCGCTGGGAAGGCCTGGTGGTCGGCGTCGCCGGCACCGTCCTGGGCGGGGCGATCGCCCTGGCGACCCTCGTGCCCATGACACACGGCCTCACGGGCGAGGGCCCCTACCTGCCGCCGCTCCTCGTCGGCTCCTTCGCGGCCGCCGCCCTGCTCCTCACCCTCGCCTCGACCTCCCTCCCGGCCCGGGCGGTCCTGCGATGAGCAGGTGTGCCGAGCATGTCGAGCACGCCGGTCGCCGACCGCGGAGGGCAGAACCGGACACATCGACGCCGGACGGGTGACACGCGTGCGAAGCCCTTGGCGGAGAAGTACGGCCTTCCTGACCGCACCCCCTCTGCCAGCGGCTTCACCCGCCCGAACGCCCCACCGGCGAGCGCGACGGCCCGGTGGGGAAGCCCTCCCCGGGCCCCGGGGAAGCCCTCCCTGGCCTTGGGGAAGCGGCCGGGTCCGGCAACGTCCTGAGGAGTTCCGCTTGGTGTGCTTTCCCCAGGACCGCTGACCATCCGTCGCGTTCCACCGGGCACGGACGCACCGACAGCAGCCCCACCTCAGGGCCCTCGGCGACGGATCGCCCGGAAATCGCGTCCCTGTCCTGGCATATACATGCCAGTCTGCACCTCCGGTGCCCGTGTCTTCGGCCGCGGACGCGGTCGGGGGGCCGACCTTGGGGGAGACGCATGTTCCGAGCTACCAGATCGATGATCGGACTGGCCGGCCTCGTCCTGGCGCTGGCGGGTCTGTCGGCGCCACAAGCCGCTGCCGATCCGCTGCGCGGTACGGAGCCCAGGACCGCCGCCGTTCAGCACGACGAAGCGGTGTACGTCGTGCAGGAACGCGCCGACGGCACCGTCTACACCGCCATCTACGAGCCCGCCGCGGGCGTCACGCCCGACGAGCTGAGGGCGTCCCTGCGGCGCCAGGGCATCCGCGGCGTGCAGGACGCGGACGCGACCGCCACGGCCGACCTCGGGACGCTCGGCTGCTCCCCGACCGTCGGAACCGCGTCCGCGCTGTGCGGCGCCAAGTGGACGTACGGCGCCTACAACGACCCGCAGGTGTACTTCCTCGACCACACCAGCGACAGCTGGCCGGTGAGCGACGCGCAGGTCGACTGGTACCAGGCGCCCGGCATCGACGCCTACTACCGCTGGTACACGGGCGGTTGCCCCAGCGGCCGGCACTGCGTCCACACCTACAACGGCAACTACGGAACCGACTGGTACGGCCAGACCTCGTACACCACCTCCGGCGGCTACTTCGTGGACGGTTCCGTCGTCGTGAGGCTCAACGACCAGGTGACGCCGAACACCTACTCGGCGCGGCGTAGCGTCGCGTGCCACGAGATGGGCCACGCACTGGGGCTGGACCACAACGGGTCGACCAACAGCTGCATGTCGGTTCCCGAATTCCCGCAGCACCCGTCGTCCGACGACTTCTCGGTGCTGAACCTGCTCTACCCGAAGGCCGGCACCTGACGGAGCCGCCGTGGTGCCCCCGGCCCGGCACCGGGCCGGGGGCACCGGCGCGGATCTCTTCACGCGTCGGGATCGAGGTGAGGGCGTCCTGTCGGGCCGTTCGCGGAGCGCGGGTGCTGGTCGAGAGTGCGTCTCCGCTGGGATACGAGACTCGCCGGTCCTTCGCCGGGGGTGCGTCGGGTGTGTCGCCCCTGCGGGAGCACCGGGGAATCGAGCCAGTAGGCGCCGGTCAGGCTGGCCAGGGATACGGAGTCACGGTGTCGTTCCATGATCGACACAACGAGCGCGGGGAGCATCCGATACAGCCGCGCGCCATGGCGAACGGTGGCGATTGCGACCGCCGGCGCGACATGAACTGCGTGTGACAGCGCGGTAGTTGGCGAGGCAACGCGGGGAGTCACCCGTGTGCCGTCCCGCTGGGCCGGTCCGCCGCGGGGCGCGCCCGGCAGGTGTTGCGACGATCGGATGAAACCTCATCCTGTCACGGCGTCAGTCCTCCCGAGAAGGAGGACCCTTGCGCGAGGGTGGCGGCCATGACCTCGTTCGGACGCCTCGGCCACCGTAGACATGCCCGCAACGCCGCCCTCGCCGCCGTGGGCGGCGCGCTCGCCACCGCCCTGTGGTGCTGGCCCCCGACCGTGGCCTACGCGGACGCCACGTCCTCGTACGGCGAGTGGACCATGAACGGGACCACGGGGGAGGTCGGCATCCCGCTGGCCGGATTTCCCACCGCGGCGGTGACCACGGACAGCAGCACCACGACCGTCCAGTCCGGCAGCTCCGCCTTCCTGGGGCCGGGCACCCCCGTGGGAGCCCGCTACGGGACGTCGCAGGGCAAGAGCTACGTCAACCTGCGCACCGCGGCCGGGCGCACGCCCTCCACGACGACCCTCACCTTCGAGTCGCCGACCAACGCCGGGACCTTCGCGTTCACCCTCGGCGACATCGACGCCGACCGGGTCCAGGTCTCCGCGACCGGCGCCGACGGGCAGCCCCTCACAGCGGAGGAGCTGGGCTGGCAGGGCGCGTTCAACTACTGCCAGTCCTCACCGAAGCCGTCGTCCTGCGGCCCCACCGGAACCGATACCGACCAGCCCGTCTGGGACCCTTCGACCAGCACCCTCTCCGGCAACGGCGCCGACACGGCCGGTGCCGCGGGATGGTTCCAGCCCACGGTGCCCGTCACGAGCCTCACCCTGACCTTCAGCATGCAGACCGGCTTCCCCGTCTACCAGTTGTGGACCTCCTCCCTCTCCTCGCAGATCGCCGGCGGCCTCACCTCCGACTGCGGAACCCCGACGGGACAGGAGGTGCGCCTGCTGGACGAGAACGGCGCCCCGGTCCTGACCCCGGACGGCACACCCGTCACCACGACGACGGACGACCAGGGCCACTACTCCTTCGTGGACATCGCCCCGGGGCACTACCAGGTCACCACGACATCCCCCGACTACACGCCACCGACGACCTCCCTCGCCGCCGACACCAGCGACGGAGACAGCGTCACGGACGCCGACATGACGCTGACCTGCCGGGTTGTTCCGAGCCCTTCGCCGACGGATACGGCCGTTCCGACCCCGACCGACACGGAGTCCACCCCTCCCACCCCCACATCCACACCCACCGACTCACCCACGCCTACGCCCACGCCCACGCCGACCGACCCCACCACCCCCGCACCCCTCCCCACGATCAGCGGCCGGCCCACACCCACCCTCCCGGGCTTCCCGACGCCGCCGGCCACCGTGTCACCCGAGCCCACGCCCACCTACACTCCGGCGCCGAGCGGCACCTGTGCGCCCGCCTCGGTCCCCGCGTACGGAGAGACGCCGGAGCCGCCGCACTGCCCGGCCTGACCGGCAGCGGCCGGGAGAGCGTGCCCCGCCCGCCCGCCCTCCCGGCGCGGGCGCACCCTCCCGCGAGCCCGCCGGTCCGGCCGAGGGGGTGCCCCAGGCCAGGTCAGCCCGGCGAGGGCCCGGTCTCCTGCGATCGCGTCGGGCTGCGCCTCGACCAGGCTGCCCGCGCCGACCGCGAAGTACATGCCGTGCCAGAACTGCTCCATGATCAGTGCCGGTCGATCCGATGCGGGCGATCGGCCACCGCCTCTCGTGCGCCGTGGCTTGATCCGGTTCGCGCCAACGAGTGATCTTGGGCCGAAGCTCCCCACACGACCCTGCCCGGCCAGCACCATGCGGCTGACCGATCCATCGGCCATGCAAAGGGGAAACGACATGACGACTGTGACGAACGACGTCATCAGCGACAAGTACGGGCGGTCCTTCGACCTCCTGGACGCCGACAAGGACGGGTACGTGGAGTGGCCCGACTACCAGGCGCTGGCCGACCGCTACATCAACGCCTACAAGCTCGACAGGAATGACCGTCGCGTCCGGGAGCTGACCGCGTTCCACCAGATGCAGTGGCTGGAGGTGCTGCGTCACGCGGGCGGTCAGGGCGACCGCCTCGACCGCGAGCAGTACGTCCAGGCCATGCGCCTGCTCGCCGTCGACACCAGCCGGATGAACCTCGTCGAAGGCAGCGGCCACGCGATGTTCGACGTGATCGACGTCGACGGAGACAACGAGATCAGCAAGGCGGAGTTCCACCGCTTCCTCGCCGAGGTCTGGCAGGTCACCGACCCCACGGCCATGGACACGTTCGACAAGATCGACGCCGACGGAGACGGGCGCGTCTCGCGTACGGAGTTCATCCGGACGCTGCGCGAGCACTACTACTCCAACGACCCCAGCGCCCCCGGCTCCCTGATCTTCGGTCAGGTCTGACCCCGACACGCCCGCGCCCCGGCACCACGACCTGGTGCCGGGGCGCTGTCACGAGACGCGCCGCGGAAGGGGTCACGCGCGCCGGCCCGACCGGGCCGCCCGCCCACGAGTTGCGCCGAGCCTGTGTCGCCCGGGCCGATGGATCGTTTCTCTCCGGAGCCCGATCAACCCGGGGCCGGGGTGGCCCCGGACGAGGAGAGCGCGGTCGGACACTCGTGGCACAGCGCGACGAACCTGGCCGCCGCGCTGACCACCGTGCTCGCCGAGGAGTACGGGGGTACGGCCAGGACTGCCGCCGGGATTCAGGCCGCCACGCGGACCCTCCGGGGTGCGGTCCGGGCGAGCCGGGTCCGGGTCCGGTACGAGCCCACGACGCAGTACGTGAGGCACGAGGGCGTCGCCGGCGGTGACGCGGACGCCGCCGCCGCGTTCGGCGACGCAGTCACCGACGGGACGCTGTTCAACGGGCTCGTTCTCGTCGTCGACGCGGTCGAAGGCCTTGAGCCCATCAGTGGTGTGTACCTCGGGTCCGCCCACGAGGCGGGTCTGGACAGCATGGCGGAGCGACGCAGACCGCCGTCACCGCCGCCACCCTGGACCTGGTCCCCCTCACCCACCTCGCGCTGGGCCTGTGCTGGGCACCGGCCACGACCGCCTTCGCGCTGCGGACCCGCACCCGGATCCCCCGGCACCCCGAGCGTCGTACGACCATGACGAGAGCGGCGACGGAGCCGTCGGCGTGCCCCGGACCCTCGGCGGCTTCCGCCGCTTTCGCACGCTGTGCCACGGCGGCTGGGGACCCGGTGGTCGACCAACAGTCCGGCGGCCCGTCGACCCCATGGGCCCATGGCCCGGCCCAGGGGACCTCTACGAGGAGCCTGGCTCGCCGGTCAGCGCGAAGGCCCGGATGTGGGCGCTGAGCAGTTCCGGCTGGTCCTCGGGAATGAGGGTGTAGCTGTCCTCGACCTCGACGAGTCGTCCCTTGGGCAGCAGCTCGGCGAGCCTGCGCCCGTGCTCGGGCGGCATCACCTTGTCCTCGGCTGCCCACACCACGAGGGCGGGGCGGTCGAAGCCGCGCAACTTCTCCGCCCAGCGAAGGAGTTCGTTCTTCGGGGGGACACCGAGCACGTACTTGCGCAGGTCGCGGCGGATCTCCTCGGAGTTCCACAGCGGTGCGAACCAGGCGTCCATCACGTCGTGCGGGACCGGCCGCTTGCTCATCCAGCCCCAGGTCATCGGCAGTCGCCGCATCGGCTTCCACTTCAGCAGTCTGAAAGCGAGGCTGATGCCGCCCGGCAGCTTCGCGGAGGTGAAGAGGTTGCGGCCGGGCAGGCCCGGAGGGAAGTTGTCGAACGCCTCGCACGAGGTGATGACGAGGCGCCCGATCCGCTCATCCCTGCCCTCGGCGACCAGGGCCTGCGCACCGCCCCAGTCGCTCATCACCAGCGTGACGTCGCGCAGGTCGAGCCGGTCGAGGAACTCCGCGACCAGTCGTGCCACGCCGGCGATCGACAGGTCCGCGTCCGTCTTCATCGGCCGGCGATGACCACCCAGCGGCAACGTCGGTACCACGCAACGGAACTGGGAGCGCAGCGGCGCCACCACGTTCCGCCACAGGGAGCCGTCCATCGCGACACCGTGCAGCAGTACCACGACCGGGCCCCCACCGCCCGTGTCGAGATACTCCACGGTGCCGGCCGAAAGGTCTACCTCAGCCACTTCTCAGCTCTCCTCGGATCGCCGGGCGTTCGAAAGGTCGTGAAGGTCCTACTCGCTCACGAGACGGCACACACAGCCCAGTTGGGCGGCGTCGCCGCCACCCGACCGGAGGCGGCAGACCGAGGCTACCGGTCACCGGGGCCTAGGGGGTGTCCGTAAAGTCGTTGAGCCAGAGGCGGAGGCAGGCGAGGGTCACCATGGCTTGGTAGTGCTGTGCGCGTTTGTCGTAGCGGGTGGCCAGGGCCCGGTTCTGCTTGAGCCGGCTGAAGCAGCGCTCGACGACATTGCGCCGCCGGTAGGCGGTGCGGTCGAGGCGGCAGAGGGTCTCGCCGCGGCGGATGCGGCCGTTGACCTGGTCGATCCGCTCGGGAATGGTGCAGGCGATCCCTCGTCGTCGCAGGTAGGCGCGGATCTTCCGCGCCGAGTAGCCCTTGTCCGCGACGACACGGTCGGGCCGGGTCCGGGGCCGTCCCGGCCCCGGCCGGGGCACCTTGATCCGGGCCATGACCGGCTCGAACTGGGTGCAGTCGTTCACGTTCCCGCCTGTGAGCGTGAAGGCGAGAGGCCGGCCCTGGCCGTCACAGGCGAGGTGGATCTTGCTGGTCAGCCCGCCGCGTGACCGGCCGAGCGCTTCCCCTTCCCAGGGCCCCCTTTTCGGGCCCCGGCCGCGTGCTGATGTGCTCGGACCGTGGTCGAGTCGACACACACAATGGTCCAGTCGACGGCCCCGACGGCGTCGGAGTGTTGCTGGACATGGGTCAGCAGCCGGTCCCATGTCCCATCCTGCGACCAGCGCCGGAAACGCTCGTAGACCGTCTTCCACGGCCCATAGCGCTCGGGCAGGTCCCGCCATGCGGCACCGGTGGACAGCTTCCACAAGATCCCGTTGACGACCTGGCGCCGGTCCCGCACAGGCCTGCCCACCCGGCCCGGCGCCAGCAACGGAGCGATCAACGCCCAGGAATCATCCGTCAGTTCATGTCGACGCACCACGAACGGAGCAACGAGCGATCGACTTTACGGACACCCCCTAGGGGCCGTGGGTACCGGCGTGGCCGGGCGCCATCGTGCACACCTGCTGGGGCGGCGAACGGACCGCCGCGCTCCGGCTGCTCCCGGCCGCCACGGGCAGGCGTACGGCCAGGCGGGAATGGGCTGTCTCGGGCGTCACCAGCCTCCGGGCAACGAGGCGACTTCTACCGCGGCTGATCGTCGTTCGACTCAGTGGGCCCGCGCTTCTCGGGTTCAGGTCCCGCTGGGCGTGTTCGGGTCACAGGTGCGGAGCCCGGTGGCGTAGTTGCCGTCCGTTCCGTAGCCGGCGAAGGTCGCCCACTGGCCGGGCAGGATGACGCGGCACGGCGCCCACTGGCCGTTCGTGTACTCGACGGTGACGGCGACGGTCTCGGAGCAACCGTTGTGAGCGTCGGTGTAGCGCCAGCTCTGGTAGTACGCCACGCACGACGGAGCGGGATCTCCGGTGGCTGCGACGGCGGTCGGAGCGACGGCGAGAGCCGTCAGGAGGCCCCCGATTGTCGCGGCAGCGAGGGCGGCGGGGCGCGCTATGCGCGTCATGAGGTTGGCCATGCACCGAACCTTCATGCCCGCGAGTGTCTTGCGCAACTACCTGCAAAGATTTTCAGCCATGCGATGAGTATTGGCGCCAAAGAGCAGGTCATCCCGCTATTTCATGAGTGAAATGGCTTGC
The DNA here is from genome assembly GCF_044544705.1 of Streptomyces sp. NPDC053541. Taxonomy (NCBI): domain Bacteria; kingdom Bacillati; phylum Actinomycetota; class Actinomycetes; order Kitasatosporales; family Streptomycetaceae; genus Streptomyces; species Streptomyces sp. NPDC053541. The sequence goes on from NZ_JBITXM010000011.1 coordinate 362,794, forward strand.
ATTCCTGTCGGTTGCTCACTCCGGTCGGGCTCGGGGCCGGCTCAGCATCCGTACCCGTGAACCGACGTAGCCTCGGCGGACGCACCCAGGCTGCTGTGGGTTCACAGCGGCCGGTTCCCCGTCACCGAACAACCGGACGCCCGGCCGCGGGACGGGCGTCAACTGGGTACCTGGGCAGGGTGCTTGAGTACGTGCGCGCATGGCGGGATTTCGCGGCGGACCCAAGGATGGGCACACCCCGAACACGAGGAGCTCGCGATGTCCGCCATCCACCCGACCGTCAGCCCGGTGCAGGACGCACGTCCCACGTTCCGGCGCCGGATGCCGACCGTTCTCGCGCTCTGCGTCGCCGCGTCGCTCGCGGTGTCCGCGTGGGGCGTCAAGGACCCGACCACCTGGCTGTTGGAGACGGTGTGGGTGACGGTGGGTCTGCCACTGGCGATCGTGCTCCGTCGGCGGTTCGCCCTGAGCGGCCTGCTCTGCGGTCTGCTGGCCGCGCACGCGCTCGTCCTGATCGTGGGCGGGCACTACACGTACGCGGAGGTCCCGGCAGGTGGCTGGGTGCGCGACTGGCTCGGCCTGGAGCGCAACCCCTACGACCGTTTCGGCCACCTCATGCAGGGCTTCGTCCCGGCGATCCTCGTCCGCGAACTCCTGGTGCGTACGTCGCCGCTGCGGGGGAGCCGCTGGCTCGCCCCGCTTGCCGTCTGCGCCTGCCTGGCCTTCAGCGCCGTGTTCGAGATGCTGGAGTGGGCGGCGGCCGTGACCGGAGGCGAAGCCGCCGACGCGTTCCTGGGCACGCAGGGCGACGTGTGGGACACCCAGTGGGACATGTTCTGCGCGCTGATCGGCGCCGTGTGCTCCCTGATGCTCCTCAGCCGCCTGCACGACCGCAGCCTCGGCCGCCTGTCACCGTCCTCCTCCTCGAAGGGCTGAACCGGCCCAGAAGGCGCCGCGGTCCGCTGCCTGAGCGGAGGAGAGAGGGCGCGGCGACCGACCCGACGACGAAGGCACCGACACCGCGGCGGCCGACGTGGGCCGCGCCGACCCAGGTGCCTGTCGCCGGCAGTGGGGGAGACCTTCGTGGGGCGGAGGGCGTCCGGTTCATGACTTCCAGGAGGTCCCGAACCCCGCTCGGCGTCGTGCTTGTCGATCCGGAGCCGACTCACCGCGGTGGCTTCGGGCTAGGGTTCCCGCGTGACCATGATCGAACATGCGGGCGGCAACTTCGCGGCCGTGGCTGCCCGGTTCCGCGTGGCTGCCGCCGAACGGGACCTGTCGGCCGTCGCCGCCGAGACGTACCTGAGCCTCGTCCGCCCCGCCCTGAAGCTCACCAAGGACGGCCCGGGCCCGATCGTCGCCGTCATCGGCGGCAACCCGCCCGTCCCCGAGGGCATCGCGCTCTCCGAGCGTCTGTTCGTGGCCGCCGTCGACTGCTCCACCCTGCCTCCCGGCGCCACCGGTCTGCCCCTCCCCGCCGAGGGGCACCTGTTCTTCTTCGCCGACCCGTGGCCCTTCAGCATGGTGCTCCCGGACGCCGTCCAGTACGTCCCGCCGGGCACCCCGCTCGGGCCCGAGGAACCCGTGGACCCGGACCACGAGGAGATCAACGCCCGCTCCTGCCTTCACGGCCGGCACCACGCATGGTCCTGGCCGCACAACGCGGCGCACCTGTGGTCGCAGCCTCCCCTCGCCGACCTGCCCGCGGAAGAACTGCGCGAGGCATGGGGGAGCGCGGAGGAACTCCCCGGTGTCTTCGGCGACTTCCAATTGGGCGGCTACCCCCTCATCTTCCAGAACGACCCCTTCGAACCCGCCCAGGGCACATCCTGCTGCGAGGAAGAGATGCCTCTCCCGCCGGCGGAGGACGGTGACGAGTGGGTACTGCTGGCCACCTGGAACGCCCGTGAGGACAGCCCCCACATGCCGGACGGCCTCTTCCACTGGATCATCCTCCGCTCCGACCTCGCCGCCCTCCGCTTCGACCGGGTGTACACGTTCGCCGAGCTCGCCTAGCGCGCTTTCTCACCGACGCCGGTCCCGGTCCGCCTCGGTAGTGGTGGCCCGATGAGACCGGCTCCGCCGGGCGCCCGCCGGCAAGCGGCGGGCGCATCCGGCGAAGCCGGGGGGCGGCGGCGGGTGCGGTGGCGGTGAGTGTGTTCAGCACCTGTAGCCACGCTCACCACCATCCCGCACCGGGTGCTCATCCGTTCATGCGTCTCCTCGACCGTCCCGGCAGCCTGTCCGCATTCCGTACGTCGACGCGGGCCGGGACGGCCGCATCGAAGGTCCGAGGACGAGGCGGCGGCCCGTCCGGCCGGGCGAGCGCCGAGCGCCGGACAGGAGCCGACAGACCCATCCGCCGCTCCGCCGCAGGGCCCGCGGCACGACCCGAGACCGAGGCGGAGTACCCGCTGCCTCCGACCGGAGACCGGTGCGGCCGCGTTCGCGAGCGCACGCGCGACAGAACACGTAGGCCTGCGATGTCCAGAAGCCGGAGAGCGACTCGCCGGGCATGAACGTTCCTCCCGAACCGGCTCCCCGGAACAGATGCCCGGGCGTGCCGAAGTGAAAGGTTTCTCCTGGTGGGGTGGTCGCTCACGACGACGGGCGCCGCCCGGCCGTCCAGATCGCCTCGAGTCCCAACCCGGCCTCCCCGCTGCCGCCGGCTGACGCCGAGCTGAATCGTTCCTGCAGGACAGGCTGCGGGGCCGGCCGCTCGATACGTCCAAGGCGTCGCTCGAAGTCGGCCTGCAGTCGATCCATGGTCGCCAGGAAGCCGTCAAGCGCCAGGTCTCCGTCGTACATAAGCTCCTCGTTCCACGTCCCGACCCCGGTGGCACCCGGGCAAGCCGGTCTGCCGTTCAAGCCGGGGCAGGGGTGATCGGAGGGGTCCCGCCGGCGTGAGCGGATGGGACCCCGATGGTCCTCAAATTCGAAACAAAACAGCATTTCCTGTGTCGCACCCCGCACAACGATCTTCCCCCTCAAGGGGAATGCGGCATTCGGGTGATCTATATCGAAGCGGGCGTATTCCTGCTCCATGGGCGTACGGGCGACCTGACACTGAGGGAAGCGTTCCGGCTGACCGGCTGACCGGCTGACCGGCTGACCGGCTGACCGGCTGACCGCCGGTCTGTGGCCGGCCGGCGTGACGGTAGCCGACCGTGCTCAGCCCCGGCGGCTTCGCGTCACGGGCGCCCTCGCAGGTGCCGACAGCCGGCTTCCCGACGGGGCCAACGCGGGGCTGATCGCCCCCGCACTGGCGGCCGGCAGAGCGACCAGAGGCCGCCGAACCCGGACCCCAAGCCCCAAGCCCTGAGCGCGAGCGCCGCTGAGCGCGAGGGCCGTTGCGCACGAGGGCCGTTGCGCACGAGTGCCGCTGAGCGGCGCGGCGGCGGTCCTGTCCAAGGACACCAGGAGGGCGGGCCGGTCGGCTCGGTGAGCCGTGGATGCCGACGCGCGGTCAATCACGCGCTGGAGTGAGGGTGTGCGCGAGCTGGATGCGTGAGTGAAGGCCGAGTTTCCGGTAGACGCGGCTGAGAGTCGCCTCGACCGTCTTCACGCTGATGGTGAGCGTGGTGGCGATGTCGCGGTTGCTCGCGCCGGCGGCGGCGAGTTCGGCGCAGCGTTGTTCGGCGGAAGTGAGGGGGTGGGCGCTCGCGCCGGTGGGGCCGGCCTCGAGTCGGCTGAGGGCGTGCGCGGCGGTCTTGGCCCAGGGGTGCGCGTGGTGGGTGGTGAAGAGGTCGGCGGCGCTTTGCGCGGCGGCGCGGGCACTGGCGCGGCGGCGTCCGCGCCGTTCGGTGTGGCTGAGCGCCAGCAGCGTTCTGCCGCGTTCGAGGGGAAGGCGGCGGAGGCGGTCGGCCGCGTCGGTGAGGCGCCGGGACGCGGTGTCGTAGTCGCCGCGGGCGGCGTCCAGAAGTGCCTGAGGGCGTTCGAGCAAGGGGAGGACCGCGCCCCTGCCGAGGACGGTCGCGGTGCGGCGGGTGTCGTCCAGCAGGTCCTGCGCCTGGTCGAGGTGTCCGAGGGCGGCGAGGGTTTCGGCGAGTTCGGGGTGCCAGCGCAGGACGGAGGGGTCGTGCACCTGCTGGAGTTGCTCCAGTTCCCGTACCTCCTCAAGAGGCTCCAGTGCCTCCTTGGGGCGGCCGGTGAGCAGGAGGAGGTGTCCGAGGGCGAAGAGGTTGCGGGAGAGGAAGACCTTGTTGTCCTCCTGCCGGGCGATGTCGACTCCGCGGCGGGCGTGGACGAGGGCGAGCTCGGTGCGTCCGGCGCTGCCTTCGACGAGGGCGGAGGTGTAGCACGCTGGTGCGGCTGACAGGGCGGTTCCGTCGGTCAACGCCTGGGCACGGTGGGCGTGGTCGAGTGCTCTGGCGCACCGTCCGGCGCGGAGTTCGGCCTCGGCGAGGCTGCGCAGGATGTCCACGGTCGCCTCGGCGTCTCCCATGCGTTCGGCCTCGACGAGCAGGGGCAGCAGTGCGGTACGGGCCTCGTCCGGGCGGTCGTCGAAGAGGGCGTGCCGGGCGGCGAGGTGCTGAGGCGTGCCGTTGAGCGGAATCGAGGCGGCGCGGGGCAGGGAAAGGGCCTGACCGAGCGTTGTCTCGGCCTGCGGGTGGCCGAGGATGCGCTGGAAGCGGGCCTGCATCGTGAGGGCCATGACGGTGCTGGTGGTGTCGCCGGCGGCCTCGGCGAGGGCGGCGGCCCGGCTCGCCAGGGCACACGCCTGCTGGGGGTCGCCTTCGTTGACGTTGACCCAGACGGATTGGCGCAGGAGGATCCGCGCGGTGAGGTCGGTCCGTCCTGCTGCCGCGTGGAGCGCGCCGGCGAACAGTTCGTCCATGCCGTGAAGATTCCGGCCGCTCGCGTCGATCAGGGCGATGAGAGCGTCGACGCGCTGATCGGCAGTGGTGTCGTGGCCCAGGACGAGGCCGGCGGCAGCCCGGCCGCGGGAAAGGTCCCCGTGGTGTGCGGCGTCACGCGCGGCGGTGAGGGCCCGCTCGGTGAGCAGCTCGCCGTCCTCGTGCGGCGTGCGCTGGGCGGCGAGGAGGGAGAGCTCGGCAGCGAGCGCGTGTTCGCCGCGCGACCGGGCGCGTGCGGCTGCACGGGCGGCGTGCCGGGCCGCGCCCGGGTCGGAGGCGTCCGCCGCCAGCGCGGTGTGCCGGTCGCGGCGGACGCTGTCACGGCTGACCTCGGCCAGGCGGGCGTGCAGGACCCTGCGGGCGCGGCCCGGCAGCCGGGCCACGAGTTCGGTGCCGATGACGGAGGCGGTGAATCGCAGTCTGCCGGCGGGTTGTCCGAGGTCGACGAGTCCGGCCGCCTCGGCCTCGGCCAGGAGGCTTTCGGCTGCCGGGCCGGCGAGCTCGCTCAGCAGGCCGAGATGGGGCCGGTCGTCGAGTGCGGCAAAGGTCAGCAGTTCCTGCACTTCCTCCGAGACGGTTCCCAGCCATTCGCCGACCAGCTGACGGACCTGGGGAGGGAGGACCGGGTCGTCTTCGGTGTCGGGGGCGCCCGGCGCGGCGCCGGTGTGGCCACGGGCCTCGGCCAGTGCCAGGGCCAGCGCCGGGTTCCCCCCGCTGTGGGCGTGGATGCGCAGGACCTCGCGGGAGACGAGGCGGTACGGGGACAGCAGGGTCGCGACCTGGGGGACCGTCAGGGGCGGGATGCGCACCGTGCGCGCCTCCTCCCCGCACCAGTGGCCCCCGGCCACCGCACGCCAGGCGCGCTCGGCCGCGACGACAGGAAGGCCGGGGGTCAGGCGCAGCGCCCAGCCCAGGACGGTCGCGCTGGCCGGGTCCAGCCACTGGGCGTTGTCCACCACCAGCGTCATGGGGGGTGCGTCCCGCAGCAGAGCGGCGGTCTGTCGGCGCAGCCGCAGGGCCCGGCCGGCTTCGTCCGGAAAACCCGGCCGGCCGGCGGCGTCGTCGAGCGACGCCGTCACATCCCGTGCGGCAGGCAGCGTCGGGAGGGCCAGGGCGAGTTCGAGGAGCCCGGCGTAGGGGACCCGGGCGTCCTGCGGTCGCGGGGCGAGCCGCAGGACGGGCAGTCCCATCCGTCGCCCCAGGGTCTCCGCCGCGGTGGTCTTGCCGCTGCCGGGCGGCCCGAACAGGACCACCCGGCGGGTGCCGTGCACGTCATCCGGCACCACCGGCAGCACGGGACCGGTCTCGTGGGACGCGTGCGTCCCCATCGCAGAGTCTGGCATCGGGCCATGGTGCGCCCGCCGGGCCTCCCCGTCCAGGTCAAGGGTTTGCCCCGATGTCGGCCGCCTCCCGCGTCCCTAGCCTCATGGCCACAGCCGAGCCAACCGCTGCTGAACGCCCCCCGCACCTGAGATGACGTCCTGCGGCTTATCCCCGACGTGGCCCGGCGGAAGGATTGCGATGAACGGCAAGAACGCCTTGGCGGCCGGTGTCGCGGCAGCCCTCGCCCTGGGCTCCGTGACCATGGTGGCCACCCAGTCCACCGCGGCTCCCCGGCCCACCGCGGCCGCCGGTACCTCCGCCGCCCAACCCGGAGCCGGGTTCCAGGCGATGACGGCCGACGCACGTGGCGAGGCGATACGCGCGGCCGGCCGGAACGCGGCCGCGACCGCCCGCGCGCTCGGCCTGGGCCCCGACGAGCGCCTGGTGGCCAAGGACGTGCTGATCGACGCCGACGGCGCCCGGCACGTGCGCTACGACCGCACCTACAGCGGACTGCCGGTGATCGGCGGCGACCTGGTGGTGCACCTCGCGAAGGACGGCACGATCACCGGCTCGGACCTGGCGCACCAGGGCGCCGTACGGGTCGCCGGCACCACGCCGAAGCTGACGGCCGCCGAAGCCTCCGCCAAGGCCGTCAAGCACGCCAGGCACGTGAAGAAGGCGAAGGCCGGCAGCAAGGACAGCACCCTGGTGGTGTACGCGGTCGGCAAGATCCCCGTCCTCGCCTACCGTTCGACCGTCACCGGCGCGGGCGAGACCGGCCCCACCTCACGGGAGGCGGTGATCGTCGACGCGACCAGCGGCGCGGCGCTGGACCAGTACGAGCTGCACCAGAACGTCACGGGCACCGGCAACGGCGTCACCGTCGGCCAGGTCTCCCTCGAGACCACCCAGACCGCCGGCGGATACACCCTCACGGACACCGCACACGGCGGCACGATCGTCTACGACGCGTACAACAGCCCGCAGTCGAACCCCAGGCAGAACGCCCGGGCCTTCTCCAAGACGACCAACTCCTGGGGCAACGGCACCACGTCCAGCCGCGAGAGCGCCGCGGTGGACGCCTCCTACGGCCTGGCGAAGACCTGGGACTACTACAAGAACTCCTTCAACCGCTCCGGCATCCGCAACGACGGCCGCGGCGCCCCCGCCTACGTCCACGTCGACACCAACCTGCTCAACGCCTTCTACGACGACAACTGCTTCTGCATGTACTTCGGCGACGGCTCCTCGCAGAACGGCAACACCCCGGTCACCGCGCTCGACGTGGCCGGCCACGAGATGAGCCACGGCGTCACCGCCGCCACCGCCAACCTCACCTACTCCGGCGAGTCCGGCGGCCTCAACGAGGCCACCAGCGACATCTTCGGCACCATGGTCGAGTTCTCCGCCAACAACACCGGCGACCCGGGCGACTACTACATCGGCGAGAAGCTCAACATGTCCGGCGGATACATGCGCCGGATGGACAACCCCTCCGCCGACGGCAGATCGCTGTCCTGCTGGAACTCCAGCGCCGGCTCGGTGGACGTGCACCTCTCCTCCGGAATCGGCAACCACTTCTTCTACCTGGCCGCCGAAGGCACTGGGGCGAAGACCATCGGCGGACGCTCGCACACCGGCACCACCTGCAACAACGACACCTTCACGGGCATCGGTAAGGACAAGGCCGCCGCGGTCTGGTACCGCGCGCTGACCACCTACATGACCTCCACCACCAACTACGCCGGCGCCCGCACCGCCACCCTGCAGGCCGCCGCCGACCTGTACGGCGCCAACTCCCAGGAGCGGTACCTCGTCTCCAAGGCGTGGGCGGCCGTCAGCGTCGGCACCGCCCTGCCCGACCCCGGCACCCCCACGCCTTCCCCGACCGACCCGACTCCTTCGCCGACCACGCCTCCCGGTGGGAACGCACTGGCCAACGGCGGCTTCGAGCAGGGCACCAGCGGCTGGACCCAGAGCGACAACATCATCACCAACTCGTCCCTGCAGGCCGCGCGTGACGGGTCCTGGTACGCCTGGATGATGGGCTACGGCGCCGACGCCGTCGAGTCCCTGTCCCAGTCGAACGTCGCGGTGCCCTCCACCGGTACCCCGAAGCTCACCTTCTGGCTGAAGGTCTCCACCCAGGAGTCCGGCTTCACCGCGTACGACACCCTCAAGGTCAAGGTCAACGGCACCACGCTGGCCACCTACTCCAACGCCGACGCGAGCTCTGGATACGTCCAGAAGACCGTCGACCTGTCCGCCTACAAGGGGCAGACGGTGAAGCTGGAGTTCGCCGGCACCGAAGACACCTATCTGTCCACCGTCTTCCTCCTCGACGACGTCACCATCGGCTGACCAGTCCCGCTCACCAGCGCTCCTGCGGCCGGAGCCACTCCTCGGGGTGCTCCGGCCGCAGGAGCTGCCGCATACATGCAGGTTCGCGGGCTTCGGGATGTGTTCAACCGCCGTCCACCTTTCTGTCGAGGTCATGACAGTCGCGCAGGCGAAATTCTCCCTTGTCAGGGCAAACCCCCTATACAAGGATGAACAATGACGATACGTCTGGTGGCTCGTGCCTCCGCGGTCGCTCTCTGCACGACACTGGCGGCCTCGTTCGCCCTCCCGGCGCAGGCCTCGGGGATCGACAGCGTCCACCCGAAGGCCGAGACCGCGCCGCTGTTCGACGACGAGGCCGGCGGCAACGCCAACGCGGACGACCCGGCGATCTGGCGCAACGCCGCCGACCCGGACCGCAGCCTCGTGATCGCCACCGCCAAGCAGGGCGGTCTGCGGGTGTACGACCTGGACGCGCACCAGGTGCAGTCGCTCCCCGCCCCGGCAGGACCGGGCGCCGACGACAAGCCCGGCCGCTTCAACAACGTCGACCTGGTACGGGGCCTTCGCGTCGGCGGCTCGCGCGCGGATGTCGCCGTGGTCAGCGACCGCGGCAACGACCGGCTGCGGATCTACCGCATCGACCGCGACAGGCCCGGCGGCCCGCTCACCGACATCACCGACCCCGGGGTGCGGCCCGTCTTCTCCGCCGACCAGGCCGAGATCAACAAGCAGAAGACCGCGTACGGCCTGGCCACCTGGACCGACCGCGCCACCGGCCGCTCCTACGCCCTGGTCAGCCAGCGCAATCGCACCCGGATCGCCCTGCTGGAACTGGTCGCCACCGCGGCCGGCACCGTCGACTACCGCCAGGTCCGCACCCTGGACCTCCCCTCCTCCTTCCGCCTGCCCAACGGCGCCACGTGGTCGCCCTGCGCCGAGCCGGGCGAACTGCCGCAGGTCGAGGGCATGGTCGTCGACCCCGCGGACGGCACCCTGTACGCCGGGCAGGAGGACGTCGGCATCTGGCGCATCGACGCCGGCCTGACCGGCACGCCGACCCTGGTGGACAAGGTCCGCGAGTACGGCGTCCCTGGCACGTACGACGAGCAGACCGAGGAGTGCACCCCCGGCGCCGACCCCGGCTACGGCGGTAAGCATCTGACAGCCGACGTCGAGGGTCTGACTCTGGTCGAAGAGTCGGACGGCGACGGCTACCTGCTCGCCTCCAGCCAGGGCGACAACACCTTCGTCGCCTACGACCGCGAGCGCGACGAGGACAACGAGTACGAGAACGCCTTCCGCATCGCCGCGGCCTCCACCACCCTCGACGGCTCCGAGGTCTGCGACGGCGCCGCCGCCCTCAACGCCCCGCTCGGTAGTCGCTACCCCAACGGCCTCCTCGTCGTCCAGGACGGCCAGGAGACCCCTGGCGACGGCGACCGTGAGGCCACCGGCTTCAAGTTCGTCGACCTCGGCGAGATCGTCGACACCATCGACTGACGACTGACGACTGACGACTGAACGCCGCGGGCGCACGGTGGCGACATCGTGCGCCCGTACCGCCGTCCCGCCCCGAAGAGACGGGCCGCAGCTGTGCCGGCCAAGTGACCGCGGTGGCGTCCTTCCGCGCCGACGCCGCCCCGCGGCAGCCGCTGGTGGCCGGCTACCACTCGACTCGACCAGAGGCTCTTGTCGGGAAAGGCCGGCTCCAGGCCGAGCCGGCGAAGCCGGCCGTCCACCTGTTCGTTGGCGTGCTTGGAACGACGCTCGCGGCCGGTCGGGGCCTCGGCGAATGACGTGGTGACGCCGGCCTGAGCTGCCGACGGAGGGTGCTGCAGCGGGTGGTGTGGGACGCGCTGCACCACCGTGATGGCGCGCATGGACAGATCAGAGTCGTGATTTACATCCGACCTCAGCTTCACGAGGGAGGACGAGCCACCGCACAGCGCGTCGACGACCGGGAACGGTCCCCTGCCAGGGTTCTGCGGTTCGCTGCCTGACAAGGACCGGTGGGTTTTCGCGTCAGCCGTTGCGCTCGGTGTCCGCACGGTCATCGAGGTCTGGTTGAACGGTCGGGGACACGCCAGGAGTTGGCCTGGGCGCTGCGACCAAGGGAACTCGCCTGTGATGGCGGGTTGTTGTCGCGGGTGTGTCGCCGTCGTGGTCAGGGGGTGTGTCGTGGGGGTTGGGTGGGTGGCTTTGTGTATTGGTGGCATGGGCCGGTGAAGACGGTGGCGAGTTCGGCTTGGAGGAGGGGCGAGACGAACGGGGTCAGGGTTGTTTCGGGAGTGTTCTCGGGTTCGCGGTAGACCTGGAGTGCGAGGCCTTCCGTGATGGCGGCGAGACGGATGGCGGCGGGTAGGGGGTCCACGTTCTTGTCGACTTCTCCGCATTCCTTGCCGTTGTGGACGGCGCGGGCGATCTCCTTGCGGAGGTCGCGGGCGGTCTGGGTGTCGATGGCGGCCAGGGCGGGGGAGTCGAGGGCCCGGCCGGCGAAGGCGCGGGTGACGCGGTACTCGGCGCGGCGGGCCTGGTCGAGGGGGATGTATTCGGTCATGACGTCCGCCATGACGCGGGCGATGGGCTGCTTGTGCTCGATGCCGTCTTTGATCCGGGCCTCGACGCGCGTGCGGATGCGGGCCGAGACCTCGCGGAAGGCGTGGAGGAGCATCTCGTCCTTGGTGCGGAAGTAGTGCTGGACGAGGCCGACGGACATGCCCGCGGTGGCGGCGGTGCGGGCGACGGTGACGGCGTCGAGCCCGTGCTGGGCGATCAACTGGCTGACGGCGTCGGCGATCTGACGGCGGCGTTGTTCGTGATCGGCGGTTCGCGGCACTTGATAACCGTACCAGCGTACGGCTATAACCGTATCTCCATACGGTTATGTGTGATGCGCCATGAGAGGACGAGGCCCATGCTGAGCCCGCTCCGCCGGACCGCCGCAGCGGCGGTCCTCCTGCTCGGTCTGTTTGCGTTAGGTCAGGCGCCGGCCGCGGCCGAGGCACCGGCCGAGGCACCGGTCCCCGCCGGGCGGCTGGCAGCCGTGGACGCCTACGTGCGCGAGCGTATGGAGGCCACAGGCACGCCCGGCCTGTCCTACGCCGTGGTCGGACCGGGCGGGCCGATCCACACGCGGACGTGGGGAAGGGACGGGTACGGCGAACCGGTCACGGCCGACACTCCCTTCCTGTGGGGCTCGGTCGCCAAGCCGATCGCCGCGAGCGCGGTGATGACGCTGGTGCAGGACGGACGTCTCGGGCTCGACGACCCGGTCGTCGACCACGTACCCGCCTTCCGCTTCGGCGGCGCCGGCCATGCCTCACGCGTCACCGTGCGCCACCTGCTGCAGCAGACCGCCGGTGTGCCCGAGTCGGTCACGTTCAAGGTGACCGACTGCGTCGATTCCGCTTGCCCGAGAGCGCCGCAGCGCGTCGCCGAGCTGGACGATGTCCGTCCGCTCGGGCCGCCCGGTACCACGTACGCGTACAGCAGCGCGAACTACCTGGTCCTGGCCGCGGTGGTCGAGTCGGTGACCGGTCGTTCCTTCGCCGACCACCTTCGGGACAGTGTCCTGCGCCCGGCCGGTATGGACGGCGCGATCGCCGACCGGGCGTCCGCACGCCGGCGGAACCTTCCGCCCGGTCACCAGCTGCTGTGGGGCATCCCGTCCGCAATCGCCGACGGTGTGGATGACGACGGCGCCGCCTACGGATACACCGGCGGTGACCTGCACGACCTCGCGGCCTTCGCAGCCCTTCAACTCCGGTCGGGGAAGGCCGTCGACGGACGGTCCGTTCTGACTGCCGAGTCGGTCCGCCTAATGCGGGAGACAGGCCGACTCAATCCGTCCGGCGCCCACACCGGATACGGACTCGGCTGGCGTGTCGGAGGCCTGGAAGCTCCCCTCGACAGGGCGGTCTGGCACACGGGCGCCACTCCTGGCCATGCCGCGATGCTCTTGCTCCTGCCGGAGCAGAACATCGCCCTGGTCCTCCAGCAAAACCTCTATGGCCTTCTCCAGGACGGTGCCGTGATGCAGGTCGGCTTCGGCGCCGCGCGCATCCTCGCCGGCGGCACCGTCCCCACCGACACGCCCTCCGCCGTGACCTATCACGCCACTGTGTGGGGCCTCACCGCCCTGGCCCTCGCCCTGCTCGCCGGCACCGTCCACGCTGCCCGCCGGCTGCGTCGACGGTCCGTACCCGGCCGTGTCGTGCCCATGGTGCTGTGGTGTCTGGCAGGCGTCCTGCCCTGGATCGCCATGGCGGCAGCCCTGGTCCTCATCGGCCCGAGAGCACTGTGGGCCTGGACCCCCGATGCCTTCATCGCCCTCGGCACGGCTACCGCCGCCGGGACCACCACCATCGCCCTCGAGCTCGCGGGCGCAGCACGCAGGCGTGCCCTGCCGGACCCTGCATGAGTGGCACCTGCGGAGGAACCCGATCCACCCGACGAGACTCTGGCCGCACCCGCTGTGACAGCCTCCCGATGACCGTTGTCAAGCGCCGCAGGCGCCTACCGGGACCCACCGAGGGCACGCCGGAAGCTGGCCCAAGGCGAGGCCGGCAAGGTGACGGCAACGACGTCCTCGCCACAGCCGGCTTCGTGCGCCGTGCCGGTCCGCTCTGCTGGGTCCTCGTGAGCGTCTCCGCGGAACGCGACGGCGCTCTCCCCGATCCCCACGACCTCCAGGAGGGTGTCCAGGGCTTTGTCGGCTTGGGCCCGCGACTGGATGGAGAGTGCGTCGTGAAGGACCCGTGACGCACGGTAGGTGAAGCGTGGTCGGTCGGCTTGCGGCCGGGCTCCCACGCGGTCTCCGGCGCGTGACGTGTCTATCGGCTGTGGTGGTTCGGAGGTTCCCCTGCCCATTCCTTCCATGTGGGCTCTTCGCTGAGCTGAGCGGCAGGAACCAGGGCGATTACCTCCGCTCTCGCGCACTGCGGAAGGCGCCCATCGGCCGGGCGGCGTCAGACAGGGGAACGGGGACCGTGAAATGGTTCAACGCCGAGAAGGACTTCGGCTCCATCGCCCAGAACAGCGGTGACCCCGACGTCTTCGCCCGCTACTCGGACATCAACGCTTCCGGTCTCCGGGGCTTCAGGAAGGCCAGGTCGTCCCCTACGACGTCACGCAGGGCCACCAGGCCGTCAGGGAAGAACTTCATCCCCGTTTGACCGTGGCCTTCCTCGCCGGGACTGCCCAGCAAGCAACCAAGGCAGGCTGAACCCGGGCGAGGCGAGGGCCCACGTGGAAGACCGGGGGCCCTCGACACGAGCGGTCGGGGCACAGCGGCGCCTGCGCCTCGCGAGAGTGTCGCGTGGTCGGGCGACGCGCAGCGGAACACGACGGGGCTCACGGGGCAGAACTGCTGCTCCAGGGGGGATCGGGCGACGAGGAGCGCGACGTTGTCTGGACCCTCGGGGCGGCGCACCGGCGATGAGGGGCTGCAGGTTGCGTCAAGTGGCGTCCGATCCTGCCCGAGGGCGTGCGCAAGCGCGGTGAGACGTGCCTCGAGAGGAATGGCCTTACGCCGGAGCGATCATCTGGGGCGGGGTGACGGCCGAGCACCGCTCCCGCCGCCTTTCGCCCATGCACCTCGGCTCCACGATGCTCATCCCCGCCGCGAAGGCGCCGCACACCTCCAAGCTGACGGCCGGCGATGCGGCTCATGGCCTCGAGGTGGTTTCAGACCCACTCCGCGCCTTCCGCGTCCGCGAATCCGACGCGCACAGCAGGAGTCTTCGACGTCCCTGATTCACGCCGCCCACGTGCCCTGCCGCCTCGCCGCGTCCCCACTTGCCCCTGTCCGTTTCATCGCCGGCCGGAACAACCGCCCCAATGGCCCGGGGTGAAGGAGGCCCGCGCCCTCCTGAGCATGAATGATCCGGTGAAACCATGACGAGGACGTGTGGTTGCGGTCACGATGGGTTCATGAGTGGCGAAGACGCGGGCCCGGCGGGATGGCCGGTTCGGGTGAGGGTTCCGGTGGAGCCGGTGGAAGCTGCGGTGGAGGCCGACGCCGTTGACGCGGCGGTGCGTCACTGCTCGCTGGCGGTGCGGGGCCCGTTGTTCGGAGTGGCCGCGCAGAGCGGCGATGACGGGCCGCGGTGGCGGGTGGTTGTCGAGGTCACGCACGGCTGTCCGCAGCAGGCTCGGGACGGACTGAACTCGCTGCTGTGGTTCCGGGCGAAGGACGACGCGAAGAGCGTGGAGGAGCGGCGTGCGTTGCTGGCCGCGGTTGCCCGGCTGGAGACCGAGTACGTCGACGAGCTCTCCGTCCTTGGCACCCGTTACCGTGTCGTGCGGGCCGAGGAGTACGCGGCGGTCGACGCGTTCGGCGATATCGAGACGCCTCGGCCCACCGACCCCGAGCCCCCCACGTGTGACTGGAGCCCCGGCGCAGGAGCGGGCAGCCCGGGGGTCGACGAGGGCCTGGTCCTGGACCCGGATGCCCCGCTTTCCCCTCTCCAGGCGGCGGAGCGTCTCTCGCTGCGGTCCTTGGCCTACTCCGGCACCAGGTTCCCCGCTGCTGTACTGCGTGACTCCGCGCGAGCCGTGGAGACCCACCCGGACGTGATGCTCATGCCGGCGGCGTTCCTGATCGTCGAGCGGGCCGGTACGGAGCCGTGGTCGCCGGGCAGCGGCCTGCAGCCCACCGCCCACGACGCCCGCCGGGCGCTGGACTTCGCCCTGACCTGGTTGGAACCGCGCCAGCGCGGTCTGATCCCCTTCGACGCCGACCGAGACGTGGACGCCCACACCGTCGTCGCGCAGAACACCAGCCCTGCGGGCGGGGAACTGGCGGTGCTCGCCGAGGCGGCGGGTCGGCTCCGCGCCGGTCGGCTCGACCAGGTTGAGGTCCATGACACCGTCTACCGGATCGCCCGCATCCGCCGGCTCCTGCGCTGGGGCCCCGACGGGCCGGAAGGCCCGCGCCCGTCCGACGTCAACACCCATGGGCCCGAGGTTCTTCACCTGCGCCTGGACGAGCACGGCACCGTGCATTTCGACGAGTCCGCGGAAGAGGACGCCGACTGCTGACCCCGCAGACACGGTCGTCGTCCAGGAGCCGAACCGCGCGTGGGGCAGTTGGCGTGCTGGGCCACCACGAGGGCATATCGGGGCTGACGCGGAAGGTGTGCAGGGGGAGGGGAGTGGCTCCGAATGCGGCCGGGGCGCGGCGGTGTACGGGTGCGGTACGGCAGGTCGGCGTGCGGATCGCCCCCCCGAGCACTGGAACGGTTCCATGTGTGAGGCCGTCGTCTCCCGGCCTCCGTGCCCGGTGTGTGGTGTGGTCGGCAAGCTGCGCGTCACGACGAGTGGCCAGAGGGGCGGCGAGGTGTTCCGTACCCGGGGCGGGAGGAGCGACGCCGTGACTCACGAGCAAGTTGTTCACCGAGTCTCTCGGCGAAAATCGCTTCCAGGCGTTGCCGACAACCGGCAGGCCGTCGACGACAGCTCCTGGATTGACTCGCTCACGCACGGGTGACAGCCTGCCTCGGTCATGATCCGACTGGCCGCAGGGGAGACATGTCCTTTTTCGACGCCGTCCTGCTCGACTGGGTGGGAACACTCATCGTCCCCAAGTGGGGCCCGGCACAGGCGCGGCCGCGTGGGGCGCTGTGGATCGAGCGCGCACTGCGACAACTCGGGCGTGACTCGTCCGAGGCGGAGGTGCAGCGGATCAGCGCGGCCCTGGTCGCCGCGGGCAAGCGGCCGGACGTCGAGCGGGGCTGGTCACGGGCGGACGCCTCGGCGGTGGCACACCGTGAGAGCTACGCTCGATGGACGGATGCCGCGGGAGTCGACCCGGTCCTGGCTGATGAGTTGTACGCGGCACTGTCCGACGCCACCGACAACCCGTTCGCCACCGATGTCGAACCCACGCTCGTGGCCCTGAAGGCAACTGGTCTGAAGGTTGCGATCGTCAGTGACATTCACTTCGACATCCGCCCCGGGTTCGTGAAGGCCGGCCTGGACCGATACGTCGACAGCTACGTCCTGTCCTTCGAGCACGGCGTGTGCAAGCCCGACCCCGCCCTGTTCCGCCTTGCCCTGGACCGGCTCGGGGTGCGGCCCGACAGGGCGCTGATGGTGGGCGATCGTTCCGGCTACGACGGTGCGGCCGTCGAAACGGGGATCGCCACCCTGCTCGTCCCGCCCTTGACGCAGGTCACCGAGGAGCGGCTGCACCTCGTGCTCGCGGCCTGCGGCATCCCCACCCGTTCGACGGCTCCGTTCGTGACATGACCTTCGCGGAGCGGTTCGACCCTGCCCGCCTGCCGGACGCCCACCGTCGCCAGACCGGCACGCCGGAGAGCTCCCGTGAGTTGGGGCCGTTCCGCCACGCGTCGAGAACCTTCCGCGTGTCACCGCGCTGGAGGACGTCGGGCGGTCCGTGGTCGTCAGCGGGGCCGTTGTGATGCTGAGGGTGCTGGGCGCGAGCGTCCGGAGGCCTTATGCGTGGTCGGCCGGCGGGAGGGTGTCGGCGTAGAGGGGCGAACAGGCACAGGGGAGCGCTGTCACCGGTGTGCTGGGGGAGTTGGTGCAGATGGTGCCGGCAGCCGGAAAGTGGTGGCGTGGGGTCTGCCGTTGGCGGAACGCTGCTGGTCCGACAGTCTGCTCCCCGCGCTTGCGGGGGCGTGATCGTCACCGTCACCACGGCCGTCGACGGGCTGCCCTGCTCCCCGCGCCTGCGGGGGCGTGATCAGAGCCCACGACTACCCTCGCTCACTCCTCGGCTGCTCCCCGCGCCTGCGGGGGCGTGATCTTCGAGACCGGTACCGACTCCTGTCGCCTTCCGAAGACCCGGGCCCGAGTCGAAGAGGCCGCCAGGACCGACTGCCTGCTCCGGCAGCCGGTCGTAAGGTCCCGGCTATGTGTCGGTGCGGGTCCAGAACTGACGCGGCGCGAACCCCTCGCGCCGCAGCCAGTGCTCGGTATAGACGATCCGTTCGGCCTCGATCACGACGAGCGGCCCCGTCGGCGGTTCGTCGAGAGAACGCGACCGTTCGACATGGTCGGACTGCCAGCGGAAGGCCGGCCAGTAGTGCTCGAAATCAGCGTCGTCTTCGGACAGCACCCGAGCCTGACCGAAGAGCTGGGCACCTCGGCTGCTGGCCTGCCCGACCAGCGGAGCGAAGATCCCCACCGAGACCCGGGGGTCCGCGGCGAGATTTCTCATCTTCGGCGAACCAGCGGCCGTGGAGAACATCACCGCGAAGTCGAGATGGAAGTACCGCACCGGCGTCGCGAGCGGCCCCTCTGGTCCCGCCGTCGCGAGCACGCACATGTTCTGCGACGACAACAGATTGAGTATTCGCTCTTCCAACCGCTCGCGATCGAGTCGCTGCTTCGGAGACGGGCCGGCCAGCCACGGATTGGTCACAGGCATGATCAAGTATCCCACGCCCACGCCCTGCCCCGTAGCTCTGCAGCCCGGACGGCCACGCCCGTCGGCAGCGTTGTCAAAAACTCGTCGACACTTTCGCGGCCGTCGAGCACCAACTGCCGCTGGAAATCACTGACAGACGCTGTCGATTGAAGTCGACGAAGCCACATTGGTTGTGCGTGGGGAAGAAGCCATGACCGTGTCTGGGGGAGGGGAGTGAGGTGCCGATGTGGTTGTGGGTGGTGGAATGCTGCTGGTCAGGCAGTCTGCTCCCCGCTGCTCCGGCTTCGTCGAGTACGTCTGCTCCCCGCACCCACGGGCATCGTCGTTCCAACCGTGTGATACGCGGAAGGGGTCGGCGCGCTCTCGATCGAACCGACGGACCCCTCGAGCGACGGACCGTTCCGATTCTGGGACCTGCAGGACACCACCGTCCTTGCCCACTGGCCCACGCCGGGCGATCCCGGGCGCTGGGACATCGTCGTGGGCACCGGAGTCAGGGAGGACGACTACTGGGGCAGCAAGCGGCTGCCTTCGCGTCCGCGGTTCGACCTGTGGTTCCCCTCGATCCGGGCAGACAGCCCATCGGGCAGTTGCCTTTCCGTCGACGGCCTGTTCACGCCCCGCCCGCGACGACCGACCCAGCCGGTCCACCTGCTCGGCTGCGAACCCGTCGAACCACTGCTGGCCCTGCTGCGCCGCCCGCGTCCACAAGACAACGGCTCGATCCTGCTCCAGTGCCTCGATCGCCACGGCCGGACGATGACCAGCTACCGCCTCGAACTGAACAATGTTGAGGTCCGCCCGTCCGTCCTCGGCGGAGCCCTGATTGACTTCACCCTCACCGACCCCGGTGACGACCGCCCAACCCTGGCCGCCCGCGCAGTCTGGGAGATCTGGTCCGACGGTGTTCCCACGCGGCCCAACCAATGGGCACAGTTCGACGCCGCGGGCCGGTCCGAGTGGCTGGACCTCACCCGTGTCGGCCCGTACGGGCCGCAGGGCCTCTCCGGCGGGACGTACCACCTGGACGGACAGCACGTCACCGACAGGACCGGCTTGCTCCTGGCACTCGGCGAAGCCTTGCTCGGCCCCGGCGCCAACTACGGCAGATGCCTGGACTCGGTGCAGGACCATCTGTGCGGCGGGCCGTCCGTCGTTCCCCCGTTCACCCTCGTCTGGCACCACCCGGACATAGCCCGCCGCGCCCTCGCCGGACACATCCTGGACCACCTCGGTGGCCTGTCCTACTTCGAGGAGACCGTGAACCTCCTGCGAGAGTACGGCGTCACCGTCGTGCTCCAGTGAGGGAGGCCACGGACAATCCCGGCCCCCTTTGACGACGGCGCCTGACGTGGAGATCGAGTGCGTCCGTCGTCTGGTGGCTGTCGTCGGTTGCGGGCATCACGGCGTTGTGGCCGGGCGGGAAGCCGTGCGTCGGGAGGGAAGGACCGCATCAGTTTCGTCAGCGCCATGTGGGCCTGTTCCCGCCAGGACCGGACCCACTCCGCGTCAAGCCGCCTACCCTTGGCTCCCGGTCCGGTCGAACCTGCTCAGGCAGCGTGGGCCGGGAGCCGAGGGAGGAGGAGAGGACCTCTACCTCTGCACGCGGAGCGCGCGTGCGCCGTGAGACGAGCGGGCTCCGCGTGGGTGGGCTGGAGCGACTGGGGCCGGTGCTCAATTTTCGGCAATCGCTTCCCGCGGCTGATTGATGCCCCGCCAGGACGTGTGCGGCGACAGACTGTTTCCTGCGTGCGCGGGATGGTTGCCTGCCCCCCGGAGACGCACCGAGACGCCCCGAGCCCGACGCATGGCCTACTGCTCTCCACATCTGCGGGGGTGGTCCCTCGCCCGCTGAGACGCCGACACCGACAGCGGCCTGCTCCCCGCACCTGCGGGGATCACATCGCCGGCATGGGCGTTTGGGTTGTCGTGTTTGGCTTCTGGTTCCTGTACCTGAGGGATCACCCTGAGGGGGCGGTGGTTTGTCATTGGTGTTCCGTGGGTCGGGTTGGGGCTGTCAGGATGCGTGGGCGCTTTCTTGTTCTCGGCGCGGCCCCCGCTCCGTGGTCTTGTTGTGGGACACGCGGTGTGTGTCCCTGTGTGCGGCCCTGTCGGCGTCGGGGGAGGCCGCCGTGGTGACGGGGTGTGTGTTGACGGGTTAGGGAGGGGTGGGTGCCGTGTTTGTTGGGCGTGAGCGGGAGCTGGCTGAAGTTGCGGGTGGGTTGGGGGTGTGTCGGCTGGTGACGGTGACGGGCGTGGGGGGTGTGGGTAAGTCGCGGCTGGTGCGGGAGGTGGTGGATCTCGGGCTCGTGGCGGCTGTGGAGGACTGTTGTTGGGCGGATCTGTGGCAGTTGCGTGATGACGCTTTGCTGGCGGCGCTTGTGGCGGATGCGTGCGGGTTGTCCGATCACACGCCGCGGTTGCCGGTGGAGGTGATCTGTGACTGGATCGGTGAGCGCGAGCTGCTGGTGGTGCTCGATTCGTGTGAGCATGTGCTGTCGGCGTGCCGGGGCCTGGTGGAGAGGCTGCTGGCGAGGTGTCCGCGTCTGAGGATCGTGGTCACGAGTCGTGAAGTGCTGGGTGTGGAGGGGGAGTTCGTCGTTGTTGTGGAGCCGTTGCCCTGTGCGACGGATGCTCCCGAGTTGTTCTTGCGGCGGGCCATGGAGCTGGGGCATGTGCCGGAGCCGGGGGATCTGAACCGGGTCGTCGAGTTGTGTTCCTACCTCGACGGGCTTCCGTTGGCGTTGGAGCTTGCCGCGGGGGCGTTGCGGCATTGTGGTGTCGAGGATCTTCTGCGGCGTCCGCGGCACGAGTTGAGCCGGGACGAGGACGCGGTGCGTCCTGTGGCGCCTTGGCGGCATGATGTGCTGCGGACGGCGCTGGGGTGGAGCCATGAGCTGTGCACGCCGGCGGAGCGTTTGTTGTGGGCGCGGTTGTCGATAGTCCAGGGGCATTTCGACGAGGCGTTGGCCGTGGCGTTGTGCGCCGGGGGACCGTTGTCCGCGACCGATGTGGGGCGTGCTTTGGACCGGCTGGTGGACCAGTCGGTGGTGACCCGCAGGCGCGGGCGCTTTGTGTTGCTGGACACGGTGCGTGAGTACGGGCGTTTGTGGCTGGCCGAGCTCGGTGAGCTGGAGGCGATGGCGAGCCGGCACGCCTCGTACTTTCTGACGCAGGCGCGGCATGCGGACGCCACGTGGACGAGTGCGGAGCAGACCGGCTGGTACCGCACGATCAAGGAGGCGCACCCCGATCTGTGCGCGGCCCTGGATTATCTGACCGGTCACGACGCCGACGGGGCGCTCGAGCTGGCGACGTTGACGGGCTTTTACTGGACGTGCTGCGGGCATGCCCACACCGCGCAGCTGTATCTCTCCCGCACGCTGAAGGCCTGCGGGAGTCAGGGACGGGTGCGGCAGCGGGCGTTGTGGGCTTTGGGTCTGACGTATCTCCTGCAGGGGAATCACGCCGCTGGGACGCATCTGGCGCGCCAGTGTCTGGAGGACGCGCGGCTCACGGGGAATGTGACGGCGTTGCTGCGGGCCGCCTATCTGCAGGCGATGAGCGATCTTCTGCGGGGTGATCCGCGGCCGGGCCTGGAACTGTTGGAGCGCGCTCTGCGGGCCGCGGACGCCCCCGGTTCGGGCGCTGCTGTCCAGGCGGTGATGATGTGCCGGATGCTGCGTCTGTTCGCCCTCACCGGGCTCGGGGAGCTCAAGGAGAGCCTGGAGTCGGCCACGGTCCTGCGGGCGGAGTGTGTCGCCATGGGCGAGTACTGGATCCGCTCGTATGCCGATTACCAGTTGTGTGTGATCGCGCTGCGTGAGGGAAACAGCGAACCGGCGTTGGAGTATGCCCGATCGATGCTGCACGCGAAGCAGCGGATCGGTGACACCTTCGGCATCGCGCTGGGCCTCGACATGCTGGCCGCGGCTTTCTCCGCGAACGGCGACGGCTATTCCGCGGCGCTCGCGTCCGGCGCGGGCCAGCGGCTGTGGGACGCGGTGGGGCATCCGCAGCGCGGTGCGCCGGACGTGGCCCCGCTGCGCGAGGCGGGTGAGGACACCGCACGCCGCCTGGTGGGTGCGGTCGCCTACGAGTCGTACCGCAGCGAGGCCGCCCATGCCGACCCCGGCGAGATGCTCGCCTGGGCGGCCGGCGGCGAGTCACCCCTATAGAGCGCGGCCCGGCGGCGAGGACCCCTGTGGGGTGCCGACGGCGGAGTGGCTCCCTGGTGGGGTGTCGGCGGTGAGCCGCCCCGCCGTGGGGGGCGAGCGGGCCGCGGCGTACCCCCTGTGGGATGCGTGGCGCGGCGCGATCGCATGAGATGACTTTTCCGGGCCGTCACCCGTTTGCCGCGTACGGCCCGGCCGTCGCCGTACCGGTCCGTGGTGGCGAAATCCCTTGTGCCGCCTGGGCGAAGCCGTCTTCGGGAGCGCGGCGGCGCAGGGGGGCGCGAGGTGGTGAAAACCCGCGCACGAATTCGACCGCGTACACCCCCTCACGCGGGCCGGTTCGAAGATCACGCGCTGGTAGCTTCCGGCTTCGTGATCAATTCGTTTCCCGCATGTCCGGGTGACCCGCAGGACCTCATGCCGTTTCCGCCGGGACGGGAGGTGTGCGTCCGGCCCGCCCTGCTGCGCCCCGCTGAGGCGGATGACAGGGCCGCCCTGGAGGAGCTGCTCGATTCCGGCCGCGTACGCGAGCGGCATGACCGCATCGACGAGCAGCTGGCCGAACTGGCGCGCTGCACGCGCCCTCACGAATCGCTCACGGGAGGGCGGCTGACCGAGGCCGTGGCGGAGTTGACCGGCGGTGTCGACCTTGCCCGTTACGGAACGTGGGCGTGGTACCCGTGGTCCGGGCGCCTTGTGCGGGTGCTGCCCCGCGAGGAGTTCCGGCGGGTGCGCACGGACCGGAACCGGGGCAGGATCACCACTGCCGAGCAGCGGCGTCTGCTCGCGGCGCGGATCGGGGTGATCGGCCTGTCGGTGGGCAACAGCGCGGCGCTGACCTGCGCGATGGAGGGCGTGGGGGGATCGTTTCGTCTGGCCGACTTCGACACGCTCGGACTGAGCAACCTCAACCGGCTGCGGGCCGGCGTGCACGACCTGGGCCTGCCCAAGACGGTGCTGTGCGCGCGGCAGATGTACGAGATCGACCCCTACCTCGACATCGAGCTGTGGCAGGAGGGGCTCACCGAGGGCACCATCGACGCCTTCTTCGGCGCCGCGAACCGCCCGCTCGACCTCGTGATCGAGGAGTGTGACACCCCGTGGGTGAAGACCGCCGCCCGCGAGCACGCACGGCGGCACCGTGTCCCGGTCCTGATGGACACCAACGACCGGGGGATGCTGGACGTCGAACGGTTCGACCTGGAGCCGGACCGTCCGCTGTTCCACGGCAGGGGCGGTGACCTGAGCGCCGAGGCCGTACGGCGCATGCCCCCGGCGGACGCCTTGGCCTACCTGCTGCGCGTCTGCGACGAGAGCCGGCTCAGTGACGCCATGAAGGACGCGCTCGGCCGGATCGGGCACTCCCTGTCCAGCTGGCCCCAGCTCGCCAGCGGTGTGGCACTGGGCGGCGCCCTGGTCACCGACACCGCCCGCCGCATCCTTCTCGGCGCGCCCGTGGCCTCGGGTCGCTACTACACCGACCTCGAAGAGATCATCGGCGCCCTCGACACCGACCCGGTCCCCGCAGGAGCTGCCCGGTGAACCACCTGCCCGAACTCCACGGCGAACACCTGTGGTTGCGCGAACTGCGCGCCACCGACCTGGCCCCCTTCGAACGCATCCACACCCACCGTGTGCTCACCCGCTACCTCGGTGTCGACCGGATGGACGCCCGCCAGGCCCAGGACGCGTTCGCCCAGCACCTCGCCCAGCCCTACACCCACCCGCGGCGCAAGCACACCCTGGCCGTCTGCCCACCCGGCCAGGACGTCATGGTCGGCACCATGGGCCTACTCGTCGAGGAATACGGGCGCAACGCCATGCTCACCGGCCTGGTCCTGCTCCCCGACGCACCCGTGCGGGGCTACGGGCACGAAGCGGGACGCCTGCTGATGGCCTACGGATTCGGGCACCTGGGGCTGCACCGCATCTGGGCCGGGCACCGCGCCGATCACACCCGGATGCGCGCGGTGATGCTCGCGGCCGGCCTGCAGCCCGAGGCCACGCTGCGGGAGCTGTTCCACACCCAGGGTCGGTGGCACGACGTCACCACCTACGCG
This sequence comes from Streptomyces sp. NPDC053541, assembly GCF_044544705.1. Lineage (NCBI taxonomy): Bacteria > Bacillati > Actinomycetota > Actinomycetes > Kitasatosporales > Streptomycetaceae > Streptomyces > Streptomyces sp. NPDC053541. The sequence goes on from NZ_JBITXM010000011.1 coordinate 386,948, forward strand.
GCGCTCGCCCCCACCTGGATCCACCAGGCCACCCCCGCCGAGCAGGCCATCCTCCGCGGTCCGGCCTTCCCTTCCCCTTCCCCTTCTCCTTCCCCTTCCCTCACCGGTCCTGCGGGCGGACCGGCACGCTCCGCCTGCGTGACGGCCGGCCGGTGAATCCCGCCGTCGGCGGGCCTGGCAGCCGTGACAGCAGTGGACGGTGGAGGGCATCCGCAACGGACGATGCCGAGGGCGATGCCGCCCACCGTGGTGGCGGGGGAGCCGCGCTGCCGGCGCTCCGGCAGCGGCCCGAGCCCTGACCCCGTCCGGTACGAAGGAGGTGGGGACCGTGGCACAGGCCGGTGGCCTCCTGGCCGACGGCTGTGACGGGCCGGGTGAGGGTTGCGGCCAGCCAAGGTAAGGACGAACACCGGCTCCCGGGCCCGCTTCCGCCCGCCCGCCGACAGCGGCGCCGCCACCCCATCTGCGGCGCCGAGGGTGGTCGAAGCCCCGCTGATCCTGCTCCGGCGCCAGCGGCGTCAGCCGCGTGAGCGGTGTACGGGCCCGGGGGTTCGGGTGCGGCGTGCCCGCGGTCGGTACGAGTACCGGGCGCCGGCCTTGGCCCACGTGGAGCACTGGCGAAGGATGTCTCGTCCCTGCCGGGGGGTGCCCCTATCTCCTTCGTCAAGCTCGGAGAGGATGGGCGCCATGGTGGATGTGGGTCAGGGGCTGGACTGGATGGGTCGCTCGGCGGTGCATTACTGCGCTGTGCAGGGAGACGTTGCTGGCTTGCGGGAGGCGCTGGCGGGCGGGGCGGATCCGGACCTGGCAGACAAGGCAGGCATGACGCCGCTGCATTTCGCCGCGCAGTCCCAGAGCGCGCTCGCGGCTGAGTTGCTGCTGGCGGCGGGCGCGACGGTGGATGCGCATGCTCGTAACGGCAACACGGCTCTGTTCGACGCGGTATTCAACTATCGGGGTGATCCGGCAACGCTCCAGGTGCTGCTGGCGGCGGGAGCCGATCCCGAGCGGCAGAACGTGAAGGGCGTGAGTCCGCGTGCTCTGGCCGACCTGATCGGTAACTACGACGTGGCGGTTCACGTTCCTGGTGCAGGCGAGGAGCGGTAGCCGCCAGTCCGTCTTCTTGCCTGCTCATGACACTGCTGACGGCTGCGGTTCATGGAAGGTTCCGTCGCGGAGCATGGCGAAGAGGACGTCTGCCCTGCGGCGGGCGAGGCGGAGAAGGGCCTGGGTGTGGTGCTTGCCCTGGGCGATCTTCTTGTCGTAGTAGGCCCGGGAGGCCGGGGCGCCCAGGGCTGCGAACGCGGAGAGGAAGAAGGACCGTTTGGGCTGCTTGTTTCCTCTCCGGGAGGGTTGTTCGCCGCGGATCGACGACCCGGAACTGCGGGTCGCGGGTGCGAGTCCTGCGTAGGCGGCGAGGTGGCCGGCGGTCGGGAAGGTGCTGCCGTCGCCGACCTCGAACAGGATCCTGGCTCCGGTCCTGACGCCGACGCCCGGCATCGAGGTCAGGACCTTCGAAAGAGGGTGGGCCTCCAGGAGTTCCTCGATCCGCCCGGCCAGCAGCTTGCGCTGATCGAGCACGGACGTGAGCGATCCGGCCAGGCTCGGGATGATCAGCGCGGCCGCCTCCGTGCCCGGGACTGTCATGGTCTGCTCGTCCAGGGCGTCAAAGATGTCGTCGACCAGCCGCTCGGCCATCCGCGGGGCCTTCGGCCGCAGCAGCGTGACCAGCCGCCGACGGCCGGCCTTGCGTATCTGTGCCGGTGAGCCGAACCGTTCCAGCAGGGTGAGGACGGCTGGATGCTGCAGCCGCGGCCCCAGTACCCGTTCGAGCGACGGATGGATCTGGGTCAGCAGGCGGTGGAGCCGGTTCGCGACGCGGGTGGCCTCGCCGGCCAGGTCGTCGCCGAAGCCGACGATCATCTCCAGCTCGGCGATCGTTTCGTCCTCGCCGTCGATGGCCCGCAGCGTGTGCGGCATCGCGCGGGCGGCGTCGGCGATGATGAACGCGTCCTTCGCGTCCATTTTGGCCTCACCTGGGTAGATGTCGGCGATCCGTCGCATCGTCAGTTCTGGCAGATAGGCGACCGGGCAGCCCATCTCCCGTGCGACCGCCAGCGGCAGGGCCCCGATCAGGCCGGCTGGTCGACCACTACCAGCACCGTTCCGTGCTTGGCCTGGAGTTTTGCGAACAGTTCGCGGAGCCTGGGTTCGGTGTTGGGCAGGCGCTTGTCGAAGGCTTTCTTTCCGGCCGGTGCGACGGCGGTGGCGTGGTGTTCGCCCTTGCCGACGTCCAGGCCGAGGGTGACGTCGATGTCGCCGGTGTCGATCACGTGCCAGCCCCTCCATCATGCTTTCGTCCGGCCTTGCCTGGGCACCGAGCTGCCACATCCGCGTTACAGAGAGCTCTTCCGGCCTTGGGTGAAGCCGGTGCTCAAGCCCCTCATCAGTGGTCCGTCGATGCCTCCGGGGCCGGTGACACCACCCCCCCCGGATCATCAACAACAGGAGGGGGAAGTCATGCCGGACCCGAAGGCCGGTAGCCCCATTGCGGAGCCACGAAGAAGGTAACGGGGGGAGGTCGCTGGGGGCTGGGTTGCTGGTTCGATCGCGGGTAGCGAGCGTATGGGCCCCTCGTTGATCACGCCGGTGTGCCGGGGTGCATGATGGGCCTGGGTGCATGAAGTGCCTGGATGTGCCTGGATGCAGGGGGGACGCATGACGCAGACCACGCCGCCGGAACAGGGCCCGATAGCGATGGGGGCTCCGGGAAATCCGGCTGTGCCGCCGCAGGGGTTCACGCCCGTGCGGCCTTCGGGCGGCGGGAACGCTGCGGTGTTCACCGTTGGTGCTGTGGCTCTCGGCGCCGAGGCTGTGATCGCCGCGCTGGTCACGGTCCTGTACAACTTGCAGTTGGAGTCCCACGGGGGCGAAGGCGGCCTCGGATGGCTGTTCGGCACCGTCTTCGCGCTCGTGCTGCTGGCGGTCGTGTCGGTGGTCGTGGGGCTGGCCGGTTCGGCGATGGCGGTGCTTCCCTTGGTTCTCCTTGGGCGTGCGGTGGCCCGCCGTACGGGGCGGCGCGACAGCTGGCAGCTCACCCTGGCCGCGGTGGCGGTCGTCGCCGCCGCCCTGGCACTGCTCATCGGCTCCTGCGTGCTCCTGGCCGGTTTCGACGGCTCCGGTGACCTGCTCGTCTATCCCGTCCTTGCCCTCGGTCTCCTCGTCGTGCTGGCGCCTGCGGCCTTGTGTGCCCGGGCGGCGGGGAACCCCGGTCAGCCCGGGGCCCGTTGGCGGGTGCTCGGGGGCGTGGCTGTGGGCGGTTTGGGGCTGTTCGTGGTGACGCTCGCGGTCGGGGTCGTGGCGTACGGCTCGGGGATCCTCACGATCTACGAACCGCCCCGGCTCGCGGAAGCCGACATGGTCGGCACCTGGACGGACGGTGACGGCGGAAGCCTCCGCTTCGAGGCGGACGGCACGGTGACGGCGAAAGGCGTCCACCGGTACGAGGCCACGGGTGAGCGGTCCGGCGCCTCCGACTGCACCGGGACGTGGCAGCTGACCGACAACGACAGTGCCCCGCACGAGCTCGGCATCGCGGACTGCGAGGGCCTGTCCCTCGGCTGGGACATCGGCGGCACGAAGGAACACCCGACGGTCTTCACCTGGATCGGCGAGCCGGATACGGGTGACCGGTACATCCTCACGCGCCAGCGGTAAGCCACCCGGTGCCGAGTCCTCGGGCCTGGCCGGCCCTGGGTGTGCGCTCATGCCACCCTCGGCCTGTGGCCTCCACCGCCACATGCGTTCCGGCCTCCTGCCCCGGAGCGACGTCGTCAGCACCACGCGGCACGCCAGGAACGCGGGAAACGTTCTCCACCAAACGTGGGATGGCCCGGCCCTGGCTCCCGGCTTCGGAGCCCGGCCGCCGGCTCGCCGCGGGAGCGGTGGGCGGCTGCGCCCCGGAGCTCACCGGGCGCGTTGCCGCCGTGGCGTATGGCTCCGGCCGGTTCACGGTGTGCCCGGAGTCTCCGGACCGGGTGACGAAGACGCGTCTGGAGGAGGCGCGGATCATCGCGGCCGCGGCCGAGTCCGCCGCCCGGTCGTCATCCGGTCCCTGAAGATTCTGCCTCCCGGCTCGGTGTCCGTGCCCGAGCCCGAGCCCGAGCCCGCCATCGTCGTCCCGGCGTCTCGGGCCGTACCGGCCGTACCGGCCGGACCGGTACGCACCCGGGAGACCGCCTCGCCTGGTGACCGCTCCCGGGAGACCGCCTGGCCTGGTGACCGCTCCCGGGGCCGAACTCGAGCGCGCACCCTGGCAAGAGGTACGACCTGCGGTGGCTTCGTTCATGGAGGCGGACAGCGTTTGTTCGATGATGTTGGGCGGCGATCGGTGATCACTGGGCTTCGACGTGTCGACGAGTTCTGACGGCGCTGGAGGGCTTCCCGGCTGCCGCATGTGCCCGGACTGTGCCCGCGAGGTTCAGGCGACGGACGGCCGTCTTGGATCGGTGGGGACGATCGCGTGCTCGTCGAAGAGCTGTTCAAGGGCTTCGTGGCCGTGTTCGCGGCGGTAGGCCATCTCGGCTGCGGTGACCGGCAGGGCCCAGAGGACGCGGGCATGACCGTCCGGCAGCGGGCAGTGCTCCAGATCGGGGCCGTGCAGGTAGGGGAGGCTGATCAGCAGGTGGTCGCAGTGGGACCCGGGCAGCCACGGCTCCCCGATGGGCAGGCTGTGCTCGAGACCGAGGTGGTGATCGGCGTGGTAGCAGGCGGTCATGGCCAGGAGCTCGGCAAAGCGTTCGTCGCGGACGGGCGCGGAGAGGACGAACTCGAGGCCGTGACCGTCCGTCTCGACCGCGGACGAGCAGCCGGCGGTGATGTAGGACCAGCTGTCGGCGCGCGGTCCCGGGCTGACGGTGAGGATCCTCAGGTCGGGAACCGCTTCCCTTCGTCCAGGTCCCAGGTCGTAGTCGCTGACCGTGATCGCATGGCCGGTGAAGAAATCGCGAACGTGGGCCTCGACGCCTGCTGTCGCCCGCTGGTTGCGCTCGCTCTCGAACATGACGGAGAGGATCTCACGGCTGCTGAAGGTGTCCTGGCCGTGAGTCCGCCCCGCCGCAGGCGGGGCGGATCCGGATGGTTCAGCCGGCCTTGCCTCATGCCCGGCCACCACCCTGGCGTCCGGCCACTACGTGGTGTGCGGCCTTCAGGTGTGCGTGGTGCGGGCCTGCGGGAGTGGGCCGGGCGGGGCGTTCTTCAGTTGTCGATCGCCTGGTAGAGGGTGGTCCAGAAGTCGTTCATGACCTGGACCGGGGCGGGGAGGGTCGTGCCGACCTGGGTGAGCAGGATCCCGGTGAGGCCGGTGACCGGGTCTGCGTAGGTGGAGGTGCCCGCGCCGCCGTCCCAGCCGAACTGGCCCACGGGCGCGTAGTCGCCGCGGTAGGTGCGCACGGCCATCCCGAGGCCCCAGCCGCCTTGCTGTCCCTGGCCGAAGGAGATGTGGACGTTGTCCAGGGCGAGTCTGGTCCGGGCGGACAGCTGGTCGGGGGTGAGGCGGTTGGTGGTCATCAGCTCGACGGCCTGCCGGGACAGGATCCGTTCGCCGTTGTGCGTGCCGCCGTTGAGCAGCATGCGGAAGTAGGCGTGGTAGTCGTCGGCGGTCGAGGTCAGGCCGGCGCCGCCGCTCGGGAACGCCGGCGGGGCGCTGTGGCGTCCGCCCTCGGCCTCGTCCCACACGTGGAAGGCGCCGCTGTCCGGGTCGGGGGCGTACAACGGGGGCAGCCGGTGCAGCTGGTCGGCGGGCACGTGGAAGCCGGTGTCCTTCATGCCGAGCGGCCCGAAGACGCGCTCGTTCAGGAAGGACTCGTACGACCGGCCCGTGACCCGTGCGACGAGCACGCCGACCAGGTCGCTGGCGATCTGGTACTGCCAGCGCTCTCCGGGCTGGTACATCAGCGGCAGTTCGCCCAGCCGGCGCATCCACTCGTCCGGCTCCGGCATCGGCGTCGGCAGGTTGGGTGTGAGCCCCCGCTCGAACAGCGCGCCCATGATCGGCGTGCCGAGCACCGTCATGTCCATGCCGAGGCCGAACGTGGAGGTCAGCACGTCCCGTACGGTGACGGGCCGTCGCGCGGGGACGGTGTCGTCGATTGGGCTGTCGATCCGCTTGAGCACCTGCCGGTCGGCGAGCTCGGGCAGCCACTCCTGCACCGTGTCGTCCAGGCGCAGCCGGCACTCGTCGAGCAGCACCATCGCCGCCGCGATCGAGACCGGTTTGGACGTCGAGGCCATGCGGAAGACGGTGTCCCGGCGCATCGGCTCTCCGCCCTGGTGGCGCATCGTGCCGATCGTCTCGACGTACGTCTCGCCGCCCCGGCTGAACAGCGCCACAAGGCCGGGGATCGTGCCGGAATCGACGTGCCGCGCCAGCACGTCGCGCACGCGCCCCGGGCCGGACTTGGTGAAACCGCCGGTGTTCTGACCCATCCAGAAGCTCCTTGAAATGAGGGGATCGTGCGACTCGTGCGACATTCGGATACGGCACCGCATGCCCGCACCGGCAAGGGCGGCACGTTCAGCGGTACGAGGGGAAGAACCCCGCCCGACCGTGACGGGCACGCCGCGGCCGGGGCCCGGTCCGGCTCCCTGCCGGGCCCTGCCGAGAAAGCCGGCGGCGCCTGCCCCGGTCCTCCTGGCACAGCCGCGGACGGCACTGACCGAGGTCAGGTCCGGCCTCGCTTGCCGGGCGCGGAGCGGGCAGGGGAATCGGCCATGGAGATGTCGTCCTCGCTGTGGTCGGCATGGGGCCACGCAGCCGCAGCGCCACGGCCCGGCCGGAACCAGCCTGGCCCGCGGCCGAAGGGCTATCAACCGCCGGATCGGCAAGACACCGTTGCCCGCAGGCGCATCGATGCGCGTTGCGTCAACGCACTGCCGCCCATTAGGTTCACGACCGGTAAGCGGTCAGGGGGGAGGGGCGATGGAGCTGCGCGACATCGAGATTTTCCTGACGCTGGCGGAGGAACTGCACTTCGGCCGCACTGCCGAACGCCTCCACGTCACCCCGTCCCGAGTGAGCCACGTCATCAAGAAGCAGGAACGCCGCATCGGCGCCCCGCTGTTCGAGCGCACCTCCCGCACCGTGCGTCTCACCGCGCTCGGCGAGGAGCTCCGCGACGAGCTGCTCCCGGCGCACCAGCGCATCCGCCGGGCTCTGGAACGGGCCACCGCCGAGGGCCGGGCGACAGAAGGCGAACTGTGCACCGGCTACACGACCCCCTGGTGCGCCGAACTGCTGCTGCGGACCGGCGACGCGTTCCGCGCCCAGCACCCCGGCTGGTCCGTGCGCGTCAGAGAGATCTCGTTCACCGATCCCTACGGCGCGCTCCAGCGCGGCGAGATACAGCTGCAGATCGCGGAGTTCCCCGTCCTCGAACCGGGCATCGTCACCGGCCCGGTCCTCTTCCGCGAGCCGAAGGCCCTGATGCTGTCCGCCGGCCACCCGCTGGCCCGCGCCTCGACGGTGTCCGTCGAAGACCTGGCCGGCGTGCCGCTGATCCGGCTGGACACCATCCGGTCGAAAGCCGCTGCCGACACCCACTTCCCCTCACGCACCCCCATGGGCCGCCTCATTCCACGAGGCCCTTCCTGCTCCTCCTGGCACGAGATCCCCGTGCTGGTCGCCGCCGGGTTCGGCGCGTCCATCGTGGCGGCGCGATCCGCGCACTACCACGCCCGACCGGACATCGCCTTCGTACCGTTCAGCGACGCACCGACCCTCGACTACGGCGTGCTGCTGCCCGCCACCGGTGCAAGGCCGCCGGCGGAACCCTTCGTCGACCTGCTCCGCACCCAGGCGGCCGGCGCCGCTCCGCTCCACCCCCAGGAAGCCCCCGCCGCGGACCGGCCCCCGCGCGCGTCGCTGCCCGAGCCGGCGACACACCGGTGCGGAACCGGTGGCTGACGCCACCACGAGCCACGCCCCCGGCCACTGAGGCGACACCCACCGCCCCCGCCGCCTCCGTACCAGCCTGCTCGCCGCCCGCTTTCACGCCGGACCCTCGACACTCGGCGCCGGCCCCGCCGAATCCCCGGGCCGGCCGACCGAGCCGGCCACGAGGCCGTAGTCGCCTCCCACTGCACGATGCCCGCCCGCCATGGCGCCCCCGGACACGCCCCGAGCGCCGCACCCGCGGACCCACCCCCCAGCACGATGGACGTGGACACCGCCGTACGACTCTTCCCGGTCCCTCGTCCCGCACTGCCTGCGGCGGCGAAATGCTGCTCGGACAACGCAAACGACACAGCGCCGACCGCGGGCTGCCCCCCCGTACCCGCGGGGATCGGCCCACGCCCTTTGGAGATCGCCCCCCGTGGTGCTCCCCGTTTTCGCGGGAATGACCCCGTATAGCGCCGTGTGGGCAGACGAGCGCACCCCCAGCAGCCGGAAGCTCGGATCTGCCGGGGATTCCTCCTCCAGCGGCATGGCCCCGCTGCCGTTGAGCGTGAAGGGGCTCGAGTTGTCTTCGAGTTCCCGGTGTGTGGGCCGTGGGTCACGTAGCGGCTGAGTGTCTTTCCGCACCTTACGGCGCCCAAGTGCGGGGTTTCGTAGCGCTGTTGGCTGTTACGGGGTCGTCGGCGGGCCCTTCTTCTTCCTGTCCTCCGCGTCCGCAGCTTGTAGTGCCGCGATCCTCTCGTGGATCACCCTCTTCTTGTCGTTGCCGAGCAGGTCGCTTTCGTCGAGCTCGGAGATGCTGCTCGGGTGCAGCGGGTGGGAGAAGTGCCGGAAGTCGTCGGCTGTCGCGAGGGTGCCTCCGTCGCTGCGTTCCTCGGCGAAGAAGTGCGCGATCGCGTCACGGAGCATCGCCTGGTCCTGTTCCCCGAAGGGGCCCGCCCACGGGTGGCCTTTGGTGACCTCCTGGTCTCCTGCCCTTTCCTGTTTGAGGAAGGCCCGCCCGTACCGCGGACCGAAGATCGCTTCCAGTTTCCCGCCGCGCTCCCAGCCCTTGGAGGGGTACTTCGTCGCGTCCGTCTCGTTGTCCACCGTCTGGCCGTTGCGGGGCCTGGGCTGGTTCGGGGAGATGTCGATCGACAGGGTCTTGATGCCGGCGAAGGCGAACTGGTCGGTGACGCCGCTGCGCATGCCGACCGCGCCGATGATGGTGAACTTCTCATTGAGGTAGTGCAGCAGCGCCAGCTCGGAGCGGCGGCCCGTCATCCCGGGCCACTGCCAGTACTTGTGCAGGTGCGGCCCGTCGGTGGGGACCGGTCCCGGAAAGTCGCCGATGAGGAGGGGCTGCGCACCCCCGAGATCGGGGTGCGTGCGGATCATTTCCTGGAGCTGGCTCAGGCCGTCGTGTCCGGTGTCGAGCGCGGGGGCGTTCCCTTCCCCGGTGTGGCCGCTGTCCCGGTAGTTCACGATGACGTACCGGACACCTGTCCTGAATCTGCTCAGCGGGTGGTCGGAGTCGGAGCGGGCGGCGTCGAACGCCTGCTTGGTGTCCTCGTCCGGAGCGGCGTACTCGCGGTGGAAGTCCTGCATTCCTGCCGCGTCACCGCCGGCACCGACCCAGGCGCGCCGCTTCGCCAGCATGCTTTCCATGAACGCGTCGGTGGATCTGGTCTCTCCGCTGTGCCCGATCTTGAGGTTCCTCGGGCTCTCCTTGGTGTAGAAGACCCGGCCGGGCAGGTCCTCGTGGAGTTGGTACATGTGCTGGGCCTTGCGGTCGACGGCGCGCTTCTCCGCGGGGCGGTTGGTCTGGAGCGCGGTGATCTCCGCGGCGATTTCCGCGGCCGTCTCCGCTGCGAACGCGGCCCTGTAGGCGGCCTCGGGCGATGTTTTCATGGCCTCCTTGATCCGGCGTTTCTTTTCCTCTTCGCGCCACTTCGCGACTTTGGCCTCAGCATCAGCAGCAGCAGGATCGTGATCCGGGGGGAAGGATTTGCCGACTTCAGCTGCGATGGCGTCTTTTGTCTGGTTGAACTCAGTCGCCCTCGCGGTGGACGCGGCGATTTTTTCCGGGGAATTTTCCTCCGCTTTCCTCCTGTTTTTCACGGATTCGGTGATCCGCTTGCCGTCGGCCTTGGGGTCGAAGTCGTCCAGGAGTCCGTACATGAGGAGCCTGAGCTCCGGGTTGACGATCAGGGCGGCCCGGACGTGGTACATGTCGCCGGAGTGCTTCGCGTTGACGACGAGAGTGTTCTCGGCCGTCAGTCCGTGGGCCTTCACGTCCGCTGTGCTGCTGATCTTGATGCCGAACATCGGGGCGGCCGGGACCGCCGCCGCCTGCGTGGGCGCTGCGGAGGACGAAGACGCCGTCTCCGCCGTCTCCGCCGGCACCCGCTGAACGGAAAGCCGCGTGCCACCGGTCGTGCGCTGGACGGGCGGTGCGACAGCCGGCCCCGCCGGAGCCGGGCCCGACAGTGCGCGCCGGGCGTTTGCCTCGGCCTCCCGCTCGAAGCGGTCGGAGGGGTCGGAGACCTTCAGGCCGTCCCCGTTGTCGGTGCCGGCGACAGGGCCGGAGCGTTGCTGGATGACGTGGGTGAGTTCGTGGGCGAGGGTGTGCCGGTCGGTGCCGCCGTCGCCGAGGACGACGTGGTTGCCGCTGGTGTAGGCGCGGGCGCCGACCTCGGCGGCGGAGGCGCGGGCGGCGGAGTCGTCATGGACGCGGACATCGGAGAAGTCGGCGCCGAGCCGGGCCTCCATGTCGGTACGGGTGGCGTCGTCGAGGGGGCGCCCGGAGGTGCGCAGGACGTCGTGGACGGTGGAGCGCTGCACGGCGGGCTGTTCGGCCCGCGCGTTGTGCGGGTGGCCGCAGCCGGCCGTGTGCTGATGCGGCTCCTGGGCCCAGGGGTGGCCCGCCTGGCGCAGGAGCTGTATCAGCGCACTGTTCCCGGCGGAGCGTTGGATATCGAGGGCATCGGACGGGGCGAGAGGGGCCCGCGCCGCCGTCCGCTGGTGCCGGTGTTCGACGTCCGCAGGCCGGTCGGCTTCGCGAGTCATGGGAGAGGGCGCCTTTCCGTCGGGCAGCCGGGTTTCACTCCACGACACCGTTTGGTCAAGGCCGGAGGAATGTCCCTGCGGACAGGAGTGAGGGCAGGGGGCGTTGCCCGAACGCCCGGCGAGCCCTGCCGGCGCTCCCGGCTGAGGGCCGGGGCCGGCACCCGGCCTGGAGAAGCCTCGGCCGACCTGCACGAACCGCTGGAGAACCACCCGATGAACTGCCCCTCGCCGCGTCAGTTCGGTGACGTCAACCTGGTGGGCCTGCCGAGCGCTGCCGATGACCACGCCCGGGGAGCTGGCCACGCTGGAGATCCGGGTCCAGGCCCGTAATCCGCAGAACCCGTTCGCCAGCCCGAAAAGTCACGACAGAACACGCGGAAGGAAGCCGACCAGCTCCTCGGCCGGGCTGTCTGCCTCCAGCGTCACGCCCCGCGCCGCGATGCTCGGGCGCTGCGTGATCGGTACGGAATCCAAGGAGCCACCTCCAGCTCAACGTCTGCGACGACACCGCCCGGCGGGGCAACGTCGAAGACGGCAACGGCACCACCAGCTGCGTCAACCGGCGAATTTGTTTTCGCCGGGCCATGGTCGACCCCACCACCCGAGGGACCCTGCTCGCCTTCGTCCGTCACGACGACGGCACTGCAGCCGCCCGCGCCCGCGTTGGCGCCCTCGGGTTCGGGCGTCCTGATGGCGTGGTCGTGTCGGTCGTGTCCGCCGGGCGGTGGAGGGTCCGGAGGGCTGTACGAGCTCCGGATCGGTGTTGATGAGGCGGGGGCGGGGCGGGGCCGCTCTGATCCGCTCGGCGATACGAAGGCAGGCCGGCCGGTGGGACGGGCCAGGCCACAGACGTTGTGTGGCTGCTTCCCGCAGGTTGCTGGGACGGGTGGGGTGGACCGGCGGAAGGCTCCTGCGGAGTTCGCCACCGCGGTGGAGGAGTACGAGGGGCGGCGGGGGAGGGCTGCAGCGGAGGTGAGGGGCGGACGTGTGCGGACGGCACGCCGACGCCCGGTAGCGCGGCGGCGGCGCCGGGTCGTCACATGGGGGGCGCGGGTGAAAACAAGCCCCCGACGTTGCCGCCACGGGCCGGGCACTGTGCCGAGGACCGGCACCACCGCGCGCCGGCCCGCCTCTGTGAAGCCTGGCCGCTTCCGTGCCTGCGCGGGAACGCTCGGGGACGGACCCTGCCCGCTGGATACTCCGGACCTCCCGGCCGGGCCGGGCCCCGCTCACCTGCGCCCCCCGACAAGACCCCCGGCCGAGTTTCACAGTTTCCACACATACGGCCCCGGTGGGCTGCGATGATCACACCCCTCAGACGCCACCCCCCCCTTGCCAGACAGGTCCACGATGAGCCGCACCATACGCATCGCCGCATTCACCTCCGCAGCCCTCGGCACCCTCGCCCTCGCCACCCCCAGCCAGGCCGCTTCCACCACCGGCGCCCTGATGATCACGCATGTCCGGCCGAACGCGGCCGGGGCCGACACCAGCGGCACCACCCAGCTCAACCTCAACGGCGAATACTTCGTCATCAAGAACGTCACCAGCCGCACCGTCAACACCAGCGGCTACATCCCCGACATCACCACCAACACCTACGGCCGCGCCCTGCCCACCTACTACCTGCCGGCCGGAGCCAAGGCGTACGTCCACACCGGCAGCGGCCGCAACTACCGCGACAGCTACGGCAACCACCACATCTTCCGCGGCTACGCCCGCCACGTCCTGCCGAACACCAGCACCGTGAAGAACCCGGACCTGCGCCTGAAGAGGCCCGGCAGCCACGACGACAACACCGCCACCGGCAGCATCAGCACCTGCAACTGGAACACCGCCGCCGACGGCACCACCTACAGCTGCTGAAACCCCGCCCGCCCGCAGCCGGACTCGACGCCGTGACGCACCAGTTCCTGCCGAGGGCGCACAAGGGGTACGCGAAATCCGGGCCCTGAGCCAGGGCGATCCCTGTCCTGCGACGCGCCGTCGCCCTTCGACGCGCCGTCGCCCTTGCATCACCCCTGATGCGGGCGTGACGTTTCACGGCAGAACCTGACGGCCTCTCACCCCCGCCTTTTGCTCCGAGGTGGGCGGAACGCTCCCGCGCGGCCGCCGGGGCCGAGCCCGATGCCGCGCGGCCCTCCTGGCCCGCCCTGCGCCCCGCCCTTGTGGGGTGCGGGCGGACAGCGCCCCTGCCGGGCCCACCACCCCGGCAGGGGTTCCTGCTGCTGGTGTGCTGGTGTGGCTTGGGGTGCTGTGGCCGCGGAGTGCGCGCGTTGCCGGGTGCGGGGGAGCGGCGCCGTGCTGCCGGGCCCGGGCCGGTTCGGCCGCGGTGCGGCCCTTCGGAGCCGGCGGTGGCCGAGGCCGGAAGTGTCATCCGCGGTCCGCAGGCAAGGTCGCCTCCGTACGCGTGCTGCGTGCGGGGCCTTGGGCTGGCCGGCACGGCGGGCACCGGCCTTGCCGCGGCCGGCGGCGTTGTCGCGGCGCTCGAGGACCTCGTGGCGGGCGGGCCCCCGGGGCCGGGCGTCGCAGCGGGTGGTGCCAGCGGAGAGGTCGCCCCGGGGGTGGCACAGGCCCGGACGGCGGAGGGGGTGATGCCGAGGACGTCGGCGGCTTCGTTGCCGGCGAGGAGAATCGCCGGGGTGTTCTCCCGTGGGCCGAGAAGGCACAGGAGTGCCGGACGGGGCAGGCCTGGTCCGCTCAGGGCTGTAGAGCGGGAATCGGCCGGGCAGCATATCGGCCTCCGGTCGTGTGTGTGTCGCCGGTGGCCGGGGCCGGGGCCGGGGAGCGTTCTGTCCAGGGGAGCGTTCGGTCCGGGGGTCACCTTTCGTAGCGGGCGGCCAGGGTTCGTGCCGTCTCGGCGATGCGGCTGCGTAGTTCGGCCGGTGCCAGGACCTCGATATCGGTGCCCAGCCGCAGGAAGTCCCGGTGGGCGTGGTCGATCGACTCGATGGGCAGACGGATCTGCGTCCATCCGTCGCCCGCGGGTGTGACGCCGAGGAGGCGGGCGCCCTGCGGGGTGAGCCGCACCAGGGCCTCCGCGGTGTGCAGTCGTGCTCGGAAGCCGGCCAGATAGACGTTCCAGTACCCGGCCAGGTCGAACCGGCCTGGGATGACGAACTCTTCTTCCAGCGGCCGGAATGCGAGGATCTGGTCGACTCGGTAGGTGCGGATCCCGGACGGCCCGCCGGCGACCAGGTACCAGCGGCCGGCCTTGAGGACGAGCCCGTACGGTTCCACCCGCCGCTCGATCTCCTGCGGCGCCCGCCAGCGCCGGTAGCGCAGGACCACCGCCCGCCGCGTCCACACCGCGTCGGCGACCGCGCCCAGGTGAGGCGCTTGGCCGGCGTCGCCGTACCAGCCGGGGGCGTCGAGCAGGAAGCGTTGCTGGATCCGTTCGGCGTGCTCGCGCACCTCTGCCGGAAGGGCGGCCTGCAGCTTGAGCCGGGCGGTGGCGAGCGCCTCGCCGAGGCCGAGTTCGGCGGCGGCGCCGGGGAGCGCGGCGAGGAACGCGGCCCGTGCCTCGTCCACGGTCAGTCCGGTGAGCCGGGTCCGGTAGCCGTCGACCAGCCGGTAGCCGCCGGCATGGCCGGCGGCGCCGTACAGCGGGATACCGGCGGCTCCGAGCGCCTCGACGTCCCGGTAGACCGTCCGGACGGAGACCTCCAGTTCGTCGGCCAGCTGCCGGGCCGTCATCCGGCCCCGGTTCTGGAGCAGCAGAAGCAGGGTGACCAGCCGGCTCGCACGCATGCCGCCCAGTATCCACTGACAGCCGATGTCAGCAGACCGGCCCTAACCTGCCGCGCATGGACGACAACCGGACCACGGACCCCACGCCCACCGGGCAGGTCACCGCATGAGCATCGTCGAGCTCCGGCAGTACACCCTGCGTCCCGGCACCAGAGAAACGCTGATCGAGCTGTTCGAGCGCGAGTTCGTGACGGGCCAGCAGGCGGCCGGTATCACCCTCGGCGGCCGCTTCCGCGATCTGGACGACCCCGACCGCTTCGTCTGGCTGCGCGCCTTTCGCGACATGGCGCACCGCCGGCGCGCGCTGGAGGCGTTCTACACCGGCCCGGTCTGGAGGGAGCACCGCGACACCGCGAACGCCACCATGATCGACAGCGACGACGTCCTGCTGCTGCGCGGCCCGGGCTTCACACCGGAGCCGGGCACGAGTGAGGTACTCGCGACCGTCTGCCATCCCACCGACGCGGCCGCCTTCGACGCGTACGCCGCCCGGCACCTGGGCCCGGAGCATGCACTGCACCGCACCGAGCACGCCGAGAACGACTTTCCCCGCCTGCCCGTCCGGACCGGGGAGGACGTCCGGATCTGGTTCGGCCCGGCCCAACCGGCACCCTGGCCGACCCAGCGGCTGCGGCTGGAACCCGTGGAGCCCTGGAACGCGTAACCGCGCCCGCTCGTGAAACGCAGCGGGACCGCCGTGCCACCGACTCCTCTTCCAGGCCCTGACCGAACGCGACACCGCCTACGTCACCACCCACCGCACCACCCACCGCCCCGATGCATGGGCGAGTCCCCACCCGCTCCCGCGCCGCGCCCACCAGCAGGCCGTCCTGGCGCTGGCCGGCCTCGGCGGCGACCGGGCCCGGCCCGGACTGCTGACGGCACTGGACACCGGCACCGACGCCTGGCGCGCCCTGAGCGCTGCCGGGCACCTGCCCCAGGCCGCCCACGAACGCGCACCCCGGCTGATTCGCCTCCTTGCCGGCGTCGACCACTCGCGGGAGTGGCCCGCCATCGGCGCCCCGGCTCTGGCCTCCGCCCTGGCCGAAATGGGCGACCCGGCGGCCGCGCCCGTGCTCACCGGACGCCGTCCGAGCCGCCGTCCGGCACAAGCAGTGGCGCACCGCAGTACCGATCCTGGAAGCGCTCGCGAGTTCGCCCCTCCCACGCCGCACCCGCCCTGGACGCCATCCGCATTCCGACCGACGAGGAAGACCCGGACCTACGGGTAGCCACGGCGGGCGCCGTCTGAGAACTCGAACGCGCCCCCGAAAAAGTCCTCCCGCAGCTGGAGGGCCTGCTCGACACCTACCGGTCCCGTGAAGCGTGCGTCGTCCTGGGCCGGACCGGCCCTCCCGCCGCGGCCCTCCCGCCGTGACCCTGCTGCCGCGTCTGCGGCGGATGCTGAACGCGCAGCTCGAGCAGAACGCGCGGAACCAGCAGAACGATGCGACCGCCCTCAACATCGGGAACGCCTGAACTCTCCCTCATGTCGCGTCAGCCCTGTGGGAGATAGGCGGACACCGCCGGCCGAGCCCTCATGCGTGCCGGGAGGACAACGACTCCACCGCACGCGACGTCGCCGCCCGCCTCAACCGCATGGGCCACGCAGCCCGCCCCGCTGCGCCCCGGATCCAGGAAACACTCGCACGGCCCCGCCGCGGGCAGGAACACCTTCGGATGGGAAGTCGCCTCGACCTGGAACTCCAGCGCTCCTGCCGCGCCATTCTCACGCGCCGCCTGCATGATCTCCCGGATCTTCCCCCCGGTACCGGAAGAGTAGGCACGCCCACGACGGTACGCGGGCCCCGGTGGCGGTTGGGCAGCAGACGGCTACTGCGCCCGCTCGAAGGCCCGTCCAGGCAGCACGCAGAACGTCGGCGGTCCGGTCCTCGGGGGAGACGCCTTGGGTCCTGTCCGGCGGATCCAGGGAAGCCAGTTCTTGAGCGGCCTCGATGCACTCGTGTCCAAAGGGGGGGGCTGAGGTGGGCTCGTGAACCAAGGAGGGAAGGCGGAAAGCGACGCGCACAAGCCTCCGGCCTTGCAGCGCTGGCTTTAATCACGAGTCGTGGCTCTGGCTCAACTTCTGTGGTCCATAACTGTGGGTCACTGGTCATATCTCGAAGAGGGCTTCCTCTTGTGGCGGGATCGGAGGGTCGAGGACGTCGCGGAGGCGGGTGATGTCTCGGCGCCATCTCGGCCCGTCCGTGGCCTCGTCCCACAGCTCGGCGATTTCAGACCGCTCGTCGACTACTCGGTCCAGGGCGCCGACGGCGAGCGTCCGAAGGTCCGCGGGCAACTCCGGCAGCGGCTCCGATGGGCCGTAGTTCGAGCACGCGGGCTCGCCGTCAGGGTGCTGTGCGACCACCAGGGCTGCTGCGGCAACTGCTCGCTCGGCGTCGGGGGTGATCAGGTAGTCCGAAGGGTCGGCGGCGCGTTTGAGGACTCTGCGGATCATGGACTCGCGTTCTTCCATGGTTGCCTCGTCCAGGTCACCGGCAAAATCGGCGGCGGTGTCATTGTCGAAGGGGCCGATGTCCCAGGTGCCCATATCTCTCCTCGCGCGGTCGTCTCGGGATCCTCGCACTGGCCACCGACAAGGAGGTCAGGAGCCAAGCAGCACCCGCTTGCGCAGGAGCTTGAAGCCAGCGCGTCCGTACATCTGCCGTTTGATCATTTTAAAAGTTACGTGGAATCTGTCCGGGGCGATCATGTCTCCCCGGTGCAACCACGGACTTGGGAGATGGCTTGAGCGGCACGACGGTGCTGAGGAAGAAGTGGCCGGTGCTGGGCCGGCATGAGCAGGCGGCGGTGTGGCTGCAGATCTGGACTGATCTCGGTCGGGCGCCGAGGACGATCGACGCCTACGCCCGAGGGCTGGCTGAGTACCTGGTGATGTGCGAGCGGGAGGACGTCGACCCGGTCACCGCAGGCCGTGCGCACATCGCCCTGTATGTAAGGGAATTGATGTCACGACCGCACCGGCGGGGTGTGAATGTGGTGGCGATCGACTCGGGGTCGGGGCTGGCGAACGCCACGATCCAGCAGCGCCTGGTACCGGTCCGTCTGTTCTACGACTTCCTCATGGAGGAGGGCCTGCGCGAGTCGAACCCGGTGGGCTGCGGCCGCTACACCCCTGGGCGCCGACGAGGCGGACAGCAGCACGGACTGGTACCGCGGCTTACGAAGCTGCCGTGGATCCCCAGCGAACAGCAGTGGCTGGGGATCCTTCAGGTCGCGCGGGAGGAGCCGGTCCGCAACCGGGTAATGCTGGCCCTGGCCTACGACGGCGCGCTGCGGCGGGAGGAGCTGTGCTCGCTGCGGACGGACGACCTCGATCCAGCCCACCGGACGCTGAGGGTGCGGGCGGAGACGACGAAGAACCGGCTGGAGCGGGTGGTGCCGTACTCGGCGTCGACCGGCGTGCTGATGTCGGCCTACCTCGCCCACCGGGCCACGATCAGCCGGGCCAGGGGGCCGCTGTTCCTGTCGGAGTCCCGGCGCAACCACGGACAGCCGCTGACCCTGTGGACCTGGTCGAAGGTGGTACGGCGGATCGCCGTGACGTCCGGCGTCCCGCGCTTCTCGACCCACACCACCCGGCATCTGTGTCTAACCGATCTGGCCCGAATGGGGTGGGAGTTGCAGACGATCGCATCCTTCGCCGGCCACCGCAACACCGATTCCACGCTGCAGTACATCCACCTGTCCGGCCGTGACCTGGCCGACAAGCTCGCCCGCGGCATGGAGCACATCCACGCGTGGCGAATTGAGGCACTCACCTCCCCGAACGGCACGGCAACGAAGGAGGCACGGTGAACACATCTCGCCTGGACCTGCCCCCTGAGAACGGGCCCGAACGCTGGTCCTGGCCGATCATTCCGGACCACTACGACACTGCTGTCGAGGTCCGGCCCGTCGAGGCGGTGGCAGTGAGCGAACTCGGGGTGCGGAATCTGCGCCGGCTCAAGGACCACGATCCGTCCGCTGCCGGCTGGCGGGCGGTCCACCGTCTGCTGGTCCCGCTGGAGGCGGTCAACGCCGCTCTTGACTCGCCACCTACCCCGCACCGTCGACGTGCGATGCTCGACGTGATCGCCGTGCTGCTGACACGTTGCGCCGACACTGGCCGAACCTTTTGGGGATGGACCCCGCAGGAGTGGATCCATCTGCTCGGCCGCAACCAGACTGAGTTCCACGAGCGTGCCCCGGGCTGGGTCAACGACGAGGTCCGCCCCTATCTCGCCGCGCACGCATACCTGCTGGGCTCCTTCAACGAATTCCACCGACTCGGCAGCTTCCAGCGACTCACCCTGTCCTGGCGGGTTTTCGGACGCGGCTTGGTGACCAGCGAGATCGCCCGCATCCGCGCCGTCCTCACGTCCTGGGGCTACCAACTGGGGCGGGACGATGACACGCTGCTGCCGATGGTCGTCTGCCAGCTGCTTCTCCTCAACCGGAGCCCGCATTTGGAGGATCTCGACACTTCGCTGTTCGACCGGGTTCGGAGCGAGAAGATGCTGGCCGGCTCACAGCGCCACACCCTGCACGCCACCCAGCGGGCGGTTGCCGAACTCGGATTCTGTGATCCTCCGCAGCCCATCACCGGCCGCCAGTCGGCACGGGCGACCGGCGGCGCGAAGACGTGGGAACAATGGGTCGATCGCTGGCACACCACCTCCACGCTCACCCCGGGCGTCCGCGGGGCCATGCGCTCCGCCCTCCTCAGGGTGGGCCGGTGGATAGCCGCGGAACAGCCCGACACTGCTGACCCGACATTCTGGACGAGGCAGACCTGCGCGACCTGGATCGCCGCGGTGGACCGGATGAGGGTCGGTGACTACGTTCAGCGGACGGCCGGCCTGGGAGACCGTCTCGGCAAGCCGCTCGAAGCGGCGACCAAGGCCGCGCAGATCACCGCGCTGCGGACGTTCTTCAAGGACTGCCAGGAATGGGAGTGGCTGCCCCGCAGCTTCGACCCACTGCGCGCGCTGGCGATCCCTCGCAGCATCACGGCCCTCCTTGGCCCCGACCCGCGGGTGATCGCCGATGAGGTCTGGGCGAAGCTTCTGTGGGCGGGTTTGAACCTGGAAGCTGCAGATCTCCCACAGTCCCAGGCCGGGCAGTTCTACCCTTTCGAACTGGTCCGCGCGGTCACACTGACCTGGTTGTTCTCCGGTCAACGCAGCAACGAGATCGCCCGATTGAGGGTCGGCTGCATTCGTTGGCAGCACGACGGCACCCTCATCACCGGTGACTCCCAGCAGGTCCTGGCCCGCGACACCGTCTGTCTCCTCGACGTCCCGCCCCACAAGACCGGCACCG
The DNA here is from genome assembly GCF_044544705.1 of Streptomyces sp. NPDC053541. Taxonomy (NCBI): domain Bacteria; kingdom Bacillati; phylum Actinomycetota; class Actinomycetes; order Kitasatosporales; family Streptomycetaceae; genus Streptomyces; species Streptomyces sp. NPDC053541. The sequence continues at coordinate 407,025 of NZ_JBITXM010000011.1, forward strand.
CCTTCACCAAGCCGGTCGACCCGATCCTCGGCCAGGCCGTCGATGCCTGGCAGGCCATCCGCCCGGATCAGCCGAAGTTCACCGACCGCCGCACCGGCGAGCGCGTCGACCTGCTGTTCGCCATCCGGGCCCGTCGCGTCTCCACGCACTACATCAACAATACGATCATCCCAATGCTCTGCCGTAAGGCCGGAGTCCCGGACGCCGACGTCCGCGGGAACATCACCAGCCACCGAGCCCGGTCCACCATCGCCAGCCAGCTCTACAACGCCAAGGAACCGATGACGCTGTTCGAACTGCAGGCCTGGCTCGGACACCGATCACCGCAATCGACCCAGTACTACGCGAAGATCACTCCGAACACCCTGTCCAAAGCGTATTCCGAGGCGGGCTACTTCGAGCGGAACGTCCGCACGATCGAGGTCCTGGTCGACCGCGACGCGGTCGCTTCCGGCGCCGCAGCGGCCGGTGATCCTTGGCAGCACTACGACCTCGGCCACGGCTACTGCACCTACACCTTCTTCGAGCAGTGCCAGCACCGCATGGCGTGCGCCAAGTGTGACTTCTACACCCCGAAGGACTCCACCAAGAGTCAGATCCTGGAGGCCAAAGGCAATCTTCAGCGCATGCTCGTCACCATCCCACTGACCGACGACGAACGCCAGGCCGTCGATGACGGCCAGACCGCCTTGGACAAGCTCCTCGCGCGCCTGGCTGATGTCCCCACCCCGGCCGGCCCGACGCCCCGCCAGATCGGAATACCCCCAAACGCCGCGTTGCTTCCTCTCGTCGAAGTCCGACGCAGCGCGCCGTCGGGAAGCGCCAAAGGGCCGAACGCACCCGGAGTGCATCGGCGAAAGGGGGAATCGTGACACCTGGTCCCGACACGGATGACTTGGCCAGCATCTATCCCGAACTCGGTCGGAACGAAACGCTCCAGAGCATCCTGCAGACGGCCGTTCACCAGGCTGGACACGGGCTGGACGTACTCCCCGAACGCGCGCCAGGCTGGTGGCGGTCCGGAGCCCGCGTAGACGGTGACAGCCGGACGACCAACGTTCTCCTCGGCATCGCAGACCGCGCCTTCATCGTGAACTTCTGGGAACGCGGCGTCATGATGGCCAAGGGCACAACGACCAGCTTGGACGCTGTCGTATCGGCCATCGGTGCTTGGCAATCCGGCGCCGCCTTGGCACGTCTGAAGTCCGCCTGCCCGTTCGTCGACTACAGTCCGCTCGCCGAAGCCCACGAGCGCGGTGACGCAGTCGAAGCCCAATGGACGAGCTATCGGCATACCACAGCACGGCACGTGGACCATGGACTCATCGAAGCTGCATACGCCCAGCCACAGCTGCGAGCCCTGTTCCCCTTCCACAGCCACCGGACGCTGAACTTCAGCCGCTGCACCGGGTTCCCCTACACCCACGACGTTCCAGTGATTACTCCCGTGGACGGGAAGTACCGCGTCACCTGGTGGAAGACCCGCTCGCCGCACGGACCGGCGGACATCGGAGAGACTGACAACCCGCGTGACGCTGTTGCCTTGGTCCTCATCCACCTTCCCACCAACTGCGGGCCAGCAGTCGTTGGCACTGCCAATGATCTTGACAAATCAGATTCCACATAATGATGCGGTTGACGTGGCCTTCCACTGCGCCCGAGCTCCAGGGCAGGGTCAGGCCGGCGATGACGGCGTTGAGGTCGCGGTCGATGCCGGCGGCGAGGGTGTGGAGGCTGGGCAGGTCGTCCTGTCGAACTGCGTCGAGCCACTCCGGAAGACGTTCGCCATGCCGGTCGGTGAGCATGGTCGCGAAGGATCGGACGTGGCGGGTCAGGGCGTCGAGCTCGGGGCACTGGGTGCGGATGGTCTTGAGCTGGAGTTGTTCGGGCTCGCTGAGGGTTTCTGGGCGGCGGAGGATCCATCCGGAGACCGTTCGGGGTGATGGCGGCCGGGCGCTCACCGGTCGCGGTGAAGTTCGTTTCTTGTGCAGGTAGGCGCGGACACGCTGGTAGCTGCCCTTATAACCGAGCGGCACGATCTCCTCCCACAGTTTCCACGCGTTGGTGAAGCCCTCGTTCCAGCGGTCGTCCAGGTGGGACTTGTAGTCATCGAGGACCGAGGGCCGGTCCTGCCACTGGCCGGTGAACAGATCCTCCGGCTTCGAGGCGTCGGCGAACCGTTTGACGGTGTGCCAGGCCATGCCGAGCTGCCGCTGGACCGACCGCAGGCTGTGTCCAGCCTCCAGGAGTGCGTGGACGGCGGCATGCCGGGCCCTGGTGCGGTCGGCGAACCGGTGCCCGGTCGGCCACGGTGAATCGGACGGTGTTTCTTCCTGGACGGAGGCAGGGTCGGGTTCCGGGGTCTCAGGGACAAGGGCTCGCAGGCAGTGGCGGTGCTGGGAAACTGCCCGCTCGGCGGCCTCGCTCAGGTTGTGCCAGAGGTGCCACCGGTCCGCGACCTGGACGGCCTGCGGGGCGCCGACGGCGGCGCCTTCGGCGAAGAACGGCGCCCGGTCCCGGCAAACGACCTCAACGCCTGGCCGGTCGGCGAGCCAGGCCGCCAGGCTGGAAGCCTCCCGGTTCGGCAACAGGTCGACGGGGCGGCGGGTCTCGATGTCGACGAGGACGGTGCCGTAGTGGCGGCCCTTGCGGGTGGCGTACTCGTCGACGCCGACCACCCGCGGCGCGGCTACCTCAGGTTCGGGAAGTGCGTCGACCAGCCGGAGCACCGTGCTGCGGCTGACGGATGGGCGAAGCCGGCTCCGGCCCGGCCTGCGAGTGCCAGACCGACCGCGGCCAAGGTGGAGCGCAACCGCTCGGTCCGCTGACCGTGCCGGCGCGTCAGGCCAGGTATCTGCTCGACGAAGGTACGGCGTGCGCAGCCCGAGTTCTCGCAGGTGAACCGGCGGACTCTCAGCTGGAGGACAACGCTTCGGCCACCGCTCGGTACATCAGCGGGAAACCGCAGATAGGAACCATGAACTCGGTTCGACCAGACTCCGCAAACTGGACACACAGCGCCGTCCGCGATGCTCTGGGCGTCAACGCGCACTATCTCGATGTCTACGTCCACCGACAGCACCGCGGCGTCCGGGATCGACGGGAACAACAGCTCCTTCAGTCGGAGCGCAACCTCTTCCACGGCCCCGAACTGTCAGCCCCACCGCCTGGTCCACGGACCATTTTCGGGCGACTTCGCGGACGGCTCGAAGGAGTCCGTCTGTCACTCAGAGTGGCGGCATCACAGAAGTTGTGCCAGAGCCTCTTCACAGAGCCACAGCCGCCCCCCCCGGACCACCCGGCACGTGTCGGCACGTCCCTGCGTACCTACCGCCGTCATGTCGCGGACGTGTGTGACCGTGCCCTTCGCGGCTGGCAGCCGCCCGGCCGGAACAGGCGCGGTCGTCAGTGCCAGTTCTCGGCGTCGTACAGGTACACCACCAGCGCGTGTCCTTCCGCGCGCGATGCCGTGCGGGCCAGCTCGGTCGCCGCAGGGTAGTCGTAGGCGTCCGCGGCGACGGTCATGGTGCTCGGTGACGTCAGGACGCGGTATCCGCACACGCTTCGCTTCCAGTTATCGAGGTACAGCGTCTCGCCGATCGGCTGGTCGACGGGGTCGACACGGGGATCGCGGTATCGGACCGTGGCCACTCCCGTACGAGATCGCCGTGCCGGTGGACCGCCACCTTCTGGGCCCTCCGGAGGATCTTGTAGCCCATGGGGATCCACCGGTACAGGTCAGGGGCATCGGACAGTGCCGACTCGGTGAACGCCGACGAGGCGGTCGCCACCGAAAACCATGTACTGCGTCTCGGTGCGCATGCTGTCGAAGGGGTCCGCCTCGGCCGGCGGGTAGGGCCAGTAGTCCATGCCACGATCGTGCCAGGCGGCCCTGACAGTGGCCGCCGGCGGAGGACAACACCCAACCGAGACTGAAGGTGCGGACATCGGCGCACCCCCGGACCTGAAGAGCGGTGTCGGTGGATGAGCGCCAGTCGCGGGTCCGGCCCGGTGGTCGGTGATGCGACCGTGGGCCGGTGCGCCTGCGCGGCGCGCGCGTCCTCGAAGCTCTGGGCGTTGTGCGAAAGCAGGGCATCGAGGCTCCGGGCCGTTTCGTGGTGCCGCTGGGGGGCCGCGTCCGCCTGGCCGGCGGGCCCGTCTCGGCCACCCCCGAAGACATGCGTACGAGAGTCACCTTCCGCATGACTTATACTAAAACTGCATTTCCATGCTAGGGTTGCATCATGATGGGTACCGAGGAACTCCTCAGACTCACCGTTGCCGCGTTGATGACCCGGACCGGCGAGCGCCAGAACGATCTGGCCGCCGGGCTCGGACAGTCCCAAGCACAGGTCTCCCGCAAGCAATCCGGCAAACAACACTGGGGCCTGGACGACGTCGACCTGCTCGCCGCCCACTACCGCCTGCACGTCCTGGACCTGCTGGCCGGGCCTACCCACGCGGTCGGCGTACTCCACGGCGCGATCCCAAGCCTGCGCCCCGCCGACACCCCCGCACCCGCGCCGGCCGCACAGCCGCCCCTCGCGCCCACGGCACCCCTCCCGGCCGGCACTGCCTCTCCCTCCAGCGCAGCGCCCGCTCCCGCGGTGACACTGCGACCGTGCGTGCTGTGCGGGCAGCCTGCCGGCGACGAACTGGACGGCTTCCCGCAGCACCTGAGCGCCGACGAGTGCGCCCAGGCCGTCGCCACCGCAACCACGCCACCCCCGCCCGAACCTGCAGTGGAGACACCGCCCCCGGCGCCGGCTGCTGCGCCCGACCTCGAGCCCGAACCCGCCGTGGCCCCGCCCCCGGCGCCGACGCCCGCGCCGACATCCCGGCCGCACCGCAGTGCTCCGGGATACGCCTCCGGGACGCTGGTCGAGCAGATCACCGACCGGGCGCGCGAGGTCCTGGACGAGTGCGGCGGCGACGTGGAGGCGGCCCAGGCCCTGCTCATCAAAGCCGCGATCCCGGACGTGATGGCGCTGCTGAAGGCCTCCCGGGTCGGCGGCCGCTACGAGCACTCCGAGTTCCCCCCCACCCAGGACATCCTCCGCAAGCGGTCACAGAAGGGCGCGGACGAGATCTGGGAGGGCCGGCCGAAGTGGCGCAACCCGGAGCTTTTCCGGGCGGCGAAGAAGGGCGAGCGGATCGAGGTCACCGCACTCGACATGAACGCCGCCTACCTGTCCGCCCTCAAATGCTGGCTACCGATCGGCCAACTACGCGAGGACACCAGCGGCGCCCACGACCCCAAGAAGTCCGGCGTCCACCTCATCACCCCACCCGAATGGGACCACCCCAACCTGCCCAACCCGCTCGGCAACCGCATGGAGCCGGGGGAGTTGTGGGTCAGCGAGTCCACGCTCCGCCTGCTGCTCGACTGCGCCCGCCAGGACCTCTCCGACGCCCCGGTCATCCACCGCTCGCTCGTCTCCGGTGCCACGGAAGCCCTGTTGGAGAAACTCCGCCGAGCCCTCGCAGAGACCCGGAAAACCGCCCTTGCCCAGGGCGACGAATTGACCGTGGCCTATGTGAAGGCCATGTATTCTAAATTCGTGTCCACCATCGGCGAATCCAGCGCGAACCGCGAACTGCGCCGTCCGGACTGGATGCACATCATCCGAGCAAAGGCCTTCGCGAACCTTTGGATGAAAGCCAACAAGGCACACCGCGCCGGACTCCAGATCGTGGAGATCTCCGGAACCGACGAACTCCACGTCGCCGGAGACTGGCGCACGGTATTTCCCGAAGGCCTTGACCTGAACCAGGTCAAGGAAAAGGACACTTACGTTCTGGGGGGTAAGCGCTGATGGCCGGATCTCCAGATCTGTGGTCCCGATGGGGCGAATTCGGGAAGTTCAACACCCGCGGTATGAAGGGCGGTGAAGCCCTGATCATGGAACTGAACCGGATTGTCTACTCGTCGGGCATTTCCTCGCCGGTCACGTCCAAGCGCGGTCTTTCCGCCCGGCTGCGCTACCTCGACAGCACCGCCGGCCGCGAGGCGCTGAAGCAGCAGGGCGTCTCGGACCGCACCATCCGCTCGTGGATGAAGGGCAAGTCCAAGCCCTCGAAGGCGAACCTCCAGCGCATCGACTCCGCCTACTGGTCGCGCCGGCGCGAGAACCTGATCCGCTCCGGCTGGCTCAAGCGGCACCTCGACAACGACGGCCGCGGCCGCCGGATGGAGATCTACCCGGTCGATCAGACCCAGGTGGACGAGCGGTTCCGCCGACCCGGCCTGTCCCAGCGCTCCATCACCGTCCGCTACGTGTGGAGCGACCTGATCGACGCCTACGCCGACCAGAACGAGGACCTGGTGGACGAGATCTGGGACGACGTCATCAGCGACCTCGACTCGGACTACAACGCCTACGCGTACGTCTCCTCGGTCGGCATCGGAGCCTAACCTGTCGACGCTCAAGTAATTCCCACGAGTCGCACCTTCGGCTTCACCAAATTGCCCACCCCTGTCCGGACGGCAGCTCGGTGTACGGCTCAGACGGCTGGACGATGGGTCTCATCGCACCGACCCAACATGGCTGCAATGGAGAGTTCGAACATGACAACGAGTGCGTCACATGCAGACAAAGTGGAAGTGGCATGGCGGGAGCTGCTCGACTCCGATCAGGTGAGCGCTGAGTTGGTTGTGGCGGCATACGCCGAGCCGCGGCTAAGGCAGCTCTTCCCCTGGGTGGGGATGTGGGAGCTGCACTTCAGTCGCTGCACTGAGCAGAGTTGGACATGGGACGTTCCCTACGTCGGCCCGACAGCAGCCGGCCCGGGTCACGCCGGGCCGTACTACGTCGAGGGACCTTCGCGGACTCAGAAGGTCGGGAGGGCTGATACAGCGCAGGAGGCAATCGCGATGGTCGTGGAGCGACTGCCGCCCGACTGCGGGCCCGCGTTCGACGGCACGCCCGAAGAACTGGCCGTGCTCGAGAGCGGAAGAGACCTGTGATCGACCGGAGTTTTCGTCCGGAGGCGGGTCCGACGGGCATGGCCGACCGGCGCCCACGGTGCGGACTCCGGGATTCCCCTGGGGAAGATCGTGAACTTCTGGCTGGGGAATTACGTGAGCGTCCACAGACCCTTGTACGCCCCTCCCCGCCCGCCCCCTCACCCCAGGGCGGGCGCTCCACGACGCAGCGGGCCGGGGGCGCGCTGGGGCGGGGCTGCATCTCCCACCCCGCGGCCCGTCGGGCAGGCGGCCGACCGTCCGCGGATGGGCTCGCCACCGTCACATAGCCAGTCACATGAGGAGCAGTCACACGCGCTTACCTGGGAAAAGACCCCGAAACCCCCGCCCGTCCCGCGCGTGTGACCGACGCCGCGGGTCAGAACTGCGGCGTCGGCAGCCCGGCCGGGGCGCAGCCGCGTTCCTGCTCGGCAGCGCCCCGGCCCGCCCGTCGGCGAGGAGGACGATGGAGGTATGGGCGAGCACGACCAGGGCGACGCCGAGCTGGTCCCGGCGTCGCCGCGCGATGACGATCAGGCTGCACCAGGCGATGGACGACGTCCGGGTCCGCGACGTGCACGCCGCCCGGATCTGGGAACCGCTGGGCCACACGTCGTGGGAGTCTTACTGCGCTTCGGAGCTCGGTATCTCCCGCGCGAGCGTACCGGCTCCTGGACGTCGCCCGCACCGCCCCTCCGGCGCCCACCGAACCGCCGATGGACCCGGCCGCCGCCGCACGACGGCGCCTCGGCGACCAGCTCGTCGCGTGCGCTCACGAGATCGGCGAGCTGATGCTCGAAATCGCCCCGGCCTACCTCTCCGACGCCCAAGCCACCGACATCGTCGCCCTGCTGTGTGACGATGTCGGCGAGCCCCTCGAATACGGCCTCGCCGCCCGCCGCTACGCACTCACCGGCGACCGCCGCGCCCTGAACGGCACCCTCCTATAAGTCGGGTGCCGTCGTCTCCTTTCCCTGGAACAGGTGCTCTGACCCTTTTTGAGGAGTGTTCAGGTGGGTTTTGGGGGAGGAGCGTTGGGGCTTGTCGGGTATTCGTTTTCGGTATTGAGAGGCATTCAGGAGGGTATTCGGTTTTGGTATTTGGCTCGGTTCCGTTGTTCGATGCTCGCGGCCCTCCCCCACCCCTCTTGTTGCGTCTTTTTGGTGTAGACCACCTGCTGTGTGGGTCGGGGTGCCTGTGTGACGGTGGGTAGTGTGTTGTGGGAGGGGCCGGCGGCTGGACGGTGTTTCCGGGCGTGTGCATACTGTGGTGGTGAGGGAGCGCGCAGCGCGACCGGAGGACCCGGAACTCCGGAGGCCCCGCAGGGGCCGCCGAGCCCGGTATCCGGACCGACACCCCGTCAAACCCCCTCCTGGCCAGCCAAAACAGAAGACCGGAAACCGTGCACGCGGCCCGCACCACCACCAGTCGGCCCCCACGGACCCGAGCCGACCCGCACCACCCCGCAGTCACCGCAGGTGACTGCCCACCGGGACCACTCTGCCCGGCGGCGCGCAGCGCCGCGGTCCCCCTGGGAGTGACGCAGTCACTCCGCGTCGTGTCTCCGCAGGAGACCGCGCGC